>NZ_AOLW01000011.1:134710-135209 GCF_000336615.1 Haloarcula amylolytica JCM 13557
GCTGGCGTAAATCCGTCAACGCGGACCCAGCGCTCACACGGTCTTCCGAGACTGGGGCAATCTTTACCGTACGACGAAGATATGACGATTTTGACTCCTTCTGGATGCTTGAAAGTAGCATTATGAAAGTATATATGAGAAAGTAATAGTTCCTCCTGTAACCAGCGGAACCACCGATCAGCGGTTCTACCTGTAGATCGTCCTCAGAGCGGCTATCCCATTCTGANAAAGTAATAGTTCCTCCTGTAACCAGCGGAACCACCGATCAGCGGTTCTACCTGTAGATCGTCCTCAGAGCGGCTATCCCATTCTGATGGGGTGGACAAAAGCGGGCTCTCATAAACGCTACGAGTCCGAAAAGAAGCAATGTTCTCCATAGCGACTTTCTTGGGCCATGCCAACAAATCTCACAGAAATCCTTCTCAAAGGACTACAGCAAAACACGATGCTGAGCCTCTGTGTTTCTCGTAGGGAATACGAAACATCCCTGAGTTGTACT
>NZ_AOLW01000012.1 GCF_000336615.1 Haloarcula amylolytica JCM 13557
TTTGTGACACGACGAACCGAGCACCGCTGGAAATTGGCTTTAGAATTTCGCTTGCTGACACAACCCTCTAAACTAAACACTACCGGTTGACCGTCCACAGCAAGCTTACACTGCTTGCCGTTGAACTCAGTACTTCGGATATAGTAACAATTGGCAGTGTATCGCTACGAGTGCGTAGAGGTCGTGACAGTCACTGTTCGCAGCCAGCGACCGACGGACGCGGCGATCGAAGCACTGGTCCTTCGTGCAGTGGCCAGGCAGTCGGATGAGTTGGATACCCTGATGTGCTGGAACTTCGAGTAACACTGGACGTCGACGTTGACAGGAAAGCACCGCTGGTGGGCAGATCGTGACAACCGTTTCGGTAATCGATTTTGACACCATGCTGGCTGGATATCGATAGTTTCAGCCGTCATGGAACCGCTCCCGTTGCTGTGTTTTTGCACCGGCTCACCGAGATACACAATTGCATCCGGGAGTCGGTCAGCTAAGCATGAGCGGTCCCACCGAAAGCGTCTGTTTAGCGAGCGTCGCGAGCCGGAGGATGAAGGAGATGAACAGGAGAAATGGCAGCGTAGAGATAGCGAACGCGGCGCTAACGACCCAAAGAACGGTCTCGATGCCGAAGACCGTCCCGAGGAACGTTGTCGGGTCAACGAAGATGACCATCCCTCCAGCGGTGGTGAGTGCAACCAGGGCGGCATACAGGATCGCTCGTGAGAGTTTCACCAGCGCCCACTGGATGTAGAGGTTCTTGATGTACTCGCGGACTGGTCCGTACATTGTAAGCACCTCTAGCAGATCTCGGAACGCGCTTCGCTCCTCGTTGGTGAGGGAGTCTCGGTTCTCCATCCCGAGCCGGCGGACATGGTGTATCTTCCGGTCATAGTTGTAATCGAGTGCGGGCGATACGACGTCGAAGGTGCCAAAATCTGCGTCTTCGAGGAGGCTGTGTGCGTGATTGGCGTTCTCCAGTAGATCGGCGACGTACTCGTCCACTTGTTCGTGGAGCTCCTGATTTTCAGTTTCGGAGAGTGTATTTCGCAGTGTCTTCGCTCGCTGTTCGCTTGTCTCGATAAGCTCATAGAGGTAGTCTGCAGGGTCGGCGGGTGTCGTCATCCCGAGGAGGCTGTCCGTATTCTGGCGGAAATCCATCGTCAGGTCCATCCGACTGCGCTGGCTCCCAAGCGAGCTGATCTCCTGGGAGAGGACGAGCTGATTGATCGTGACGACCAACGTCGTTCCCGTGATGATAGCCCCGATAAGACCGGAGAATAGCGTCTCGACCATGTCGCTCGACTCCATCGTCGAGTGCAGCGACACCGGTTTCAGCAGGCCCCAAGTCATGAATACGAAGAAGATCACGAAAGCGAGTCCGACGGCGAGGAGCCATCGGTTGGCCTGGAGCAGTAACCAGAACCAGTACTTGTTGATGTCCGTTCGCTCACGTAAGGTATCCCCCGTAGAGAACTCACTCATGTGAGACTGGACGTTTGAACAGCAGTAGTTTCGTCCCGCCACCGTCGTAGCTGATGGTCTCGACGAGTTCCCAGCCCTCTGTACCGAGACGGTTGAGTTCCTCTGTTGGATCGACCGTCTCTCGCTTGGTCAATCCCTTCGGCGGTTCGAGCGTCTTGTACTCCCATTGCTGGTGCATTGTGATGTCTATGAAATGGTAATGGCTTTCACGTTGATTACTCTGTTGACAGGTAGTTCCTGTCGCGTAATGACCGAGAATAGTGTACTCATGCATCGGCGTCTGTCGCGGTTACGAGTCTCCCGTAGCGAACGTACTCATCGCTGGTAGCGCCGAGTCCGGATCTCGACATTGTCGGGTGTCGAAACACACCATTATTGTCGCTCAGTTGTCGGCGGAAGACGCAGTGGCGTCTTCCGGATGAGAGGGCATCGAACCAGGCGGCGTTGTCCAGCTAAGTTCGACCGTCCAGCGATTCGCCCCTTCCTCGTCCGTCGCCTGTTCGACGAGGTGGACAGTGCCTTCCGGCTGTGGAACCAACTCTTCGCCGTCGGTCCCTTCCACAGCAGATTTCCTCGTAAGTCGCTCGTTCAGCGCCCGGAGATAGGCTTCGACCGCAGCCGAGTCGAGCTATGCCTCGCGACGTGTCAGGTACGGTCCGGCTTTCCCGTCGACACCAACAACACGGGTCGAGTATCCTCCCAGTACCGCGTTGATAATCTGTTCCGCGAGCGCACGTCCGTCGGAAACCGAAACCATACGTACCGTTATAGTTCAGAGGGGAAAACACATCTGCTGGCCCCTGCGTGAGCCTGGCCGATATAGAGGTCCGTTACTCGGGACCCAGAACGGACGCACACTCCACGCCACTCGAAGGCCGAACTCACCTACACTGCGATTGCTTTGATGTCCTGCCGGAGTTTGCTGGCCTGCTGGAGGCGTATCTTCCGTGCTGACAATTCGCCGAGCACCGGCGGGCCGCTAAATTCCGGTGCGATCGGGTCGTACTCCGACGGGTCGAATCCCATCTTCCGCAGGTAGGTTACCACCGCCGTCGATTCCAGTCCCGAGTGGATCGCCTCTTGACTCAGTTCCCGAAGCGAGGGAAACTCCGGTACTCCGATCCGATCCGAGTACACACCGTGATGGCCATGAGCGAGTGGCTTCTCGCCGGTCTGTGAAACCAGCTCCCCGACATCCACTGCCAGTTGGATCACTTCGCTTGGCAGTGCAGCGTCGGGCGCTCGCCACTCGACGGTCGGCTGGCACCGCCGGAGTCGGACGGGATTGAGCACGGTATTCTCCGCTTCGAACAACTCATCGACTTTCGCTGCGCTCACACCGCGGCTGCTCGCTAAGTGCTTGAAGTGGTTGTACGCCTGATCGACTCGGTCCGTCCATTCCTGTAGACTGCCTGCGTAGGGCCAGAGCTCGCAGAACTGCTGGAACTCTTGCCCGCACTTCGTCCGATAGGCTCGTGCTCGCGAGGAACTATCACCGGCTTCGCTACAGTAATACGGGGAAGAGTTCAGCAACGCCAGTGCCGGGTCGAGTGCAGTCAGCAGGTTCAACTGGTCTATCACACTCCCTTTCTGGAAGTGAATGTGTGTGCCGGCACAGTTCTTTGCGCTCTGTACCCCGTCACCGTAGATCTCCTCGAACAACTCCCCCCGTTTGCAGTTCGCCTGCGTATTCGATGAGGTGAGTGGTGTCCCAGTGGGACGAGCTGTTTGTCGTGCTTTTCAGCCACCCGGACGCCGGTCCGGAGTGTCGTCTCCAGGTCACGTCGCAATCCAAACTCGTCCTCGTGGGGTTCTGTTTGGACTTCAACGAGCGGGTCGATGAACTCCGGTTTTATCTGTTCGTGCGCAGCAACGATCTCTGAGCCGTCGGCCAGTCGCCCATTGTCGTCTACGACCCACAGTTCGAGCTCTACCCCGGTTTTGATATCGCACATGGCTATGCACCACCTCGTTTGATCTTGTCGTCGACGGATTCCTCGGTCGTCTCGCTGTCACTGTCGGACTGGATTGACATATTGGCCGAATGAGATCGGAGGGAAAGAGCGTTTGGGTCACTGTAGCGTGCGTTCTCAATCCAGTTAATTTCGCACCGATTAAATGGCATCTGATTGAACGTACGGTGAGAATGAGTGGTATCAGCTCAATCAAGGGGGATAGACGATCGTAGACATCTCTGGGCATCTCGCGTTCGGCCTGTTGTTCGCGCTGCCGGCCTGGCTCCGGTGGAACGACAGGCGAAGTGTCGGGTTCGTCATTCTCGCCGTAGTCGCATCACTGATACCTGACATCGACTTGTGGCTCGTTGCGGCTTTCCCGAACCAAGTTCATCATCACGGTGTAACGCACACGGTTCTGTTTGTCACGTCTGCGAGCGTCGTCGGTGCGGCGATAGTGGCGGGTGTGTTCACCGATCAACTCGACGAGTGGGTCGGAACCGAGCGACTCGACCGTAGACAGGTGTTTTTGTCGTCGTTTCTCGCGTTCTTCGCCGGGGGGCTCAGTCACGTTTTCGCCGATATGCTCTCAGCGCCCGATATCTCCACGCCCATCGAGCCGCTGTGGCCTCTCGTCGACGGGTCCTGGGGTATCGACCTCGTCTGGTACAACAATTGGTGGATCAATTTCGGCTTCTTCGCAGCGATGGTGGTCGCACACGTCGTCGCGGCGTACGCGCTGACGCCACCTGAACGCCGGCGTCGACTGAGTCCGTTTTGAGACTGAGCGGGTGAACCAGCCTGTAGGGTGGTACACGATAGTCCGCAGAACTCAGAGGCCATACCCGAGTGGGTACCCGCAGATCCAACTCGCCGTCAACGGCCCTTCGCGTCATCGGCTGCTTTGGTCAATCCGTCGAAAAACGCCGAACAAGCTTCGTTGAACCCGCCCGACTGGTCCTGGTTGACGAGGTGTCCGGAGTCAGGTATCGATTGCGCGGTCCCCGTCTGGACAGTTCGGGCGATTCGCTCACCCTGTCGCTTGACGAGTGGTATCTCGTGGTCGCCGTACAGGACGAGTGTCGGCGTCGAAACGTGTGAGAGCGTCGGAGCCACGCGTTCGTAGAGCGCTCGGAATATCTTCTGGAACTCGGTTGCAGAAATCGAATCGACGGCATTCAGCGATTGCTTGCGCACCGTTTCGTCGAGCGAGAGCCAGTGGCCGCCGTTCGTCATCCGGATCGAATCCAGCAGTGTTTTGAACGTCAATTTCGGCCCAACGGCGGAAAGCGACCCCGAAAGTAGCGGAAGGGGTGAAAACAGCTGTTTCATTCCGTGAGGAAGTTCTATCGGCGGCAGCGTCTGCAACGGTCCTCCAATGACCGCGCCACGGGCACTATCCGGGTGTCGGTCGAGATAGGTCTGAATGACCATCCCACCGGCGGAGATGCCGGCCAAAACCGGGCGGTCCACGTCCAACGTCGCCACCAGCTTCTCCAGATCATCTGCGAATAGGTCGACAGAGTACCGCCGTGACCCAGTCGGGCCGGTCCGACCGTGCCCTCGAAGGTCGACGGTTATAACTCTGTACTCGTCAGCGAAGTAGTCGACCTGTGCCTGCCACGACCGGTGGTCCTGCCAGCCCCCGTGGAGGCAAATGAGCGGCGGCCCGGTCCCCGTCTCTTCGTACCAGAGGGAGCCGTCTTCGATCTGAATTGTTGGCATCGATGAAAACCAGTGCCCCCAACTAATGAATCTTGGTCTTGCAGCGTCACGGTCATGAGTGGCGAAGTCACTACGTCGTTTACTGAAATGATGATACAGATGAAAGTACCTTGGTATGATATGTACTCGTCTCGGAGAGTGGAGTATGGTACTCGCACAGTTAGCCGCGGAAAGTATAATTCCAGTACAGAACGTCGTGCTTCAGTTTGGCGGTGATCTCATTGGTCTCGCGATACTGTTCCTCGTGCTCGCGCTCATCACAGGGGTACTGGGGGCGAGCGGCGTCGCCGGCCTCAGCATGGATATCGCGAAGTGGCTCGTCATCATCTTCGTGGTGCTCGCCGTCCTCACCTTCATATTCTAATCCGAGACGGGCTATAGCCGGAGCCAAGCCCGTATCAAGCCGGATAGCGAATCATCGGACGAGCAGTCTTGCGCTGGATGGTTATCAGAGGACAACTGAACGAATGAACCGAAACGAGACCAAGACAGGACAGCACACGACGAAGCGCTATCAGCGTCCGCTTCAGCAAGACAGCCGTGGTTTAAGGGCTGCTGATCCGAGGGGTCCCGCTCGCTGTCGGGGCGTAAATACCCGGTTCGACGACCGAACGGAGCCGTTTGTGTATTACAGGGCCATGCTGGAGTGGGCAGTTGCAACGAACAGCGATGAGTTACTGTCAACGTCGACGTGCGGGGTTCCCCGATGGATTTAAAACGCCTCGGATGGCTGCGAAGTTGGTTTCCCATCCCGGTGGGACGACGCGGGTTCAAATTCAGCCGGTGGATACTGCTTGAAGGACACCGGATCGCGGTCACTGGGGCATTGCTTTCTGTGACGTTCGCGAGCATCGTGTTCATGGGTTCGATCTGGACCTTTGAGATGAAGATGCTCCTCACCGAGACTGCGGCCGTCCAGACGATTCTCAACTCGTTTCTCAGCGGGATCATCCTGCTCGTGTCCATCGTCGTCTCCATCAATTCTATCGTCCTCTCCCACGATATCACCTCTATCGGCGCGCAGGAGAAACGCATCGAAAGCATGATCGAGTTCCGGCGTGACATCGGCGGTCTCACTGGTAATGACGCTGCACCGAAAGATCCGGATTCGTTCCTCAAGGTGATGGCGACGGTAATCAAAGAGCGCGCACACTCGCTTGAAGGTGCCAGTGAGGACCTCGAAGACGATATCGGTGACGAGTTCACCGAAGATATCACGACGTACGTAGACTCAGTTGCTGCGACGGCGGAAGAATTGGAGATTGCGGTTCAGCAGGTCCACGGTGGTGACCTCTATGCCCTGTGGTTGGGACTGGAGACCGATTACGGGCCGTTGATGAACAGTACGCACAATATGACCTCCACGTACCGGAGCCAACTGAACGACGACAAGATAGAGGAATTCACAGACCTGATGGAAATGTTCGAGATGTTCGCGACCGGTCGCGAGTACTTCAAAACGCTGTACTACGGCAAGGAGATCTCAGAACTCTCGCGAACGCTGCTGGTTTTCTCCCTTCCATCGATCATCGTTACCATCTGGGCGATACTGGCTATCGACGCTGGCCTCCTGCCCGATGTCGGGGTTTTCGGCCTGTCACCGTTGCTTCTGTTCGTTGCCCTGACGTTCACAGTCGCGTTAGTGCCGTTCATCATCCTGACATCGTATATGCTCCGCGTAGCGACAGTGAGTTCGCGCGCTTCGACGTCGGGGCCGTTTAGATTACGGTCCTGACCGGCGGGCTGTCCTGACACCCTACCGATATCGGTGTATGTACCGATATGCGGTCTGGATAGCCTCGTCGAACGCTGTACTGCGAAGTTGCGGCTCTACTCGACCCGCCTGAATAGCCTCGACGACGGTTTCGGGGGTGAGCCGTGACGCCTCGATTCGGGTGAATGCGCGGCCGACTTCGAAGGGATAGTGTGCGTCGCTCCCGCCGACAATGGGAACCGATAGTGTGTCCGCGAGCTTTCGGACACGTTCTATGTTCCCCGGGTGCTTACCGTTCACTTCGACGGCATCGAACTCCGCGCCGCTCTTGCGGACATCACTTCGGCGGAACGGATGGGCGATAATCGCGGCACACCCTCGTTCGTGTGCCAGCGAGACGACCTCGGTTGGGGTGAGCGTCCCCGGTGTCGTCCGTCGAGGCGGGTCGGGACCGACGACCAGAACGTGCCCGGCCGTCGTCGAGATTTCGATACCGGGAACGAACAGCGTCTCGGTCGTCCCACTTTCGTACCCGGGCGAGTAGTCGTGATTAGTCAGGGCCACACCGTCCAGAGAGTGCCACCGGCTGGCGAGCCGCACCAGTTGGGCCCCGAGTGGGTCGTAGGCTGTCGGCCTGCTCTCGAACCCGTGGAAGAACCGCGTGTGCGTGTGGAGATCTACGGTGTACATGAAACCATTGGCAGACAGTGGATAATCACGACAGTCTGTTCTGTCGGGTTCATTCCGGATCCGGATCGTATCCGTCGCCCACTGCGACGGACAACGTATCCGGGCGAACGTCGATTGTAAGCTCCCGGTGGCTGATTATTTCGCCGTCTAAACTGAAGCTGACAGTGGAGGGGTCGTGGTTCGTGATCGTGAGCGACGACGCCTTCGACCGTATGATGTGTTCGGAATCACTGCCCAGGAGTCGCTCGGTGATCCGGTCGCTCATCAGGTCCAACGTCGAGACGTCTTTGATCACCACGATGTCGAGGAGACCGTCCTCCATGTCTGCCTGCTCGCCGCCCGTTGTGGTAAACCGACGACCGTTGCCGATGAGCACACAGATCGCCTCGCCGGCCCACGCTGCGGACTGGTCATCGTCGGCGGGGTCGATAGTAAGCCGGAGCGAATCGAAGTCCGACATCGACCGGAGGCCCGTGATGACGTACGCCAGCACACCGAGTCGGTCTTTCATCGCGGGGGACGTCTCGCTGCTGGATTCGGCGGTCAGTCCCGCGACACAGGAGTTGACGAAGGGGCGGTCGCTGGCCTGCCCGAGGTCGATTCGACGTCGCTCGCCGTCGGTCAAGACATCGAACGCCGTATCGATGTCAGTGATTCCCAACTGCTGTGCGAAGTTGTTTCCCGTGCCGAGTGGGAGAACCCCGAGGGTCACACTGTCCAGTGCGTCCGCCTGGTCGATCCCTCGGATGACCTCGTTGATAGTTCCATCACCCCCAGCGGCGACAATCGTTTCGTACCCCGTCTCGGCGGCCGCTTCCGCCAGCGAAACGGCGTCGCCAGCCGCTTCGGTCTCTTCGATATCGTACTCGTGTGCCGCTGCCCGCTCCCGGACGGCGTCACCGTGGTCACCACTTCCGCTCCGGGGGTTATAGATCAGAACTGTTCCGGACATCCCTACATTGCTCCTTCCACAACGGTGTTTTGCGGCGTCCGCTGGCCAGTGTCCTGGCGCTTTCTGTCTCCTACGAGTCTCTGCATACCATAGACATGCTCTTGTAGCATTTTGTTAGGAACACTATATCTCTCCTCGACGATATGCTGGTGCTTTCAGGGCAAAATAATGTTATATTACTGGCGTTCTGATCGACACGGCCTGTTATGTCAGGCTCGCGGGCGTGTCATCAGCGGTCGGTCACTGCCGCACTACTGTGAACCGCTTCAGCGGCGATGCTGTGAGAAGCGACGCGTTTCGTCGTCACAGAAATCGTGGTTCTCTGTATGATTCCTGGCAGTTGTCTCGACTCACACACTGATCAACTCCCTTTCCCTGTGCCAACATCACTGTGGTGCGACGAGTCAGTCGTTTTCTCAGCGGCGACTATCGTCACTCGGTCCGCTGTGTAGCTCATACTGTCGGCTGTAAGTCTGTGAAGAATTTCGCCACCCGAGGTGGCGAATATCTTAAAATAGTTACAGCCAACAGTATCAGTCCAGCCCAGCAGTCCACCCGATGCCAGGCAAACGACGCTCGATCAGTCTTCGCGGACTTCCGAAAGCGCTTCTCTGGGGGCATCACAGCTCGGGCACGCGGACGGAAAGCTGTCTTCGAGTTCGCCCATCTCTCCGCACTCCTCGCACTGCCACATCAGATACCCCTCGCCGAACTCTTGCCCGGGGATCTCCTCCTGATCGACACCGTCACTGGCCCCCGTTTCGACTGTTTCGACTTCGAATCCATCGTCTGTGAAGCCACTGACGCGGCCCACTAGTTGTCCGGCTTTCGTGTAAACGGGTTCGCCCGGCTCGATAGACTCGTCGGTGGTCGCTAGGTTGTCGCTCATTGTCAACTAGTTACCCGTCCAACATATCAAACTGTCGACTGCCGCCACGCAGACCGAAAACAGGTCACTGGCCGGCAAGACACGTCGCAAGCTCGAAGGAGAGACGGAGAGGATAGTAAACGGAGGCAGTGCCGACCGGCCCCGGTTGATGCTCCCGACAGAAGTGTGTGATCCGCTCCGACCGCGTACTCTCGATCACTGCGTACCGCATAGATGAACCGCTACATACACTCTATCCTAGCAAACAACGGGCGTAAAAACCGTCTTGCTTCGGCTACGAGTGCTACTGCGTACAAGACGCGCTCGTTGTATCCCGAGGCGTAGCGTCGGCAAGGCTACGGGGAATGCCGACTCAACGCAGGCGACGACCGAGTCGAAGCAGTATCGAGACGGCCACCCCGATACCCGGGACACGCTGGGAGAGCGCCGCCGAGGCGATCAGCAGGAGTCCACTTTTCGACCGGCCGCGGGAGAACGCGACCGCGGCATCGACCAGTGTGGAAACGATTCCGATCCGTGAAAGCGTATCCGACGCTTTTGCTGTCTGTACCATCGCCTCGAACAACACGGCCGTCACACAAGTAAACTCGCCCTATTAAATTAGGAGTCCGGGTAGATTACTCGGTTACGCGTTCGCCCTCCTCGCTGAACAGCACGGCCGCGACAAGAGGTCGGAGCAGATGCCACAGCGATAGCGACGGCTTCCGCTTGTCGTGTAAACCGGTGGAACACGGCTCCCAACCCTGAGATGTCTACAGGACTACTCTGCCCGTGATTTTGCCAGAAATTGTAAAATCCACAACACCTATCCGGCTGGTCGCTGAAGGGAGTGTATGGCAAACGACCAGTCCAGCAGTGAGGAGACAGCCGACTCGCGGGAGTTGGGCGTCGACTTCGGCAGCCTCGGCGACGAACTGGCGTCTGAAACGTATCCAATCGAGCGGGAGATGCTACTTTCGAAGTACGGAGACGCCGAAATAGAAACGAATCGTGGTTCCCAGACGTTACAGTCGATACTCGGGGGCCAAGAGATAGAGACTGATAGTCACGAGTACGACTCAGCGGACGCGGTTCACCAGGCCGTACTCAACATGATCGGTTCCGAAGCGATCGGACGGGAGGAATATTCGGACCGTGGCGGGTCGAACAGGGATCAGGGCGACGAGGGGGAAAACCAGGACGAACAATCCCTCTGAGACATCGAATCCATCGTCTTTCCCCATAGTTACTGGCCGACTGGCCCAGTCTCGAAGATCCGACCGTCAGTATGATCGACCGCATTCGAACTACAACGTTCATCAGTACACTCGGGATGCTCTCAGGGGTACTTGCCGGCGGGTTGGAAACTCATGCGGGACTCCGCCACCTCGCTCTGTTCCACAGAACGTAGCCGCGTCCGTTGCGTAGCGACTGACCTGAACACTGTCTGGGCCAAGCGAACCTTTTCGGGCTCTGTTGCGTTTCTCAGCAACTGCTGTATCTCGCCCCAGCTTCAGTCACGACAGGGCACCACCTGAGCGCTGCTGAGGTCAGTAGAGCCGTCGAGTAACGAAGATGAAGAGACCGAGGATAAGGAGACCGATGCCCCAATAAACCGACGGGTACGGAAGATACGCAAGCAGGAGCGTTACCATACCGGAAGTGATGAGTGACCACCCGACTGTCGTTTGAATCGCCATATCACCCAAACAGTAGTGACTAATATGATTAGTCGCCCGTTTCGGTCAGTAGGAACACCTACTGAGCGATCGGTACAACCTATATTGTGTCTCTCAAGTGGAGGATTTCGAGAGCGGACCTTTCCAGATAGCTGAAACAGTTCTAAAAGCGTACTCTCGCCACGCCCCCGACACGCGGCGATACGTGTCCACGATGGGCATACCACTGAGCCTCGACACCATGCTAGGCATATCAGTCAAAATGTGAACGACTACAATGACAACAGACCCAATCTATGGATACAACGAATCGAGTATCAGCACTCGTTGGCCCCTCGGAATTCTATCTGGTGCCATCGGTGTTTGAAGGGTTTCAAGCGATGGTAACTGCGTCGACGTTGTGTGAACGGGACATCCGTCCCTTACAGGGTCGCTAATTCGTGCAGCCCTGGCAACGTATATGATTGATAGTCCCGCTTATTAACGAATTAATTTGCTGATTTGACGTGTGAGATTATCATATTTACCTATCTCAGAGTATGTTATATATCAGTTGAAAACGTTCAGCCGAAACAGTATCCGAAGCGAACGCAGCCTGAGATGGGTGGGCTTAACAATAGTACACCTGTTATGAAAATAAATGCTAAATTTTATCACAGAGTCTGTGTTGATTACCCATACCACCCACTCCGCAGAACTGAATCGACTCGCTCTCTCGGCATGAGTCCCCGGCAACAATCAGTGGTCTAGCGCCTGAGAACGGACCAAAGCGTCGCAAGGCTCGCGACCGTCCGCACTTCGATGGAGTTCAGCCTATTTTGCTACAAAGAATGAGACTCTAGCAGCGGTGGGCTCCAAGGCAACGATAAACGGTTTTCCGGGATAGGTAACTAGAACGTAACCTACGGCTGGAACCGTGAGATCTGAGTTGCCATGCGTGATGACAAAGGGAACACGGAGTTGTGACAGCCCTTCCATAGCAGGGACAGAGCAGCCGGTGAGAGAGCTAGTAACCCCGGATTTCGCTGGCCAAGCCCAGGCACCCACAGCTTTGGTACCTTGTACTATTGAGTGCGGAGAGCGATACCCACATATCATATGGCCACGATGATGCGAGCCGGCATTCCGACCGAGCAGTTCGCACTGTCCGGAACGTTCCAGGCTGTGCCCGAAGTGGAGTTCGACGCTGTCAGGTTTGCTACATACGGAACTGACCGGGTTGTTCCCCTGCTCCGGGCGACGAACGCAGACACTGATTCCGTAGGTACGGCGATTACCGAAGACGAGACGGTGCGGAGCGCACAGGTCATCACCAGCCAGGATCAAAACACGTTACTCCGAATGGACTGGACGGATCAGGTCCGGTTTCTCACCCGTGTACTGGTAGGAGAGCACGGGACTGTCGTCAGTGCTCGCGGGAGTACTGAGGGGTGGACGTTCCGTATCCTGTTTCCGGAACGAGACGCGGTTTCCTCGACATGTGACGCGTTCGAGGAATACGATATCGACATCGAACGGATAACTGCGCTGAAAGACGCGCCGTCGATAGAGGGGTCCCAGCTCACTGACGGACAGTTTTCGATACTCAAAGCCGCAGTCGACGAGGGCTACTACGAGGTCCCTCGCCGAACGAATCTACAGGAGCTGGCATCGGAACTCGGGGTCTCACATCAGGCCCTCTCGGAACGATCTCGTCGTGGGCACCGAGCCCTCATCGAGTCAGTCGTCATGCCGTGACAGTGAACTACCCCACCCTACCGCTCGCCTGACGGCTCGCGCTTGAGGGTGGGGCTTCCTGCTTCTATGACGCACTTTGCAGATACAGGCGTATCCACAGGGAGCGCAGTCTCCACAGGCGTTAATTCGGAGCGTCCCGCTCCTAACCGCTTCTTGATGCCGCGAGAAAGAATATTCCACGCCGCGTTCGCATCTCTATCTGCCTCAAACCCACACGCCGGACACGAATGCTCGCGCACCCACAACGGCTTCTCCGTCGAAACGCCGCAGGAGGCACACCCCTTCGTTGTTCCGCGCGGATTCACAGCGACGAAGTGCGTTCCTTCGCGTTCACACTTGTATTCGAGCATCCGTAGGAATGTTCCCCACGCCGCGCCTGCTCGGTCCTGGGAGTTACCCGGTAGTTCGACCAAGCCCTTCGCGTCCAAGTCCTCTACAGCCACGAAATCGTATTCGCGGGCGTAGTGATTCGACAGTTTGTGGAGGAAGTCACGGCGCTTGTGCTTGAGGTCGGCGTGGTGTTCGGCCACGACACGGCGCTGTCTCTCCCAGTTGTTCGAGCCGTGTTCCTTCCGCGAGAGGTCGCGTTGGGCACGTTCTAACCGTTCACGTTCGTCGGACAGGTCGAGAGATCCCACGGCGGTTCCGTCGGTATCGTGGGCGTACTTGAGAATTCCTACGTCGATGCCGACGCACTGCTCGGGATTCTCGGGCTTCGCAGGCGGGTCGTCCGGGGATTCGACGCCGAGGATGGCGTACCACTTGCCGGTTGGTTCTCGTTTGACTGTGACAGTCTTGATTTCGGCGTCGTCGGGCAGGTCGCGGTGGAAGGTGAGGGGGATGTCTCCGAGTTTCGAGAGCCACAGTCGCGTCCGACCGCTCGTGTTCTTGAGCTTGAAGCCGGATTGACTATAGGTGAAACTGCGGTACTCGCCCGGAGCCTTCCAGTTGAGAGTGCCGACGTGGTAGCCGTTCTCTTTGCGACCGCGAAGCGTTGAGAGGTTGTCGTACAACCGCTGAACGACTTTCTGAAGGACCTTCGAGTGAACGCTTTTCAGGTCGTTCCACCACTTCTTAAGATTCGGAAGGAGTTTCTGTTCGCTGTATGCCGAAGTGTCGTCGGTTCGGTTGAGTCGGTGGAGGAAGTGGTTGTAGACCTGTCTACAGGTATCGACAGTCCACGCTAACTGTTCTTCGAGAGCGTCGGACGGTCGAAGTCGATACCTGTAGTTGTAGTTCATCTACGAGCGTTCTTCGATGAGTTCGTCAAGTTTCTCTTGGACGAACGAGGACAGACTCAGGTGATTCTCCTGAATCCAATCCTCTTGGTCGTCGCGGATAGAGATGGTCTTGCGCGTTGCCACACCATAAGTTATGCAAAACACGTACTAAATGGTTGCGATTGCGTGGGCCTGTGGGCCAAGCGACGAACGTGTTTGAGAACCGTGCGGCGCTGTATCCCCTCCCTACTCAACCGCTTCGCTTGTTCGTTGAGGAAGGGGCCTTAGCGCCTCAATTCAGGTAAAAATGAACGGCACCAAGAACCACAAGAGGCCCGAAGTCGACAGGCACGACGGCCTACACATATAGACCGGAGATGTATCCGCTGCCAGAATGAACTAATTCATAATGAGCACTATCGTCGAAGCGACTGTCCCTGCAAACCAGTTCGCTCTCGGGCAGACGTTCGTCCGAGAACCGAGCGCGGAGTTTCGCACAGTCAGCCTCGTGGCAGACGGACCTGGCCGCGTCATGCCGTTTCTGTGGGCCGACCACAACGAAGCAGACCGGCTGATCGGCGTCATCGAACACGACGACAGCGTCCGTTCGGTCGATCTGCTCTCGGAGCGCGGTGGGGCGTGTTTGCTCCGGATCGAGTGGGGGCCGCGCATCCGCACACTCGTGTCGACTCTGACAGAAGCGAACGTCTCGATTCTGTCGGCATCAGGATACGACGGGTCCTGGCAGTTACAGCTGTTTTTGCCGAACTATGACCGAATAGCGGCTATTCACGAGTTCGGCGACGATAGCGGCGTTGACCTTTCTATCGACCACATCAACCGTCTCTCCGAATCCCCCACGTATGGCTCACTGGGCCTGACGGAGCACCAGTACGAGACTGTGATGACGGCGTATAACGCTGGATACTACGACGTTCCGCGCACGGTCACCCTCGTTGAGCTCGCAGAGGAGTTCGATGTCACACACCAGGCCCTTTCCGAGCGGTTGCGCCGGGCCCACGGGGCGCTCGTGACAACTGAACTCTACCACAGAACGCACCAGTGTGAGTCTGCCGTCTCCCCCAGATGTGCAGCAAAGACGATATCTAAGGTAAACCAATGATTCACTGCACCAGCCGTACCGATCTCTCACTGTCAGTATAACCGCTGTCGATCAGCTTTGGAACTCCGAAGTCACCCCATGGTGGATTCCCTCTCAGTACAGCGGTGCCGGGAAGTAACCTTGAGTACCGCCATTCACAGCGGAGCCGCCATACTGACGTGGACCGCTGCGTCCACATCCATCTCCCCAAAAGCGGTATCGAGACACATTGTGGTCACCGGCTGGGCCCTGCTTCGAGACCGAGGATTCAGGGGTTCAGTCACGTCGGACAGACCACTGCCGTGCTCACCGGTCCCGGACTCAGGTGTCTATCTGCGATCTCTCACAGATACGAGTCGTCCCACTCATCGGCGAGATGGAGGTTGCCACACTCGCTGCATTCGAGACGGTCGAGCCCGTCGCCTGATACGTCAGTACTGCCACAGTTCGAGCAGAAGTAGCCGTACTGGTCTGTGCGGTCCTCGCCCATATAGGTGGAAAAGAACGGAGCTTCTCGACCGGGGACAGTCTCGTCCCGTTCGATGGGACGGGCGGTCCCATCAACCGTGACAGACTCAGGGACTGGAACTGAGGGCTCGTTTGCGTCTTCCGTCCCCTCTCCCTCAGTGAATACCGCTACTGCGAACTCCTCGTTACCGAACGTCACATGCGCGTTGTCGTCGCTCTCGAGGTCGAAGTCTTCGAGGAATTCGCCACCCTCGACGGCGTCTTCGAGAATCCTCGCAACGAGCGGTGTCCCGTCGTCGTCCTCTTGGACACCCTCCAGCAGCGCGGTGGCGATCCCCTCGCCACGCGCCTCGGGGTCGACGTGAAGCCAGCGAATCGTTCTCTCAGTTCCTCCTGCCACGTCGATGAACCCCTGCACTTGCTCGGTGTCGCCGGCTGCGTGTTCGGCGACTAGCACCGTTGTGTCAGGGTCTGCAAGCCGATCAGCCAGCGTTTCGTCATCGAATTCGTTTTCGACTATCGTCTCAATCTGCTGCGGACTGAGTGCGTACGAGGTTCGGAACGAATCCCGTGCGAGCGTCTCGACTCGCTGACGGTCTTCGGAGTCAGCAGGACGAATCTCCATACACACTGTTCTCGGCGGACGGTAATAAGTCACCGCACTGATCTGTAAACGTCGGAGCTTATGTGCCACGGTGACGCGTCGTTTAGCTGTACCGGCGAGTCATCCACTCGATCTGCGACCCATTGCTTTGTGCGAGCAGCGTATTCGATAGTGTCTGGTCTCGTTCACTTGAGGTGCTCGTAGCCCCAACTCTCCAGTATTGAAGCCACAGTGTCGGGATTCTCTGCAGCCAGTTCGACGAACGCCTCGCGCAGATCCGTCACCGAGACAT
Organism: Haloarcula amylolytica JCM 13557; assembly: GCF_000336615.1. GTDB lineage: Archaea > Halobacteriota > Halobacteria > Halobacteriales > Haloarculaceae > Haloarcula > Haloarcula amylolytica. Next base: position 16,486 of record NZ_AOLW01000012.1, read on the forward strand.
CCTTTGAGCGCATGCCGAGTTCATCGGCCACGTCGGCCCTCACTTGGTCCTCTAATTCGGCGTATTCGTCACGGAGGAACGCGACGTGTTCGTTATCGCGGTCTTCTTTGACCGTCTGTCGGCGAATGACGTACGGGATTTCGTCTGTACTCATGCTGTCGGTGGTGTCGCTTTCGGATTCGGACGGAGATCCGGCTGTCGTTTCAGGTGTTGGGTCCGGCGCTGGGTCGTCTTGCTCGTCGGTCGTCTCGTCGGCGAACGGGTCCTCTCCGGGGCCTTCTTTCATCCCGGCCATTTACGCCACCTCCTCGATAGCGCCGGGTTCCGGTGGGTTCGGGGCTTCGATCCCGGCTTGCGCTTCGAGGTAGCGAGCCAATCGGTCGTACTGTGCCAGCGTTTCGAGCTCGTAGTCACGTCGACGGTCGCGATGGTCTCGGACATACGTGAACGCCGAGCACTGCTGTGCCCACGACCCTTCCATGAGCGAAGTACGGTCGCCGAAGATTTCTGGTGTCGAGTACGGGATCTCGCTAAGGACGCGCTTCTGGTCGTTCGTCCCTTTCACGCCGACTGGGACGGCGGCAAGGACGCCCACATCGATTTCAAGCGTGTCTTCAAGGCCGGAAACGAGCTGTTCCAACCCCTCAACAGCGGCTTGACCCTTCGCGCTCGGTTCGACTGGGATAACCAACGACCGTGTGGCGTTGATAGCGTTGTGTAGGTGTGGGCCTTCCGTCGCCGGCGGGTCACAAATCAGCACATCGTACTCGTCACGAACGCCAGCATCGGCGAGCGTGCTGAGTAACGCGGCGTGAATATTGAACGCATCCCCGACAGCGGCGGCCTGGTCCTGTTCGCGGCGGAGCCAGTCCCCGAGATCGGCGAGTTGGTTGTGTTCAGGGATGACATCGACGCCGTGTTCAGCGGTGACGATGAGATCCTCAAAGTCACCTTTGGGCCGGTTGATCATATGCCGGGCGAGATGATCGATGTTCTTCGAGCGGTCCTTGTCGACGCCAAACAGCCGCGAGAGATTGCCTTCTTGCGGATCTAGTGGGACGACCAGTGGTTTGAGACCGGCGCGGGCGTGTGCGACGGCGAGGTTCGCGGCGGTCGTCGTCTTGCCGACGCCGCCGGCCTCGCTGTAAGTGCTGTATGAGAGCATAGCTGGTTGTTATAGCCCCCAGTTCAAATAACCTATTGATTGAACCCCCTGGTTCAAACAACTGGTTCAATCAACTGGTTCAAACAACTGGTTCAACTAACCGATTCAATCAGCTGGTTCAATCGATTGATTCAATTTTCCAGTTCAAGAGCTAACGCAAATCGACAAAATGCGGTCAGGGAACCACTGGCTGGCCGGGTCTGGTCATCCTGATCGCTGTCACAAGATAGTACCATGGCTTAAGTACACAACCGCACTACAGAGGAGTCGAATGGGTTCGGAGCCGGAGCCGACGCACACGTCGCTGGAGACACTGCAGGAAGCACTCCAAACGGAGCGAATCACCTACGTCGATACGCTGAACGAGGATATCGGCGCAGTCGTCGAGAGCGCAGACCAGCTCGCCTTCGATTACGTCGTCGGTGATGTCTCCGACTATGGTGTGTCCTCGAACGACCACGTCCACCTCGATCTGGTCCACGAGGGTTCGACAGTTCACTGCGTGCTCTTTGGGTACAAACGATCGACAATCGACACCACAATCGAGGATGGGATGCAGGTAGCTGTCAAAGGCTCGCTGTCGTACTACGAAGACGGGGGCAACGTCTCCGTCATCGTCGAAGACATCGTGGCGGTCGGTGAGGGCACGTACCAGCAGATCTACGAGCAAAACAGGGAACTGCTGGACTCGGATGGATTGCTCGATCCGGAGCACAAGCAAGCCCTGCCGGACTTTCCAGAACGGATCGGGATCGCCACCAGTGCGACAAGCGATGCCCGGATGGATGCGATCACCAGCGTCCACGAGCGGTATCCCGACGTGGATATCGTCATCCAGAACACGAGCGTTCAGGGCGACGATGCGATGATGTCGATCATGGGTGCGATCAGTGAACTCGATGACGACCCGCTGATCGACGTTATCGTGCTTACTCGCGGTGGTGGGTCCGACAAGCACCTCCGGGTGTTCAACGAAACGCCGCTCTGCCGTGTTATCCACAAAACCGAGACGCCAATCGTAGTTGGGGTCGGCCACGAGAACGACCGAACACTGGCCGACGAAGTGGCCGACAGACGGGTGATGACGCCGACCGAGGTAGGCAACATCGTTCCGGAGCGGACAACCCTCGACGCGGAGCTGGACACGCTCGAAGAGCGTCTCAACACGGCCTACACAGCGACCGTCGAGACGACGCTGGAGACGATGGATGACCGACTCACCCACGCCTACAGACGGACCGCCGAATCGGACCTGTCCTCGTTCGAAGGCGAACTCGACCGCGCATACGACACGCACGTTCGCGATGTACTGACCGATCTTGAGAACCGGCTAGAGCAAGCACGTACCCAGTACGATCAGGAGCGGAAACGGAAACAGGAGGCCACAGCCTATCGCCGCCAGCGTCGACGGCTGCTGCTCGTCCTGCTCGCTCTGGGCCTGCTCGTTGTAGCCCTGCTCCTGTACATCCTGCTTCCACTATGAAAGATGAGACAATCGCCGACAAGACCGACCGGCTCGAACAGATTATCGAACAGCTCGAAAACGGAGACGTCTCGCTGGAACGGGCGAACGAACTCCATGCCGAGGGAACGGAACTGATCGCCGAACTCGAATCCGAACTAGCTGTTGGGGACGGCGAGGTTATCGACCGCTGAAGCCCGGTTGAATCCGTTTTGTGCTGTGGTATCCTCTCTCGTGAAAGCGTCCGAGAAGTACACGTCAGGCACAGTCTTCGCTCCGATTAATTCGTCACCCAACCGAGAGAGTCATTGTGCTGCCGGAGATACGTTGGTGCGACGTTGCCGTCCAGCTGGGGGACTGACTCACCAGCTCGGTCGACGATTGTCTGTTTCAGCAGGTCACTGTCGGTCTCGAAGTCGGGATTGACGTGCAGCCGATAGTTTCGGTCGATAGTGAATAGTTCGCGGTCGAAAGCTGCGTGGTGAATCTTGCTGAGTGGGAGGACATTAGTGGGATCCGCCCGGCGCTGTGGGTAGTCGCTCCAGGGCAGGACATGAGCGACATCCAACAGCCCACGGTGGTCAACGCCGGATATCGGGCAGGTCTCATCATACTGGACGAGGACTGTCTCCCGGAACTCCGGATCAACTGCACGGGCCTGAACCGTCGTTTCGTAGGTCGTTACCGTCGGAGTATCTGTGGTAGGTGCATCGGCCTGTGGGTTAGACCCAGCCCACTGCTCGACGGCGGTCTCAACGAACTGGCGGCCCTCATCTGTGAGGGCATACTGCTGGCCGTCCTTGTGGACGAGTCCGAGGCTTCGGAGCCAGTTTGCCCGCTGTTTGGCCATGTCCGTGTTGGCCGGATCCCAGCCCAAGCTTGTATGCGTCTTGAGTTGCTGGTGCCCGATTTCTTCGATTGTCATCGGAGCTGGCACAAGTGAGTACAGCAGGCTCCGGAGGCCGACGTTCCGGCGACACATGATTTCGAGGAGCGTTTCGGTCGTTTGCTCAGCGACGTAGGTGGTTCCCTCCGGCCCGAGTCGCCAGTGGTGGCCGTCTCGTTCGATAAAGTCGACATCTTCGAGATAGTCGATCCGGCGCTGTATCGAGTCCCGGCTCGAAACTCGGTCGAAGTGCCCCCGGTGCCAGCCGATGAGTTCATCGGGAGTGGGCTGTTGGTCGTCGACGTACTCGAGGATTGCATTGAGTGTCTTGACGTAGTTCGTTGCGCCGCCGAACATCGGGACGATACTCCGGAGCCGGTCAGGTGGCATCTCTGCCTGGTATTTTGGAGGTCAGTACATGGTCTTTGGGACTACGCGGTCGGGTCAGTAGTCAATAGCTGGACCGAGATCGAGTGCACTCCGAGTCTTCAGCGTAGTATTTTTGATAACTGTACTGGAGGGTAGACTCAGCTATAGGCTCGAAAGCGGTTACAGTACACCCAGACAATCGTGGGAATTCTGTGGATAAACTGTCCCACACTGGGTTCACATCCAGAACAAAACGCTGTATCCAGAGTACTGTGGAACTACCGGGGGTGTTCAGTCACCGTTTGGATCGACGCCTGGTATTCGAGCAGATTTTCGTTACCTGAAGAGCGCTTATCATCGAAACTCAGCCGCTTGTGAGCCCGGTAAAAAGACCGACAGCGATAATTTTGCTTGTGATAAACCAGCGGGTAGATGCCCTCCTCACGACGTCGCTTTCTGGGATTAGCCGCCTTGGGAATTACCGGTTCAGCTGGCTTCACGTCTCTCGATACGCAGGAACGTATTGGTAGTCGATCACTTTCCGACTGGCCGATGGGCCGGTACGATCCTCCCGGAACCGGGCACAACCCCGAAGTGTCAGGTCCAAAAGACAATGTAGCGGTTGCGTGGACACATCAGGCCCCGGATTGGTTTCGGGGGAGTACCCAACCGATCCGCCGTGGGAAGACGCTATACGTCGGTGGCAACGGACTGCTTGCGCTCGATACCGAGACTGGGAAGCGGCGGTTCAGCTTCCAAGGGCCGTATCACTCAGCCCCAGCGATCGCCCCAGCCTCGATCTATCAGACGAAGACACTCGGTATAACCGGGTCAGATGGGGTTTACGGGCTTAACGCCAGTGGCGGACGGGAACTTCCCTTCACAGATATGAGCGTCGGCGGCGAGCGATGGACAGGACCGCAATCGCCGACGCCCGGTTTCTTCGGGCCGGCCGAGTCAACAACGCCGGTCACTGCGAACGGGACGATATACACGGCACTACCTGGGACGAACTCAATCGTAGCACTGAATCCGAACAGTGGGGAGATCCTGTGGCAACAAACCCATCACAAAGACGAGGCGGTCAGTGGGACGTACAACAGACCCGCGGTGGACGACGGCCTCGTGTTCGTCACCGCGTGGCCACAAGAGGCCACTGCGTATCGTGCTGATACTGGTGAGCAACACTGGCACCGTGAACTCGAAGAGATGACAGTTCTGCCGCCAGTGGCGACAGACGAGGGCGTCGTCATTCAGACGCGTGAGTCAGTTCAGTTGCGTACCAGATCCGACGGCGCACTCCTGTGGGAACGCAACCTCGACGGGAATGTGACCGACAGCACGCCAGCGGTAGCCAACGGGACGATATTCGTTGCCGATGAGCGGGAGTCACTGCATGCGCTTTCGCTGGCAACCGGCGAGACACGGTGGACAGTTCCGTTCGACGGAAAAACGACGCCGGTTGTCGCTGACGGTCGCGTCTACGCTGTGGACTCACTCTGGGCACTGGAAGCGTTCGACGTCGCCACGGGTGAGAAACAGTTCGAGTACCATCCTTCGGAAGTACCCCTCTCGCCACCGATGGTCGGGGATGGTATGTTGTATCTGGCGAATCGTGGCCGAGTTCTCGCACTGGAGGAAGCATAATGCCCGGAACAGAGGGAGATGGAAGCGAGGCGGTGTCTTCGCCTGGACACCCATCCCCGACGACTCGACTGTCTACCCTGGACGTGCTCAAGTCCGCGCTCAGGTGCATTCGTCGCGACCCTGTGCTCGCTGTCCCATTCGCCGTCGTTGGTGTGCTGGTTTCACTCGTCGACTGGCTTCGCCAGCACGATTCAGTTCCGATGGTGCCAACCGACGCACTCAGTCAATCGGTCAGTGTCAACTACGCAGTGTTCCCGCAAGGGACTGCACGAACGGCCCGACACATTGGTGCGTTGGTCGACCTCGAAACACGGTATCTCCTCTGGGCTGTCGGGCTTGAAGTCCTCGTTCCACTCGCAGTCGGGATCGCCGGTTGGGTGACGATTACACGAGTCCTCGATACCCACTCTGGTCCCCGTGCGTTGAGCAGGTATCTTGTCGCGCTGGCTGCGGTCATCTCCATCCCGCAGCTGTTGGGCGGTTTCTCGGTGGATATCACTGGTTTCCTGTTCGGACTGCTGCTGTTGGCGGTTGCTCTGTTCGTTCTGACCCGTCTGTTCCTGCTTCCTGCGTTGCTAGTCACTGGCAGTGGCTTTGTGACGGCACTCAGGCAGAGCTACCGTCGATCACGAGGGCAGGGCATGACCATCGCCGGCCTCATCATCGTCATTGGTCTCGCCTACTGGGGCCTCGCGACCGTACCGGTCGCCGGCGGCTTTCTGAGTACCGCGGTAGTGGCACCGGTCCACGCCGTTGCGGTCGGAACCGTCTTTTCGACGGACTCTCGTGAGACAGCGCCGAGCCCAGCCGACCATATCGAATCGAGAGACGCACGCTCAGACGAGAGCCAGTAACGACGTTCGTGCGTGCTCTCTCTTGTGAATCGCCACCAGCACATCATCAGGCACAGATTGAGCCACCACTGATTCCGCCATCTTCCTCGAAGGTCAAACTGTGTTCCTGACCAGTTCTGGGACACGTCCGTACTCTAGTGTAGACATGCGTCTCGTTATCGGCGACCTTCTCGCCGAGGTACACCGTCACGTCCCCACGCGTCCACCCATCAATCGTGGTCGTCACCGTCTCGCCGGGAGCGACGGTGATCTGTTCCGTGGGGACCCCATCGTCAGCGAGTGTGACGTTTCGATCCCCATCCGGCCAGACCAACTGTGAGAGCGTCTTGAGCCTGTGTTCGCTATCTCTGGTCGTGACCTCGAAATTCATGTACATCGCCTGCTCTCTGCTTTCGACAGTGTACGCTGATAGGTGATACGCTGTCGTGTCGTTGTTTTCCACAGTCAGTGTGGGTTGGAAGGGTCCAGAGACGGTATCATACTGGACATAACCAATCACAAGCGCCGATCCGAGAAGGAGTGCGATCGTTCGACGGGAGACCATCCGTAGGACCGTGTTCCAACAGGAAACAGAATATCATTCCGATTGTCTCATCCGAGTGTCACGGCCAGAGTTGATAAACCGAGATCGAATCAGCGATTCAGGTTGAGATTGCTGATGAGGGGCCAGAAGACTCATGCAGAAAACGGGACGTAGTACCGCTGAGGAAGATACGGTCTTCGGACACAGTACTGGTAGTGGATTGTGCTGATGTACTGGCCCGTCTTCACACTCGATGGGACAGTCGAACGAACAGATACCGTCTCACTCCCAGTGCTGAATCAGGAACGCAGCCGATCATATCCGTTCTGCCTGCTCCCGTAATGTCGAAAAACTCATATGGATTTAATACACTTCAGTGACAATTACTCAGTATGGTTGCTCAAACGACACAACGACAAGACTCGTTTTTTACGCTCCCATCGCATCCAGTGGGGTACCTCGCAATCGTAGCTACGCTTACCACTGCTGGCATCCACTTATTGCTCGGTCCACAGGTCATGGGATTCAGTCAGACATTGGGGACGCTGTTTATTCTGAATGGGCTTGGATTTCTTGGCGGGGTCCTCCTGTACAGTAGCCGGTACTGGCGACCCGAGCTGTACCTTGTCGCTGCGGGATACGCCATTGTCACCATTCTCGCACTGTTTGCGTTCCAGGGTTTCAGCTTTGACGCGTTCTATATGCAGGGGAACCTGAATCCGCTAGCTGTCGCAGCGAAGGTAGCTGAGGCCGTCCTCGCCCTCTGTGCCATCTACTTGTACAGAACATCGGCTCCGTGAGAAGGCCATACTGACCGTCCATAGAAGAGGGACACGTCAACGAGACACTGTTTTTCAAGGCAATCCAAGAATTTGTCAGTTAGTCCCAAATGATGGACCGGTTCAAGTCTGGGGTGACGTTCGTGGTCCTCGACCGAGTCATACTGTTGTCTCACCGATTCGGGGAGAGAGCACGCAGCAAATGAGCAGAACATCCATCAGCAGGTGCAGAGACAGGTGCCCCTTCTATTGGCTCTGGCGTTGGATGCGCTCCGTCAATCAGCTTTCTCGCTCTCAAACTCATCGTCGACTCCGAGAGTAACAACAAATAAGTGGCGCGACTGGTCCGGACAGGTATGGAGATTGTGGAACTCTCAGCAAAAGAGCCTGCTGTCCGGCGCTTTATCGAGGAGCTCTGGCTACCGTACTACCGCGAACTCGAAGGGACTGTCGATGCCTTCTCACTCGCCGACGACGTCGACCTCGTCGCGGAGGAACTCCCGTTCCGCGTCGATCGACTCGATTCGGAGGAGTATCGAACGTGGATCGCCGTCGATGGATTCACCGACGAGACTCCACTCGCCGATGCTGACGGTGAGCTTGCCGGGTATATCGCGGCCGAAGTCGACGAAGCGCCGAGTGTCTTCGACCGCCCCGACCGACTGTTCATCTGTGACATCTACGTTGGCGAACCGTATCGTGGAACCGGACTGGCTGCGGACCTGTTCGACCGTCTCAGAGACTGGGCACGCGAAGCCGGATGTGAGGAGTTCAGTCTCGATCCGCACGTAGACAACGAGCGAGCCATCGCCTTCTACGAAAAGCTCGGGTTCGAAAAGACGCAGTCTCACATGGTGGCTAGCGTCGACGACTGTGAGGAGAGATAGGAACTGATATTTGCCCGTTCGTTTGGAGGGAAATGGTGGGCTGCAATGGGCACCTTGCGTAGCGCCCACCATTCTGCTATGTCAGAGGCACGGCTGGGTTCTGGACCCGGGAAACCCAGTCAGACGACCAGCAGTCAGGGGAACTCGAAGCGGGGACCAGAACCCACTCGGTTGTGACAGACGCCACATAAATAGCCTTTGTGGAACCACGGTAGCAAATACCACGCTTCAACCCACTCACAATAGTGGCCAGCTCTACCACCCTACCGATGTTTCCAGTGGCGTACGCACTTGGACGTACACAATACCCCGTGGCTCCGCTGTGTACACCAGCAGAATACTTAAATCTGGTTTTGATACTACGCTCGGCCTAATACGCGACGACAGTAACTCGTGAATGCAATGGTGACAGTCTCCGCATTTAAAGACGGATCCGCTGCTCTCCGAGAAAATCCGATCCTGTTCGTCGCCGGCCTCCTCATCGGGGCAGTAAGTCAACTCCAGTACGTGGATCATCTGATCGAATCACCACTACTGTCAGCGGGTGTCTCTCTCGTATGGCTCATTGTGTTCCCGTTCGTTCTCGGTGGATTCATCGGCACCGCACAGACCGCAATCGAAGGAGTAGACGCGTCGTTCACCCAGTTTTTCATTGAAGGGCGAACACATTACTTCCCACTTCTCCTCGCAACTGTGTTGTTCATACTTATCGTGTTCGGGACCGCTGTCGGACTCGGATTTATCGGGTTCATCCTCGGTATCGGATCGATGGCACTCGCCCCAATTAACGAGATGGCTGCCTTCGTCGCCGGCGTCGGATCTATACTCATCTGGCTGCTGTCCATCCTCGTTGTCATTATGTTCGTGCAGTTTTACGACACTGCGATTGTCATCGAGAACGAGAGTGTTACTGATGCGTTCCGAAAAAGTGTTGCACTCGTCCGCTCAAATCTCAGAAGCGTCGTTGGATTCTCACTGGCGTGGAGTGTCCTGCTGAACGCCTTCTTCATTCCCGAATATCTCGTCCGGTTGACGCTGACGAACGCTGGACCGGCTGACGTATTACCGATTGAGATAGGAATTCCGATGATCGTCTTGCTCCCTCTCGGAATCGCTCTGTCTTCAGTCGGCTTCGCGTACTTTTATACGGTCTACACGGCCTATTACTTGCGATTAACTGCTGTCCCGGAATCAACATAAACACCGACCAACAATTACAAACGATAGTTTCGAACAGCAACCAGCCGGGTCAGATCCCGCGCTCCAGCCACAGCAGCTACTCACACACATGGCACGACTTCTTCCAACACAAACTGACGCCGCCGTCGAACGAAGTGATAACCCCGCTATCTTGAGTCTCGATGACGACACGACACGGGAGGTAATCGAAGCGTTGTCCTCCGAGACTGCGTACGAGATCTTCCAACTGCTCAACGAAACGCCAGCGACACCGGCACGGATCGCCGAGCAACTCGGCCAGAGCCTGCAGAACGTTCACTATCATTTGGAGAATCTCGAATCGGCTGGCGTAATCGAAGTGACTGACACCTGCTATTCGGAAAAAGGCCGTGAGATGAGTGTATACGTCGTATCAGAGGACCCGACACTCCTCTTCCTCGGCACTGAGGACGACCGCCCGAGTCTCAAACGTGCGTTCAAATCGTTCGCTTCGCTGCTTGGTCCCCCCTCGGTTTTACTCGCTATCGGCGAATCCATCTCACAGTTCATCACTGCCGAATGAGCGAACACACAGACCCCCCAGTCCGAAGCGCTTCTACCGGTGACGACACAAGCGAGTGTGACGTGGCACCAACGATCAAGTCACGGGAAGATATCGATGGCTGTGGTTGTCTCGAATGCCGAAACATCGAGACGACGACCACCAATCGGACCGTCCTTGATGCGTTGGTCTGGTCCGTTCGCCTGTTTCGCTCCTACCCGTCGATCATCGCCTTCGCGGGTGTGACTATCTTGGCCAACCGACTTCTCGAGACAGACATCATCAACGGGCTCCCGATGCCTGTAATCGGCGTACTCGATGCTCTGACGGCGTTTGTGTTTATAATCTTGATTCGAGCTTATGTGGGAACGATTGTCGCCGGAGAACTGACTGATAACTCTGTAACGATGCGCGAAGGAGTCCATCGGAGTATCACCCGAACACCGGCGTTGATTGGCGTAACACTGCTTATCGTTTGTTCTGTAATGACGGTTCCGTTCTTTCTGTTTCTGCCACTACTCCTCCTTGCTGGCGCTATTCCGGGAAACCCCGCAGATATAGTTGGCTTTCCCGTCGTTGCGGCGGTGGGTGGGCTCGTTTTTGCCGTGCCGTTTCTCGGCTTGTTGTTCAAGTTTTGGTTCGCACCGGAGGCCTGCGTTATCGGCCAATATAGCCCTCTCAAATCACTTCGGATTAGCTGGCAGATTACGACGAACTACCGTCGGAAGTTCGTGCTCATCGCAGTAATCGCTATCGGAAGTGTAAGCAACCTTTATCTACCCGAAATAGGGACGAGCGTCGCTTCGGTGACGCCTGTTTTGCGTGTGTTCTCTACAAGCGTTGGAGACCTACTTTCAATCGTGTGGGCGAGCGCGTACGCCCACCTCTACATCCAAGAGATTGTATCGTAAACGCAGTTCCCCCAGACAGAAACAGGAGGAAGAGTTAAAGAGACCGGACAGCACAGCGACTTCATTTGTTTTAGACAGGTTCCGCTGAATCGATTTCAGCGTGTGTTCGGCGTGATTACTCGATTTCTAACTGACCACTTCCGCCGCCCTCCTCGCCATCATTTTCGTCCCATTCGAGTTCGAACTCAACACTTAGCTCCGTCATATTGTCTGCCGGCCCTTCACGTTCGGCTTTGACCTCGAAGGTCGGTCGGGCAGGGGGATCCAGCGTTACGGACTCGGAGCCTGCTTTCAGGTTGATAGCGTTTCCGCTGTCGAGATTATCCGCGACTTTCCGGAGGTACGATGCGATCTCTTCTCGGCTCTGATCACTTTCTGACTTGAACAGGACTTCTTCGGGCATACAGGAGTCGATACACAGCCTGCACCAATAAAGCCGCCTGCCGTGTGGGTGCGACGTGATCACGTCACCGTCGAACTACCCGATACAGTCGGTACACTGAGCAGGACACGTTTCGAAGAACGTCTCATCTATTCCCAGCGATGTGCAATCGTCTCAGCGTTGAAGTGTACTGTATCCGACAATCAACTGATGACAGAACGTTCCACGGACTTGATATCGGGTGCGTCGAGCCGAACCCCGACCTCGTCGCAGACGAACTCACCGCCGGGTCGGCGTTGCTGTTCGGACAGGCGGACGAACAGATCCCCGTTACGGTCGTCCGGGGAGTGGAGTACGAAGACGGCGTGCCGAATTCGGACGGTGTCGTCCGCCGCGGACTCCGAAAGAGTGTCCAGCTAACGGCTCGCCTGAAGGCCCGCGAATGGTTCTGATAGCGACGCTATAAGCTATAGTAGCCATTGAAAATCAATGCACACCGGATCGCACAACTGCAGTGCGAGCAGTGTGTAAATCGTTTCAATTGTTACTATAGAGTCGGGATACTGGAGAGGTCATCGAACCATTGGTACACATTGACGATGGTGTGCCTGTGCTGATAGTCACTCGGCGGCGCGATCCATCGGGTCTTCGAGTTCACCGGTGATTGCCTCGAAGGCGTCTGTCGCGGTGAGGAGACCAACGACGACGTCGTCGAGAAAACCCGGCAGGTCGGCCGGGATCAGACCCAAACCGAGATCCTCGCGATGGATATGGCAACAGCTGAGGGGTTACTCAAAAAACGCTACATCGGCCTCGATCTGTTGGAGAACACTGACCACAAGGCCGCCACAGGTGGCGTCACACCCGTTGTGGTGGAGTCTACGCCCTAACCCTGTGACACCGGATAGGACGCGAACCGACACTGAACCAACGCTGCTGGACGCGGTGGTACGTGCCCTGCCGCCGTCGACGCCGCTGTTTGCTAGCTGCAGGAACCGGGAGCGACCCCTTTCGTACAGGAGTGTAGTGATTGGTCGTAACACAAACGGAGCGACCACAGCGATTCCAGTGGTCACAACAGGTGTGACAGGGCAATGAAAGGTCCCCGACTGGGGAGGTGTATACAACCCCCGATGAGGACTCTGTGTAGAAACTGGGATAGCGACGCTCACCGACTATGGAGCGTCCACTGTTGATTTGGGTCCCCTTCCCAGTGCCACTGGTGGACGTTCGCGCCGGGTTGTTCGCCGTCAAGCACGCGACCGCTGTGTTTGTTGATGAACGCGTAGCGGTCGTCTCCGACTGATACAGCGTACCACCGCTGGTTCGCATTCCCGGTCCAAGGCCACTGGATGATGTCGACCGCGTCGTCTGTTCCTTCGTTTTCCACATCGAGTACCTTGCCGCTGTGTACTGCGTCAAGTCGGTACGTGCCGTCGTCAGTCGGTTGGATACTGAACCGCTGGTGGTCACTCTCAGTCCAGTCGGCCTCAACCGCGCTCGCACCGTCGCTGGTATCCCCATCCGTGATTTCGATGACGTTGCCCGTCTCTACCGAGTGGACCGAGTAGACTCCTTCTGAAATCGGGGGCGTATCACTTGTCCCATCCAGCCCGGCGACACTCAGTCGGCGGCATAGCGGGACGATATCGGACGTTTCGTAGTAGTCGACACGGATAAGGTTCGGATTCAGTTCCGGAGCGACGCTGACGACTTGCTCGTACAGGGGTAACATCGCGTTCGTCTGCTGTGCGCCGCTGTAGAGATCTGTTGGTGCGCGGATGATCCACTGTGTCTCGCCCAGCCGGTCCGTTTCAGTGTGGTCGTTCCTGACACCGTTTGCCAGCACATCCCCTGGTGTAGCTGTGTCTGGATAGGAACTCGCTACCCAGTCGGCCCACGGCGCGGTGAAATCAGGCAGTGAGACTGGGTCGTCGTGCTCCGTGAGCGTCCGATAAAAGATCGCTATCTTCGGTCTATCGAACTCGGAGAGTGTTGCATCAAGGAGGGCATCAGTGCCGCCCACCGCACCCAAGTCGAACGCGTACGCCCCGAACGTGTCGGTCAGGAGCGTCGACAGCGCTTCCCAGTCGTCTGCCTCGAACGCATCGTCGCTGAACGCACCGGAATCATAGAAATGCGAGAGCTTGAGTAAGATCAGTTCCGAGGCCCCGGCGTTGTCGACCGCTGAGAGGTACTGGGCAATCTTTGGGAACACCGTCTCATCGAGGGACTGGCCGGTTTCATCGGCGTGATGGCCGTAGAATACGGTTCCGTCGCCGTCACCCTGTGACTCGACGCGAACGTCCAGAAACCGGATTCCGTCCGAGAGTTGCGTGTAGACATCTCTGGTCTGGCAGTCATAGTACTCTGGCGAGTCCGGCTCATCAGTCACCATCGCAGCGTGATGGGTCCCGGGGAAGCTTAGTTCCCGAACCGGTGTTTCGGGGACGGCATCCGTCTGCCACGTCTTCGTTTCGAACGAACTCTCTGCTGTTGCTGTGTGCGTCATCACTGTCCCTCCGAGTGCCGTACCACCGACCGCGAGGCCGGCCGTCTGTAGCACTGCGCGCCGACTCGCCGGGTAGTTTCCGTCCGAGACGTGTTCGTCCGTCGTGTGACGCCTGTTCTGCATGTTATTTGCCATTGTGTTGTCTGAAATCTCTCATTCGCCTGTACAATACTGTCCACAGTATGCCGAGTTCTACCGATGGTATGTCGCCACATCTTACGGCCGGCTACCGGTGGGAACGGCGGTGTCTGTAGATAACTCGGTCTGTCGAATCCGCGCTCCCGTTTCGACGTCGAACACGTAGGCACGCTCGCCGGAGACGCCCAGCCAGATGGCGTCACCCCGTGTAACGCTCACGTCAAACGGAGCTCGAACTGCAATTTCCCTGCCGTCGCCGTCGAACCGGACCGTGAGTAGTTGCTCGTCGCCCATCGGTTCCGTTACTGTGACCTCGGCTTTGGCTGCGCCGTCGATTGGTGACTGGTGAACCGAGAAGTACTGGGGCCGGACGCCGAGGACGAATGGGTCGGTGTCGTCAACAGCAGTGGGTAGTCCTTCAACGCTGAGGGCAAACGTAGCGTCGTCGGCAGCCACGACTCGCTGTGAGCCGGGCGCTTTGCGGCGGACCCGCAGGAAATTCATGCTCGGGCTGCCAATGAAGCCGGCGACGAACTGGTTTGCTGGGTCGTGGTACACCTCGGCCGGCGTCCCGACCTGTTGGACGGTCCCATCGTTCATCACGATGAGCTTGTCGCCCAGTGTCATCGCCTCCTCCTGGTCGTGGGTGACGTACAGCGTCGTGATGTCCAGTTCCCGCTGGAGCTTCTTGATCTCGTTTCGCATCTCAACTTTCAGTTTCGCGTCGAGACTCGCCAGCGGCTCGTCCATCAGGAACACGCTCGGACGACGGATGATCGCTCGGCCGATGGCGACCCGCTGGCGTTGCCCGCCGCTGAGTTCGTCTGTCTCGCGGTCAAGCAGTTCGCCGATGTCCAGCGTCTCGGCGACAGCTTCGACCCGCTCCCGTCGGGTCGATTTGTCGACGCCCTCCACTTTGAGCGGGTAGCCGATGTTCGCCGCGACGCCCATGTGCGGGTACAGGGCGAGTTCTTGGAACACCATCGCGATGTCGCGGTTTTTCGGATGCCTGGCGGTGATGTCTGTCCCGTCAATGCGGATTTCGCCCTCGGTGGGGTCGGTAAGCCCCGCAAGACAGCGCAGCGTCGTCGTCTTGCCACAGCCGCTCGGGCCGAGCAACACGGCGAACTCGCCGTCCTCGACGGTGATATCGATATTTTTTGCACCAATCTCGTTTCCGTACCGTTTCGTCACGTCGTCGTAGCGTACGCGTACCATTAGTAATCGCTCCGCTTGTCGCTAGTTATTGTCTGTACTCGGTTCCGTGTCGTCGTCATCGGACCGCCCCCATCGTGAACCCACGGAGCAGTTTCTCCCGGACGAGGAACGCGAACAGCAAAACGGGGGCCATCGCAATCGTCCCCGCCACGGTCAGCAGCTCCCACTGAATCGCGTAGGCCGTCTTGAACGTCGCAAGTGCGACGGGGAGGGTCTGTGCCTCGGTGTTGCTCGTAAGAATGACCGCAAACAGCAACTCGTTCCAGGCGTTGATGACGGTGAAGATGGTCGCCGCGATCAGCCCCGGGCGCACCATCGGCAACACGATCTTGAAGAACGCGCCGAGTTCCGTGTGCCCGTCGAGAACGGCGGCTTCGACGATGCTGTCCGGGAGCTCGGCGAAAAAGCCCTTCAGCATCCAGACGACGAAGGGGATGTTGAACGCGGCGTAGGCGAGCACGAGGCCCAGCCGCGTGTTGAGCAGGTTCGCGGTATCGAAGATGACGTACAGCGGAATCACGGTCACGATGGGCGGCAGAAAGCGCGTCGTCAACACGAGGAAGGGCAGGTGGAATCGACCAAGGTCGTACGGGAACTCGTAGTTCACGAACCCGTAGGTCGCTGCGGTCCCGAGCAACACTGCGAGGGCGGTCGAGCCGACCGTCACGACAACGCTGTTGAACAGAAACTCGTAGAACGCCGGACGCTGGGCGAACAGTTCGGGGTAGTTCCCGACCGTGAGCGCGGTCGAGACCAGTTTCGGCGGCGTCGCGAGCAGGTCACTTCGGGTCCGAAGCGACCCAGACACCATCCAGTATACCGGGAACAGCGTCCAGACGACGAACAACAGAGCGATGCCGTTCGTGACGGTCGGGACGAGCCCGTAGCTGTCGAGCGTCTCGTGGATGCGCTCGACGCCGGCAAGCAGCGCCCTGCCGACGCCCCGTTTCGGTTTCGTGTCGGTCGCCATCTCAGAACTCCACCTCCGACACCGTCGCGAAGGCGTAGGTGATCGCTAGGGCGATGAGCAACAGGAGCAGCGCCATCGTCGATGCCCGTCCGTAGTTCCCGTAGCTGAACGCTTCCCGGTACATCGCCATGCTGATGACCTCCGTTGACTTTGCCGGGCCGCCCCGGGTAAGGACAAACACCTTCGCAAACACGCGCATCGTCCCAATGACTCGGAGGATGAGGACCAGCACGACGAGTTCCTTGATGTACGGCAGTGTCACGTCGACCAGTCGCCGCATCCGGCCGGCACCGTCCATCATCGCCGCCTCCTGGACGTGGTCGGGGACCGACTGGAGGCCAGCGAGGACGATAAGCGTCACCAGCGGCGTCATCTGCCAGACATCAGGGAGGACGAGCGCGTACAGCGCAATGGAGGGGTCGCTCAGCCACGGAACCGGGCCGTTCGTCAGCGGGGTGACCAGTGAATCGAGAACCCCGCCGTTCTGGTACAGCAACTGCCACAGCAGCGCGACAACCGTCGGCGAGATGACGAGCGGAACGAGGCCGATAGTCTGGATCAGCCCCCGGAACCGCACCTTGCTGTTGAGGACGAACGCGATGGCGATGCCCAGGCCGACCTCAAGCGAGACGGCGAAGAACATGAACTTCGCCGTGATCCACAGCGACTGCCAGAATGCGCCCGCCGTTAGTATCGCTACGTAGTTTTCGAGCGCAACGAACTGCCGCCCGCCCGTGTCGAACTGGTACAGTGACAGCACCAGCGCACGACCGACCGGATAGATGAAAAACGCCGCGAGAACGGCAAGCGCTGGAAGCGTCAAGATCCACCGGAGGTGATCCTCGACCCACAGCAGGACACGCTCGTAGCGGCCGCCGCCGACCGTCTCGGAGTAGTGTGACATGGCTATCGACTGTCCCGGTCCGGTTCAGTAGCCGTTCTCATCGAGAATCGATTCGATCTGTGACTCGGCCTCGGTCATCGCCTCCTCGACGGTCATGTCGTCGACGAGCGCGGCGTTCAGCGGCTGCCCCTGTGCGGTCTCGATCTCGCTCCACAGCGGCGTCCGGGGCCGCGGTTTCGCGTTCTGGAGGCTACCGTACAGGGCCTCGAACCACGGCTGGGCGTCCATGTTTTCCTCAAACGTGTCGTGTCGGAACGGCACGCCACCGAGGTCGACGTACTGCTCTTGGGCCTGCTTCGAGACAAACGACTGGAGCACGTCGCCGGCGGCGCTTTTCGTCTCCGCATCGGCGTAACTGTTGATGCCGAGCAACCAGTTCCCCTGAACAGGGGCCGCCCGCTTCTCACCCTCCGGAATCGGCAGGAACGTGATGTTCTCGTACTCAGTTGCCTTATCCTCGTTCAACAGGAGCGAGGTCCCGGAGGGCCACTGTGGGGCCGCAGCGATACTTCCGTCAGCCAGTCCCGAGAGCACCTGACTGTTATCAAAGGAGGCGACCCCGTCTGGGCTGATAGAACCGAGATCGTTGACGAAGAAAGAGGCTGCCTCGACGCCGCTGTCGTCGGCCCAGTCGTAGCCCCAGTTCTCGTCAAACATATTCCCAGCCATGCTCATGCCGACGCTGAAATACGAGGACATGATCGGGTTCCCGCTCTTGCCGCGCATGGCGTACCCTTCCGCACCGTCGACCTGCTCAGATATTTTCTGTCCAGCGCGGAAGACGTCCTCCCACGTCTCGGGCAGATCCTCGCCGACCTCCGAGTACAACCGCTCGTTAACGACGAAGATGTGTGAGTTCCCGACCGCACACAGCGCTTTCAGTTCCGGTTCAGCGTCCTGTGCGTTCGGCGGGACTGCCTCACCGGGCGTCGGCCAAGTCCCGATGTCGAGGGTCTGCTGGATGATCTGGCTGGTCGGCAGCGAGTCGACGTGGTCCCGGATCGGCGCGAGATGCCGCGCGAACTGTGGCATCCACGGATCGTCCATGGCGACGATGTCGTAAGTCGCCTTCTCGCTTTGAAACATCGTCGAGAGTTTTTCAAAGAGGTTCGCGTTCGGGAGAATCGTCGTCTCCGTCGTCACGCCGACTTCCGATTCGACGTGGTTCTTTAGCAATCGCTTGATCAGCTCCCCGTCACCGCTGGACACAGCGAGTGTGATCGTCTGGGTCCCCGACCCACCGCTTGAATCGCCGATACACCCCGAGAATGCCGTCGCCCCCGCCGCACCTGCAGCGGTGATGAACCGTCGCCGCGTCTGTTGGGCCTCACCCTGCGATGTGGTGCTGTTCCGTGTCATCAACCAGGAGAACTACAAGTATATAAAAAAGATCTTATAATATTATGCTATACGTCGCTATATATCTACAAACCGGGGTATTTAAACGAACGTGGTCATGACGGCTACTAATTTTCGCCCTTCTTGCTCCTACCGGCCGTCCGTCTTGGGGACAGTCCCGGCCGACACCAGCGCGACGAGATCCTGATGGATGGCCTCGTTTGAGGCCAGCACCATCTCGCTGTTTTTTCCGTCAAGAGCTTTGATGCGGGTCACCTCGCCGCCGGCCTCCTCAACGATTTTGACACCTGCCGCAGTGTCCCAGACGGAGAGTTGCCGCTCGAAGAACGCGTCGAACTGCCCGGCGGCGACCATCGCTAGTTCGCCAGCCGCCGAGCCGAACCGCCTGACGCCCTGTGTCACATTGAGGATGGTGCGGAAGTGGTCGTATTCCTGTGCCTGCATCGACGCTGTGTCGAACCCTGTCACGATAAGCGCCTCGGACAATTCAGTCGTTGCCGACAGTGACAACTGCTGGCCGTTGGCGTATGCACCACCACCCTCGATGGCAGTGTACATCGTCTCTGAGGGGACATGATAGACAATTCCAACATCTGGTTCGCCTGCGCCCTCGAAGGCAATAGAGATGGAATAGTGGGGGATGCCATTGAGGAAGTTCGTCGTGCCATCAATCGGGTCGATGATCCAGCGCGGTTTTGTCGTGAACTCCGGCGCACTCTCTTCGGAAACGACAGTATGGTCGGGAAACTGCCCACTCAGCTCCGCTAGTATGGTCTCTTCGACCGTACGGTCTGCCTCAGTGACTATATCGCCGTTGTGTTTCACTTGAAACTGATCGGCGGCCGGTTTGACGGACTCAAGCGTCCGGCCAGCTTTCCGCGCGGCCCGGACAGCGGCCCACAGTTGCGGGTATGTTGCATCTCGCATACCCGGCTGTTCCGGGCAATACTAAATTGGATTGCTATGAACGCTATACAGACCTCGATACCGCTCCCTACAAGGGGTGTCTTTTTACGATATCAATGCGGGTGAGAAAGTCGCCGATGCCACGGGCCAATGGAGGTTGCGCCGTGCTCGCATATCAGGGAGCTACTCTGGCCGCAAATATCCCGGAATCCAAATCCACCTTCCAGCAGTTATCACAAGATGGAGTCTATCAGCTCGGGCGGCTGGAGGGCATCAGCGACATGAGAATGTTTGTATCGAGAAGGTACGTCATATCTGTTCGCGGGCATCCCGGACCTCGGCAACAGCATCCACATCAACATCAACGGCGACTGCAACAAGAGCGTCCCCAAGTCCGAGATCCTCATCATCAGTCGGATCTAAACGGGTAAACTCCCGAAAATCATCTGTTGTGAGACTTATATGTATCACTTATAGTGGCGGTTGAAAAATGCGCCGGTGACTTTGCCTGCCGATTGCCACCGGGTATTAGCTGTTCGGTGCTCATGTTCGGGGCACCACTTATCGGGGAGACGCAAACCCGCCTCTACGCCAGCCAGAGCACTGATGTCTTTGGCTCGGATAAGAAGAACTGATTCGGTGTTCTGGTCAGTGACGAACTCGGCGAGCGTGGCCAGCGGTATCGTTTTGTCGCCGTCGATGCTATCAACCGCACGTCGATTGTGGCGTGTATGGGACACCTCATGGGTGGACTCCAGAGACGTCCCGTTTCTCACGGGAGCCAGTTGCTACTGAACTCTAGAGGACTTTGCAACACGACCAACTTTTAGTGTTCTTGGACTGCCCCCGAATATATGGCTAAAGCCCTCTCTGAAACGCGTCCAGGGCGAGTGGTGGACGTTATTCTCGCCGCAGTCAGTCTATTAGCTGTTCTAGACCACTTTAGCGTGGTTGAGGTTACTTCGACAAGCATCTACATATTCTTCTTCGCTCTTGTGAAGCACGTTGTTGATTTTCAGAGGGCGGCGTCGAGAGCATGTTTGAGCGCTTGGTCACCTGGTTTTCTGTAGAGTTCGCGGCGGAGCTGAAAGGCTCTGAGATAGGGTGTTAGCTTGTCTTTTGACACTCCTCGGTGGGGCGAGAGCCACCGTCGCGTCAGCGATGCGTGGCTCTCGCACGTGTTGACGTGGATGTCGCCGTCAGCGTATTCTCCGTCGCCGTGGATGACGTATTTGCGGGTGAATGCGTCGTCTTCTTCGAGCGGTTCGTACGCTCGAAATCCATCTGTATAGACGGTCAGCGACTCCTCGTCGTGGTCAGCAAGCAGGAGTCGAATGGTCGATTCGTCGGCGGATTTCGCTGGCACGACGTACCGGTGGTCCGAGCCACGATCGACCAGCGTGAACACCGGTGGTTTGTCGCCGTCGTACGATCCTCGTCCACGCGTGGCCAGGCCACGCGAGCGCGACTCCTGGTCGCGCTCGCGGCCTTTGAGGCCGGCAGAGACGTACACTTCGTCGATTTCAACTGGTCCAGACAGCGTGATAGAAGGCGCGTCGAGCGCTCTGGCAAAGCACTCGACGCGCCATCTCACCGTTCTGTACGAAAGATCGAGTTCCGCCTCAATCTGCCGAATGCTCGTGTTAAACCGTAAGAACACGTAGATCGTAAAGTACCACTCTTTCAGCGAGAGCTTCGAGTGAGCGAAGATAGTGTCGGTCTTGTCGTTGAACGTCCGACCGCAATTCTTACACAAATACCGTTGATACACTCGATAGCTGCCGTTTCTGACCGTCAGGTCAGAACGGCAGCGGGGGCACTCAACGCCATCACGCCAGCGAACCTGTTGTAGCAGGTCCGCTGCAGCCGATTCCGACACGAACCGGCTTATTGGGAACATATCGGGCACCGCTGGCGCGGTGCCCTTGCCCTCTTCGACTTTCAGCCGCAGCTCTCCCCATCAACAATCTACTTCGCAAGAGCGTTCTTCTTTATTACTCCTCTTGGGTTTCTCCGTTTATATGTCGATTACCGATACAAGAAGCGGCCCACAAAATAAACAAACTTATTCTTCGCTTATATGACTGTGTAGACTACGCATTATCTCGCCTGAAATAGATTCGTATCATTCGGGGCGCAGCCGCTTCCTCAGTCCTCGTATCAATGCTTCTCCTTGACCAGACTCTCTTGGAGACCATCGTCTCAGCAGTTGCTATTGGGTTTGGAGGCGTATTGAGTCTGGAGTTATTTGAGTACACTCAGTCGCACAACCAATAACCGGTGCTGAATAGTAAGAGACTGATTGCGGTGACAGGTGCACTACCTGTACTGATCAGTAGCCGTGGATGAGCGGTAGCTGTGTATAGCCTATCATTCCCACTCAGGACTGCAGCAATAGCCAACCGACCGACACCGGGGCGAGCGTGGTACCCACATATCGATCCGCCCCGCCAGTGGGTATGAGCGAGTGGATCGTCGACGTTCGTGGGGGCGTCTGCCACCAGTGCGACAGCCAGTATCAGCGCCTCACACAGCACTGGTCGCGGAGCAAGCGTTTTCGTATCGTGATCTGAGTGATGCCCAGCACGAGGCGATTCAGGGCTGTCTGGTGGGTGACGGGGATTTCGACAATCCGAACGACGGTCCGCCGGCGCTGCGGATATCCTCAATGCGGCGGCCCCAACCCTCATAGGTTCGTGCCCAGCTCGGCTGGCTTGTCCGCGGGATTACTCGCGACACTACTGGACGCGGTGGCACTGCCCTGCCGCCGTCGACGCTGCTGTCTGCTGGCTGCAGCAACCGGGAGCGACCCTCTGTTGTCAGGAGTGTAGTGAGTGGTCGTAACACGAACGGAGCGACTACAGCGATTCCAGTGGTCACAACAGGTGTGACGCCAAGTCCAGTCACAAGACCTTCCTGTAGCTTGCATCCCCGGTTTGGGTTAGCGACGGTGTCCGGTTTTCCGCATATATAGAGATATCGGATACTCACTGTGCTAACCAAAATATACCACAGATATTTTTGCCTTAGCCCGAATACGATGACCGCAAGCAAAATGGCGGGCAACAGTCTTCCCGATGAAGCGCCTGGCGAGTATGTTCCCTTCGGACGCCGGCCATACTATCTTCCAGATCCACTGCCACCGGCACATGCCCTCGAATTCGACGCCGACTTCCAGCAGTTGCTGCAGGACGCCATCTATCAGCTCGGGCGGCTAGAAGGGATCGGCGACGAGACGGAAGCCAATCCGTTGCTGTACACGACAATGGTCCGTCGCGAAGCCGTCGAATCGGTCGTGCTTGAGGGTGCAGATATCGATATTGAGGACGTATTCCGGTCCCAGGAGCTCGCCGATAGCGGCACCACTCGGAAGGATGTCCAAGAAGCACTCAATTACGAGCGGACGATCACTGAAGGTGCGACTCGGATTTCCGAGGGCGACCAGATCACACTTGGACTGTTACAGAACCTGCACGAGTTGCTGATGGCGGACGTGCGTGGTCACTGTGAATACCCTGGGGAGTTCCGTGCGAAGCCGATCAATCTCCCGGCAGCCTCGTCGTTCCAGGAACCATTCGTCCCGCCAGCACCGGACCGGATTCCGGAGCTGATGACGAATCTAATCGAGTACTGCAACACGACCAGCGAGTACCACGACCTTGTCCAGCTTGGGCTCGTCCACTATCAGTTCGAGACCATTCACCCCTTCGAGGATGGGAACGGCCGCCTGGGACGTATCCTCATCACGTTACAGCTGATTCAGAACGGCTACCTCACACAACCGTATCTGTATCCAAGCGCGTATTTCAACCGCAACAAAATCGAGTATGCCGACCGGATGCGAACAGTCAGCGAAACGGGTGCCTGGGAGCCTTGGCTAGAGTTCTTCGTCGAGGGGATTCGCTCACAAGCTGCCGAGGCAGTCACACGAACGAACAATCTTCGGAATCTCCGTCGAGAGTACGAGCGAACCTATGGACACGAGAAAACAGCCGCCGACCGGCTGGCGATGCGCCTGTTCAAGCAGCCATACCTGACCACGAACGACGTCGCTGAGCTACTGGATGTGACCGCACAGACAGCACGGAACGCAATTCAAGAACTTGAAGCACAGGACGTCCTGACCGAAACAACGGGGAAAGAGCGGTATCAGGAGTTCAAGGCTGTCGATATCTTTGACATTCTCGACCAGCCCCTAGAGTGAGAGCGGGGCCAAAACGAACTAGCTTGGTCTGTATTGTGTGCTTCTCCGACATAGCTGGTAGTCAAGACGCTCTCTCTGGAACGCCTCTCACCCGGTGGAGGCTCACAAAATACGGGCGAGTTCCCTTACTGTCGGACTAGGATTGCTCTAGCGGTTCGACCCACTCGGGAGCGCAATCATGGGTCCCGCCGTAGATCGAGTGCTCGGGGTACTGGTCGTCGTCAGCCTCGACAGCGACGATCACGTTGCCGCCGGAACGCGAAATCTCTGTAACGGTTCCGACGACTACATCGAGTGGGCCGTCTCCGTCGGTCCAGTCGGCTCGAACGTGGTCGCCGCGGTCGAAGTCATACTCCTCGAAGGAAGGTGCTGTCGTACTCATGATCTCCTCCGGCTCCGAGGGAGACACAAAATGGCTCGGATACCAGCCAGAGTGCTGATACTGCTTGCCGAGAGAAGAAGAACTGATGACCNGACACAAAATGGCTCGGATACCAGCCAGAGTGCTGATACTGCTTGCCGAGAGAAGAAGAACTGATGACCGAATTGCGGGTCCGGAAACCCGATAGTTGGACAATCGTCTCGTTTCCCGACGCAGTTGTGACAGGACTACGAGGTGTGGACGATAATCCCGTCTGACTGGATTTTAAGCGTAATTTGGTCGACTTGGAGTGTGAATACTTTCCGATGGTGACCGTCCGGGTCGTACCGCATCGCCGTGGTGACGACGGTAGCTGCCTTCAGCTCCTTGAGTCGACGGTACACCGTCGGTCGTGAGCAGTCACAGGCCGCGACGATATCACGCGCTGGCATGGGGCCATCTTGCAAAGCAGTCACGATCTGGCGGGTGTACTGGTCTTCCAGACACGACAGTAGTTCGTCGGCCGTCGGTCCGGCGTGCATTTCGTCGGAGCCCGACGATGATCGCGTGGTGGCACTTGTCATTAGGCCGCACGCTCCCGTCCGACGGAAAGGAATGCATCGGTCATGAGGCCGCCGGCCGCAGCAACCACGTTGATGACATTACACAGTATCCAGATTCCGGCAACACCGACGGCGGCAACACCGATTGCCTCTGGGAGGGTTGAGACGGCGTACTGTCCGAACTGGTAGTTTGCTCCTGGATCGTCGTAGACGAAAGGGGCGGCCAACAGCGTGCCGACTAGCGAGGTGCCGGTGATAGTGACGACGAAAGCCACTATCCCGTAGACGAATTTCAGGAGGACTACCGCTACGCTCGTCCAAGTGGTCGGTTCAGTGGCAAAACGCCACACTGCCGCAAGATAGCCGTCATCGGAGTCAAGTGTCTCTCGTGGCGATGGAGGGGTTGCCACTTCTTGATCCAGCAAGACCGTTGCGAGGCGAGCTTCCAGTCCGGCTGCTCCCGTCGTGGCGACGAGCGTCACGAGCAAGACCGGAAGGCCCACCAGTGTGAATGCCAACCCGAGGCCGAGGGAGGACCCTGTGGTGAATGCAACAAAGTAAGCCACCCCCAGCGGGAACGCGAGCAGGAGGTAGAGCAGTCGCTTGTACGTCGCTGTACGAACCGGTGCGGTGACGAACTGTTGGAGCGTGTCACCTGCAGTCGTTTCCATCATCTGTCTCACGGGTAGACAGAGGTCCGAATAGATGGTATATACACACTGACGGCTGTCGGTTGGACAGCTGTGGGAAAGATTTATTAACTAGAACTGAACGTCCGGTAGATGGCAAGCAGACCAATAGTGTGTGAGAGTGTTGCGCCCAGCAGGGCCTGTGCGTCAGTCAGCGGCAGTAGTGGGGTAACTACCTCGACGACGAGGAACGGAACAACAGCGATAGCCACGATACCGATTGCCAACCCACGCATCACCGGACTGTCGTTGCGTCGGTAGCCGCGGAAAGCCAACGACGCGACGATGATACCGAGCAGTGCAGTCCCGGCTGCACCAACCGTGGCGAGGGTATCTAGCACAGTCATCGGTCCCCCTGATAGATTACTGCGAGGATAACGAGCAATCCCATTGCTTCGACCGCGGTGGTTGATAAAACGCGTACTGGAGTAGTTACAGTGATAATATTCCCTGCAGTGAGACGGAGGAGCATTGGCGCTGGAGCCAGCAGGAACATCCCGATGGCCAGTAGTAGAATGGGCCTGGAACGCGACTGGAGATATCCCTGCAGGAATCGATATGTAACGAGCACGGCGAGCACTGTCGCCACAAGAAAGGTAATCAGCGCCGCAATGCTGGTCACCGTTGCACCACCTTCCACAGTCACTTGCAGCGGTATGTGGTTATTGCAGATCATCCGGTAAATTCCTCGTATAGGCGTGTAAAGCGGTCGGAAGGCGGTTCACGGCGGTCGACATCAATCTCGACGCCCGAGTTCGTAAATTCGATTTCGACCCGTTCCAACCGGGCCGAATACGTTTTGTAGTGGTGGCCATCGGGGTCAAGCTCCTGATGAGCGATGAGGAGGTCTCGGTCTTGTAGCCGGTCCACGAGGCGATACACTGTCGAGTCATCGGCCCCACAGCAGTTGCTCAGCGCCTCAACCGACTGAGACTCCTCTCTTGTCTCGACCAGTATCGTCCGGACGTTCTCATCATCGAGGAGCGTGAGGAGCTCCTCGTCCGGCTCGCCGGCCGGCTCCATCAAAATGTGGTTGTGCCGCCCGGGGTATTAATTACAGTCCTGCGTCTCAGATATTGCAGTCCCCCGATATCTTTAGACGGCGGCTTTCCAAAGTATGCCTGTGCCCGCGTCGTTGCCTTCCCTCCGATCTATCGTTGTCACGCCGTTGCAACCTCGGACCTACCTCCATCTCCTCTATCTCGGGCTGGCTTTTCCCTTCGGGATAGCGTACTTTGTCATCCTCGTTACGGGGTTTTCGATTGCAGTGCCGCTGACTGTCCTTATTATTGGCATACCGTTGTTCATCGTGACATTACTTATTGTTCGAGGACTGGGTGCCGTTGAGCGTTTGCTCGCCAATGTCTTACTCAGTACTGACATCGCCGCGCCAACGTATCCGTTCCGGGACGGCAGTGTGCTAGGCCGCCTGCGAGCGCTCATAGTGAACCGTCGAACGTGGGCCGAGTGTGGCTATCTCCTATTGAAATTTCCCGTCGGTATCGGTGCTTTCGTGTTCCTCGTGACTGGACTGACAATGTCGATTACATTGCTTGCCACACCGGTGTTCTACGACGAACCCGGCTTGCGCGTCGGTATCTTTCCCGCTGACCCGGTCACGCTTGCGCCGTCACTGTCAATTCCGTGGGGCAACGTGCTAGTTGGTGCGGAGTTCGTAGTCACAGTCAGTGAGTGGGCTGTCGACTCGTTGGCTGACGCGCTCTTGTTCTCGGCCATCGGCGCCGTCCTGTTTCTGCTAACGCTGAATATCGTCAACCTCGTGGCGTGGCTATCTCGTCGGTATACACGCGCCCTTTTGGGAGATCCAGCCGCGGTGTTGGATTGGCTCTCGAGCCTCTAGACGGCACTTGGCTCTAGCTCAGTTGACTGCTCTGTTGCGTAGCGGCGTTAGTCAAAGTAGTCAGATTTGAGTTGGGCCCTCAGGGGTTGTGCCGGTGGTCTAAAGATCGGTGTCACTTCAGCGTCGCTCAGAGGGCACTATTTAACACAGCCGACAGAATGCTTCCTGATCAGTGGGCATTCTATATTGACTACTGGTGAAACTGTGCTGGTTTTGTATGAAAGGTTGGTATCTTCACGTACTCTTTCACTTTGCCGGGCATCAGCACTCACCTGTCTTCTTCATTGTCACACCACCTCCGCACGGCGCTGAGCCCCCAGTTGCGCATACTTAACACGCAGGTGTAGTGAACGGATAGTTCATCTCGATTGCAGCGAAAGGAATACGATTCGTATCGTTCTATGACATCCTCGGTCGTAACAAAAGTATAGCTGTCCGAGTGCGAAGCCAGCCAACTCTTCAACAATGCCGGAGACACAGAACGGCGGGTTACAGTATCATTTGCCATACAGTCTGGACTCCGCTCAAAGGCAGGCGCTGTCGTACTCATGATTTCCTCTGGCTCCGAGGGAGACACAAAACCTCAGCTGTTCACCGGTCGGTCATGGACGTCGAACACGAATCGTATCGTAGCCAAATTGCACTCCCATCTACGAGAACAGACGTTTTCGACCGCACAGGTGAGACTACACGACGCGATATGCGAATAGCGCAGCCAAACACTCAATAATCGGGTTATCCAACAGACGAGTATGGCTACTATCGAAATTGACGAAGAGGTGTATGAGGCGCTCCAGATTCCTGAGGGAGAGCGGCCGCAGGCAATGAAACAAGAATTAGCTGTCTCGCTTTACGCACGTGATATCCTTCCGTTCGGGAAAGCGCGTGCATTGGCAGAACTGTCCCACCGAGAGTTCCAAGCGTTACTCGGAGACCGCGAAATCCCACGCCATTACACCGACACTGAACTTGCCGAAGACCTCGACTATGCCGAATAGCGAGCTTGTAGTCTCGGACACGTCACCGCTGCTGAATCTTGCACTTATCGACCAACTCACCCTTCTCAAATCGCAGTTTTCGAGCATCACCATTCCACGTCAGGTTTGGGACGAACTCACTGATGGAGAGGCAGGTGTAGACGCGCTTCGCTCGTTGCGTGACGATGAGTTCCTGACGATCACCGAGGTCGAACAGTCGCACCTCTTCACTGAAATCTTCCACGAACTGGATCTCGGGGAAACAGCTGCTATTTGTCATGCCATCGAGCACGATGCTGACCTCATCCTTTTGGATGAAAAAGACGGTCGACAGGTCGCTCGGAGACACAACCTGACGGTAACGGGAGTCATCGGGATACTACTCCGCGGAGCCAATGCTGGAGACATTGAATTAAAATACGAACTTGACGCCCTTCGTGACGCTGGCTTCTGGATCTCCGATGAGCTTTACTCAAAAGTCCTTTCTGAAGCAACGGAATAGTTACCGCTCCCACGGAAAGAAGCCATTCCGCTCGCGATAGGCACTGATCTGGTCCTGAAACGCTTGTTCCTGGAAGTCTGGCTCGTCGCCGTGGATATCCTCCGGTGAGACGCCGTCGGGAAGATGCTCATAGCCCGTGACATCCTCCGTGTCATCCTCCTGTTCAGGTTCGTGTCGGTGCTGCCCACACTCTCTGCAGGTCCAGATCATGCGGTCAAGATGTGGGTGACACTCGAAGCCATCGAGCCCGTGAGATTCGTGTCCCGTCACGGCGCCACACTGGCGACAGTAGAACCCAATTCCAATTATCTCCGGTTCAGCTCTTGCCTGATGGCGCTGCACGACGCCGGGAACAAGCCAGTACGTCCCATCATCCTCTCGGAACTCATCCGTGAGCTGCTGGAACTCCGAGCGGTCGGTGACTGGCGACCCGTCCTCGAGGTAAATCCGTGGCTGGACGTCGTCTCCATCCCCGCCCCAGTTGGTCTGTTCGTCGGCTGTCTCCAAGAGCGCCTGTCCGGATTCCTCGTCGAGCGTGGTTTCGGTCGGCAGGTCGGGCCAGCCCTGCGTGAGAGTGGCGGCTGGCTCGGTCCCGAAGGCTGCTCGACACTTCACGGTTCCATGAGAGACACCCTCACCGCTCGCGATGCTATCAGACACGGAGAAGGCCGCAGCGCCGAGGGCTCGTGCATGGAAGTCAGTGTTCGCTTCGACGAGTGCAAGTACTACCTGACCGAACGTCCACTCCCCAAGTGGGCTGCTATCCTGATCGTCGAACGAAGTCTCTGAGATGTCGGTTTGAGCGCAGAACGGACACTGGCGTTCACCACGGGGAATATCCTGTCCACAGGTCCGACAGGTGCGAGCATCATCCTCTGTACGGTCGGGATACTTGGTGGATTCGAGGACTTGTTCCCGTCCGTTCCCTCTCGTGTCAGGATCGGAACTCGCTGCGCCGCGGATATCAGCGGGATCGTACTCAGGATTCCGGTCAGTCACACGCTTGGTTGCGTTCGTCATGGCATTTAAACTCCAGCCCCGAGGGAAGCACAAACCGACAGAGACCGAAACTGGACGAGTTGGCTACTCGTCCCTGTGTTGTCCACCACTGTGTGGCGTCATCACGCTGATCGGCGGCAATATTTATACAGACGACACGGAAGAGGTTGTGAGCATGACCTGCCCGGTTACTCGTTGATTATCTTGATGAGGACATCTTCTGTGACGAGAGTGAAGTCAGTGATGACTGGTGAAAGCACCCACAAAAACGTTGACTTTGAGTAGAATAATCGGTTTTCATGGGCTCAGAATCGACTCATCTCAGAGTCCATTTTCAGTATGGGACTCATTTATGTCTGTTTCGCCTGTCGCTTCCGGAGCATGAAGACACCGAACGTGTGTCTCCCGAACCTCTTCGAGTGACGGATGGTGTTCCTGACAGGATTGTGTCACGGCCGGACAACGTGGATGGAATGGGCAGCCTTCCGGTCTATCTGCTGGGTCAGGAGGAGCACCGTGAAGCGGCACTGGCGGGGGATCTCGTGGGTCATCACTCGGAATCGCACGGATTAACGCTTCAGTATAGGGATGGTTTGGGGACTGGAACAGGTCGCCTGCTTGCCCGACTTCGACGAGTTCGCCAGCATACATTACCGCGACCCTATCAGCGAGGAACCTGACGACATTGAGGTCATGGGAGATAAACACGTAGCCGACACCGAACTGCTGTTGTATGTCTGCGAGAAGTGAAAGAACTCTCGCCTGTGTGGCCATGTCGAGTCCGGAGACTGGCTCATCGAGTACGATTATATCGGGGTCGTGTGCAATCGCTCGGGCGAGAGCGACGCGCTGTATTTCGCCGCCGGAGAGTTCCCGGGGATACCGGTCAGCGATTGCTGGCGCGAGATCAACACTGCACAACAGCTCAGCGACCTCGTCTGGACCGGTGTCATGTAGGGAAGCCGAGGTGGCGTCGCTACTGGCTTCAGCAATTGATCGACCGATGGGCCACCGGGGGTCAAAGCTTCCCCGGGCGTGTTGAAACACGACGCCGACTCGCCGCCGTTGCGCGGTGGAACGCTCTGAGAGCTCACCGACGCGCGTTCCATCGAGACGAACTTGCCCATCGTCCGGGGTGAGCTGCCCGGTGATGAGTTTCGCGAGTGTTGATTTCCCGCAGCCACTCTCACCAACAAGTCCCAGTGTTTCGCCTCGTTGGACGGCTAAGGATACATCACAGACCGCTTTCGCCGGTGAGTCGCTGCTACGCAACCGACCGAGGACGGATCGTGTCGATGAAAACGCTTTCGAGACGTTTTGTACTTCGACCACAGGAGTACCAGACTGCACATCATCTGGAGTTTGGTTACGCTGTGTCATTCTGTTGTCCTCCGTTAGCTGCCGGAATCTCCTGCTGTTCGGACACGAACTTGGCTTCAGAGAACGGTGCTTCGACGCAGGCGAGTCGGTGGTCCGACGCGGCCTCAGTCGTCGGAATCGGCCCAGAGCGACACGTTTCGGTCACATACTGGCAGCGGTCGGCAAACGGACAGCCCTCGTGGCTGCTGCTGGGGTCTCGTGGACGTGCCATGGCGGACTGGACTTGCTTGTCAGCGTCGCTGTTTCGGACCGAACACGAAAGGAGTGCTCTCGTGTACGGACGTTCCGGTGCGGTCAGTATTCGCTCGACGGGACCGGCCTCCATTACCTGTCCGTCATAGAGTACCACGACACGGTCACATGTCTGTGCAATCACACCGATATCATGGGAGATAAGCAGTATGCCGATATTCTGCTCGTCACGTAACGAGCGCAATCGACTGAGAATATCTGCCTGTGTGGTTGTGTCAAGTGCTGTTGTTGGCTCGTCGGCAACCAGCAACGCGGGTTCACTGGCCAGTGCAATGGCGAGGACTGCTCGTTGCCGGAGGCCACCAGAAAATTCGTGTGGGAATGACGATACATTTGCTTCCGGGTTCGGGATGCCTACTTGGTCCAGCAACTCGATAGCGCGCTCCCGTGCGTTCTCCCACGCTGACCGGTCACGGAACGGTGACACACCGAGGAAATCTAGCAGACGTTGTGTCTCGCTCGATTCGTGTACCCGAACCGATTCTGCGATCTGCTCGCCGACCGAAAACACAGGGTTCAAGCTTTCCGTCGGGTCCTGAAAGACCATCGAGAGCTTATTTCCACGTAGTCGACGCAGTGTCGCTTCAGTGGCAGTTGTTAGCTCTCTTTCAGCAAAGGTAATGGATCCGCCAACGATGTTTCCCGGGTCTTCAAGTCGGCAAATTGATCTGGCAGTAACAGACTTGCCGCTCCCACTTTCACCGAGTATACCGACAATTTCGCCCCGGTCGACGGTGAACGACACCCCGTTGACCGCGTCGACAGTCCCGTGATCAGTGTCGAAACGAGTCTGTAAGTTCTCGACGCGAAGCAGTGGTTCACTCATTGCTACAGTTCCTCCATCTGGGCTGTCTGCGTAGGTGAAAGCATATCTCGAAGGCTGTCTCCGAGAAGATTGAAGCCGAGCACGGTGAGCATGATACAAAGGCCCGGAGCGTTGACAAGCCACCACGCCTGTCTGAGATAGCTGCGTCCGGATGCAAGCATTGTCCCCCATTCAGGTGTAGGTGGCTGTGCGCCCAGCCCAAGGAATGAAAGTCCCGCTGTGCCGAGAATGACGCTGCCGATGTCAAGCGTTGCCAGAACGACAACTGGTGCAACGACGTTCGGGAGTAAGTGGCGGGTTGCGATGTGCGTTCGTGACCGGCCGAGCAATCGTGCGGCGCTTACAAACTCACGCTCTCGAAGCGAGAGTACGTTACTCCGAACTAACCGTGCGTACGATGCCCAACCAACGACCGACAGTGCAAGCATCACGTTCACCAGACTCGGCCCCAGAATCCCGGCGATGACAAGTGCGAGGACGATTCCAGGGAACGCAAGCAGTGTATCGACAAGTCGCATCAGCGTCTCATCAATCCAGCCACCGGCGTAGCCGGCGAGGAGGCCGACTGCCGTCCCCATAATAAGTCGTACAGTGGTTACAGCGACGGCGATACCGAGCGAGAATCGCGCACCATGAAGGAGTCTTGTCAGTACGTCTCTACCCAGCTGGTCGGTCCCGAACGGATGAGACAGTGACGGAGATTCAAGCCTGTTCGAAAGGTCCTGTTCGACTGGATCGTAGGGCGAAACAACTGGTCCAAGTGCCGCAAGGACGAGCAACGTGAGCACAACTCCGATTCCGAATTGTCCGAGGCGGTCCGTTGCGAGTCCGTCAGTTCCCCTCGGTTGCTTGGTGGCTTCCTGCTGCTTTCTTCTGTCGGCTGTTCGGTCGCTCATGTGTGCTCACCTCCGAGGTCGATTCGTGGGTCAAGTCGGCTATACGTCAGGTCGACTGCAAAGTTCACCAAGACAAAGATGACGCCGATTAGCAGTGTTACGCCCTGTACGACCGGGTAGTCACGAGCAAAGATTGCATCAACGAGTAACGTCCCCAAGCCCGGCCGTTGAAACACTACTTCGATAACAACTGCGCCGTTAAGGACGTAACTCAACTGCAAACCTATAATCGTCACGACGGGCACAAGCGCGTTCCGGAGCGCGTGTTTATAGACGAGAATCCGTTCGCGCAACCCTTTCGATCTGGCGGCCTGGATGTACGCGTCATCCAGAACATCAAGCATCGCTGTTCGAACCAGTCGCGCGATAACCGCAGCCATTCCAGAGCCAAGCGTCAGTGAGGGGAGAACCAGATATTTCGGTCCAGCCGCGCCGGCCACCGGAAGGAGGTTGAGACGGAGCGCACAGACGATAATAAGCAGATAGCCAAGCCAGAAGTTCGGCATTGAGACTCCAATTAGCGAGCCGATCTGTGCGGCGTAGTCAATCCGGCTCCCCGGATTACTCGCGCTGGCAATTCCGGCCGGGAGAGCTATTACAAGCGCGACGAGCATCGATGCAACAGCGAGTCCGATTGTATTCGGCAACCGTTGGACAATCATATCAGAGACAGACCGGTCGCTGTAGTACGATTGACCGAGGTCGCCTTGCAGTGCGTTCCCCATCCAGCGGGCATACTGGACTATGAATGGGTCGTCAAGCCCATTTTCAGCTCGAAACTGATCGACTGCATCCTGAGATGGTGCCTGTCCACCCATCTGTTGGGTCAGAATCGTTCGCGCCGGATCCCCCGGTGTGACGAAGACCAGCCCGTACGTGAGCAGCGACACGCCCAGCAGAACGATTGCCATCGTCAGCAGTCGTTTGCAGAGTCCCGCCCCAGTCATCGCCGCTGTGTGACCTCCTCCAGATGATAACAGGATTCGATGGGATGGGGCTGGTATCCCTCGACGTCGGCACGAGTCCCGATGACGTTTGCGTAGTAGGTGAGCCAGCCGAGAGGGAGGTCACGTTGCATACGCCGCTGGACCGCTGCGTATCGCTCGAACCGCTCGTCACGGTCGGCTGTCCGCCTAGCTGCTTCGAGGTGCCGATCGACCGCTTCGCTCTCGTAGCCACTGAACATCGTCGCCGTCTCCGAATGAACGAGGTCAGACAGTCGGTCCGGGTCAGGATACCATAACACTGAACTCGACCACAGAACGGTATCGAACTCCCCGTTTGTTGCTTGCTCTTTGATTGTCGAGGACTCCATGACTGAAATATCGACATCGAAGCCAACCGCCTGAAGCTGTGTCTGTATCACTTCGGCAATCGTGGGCAGCAGTGGACGGGTATTGTACGTCCAGATCGACACCGAGAGTGTGTCACCGTCACGGGTACGGGTGTCCCCATCCGGTTCCCATCCCGCTTCAGTGAGGAGCCTCCGTGCCTTATCAGGCGAGTATTCATACGGTTCGAGCTCTGCGGCCCACTCCGTTACATCCGCTGGGAACGGACCGATCGCTTTCGACCCCAGCCCATTCAGCAACGAATCAACGATGTGGTCCCGGTCGATAGCATACATTACCGCGCGACGGACTTTTCTGTCCGCAAACGGTGCAGAGTCGAGGTCGAACACAAGGTATCGGGCTCGCGGAATCTTGTACGTGTGAGCAGTGAGATCGGGACTGGATGCAAGTGTATCCGCTGCCTTGTTCGGAAGAATACGTGCCATATCCAGTTCCCCGTTTTCGAGCTTTAGCCGCCGAGTCTGGTCGTCAGTGATGCCTTCGTAGATTAGTGTCTCGATGTGTGCGGTCGACCCGTGGTAGTCCGGGGTAGCGGTCGTTGTGATTGTCGAGCTTGGCTCCCAGTTTTCGAATTGAAACGGACCAGTACCGATCGGCTCAGTGATTGACCCATCGTTGGCGATTGCAGACGGTGAAACAGGGCAGGTAATCCCACGGGTACAGTGTGCTGGCAGTGGTGAGAACGGAACTGTAGTTTGAATTATAATCGTCCGGTCAGCAGCGGCTTCGACTGATTCGACCGGGACTGCAGCCATCGAACTTGATTCGAATGCTCGTGTGAGCGATGGGAGCACAGTTTCTGCGGTCACCTCAGTCCCGTCGTGGAATGTGACTCCTTCACGGAGTGTGAACTCCCACGTCCTGTCGTTGACCATGTGCCAGTCAGTGGCCAAGCCCGGTGACACAGTCGCGTCGTAATCGACGGTAAGCAGTGGCTCAAGCACATTGAGGCGTCGCCAGAGCCAGCCGTTTGCCACGGGATCTATCGCATCCGGCGTCCACGGTGAGCCAACCCTGAACGTGTCATCGTCTACGCTTTCGCCGCTTTGTAGCCAATACCCACTGAGGCCTGAAATACCGGCTGCAGCTGCAAACAATGTCTGTCGTCGCGTGAATTTATACATACGATATCACACACTGTATCCATCTCATTCGATTTCTCGTCGATACCATCTGGCCTATTACCGCAGAATCACTGGCTGGTGGCGGTTGGCATATCGGCCCCAGATGGCGAATCCAGCCAGTACCAGACCGGGAACGCAGGAACCCTACGCTCACGCCATCCCTGTTCATTGTTCTCGCGTGAGTCCGGACCATTCGATCATGTTGTCTACCGGGTGGCTGTCGATACCGGAGACATCCGCCCGCCGGCCGAAGACAGACTCATTGTAGTACAGTGGGATGACCGCTCCGGTATCGACCACGCGCCGCTGGACTTCACCGTAGTAGTCCCGTTTTGCCTCCAGATTTTCTGCCCGGTATCCCTGCTCGATGAGGCGGTCGACTTCTGGGCCAGGATTGTAGATGCCGGTGCCGTCTTGTTTGTAGCGTTTCCGATTGTCACTGCCTTCGGAGTGGAACATTGCCCGAATAAGATAGTCACAGGCAGCGCTATTCGATCCGAAACCGACGAGCGTCAGGTTCGCTTCGCCCGCGGTGAACCTATCGTTGAACGATGCCGGATCGATCTGTCGAATCTCGCTTGTGACGCCTATCTCTTTGAACCAACCGGAAAGCGTCTGTGCGATCGTTCTATCGTCGGCATTTTTGCTATTGATCAGAACCGATAGCGTTTCGCCGTCGTATCTGGACGCCTCAACGAGGTCCCGTGCCCGATCTAGGTCTGGCCCGTAGGTCGGGAGTTCATCGTGAATTGACCATGGAATAGTAGACGAAATCGGTCCATGTGCTGGCTTGCCAATATCGTTGAGAACATTCTCGACGATCTGGCTCTGGTCGACAGCCCAGTTGAGTGCCTTTCGAAGTTGCTCGTCATCGGTCGGCGACCGATACAGATTGACTGCGACGAGCCCAGCCTCAGGTGTGAGATACGTGTTTATCCCCATCTCCGAAGCCTCGACAAGCGCCGTAGCCCGGCTTTTCGGGATTTGTTGTGCGATATCGACTGAACCTTTTTCAAGAGACAGCACGCGCGTGTTGGGATCCTTGATCCACTCAAAAGTGAGTTCTGTGGGAGTAGCTGTCCCGTCTCGATAGTCAGCAAACGGCGTAAGCGTGATTGACTGTCCTGCCGTGACTTCATCGACCTCAAACGGGCCTGTCCCAGTCGGCGTCTCGTTTTCATCAGGGTGTTGAATGCCGAAATACTGGTGTGAGATTGTGCCAGGAAACGCGGGGAAGGGGTCCGTTGTCTCGAACCGAACAGTGGTGTCATCTACTGCCGTGACGCCGTCAGACGTGACACCAATCCAGCCCGGGACCCACGACCACTGCTCAAAAACACGGTCAAAGGAGCGGACAACCGCGTCGGCTGTCAGCGGGTCTCCGTTGTGGAATGTGACATTATTGCGTAAGGAAAACTCCCACGTCGTCTCGTCGACGGCCTCCCATTCTGTGGCAAGCAGCGGCGCGGTTTCCATCTCCGCTGTGGTGTCAACGAGCGGTTCAAACACATGCGTATAATACGGTGTGATACCGTTGTAGACATCCCACTTTTGCCGTGTTGGATCTCGCGCCAACGCAACAGTAAATGAATCCTCAGAATCGGCCTTTGAGGAACTACAGCCTGCAATCAGGCCAGCAGCTCCAGCCACAGCACCGCCCAGCAGTTCCCGTCTCGAACAGTGTTTAGGCATTAGCACTCACCTCACTGCCGACAGAAGAATATGACCTCACGGAGCTGCTTGCCGGAAGGTATTGTATAAATCTCGACATCATGTGAGATACGGTAGGGACGCTAATAAAACAATTATGGTTTAGTTAACTAAAACAAAGTTTCACAAGAAACGCTCCTGTCCCGAAATACTCCATAGTATGCAACTTCAGGAGATCTTTTGCAGTTTCTGGGGGAACTAACTACAACCGATCGCCGATTCACACTCTTCCATTGATGATATCAGCAACCCGCTGTCGGTCGAATAACTGGTGCTCGGTGGGAACGTCGCCGACAGACCCAGGCCACTCGCCAAACTCATCCGGGTACAACTGCATCGCAACTGCCTCCGCCGAAAATAGGTCAATGATCGGTCCCATATTCGTCCCAGCCGACCGAACGAAGTTCTCGTTTTGGACTGCAGTCAACTCACTCAACGTTTCGTGATTCTTGGCTGCCTGAAGGGTTTGCTGGAAGGACTCGTTATTTTCCGTCGTCAGATTATCGATGAGTGCAATGTATTCCGGGTCGACATCGAGGAGTTTCTCGTAACCGATCTCTTTGTATCGGACGTAGGTGTCCCCTTTGAACGCACTGTTGACGCCCAGTTTACGAAAGGTTCTGGTGTCGTTTCGGAATGCATCGATCTCTGCCGCCCGCAGGCTTTTGCCTTCAATATCGAAATCGATGATAAATGCGCCGACAGTCGGTTTGTCATCAGGCAGACGAGACTGTATCTCGGCAAACACCTCGTCTTTGAGATCGACCCATGCATCGTACCGTTCTTGCCGCTGGAAGATTTTTGCTGCTTTCTCGACAGCTTCGTACAGTGTGTAGTACGGATGGCGTTCGTATGGGAAGCGGATCATCGATCCCAGTATCGGACCGACATTGTGCTCTATCTCTTCAAGATCGTCATCGTTCCACCCCGAGTACCGCTTGAGAATCCGCGGGTCCATCAGGTGTACGTCAGCATCAACCTCGTAGAACACTTCCTTGTCGAATTCCGAATCATTGGAATCCAAAAGAGTCTCTACGGAACCCAGATCGACAGCAACGTCAGGAAGTGCTTTGTAGTATTTCAGCTGCTCTTCCTCAAGAGACATCATTGCAGATGGCTTGATACCCAATGCCATCGCAATATCCATCCAAGCTCCGGGAAAACTTGCATAGGTTTCGGGCACTGAGTCAAACGTATGGGTCCCGGCTGGTTTGACTGTCACTTCGTACGGTGTTGGATCGTCAGCTTCTGTCATTGACTCTTCACCAGATGGGGACGTAGGAGTGGTGTCATCCGACGACGAGTCGTCGGTGGTACCGAGACAACCGGCAACTATCCCGCCGCCAACGATACTACAGCCAGCTTTCAGAATTTCCCTCCGACGTTGACAGCAGTCCAAGATATCTTTATTCTGCATACTTTAGGCTGGCCTAAAAACTACTTATATATTATGATTTGCGGACAGTCCCGCTGGAATCAAGCCAACCAGTTGATTATGTGTAATAAATGAATCTAAATATCATGGTGAATGCTCCCTTGGCGACGGCATTTATAATCACGCTTTCAAGTTTTCAGCCGCCACTTATCGGCTTAACCTCAATTGTTTCGAGGGAATCGGCTTTCGCGGTTTCATTCACGCGCCGAAGTCGATCTGCGGTCCCCACGGCGTGGGCTGTGAGGTTTGGGAACTGCGCTTCGCTGGATACTGGGTGCTGTTCTCCGGTCTGCTTGCCGTTGGTAGTCTTCGATGCCATGGGTACTGTCGGGACGCTCTCACTGGACCGCCCCGCACCCGACTGGGGGCCAAAAAATGGGTCTTGGTCTATGATATCAGCCACTGAATATAGTTTCTTCACCTGTGGAGACGAGTGAAACAGCTGCAAGGTAGACCTGCGAATTTAGCACGTCACCCACTGGCTATTTACTCTTCTAACCCAACCTTCCGAACACGATGTATCCCGCCTTACAAATTGGTCTTGAGGGGTCGGGAAGTCCCACCGATTTCCTTCTAGCGGTGGTGATTTTGTTCGGTGCATTCGTCGTTGTCTTCCTGATTGGCAGGCTATTTGATAGCGTTTTTTGACGCTGCGAATATTGGCATTTCGCAAACAGCTAGCTGGTCGCTGTCTCCCCTGTACTGATTCGATGGAAATTCTGCTATCCCATAAGAGCGTGAAACAAGTATGGGACGCAAGAGACCGGCGATTGGTCCGTGCGTTAGAGCACGTTGTACTGATTGGTCCGAGTGCGTAAGAAGCCGAATTATGGGCATTACAGCCCGACTGCCGCTCCGGGCGGCAGTCGGGAAAGCCCGCATAGGTGACTCTCTGTTTCACGCACCGGCGTCCCGGAGTGACAATCCATGTTCCTTGGAATTGACATTCACAAGCGGTACGCACAGGTGGCAGTGATGGATGAAGCGGGTGAACTCGTCGAAGAGGTTCGCGTCGAAAACGCGAACCTCGACGACCTCGCCCAGCAGTATGCTGGAGCAGAAGCTGCAATCGAGGCAACGAGCAATTACTACCACATCCACGATACGCTGTCTGAGCACCTAGATGTGACTGTTGCCCACCCTGAAAAACTGAATCTGATTTCTGACACCGACAAGAAAACCGATCGCGTTGACGCAAAGGAGTTAGCTCGACTATGTCGGTTGAATTCAGTGCCAGAAAGCTACGTTCCTACCGATGAGATTCGTGAAGCCCGCGCACTCGTGCGCGGGCGACAGAAGTTGGTCGAAAACCGGACAGAATATGCAAACAAAATCCACGGATTGCTGTCTGATCACGGCATCACTCGGAAAACCAAACCGCTGAGTGTGAAGGGACGAGAGTTCTTGCGAGAACTCTCGCTCCCGGAACCGTGGGAGGAATTGCTAAGGTCGTATCTAGAGATAATCGAGACGCTCACCGACGAGATTGAGCGACTTGATGAAGCAATAGAGGACCGCGCTGGGTCTCTGAAGGAGACCCAGCTCTTGATGACGATTCCCGGTGTGAGCTACTATTCGGCGCTAATGATCTACGCCGAATTAGGTGAGATAGATAGGTTCGACAGGGACAAAGAGGTCGTAAGTTACGTTGGATTGAACCCAGTGATCCGCGAGTCTGGCGACTCGCGGTTCGAAGGTGGGATCTCAAAACGAGGATCAGGACGGATGCGCTGGATCCTCGTTCAGTGCGCGCAAACAGCAGTTCACACATGTAACGACGAGTATCTACGTCGGTTCTATGATCGGTTAGCGGGAAAAAAGAGTTCACAAGAGGCAATCGTCGCAACCGCTCGCAAGTTGCTGGTGTCAATTTACCATATGCTGGACCGAAGGGAGGTGTACAATCCACCAGGTGTGAGTACCTGAGCGCCGTCGCTGCGACGGCGCTCAGTGGCCGGTTCGCAGACCGCGACAGCCACAGCTACCGCACAAGATTCCCCCAGCCTGCCAATAGTTGTGAGTGGCATCGGTCCATAGTCTGGTGGTTTTCACATCCCTGCTGATCTGAAATCTGCGCGCTCCAAAAGATTATGACGTCAACGGTGGTTTGTTCAGATAGCAGAATTTCCATAGGTGACCACTCCCGTCTGGGAATAGAATTACGCTTGCACAGACTCTAGTCGCCGAATTTTCTGCGCCCCAGCGGGGTGAGGGGCGTCCCAGAGAGGGCGTGCCGCCTGTCATTCATGGCTACTACAGAATCCCGTAGCGACGCCAGNGTCCCAGAGAGGGCGTGCCGCCTGTCATTCATGGCTACTACAGAATCCCGTAGCGACGCCAGCAGCATCGACGAGAGCGAACTGGAGGAGGCTGACCCGAACAACCGGACCGTTCGGGCGCTGACCGAAGTCATGACCGTGTTGGACTCGATTGGTCGGGCACGGAACGCCGACGACCTCTTCCTAGTCAACTCCGAGTCCGGTTCAGAGTACCTTGTTGACACTCAAACAGGGAGTTGCGAGTGCAAGTGGAAGCAGTACAACCCCGACAAGGAGTGCAAGCACCAGAAGCGAGTCGCCTTCGCCACCGGCAAGAGACCGATCCCGCAGTGGGTTGATGACGACGCTCTCGACGACCAGTTCGGGCTACACGTCGACGGCGAACCCCGCAAGGCAGTCGCTGACGGCGGAGTCATGCAAGTCCGATTCGACGACGGCGGCGTCACGGACCCAACTGAGGACCCCTTGGCTGTCACCTCCGAGGATGAACCGCGTACGAAACGAGCGAAGCAGGAGGACATGGATGTCTCTTTTCTCGCAAAGCCCGGTCGCTACGAGGTTCATTCGGCGTCGGATAGCCGGTACGAGGTGGATGTGCTTGAGGAGACGTGCAGTTGTCCCGATGAGGCCGAGCGATGCAAACACCGTCGCCGGGTNGCGTCGGATAGCCGGTACGAGGTGGATGTGCTTGAGGAGACGTGCAGTTGTCCCGATGAGGCCGAGCGATGCAAACACCGTCGCCGGGTCGAGATCGAGATCGACGCCCAGCGAGTCCCCCGCCCGGATGGAAAACTGCCAGACGCCTAACCGGGGGCCGCAGTGTGTTTTCTGCCCCTCCGGTCAGGTGAGAGGATGTCTCGAAATATGTCTTCACAAACCGTCCAGACAGCGTTGTCTGCAGCTACGCCGGGCTGTCCCGAGTGTGGCGGCGAACTCGACAGCACCGGGCGAGAAACGAACTGCGAGGACTGTGGCCTGGTGACCGAGCAAGACCAGATCGACCGCAGGCCGGAGTGGCGGACGTACGACAAGGAGGAACAGAAACGGACGGGCGCACCCCGAACAGCCACTCGGCATGACCAAGGCCTGTCGACGAACATCGGCTCGGTTGAGAGTGCAGACATCTCTCCGAGACGGCGTCGACGGCTTGCTCGCCAGTGACGACTCCATGGCCGGTCGAAGTTCACCAGCAAGCGCGACCGGAATCTCGCTCACGGGCTCGGTGAAATCCGACGCATCGCGAG
The DNA here is from genome assembly GCF_000336615.1 of Haloarcula amylolytica JCM 13557. Lineage (GTDB taxonomy): Archaea > Halobacteriota > Halobacteria > Halobacteriales > Haloarculaceae > Haloarcula > Haloarcula amylolytica. The sequence continues at coordinate 58,732 of NZ_AOLW01000012.1, forward strand.
TGCGCTGTCTGAGAGTAAGGTGGTGAAAGAACAGGCAGCCACGCTCTTCCGGGAGGCTCAGGACGAGGACCTCCTAATCGGACGGTCGATTGAGGGCGGTGCAGCGGCCGCTGTATACGCTGCCTGCCGATGCAACGGCCTCGTGACGATGGAGACGGTAGCCGATGTTGCCCGGTGTTCTGCATCGCACGTCTGGAACTGCTACCGGACGTTCTTGGTGGAACTCGATCTCCCAATCCCAGTGTCGCTCCCGGTGGACTGGGTGGCGCGGATTTGTTCAGACCTTCCATTCAACGTTTCCCCGGAGATTCGCCAGCGGGCGCTCGAACTCGCAGAGCAGGCGACCGAGTCCACTGAGGTCAACGGGCGATCAGACGGTGTCGCAGCCGGCGCTCTATATCTCGCTGGTCAGGAGTCAGACATCCGGCTCACACAAGCGACGATCTGCGAGCCACTGGATGTNCGGACCTGCTCCATGTCCTGCCCGTCCGGGTCGTCCAGCGCCCAATCGCGGACATCGACAGTCTCGGCGTCGAGTTCGAGTGTTGAACAACCCATCGTGGCGACTACGTCACAGGATTCGAGTTCCTTGGTCGAGACCTCCTGTGGTGTCCGGTCCGAGAGATCGATGTCAAGTTCGCCCATGACAGTGACGACTTCCTCGTGAACGTGGTCAGCAGGGTGTGTCCCACCGGTGAGAATCTTAGTGCTATTTTCAAGACCCCGCCGCTCACGTTCACGCTCTGCGAAGGCTGTCGACATCTGACTGCGGCCAGCGTTTTGTACACAAACAAATCCAAATTTCATCGTTGAGTCAGCGGACATAGATACTCCATTTACCTTGTCTATCAAGAGTTCTCGTATGTGACCTATATTGACCTCTGTATTTTTCGATAGTTCGTGGAGTCATTTTCGAGACCCATCGAGTGCGACCAACAATGCACTCGCCCGTGGTGTCGTCCGATATTTCCGCCACTTTCCGTCTTTCCGTCGACTCAGGAGTCCGGCGTCGGTGAGCTGGGAGAGCGCGTGACTGATAGCGCTGTCACTCACATCTAGCAGTGGTGAAAACTCACAGACACAGAGCTCCCCATCGGCCATATGCAAAATCCGGACGATTTTGTATCGTGTCTCATTGGCGAGTGCGGACAGCACACTCACATCTGATTCAAGATCCGGACCGCCCGCAGCTGCGTCAAGTTCTTCTAATTCAGCGAGCCGCTGGGCCGCTTCCTCGTCGCCACAGCCACCTCGCTCATCGGAGAGATACCGCTGTAGCCGCTCGGTTGATGACATACGCACAGATTGAGTAGACAGTAAAGTAAGTGTTGCGTAGTGGGTACTGTATAATTTGACTGTGGAATTCTAAACAATTTAGTAATGACTCAGATTAGCCCGAACCATTGAGTACGGTGGTGCGCTCCGACAGTGCCACTTGGTACAACCAATAGCGTCGGTCACAGCGACGACTCACGAGCGGTGTCACTGCTGATGTCTACGTACGAGTGGATGAACTACGAGCGTGTCGAGTCGGTTTCGGGCACGATGTCGGTCTCAGAGAGTCTCTCCAGAGCGAACTAGCCGACACCTCGATGGTACATTATGGTTCTAGCTGGCGGAACAGATCTCAGGAACACAGCGAGAACGGCCACGGAGAATACCGCCACTTCGACGGGCAAGCGACGGTCGTCATCGGCGACTCATGGGTGATCGATAGCTTCGTGGGCTGACCAAAGGGTTGAAGTATATATGAACAAACTCTAAATTGAAGCCGGTAGGATAGGAGTGAAGATACAGAACTCAATTCGAACATCTTGACTGTTCGATTGAACGATCTACAAAACTATGACTGAACTCACCCTGTACGAAGAAGCGATGTGTTGTTCCACAGGCGTCTGTGGACCGGACCCCGACGACGAACTCGTCGAGGTTAGCGCCGCCCTCGACCAACTCGAAGACGAGTTCGATGTCGATGTGTCGCGAGCGAATATGCAACACAACATCGAGCAGTTCCTCGAAACCCAGCGAATCGCTGACCTGGTCGAAGAGCACGGCCCGTCGATTCTCCCGATCACGGTCGTTGACGACGAGATCGTCGCCAAAGAGGCGTATCTCTCGTACGACGATCTTGCATCGACTATCGAGAACTCCGCCGACCCACAGGAAGCGTAGATGGCTACCACACAAACACCAGCCGAAGAAGTTGTCGAGCCGAATAGCGAAGAGACAGAGTTCGTATTCTTCAGCGGGAAGGGCGGCGTCGGCAAGAGCACTGTCAGCTGTGCCACGGCGACGTGGCTGGCCGACAACGACTACGAGACACTGTTGGTAACAACGGATCCAGCCCCGAACCTCTCGGACATTTTCGAGCAGGACATCGGCCACGAGGTAACCACAATCGACGATATCGATAACCTCTCTGCCATCGAAATCGATCCCGACACCGCGGCTGAAGAGTACCGACAGGAGACCATCGAGCCGATGCGACAACTGCTCGACGACGAACAAATCGAGACGGTCGAAGAGCAACTCAACAGCCCGTGTGTCGAGGAAATTGCGGCATTCGACAATTTCGTCGATTTCATGGATAGCCCCGAGTACGACGTGGTCGTCTTCGACACGGCGCCGACCGGCCACACGATTCGGCTGATGGAGCTCCCCTCGGACTGGAACGCCGAACTCGAGAAGGGCGGCTCGACCTGTATCGGTCCCGCCGCCTCCATGGAGGACAAGAAGGCCCAGTACGAGCGAGCCATTGACACCCTGCAGAACGAACAACGGACGACTTTCGCGTTCGTCGGCAAGCCAGAGGATTCCTCACTCGAAGAGATCGAACGCAGTGCGTCGGACCTCGGCGAACTGGGCATCGAATCCCAGTTCCTCGTGATCAACGGGTACCTCCCCGAGTCGGTCTGTGAGGACCCCTTCTTCGAGGGGAAACGCGAGGACGAACAGGCAGTCATTGAACGAGCACAGACCGAGTTCGACGCTGATGCGATGGCGACGTATCCGCTCCAGCCCGGTGAAATCGCCGGACTGGAGCTGCTGTCGGACGTAGGTGGTGTCATCTACGATGGCAACGAGCCTACTGTGGACGTGGGCGCGGCTACTGATGTCGATTCGGGCCACTCCGTCGATATCGATACGCTAGCCGACCCGGAATCGGTCGCCGACCAACTCCAGCCGGGAGATGGTACGCGGTACCTGTTCTTCACCGGGAAAGGCGGTGTCGGCAAGAGTACCGTGGCCGCAACGTCGGCAACGAAACTCGCCGAAGCTGGCTACGAGACGCTGGTCGTGACGACCGACCCAGCTGCCCACCTGGAGGATATCTTCGGCGAAACTGTCGGTCACGAGCCGACGTCGGTGAGTCAATCGAACCTCGACGCAGCACGAATCGACCAAGAGAAAGCCCTCGAAGAGTACCGAACGCAGGTGCTGGACCACGTCCACGAGATGTACGAGGACAAGGATGACACCGAGCTAGATGTCGAAGCTGCGATCGCGAACGTCGAGGAAGAGCTCGAATCGCCGTGCGCTGAGGAGATGGCCGCACTGGAGAAGTTCGTGAGCTACTTCCAGAAAGATGGCTACGATATCGTAGTCTTCGACACCGCTCCGACGGGCCATACGCTTCGCTTGCTGGAGTTGCCGTCGGACTGGAAGGGGTTCATGGACCTGGGCTCGCTGACGAAGGGGGCCGCACCGGCAAAGGGCGACCAGTACGACGAGGTCATCGAGACGATGCAAGACCCCGACCGGAGTTCGTTCGCGTTCGTCATGTATCCCGAGTTCACGCCCATGATGGAGGCCTACCGAGCGGCCGAGGACCTCAAAGACCAGGTCGGTATCGAGACGGCCTTCGTCGTCGCGAACTATCTCCTGCCCGAGGAATACGGTGACAATGCCTTCTTCGCGAATCGGCGGGCTCAGCAGGAAAAGTATCTCGGGGAGATCAAGGACAATTTCGAGACCCCGATGATGCTCGCGCCGCTGCGCCGGGACGAGCCGGTCGGGCTGGACGAACTGCGCGCCTTCGGTGACGAGATTACCGGCCTCTCGGAACTCACGAAGAAACAGGAGGTGAGGATGTCATGAGTGAGCTCCAGTTCGAGGAGCAAGCCGTCGAAGACAAGTTCCAAACGTTCATACAGACACTCACAGACTCCGAGACATATCGCGAATTCGCCGAGGCGAGCGAAGCACTTGATGAGGACTCGGAAGCTACAGCGTTACTCCACGAATTTGACCAGAAACAGGAACAGATGCAACAGGGTGAGTTCGACCAGTCGGTGATGAGCGAACTGCAGGACCTCAAATCGGAGATGGCAGATAACGACACTATCCAGCGACACCGCGAAGCACGAGAAGCGCTCGTCGAACTCTTGCAGGGTACCAACGAGGTAATAACTGAGCAAATCGGTCGGAAATTCGCTCAGTCAACTGGGGGTGGCTGCTGTTGAGTATCACTGACGAAGACGTGCTGGAAGCGGCCGAAGCACTGGGGGAGGAACTAACGCAGAAACAATCCGAAGCGACCGATTCTGAGTTTGAGACGATACTAGAGGAGTGTAGCAAGGCGATCAGTGAGGAGACCGGAATCAAGTACGACGATGCCTGTGACACCGGCGGCTGCTGTTAAGAACTGACAGCGATATCGGTAGTTCTTCGTATCATATTTCGCGCTTTTAGACTGAATCCTAACCAACTCAACCTACAAAGTTTTCAATCGGGGTTTAGATCATGTCAGATTAGACGTATTGAAGACACACATCAAAATCCATTCTCTGAGGTTGTATGCGTGTGTGCTTACACATGATGCCTCAGTGCTTGAAATCCACAGAATCAAACACCGGTGGGGTGCTTACACAGCTGACGACGACTGACCGTCGCTTGTTCGCTTTGGAAGGTCGAGATCGCCGAGGGCAGCGTGTTGGCGGAGAACACAGAGATGCGGGCAGACGGTCGTCGCCTGGAAGACTTCGCAGCTGCACCAGCCGGCGTGGGTCCCGNGGGCAGCGTGTTGGCGGAGAACACAGAGATGCGGGCAGACGGTCGTCGCCTGGAAGACTTCGCAGCTGCACCAGCCGGCGTGGGTCCCGTTGGGATGCTCGGCCAGCGAGCAGTTCACAGGACACTCGCCGTCGACGGAGACGAGAAACAGGTCCGGGCGACCGCCCTTCGTTACATCGACATCGGCATCGAGGGCAGCGTTCCACGTTGCTGACCGGTCGTCACGAATCCGTTGGAAGTCAAGATCGCGGGTGCCGCTGGGCTGGCGGGATATCCACTGGTCTGGGGGCGAACACTCGCTAGTCGTGGTGGGGGACTCAGCTGTTTTCATGATGAGTCCGCGTACTAATACATATATTCTCAAACAGCGAGAAAGTTGCTATAGAGGCGGTATAGGGCGGATTTTGTGTTTCCCTAGTGGCTGAGAGAATCCAACAATGAGTAGTGGATACCGACGAGGGAACACCGGGCCGAAAAAGTTGAAGTGGCGCTGGAAAGATGAGACTGACAATCGGTCGCTACCCCAATCGTGGGCCGACAACGGTCGCACAGAATCTCCCGAGGAGAACGAAGTGCATCTGTACGCAATCCAGTGTCGGGCTGGACTCTTACTTGAGTGGCTGGTCAATACACGAACAGGGAAGCTACTCAGGGGCCCGCTGAGCGAGAAGCCGGGAATTCGTGNCTCTTACTTGAGTGGCTGGTCAATACACGAACAGGGAAGCTACTCAGGGGCCCGCTGAGCGAGAAGCCGGGAATTCGTGTTCTGTACGTTACCGCCGACGGTGAGTATGCAGTCCTGAAAGAGTCCGAAGCCCGCGAAATTGACGATAGTTGGAAGCCACCCAAGCAGTTCGCCAGCATCATCGCGAAGCACCCAGAGGAGGCTGATCCCGTTCCAGACTCCAGCCAGGACTACTACCGACGCTCGGTCGAAGACCTGTACGACCCGTCGTAGCCGCTGTAGAACGGTTTCTTTGCTCATGACAGCGATTGAAACGACCGCTCAGTGAGCGTGCGAACTGACGGACTCCACTTCAATTATTGAGTGAGAAATTCAACGTCGAAGTCAGGATCTAAACTAACGATTAGTGACTCACTCTTCTCGCCCGAGGGTGACCACTGAGTCGCATGAACACCGCTTTTTCGGTCCCCTTCCACCGATTCGAAGGCGACCTGTACTTCGTATGTCCCCGGAGGAGCGACGTCAGTGAGCGTCGTTCGATACCGCTCTGTCGGCGGTGTCCGTGTTCTCGTCTCGTACACCATCTCTGACTCGGAAAACAATCCGCCTTCGCTCTGAATGGTTATCTCCTTCCACACTTCTTGGCCGGTCTGATTTCCGATCTGAATATTTCCACTTTCAGTACGAGAGAGTGAGCATCCCGAGAGAGTAGCGAGCCCAGCAGCCGAGATGAGTACCGACCGTCGCTTCATTACGTATTGCAACTCAGTAGGTCGGTAAATCCTTTGTCTGTACTGACCAGCTCATTCCACAAGTAGAATTCCCAGAGCGACACCCTCAAGCAGGCCAGATTTTGTGACTCTCTGGTGGCTGAGAGAGCATGGCTTCGCCACAGATCGACGTCGACGAGATTGTTGCAACGCTTGAGCAAATTCGCCAGCGGGGACACAGCGCACACACGGTCTTCAGAGACTGGGTCAACCTCATGCTGTTCGNCGAGATTGTTGCAACGCTTGAGCAAATTCGCCAGCGGGGACACAGCGCACACACGGTCTTCAGAGACTGGGTCAACCTCATGCTGTTCGCACTGCAGGACCGAGACGATCCATATCTGGAGATTGTCGACGACTATCGCGAGCGCGGCGATATGGACCACCCACGCGGGCAGCGATCAGTCGACCTCTTCGCCGAGGCGTTCGGCCAGCTCCAAGAACNGTCGACGACTATCGCGAGCGCGGCGATATGGACCACCCACGCGGGCAGCGATCAGTCGACCTCTTCGCCGAGGCGTTCGGCCAGCTCCAAGAACGGATGGCGGCTACCGACGCTGACGTTCTGGGTGCCGTCTACGAGGAATACGGACTGTCCAGCGATGCGTTCGGCCAGCACTTCACGCCCCACTCTGTTTGCGAGACAATGGCTGAGATCGCCGGCGTCGGAGACGAGAGCGATACCGATGATAGACAGACGATCCTTGACCCGGCCTGTGGGAGCGGTCGAACACTGGTGGTCGCCGGTCGAAAGCAGCCAGACGCGCTGTTTGTCGAGCAAGACAAGGACCCACTGTGTGCTCGAATGACAGCACTGAACTGCTGTTTCCTGAATCTGGATGCCTACGTTATCCAGGGCGACTCACTGACTGTCGAGTTCCAGCGAGCGTGGCAGACGTCGTACTCTTCGCTGGGTGGGAGTGTTCGCGAACTCGACGACGAGGAGGTCGAGGAGCTTCACGAGTGGGTGACCGACGCCTTCGAGAATACGGTCGAGGCGGAGAACGAGTCCAGCCCAACTCAGGGGACAGACACGGGCTCTGAAGAGCGAACACCACCGGCTACGGTGTCTGTTCCGAGTGAGCAGGCCAGTCTGGGTGCGTTCGAGAGTAGCGATTGACGGCTGTTTTGTGTGCCCCAGTCGGGTGCGGGGCGTTCCAGTGAAAGCGTCCCCGAGAAGACCCATGTCAGAAGAATCAGACACAGAGCCAGACACGGCTCCAGACTCGGTTGAAAAGGTCGAACGAACGGACTTTGGATGCAGTATGGAGGCCCGGATGAAACGAGGAACCGGGACACGAGACGAAGACAGTATGACGATCAAGTCAAAGGGTGAGACTGCCGAGGAGACGATTGCGGAGTTTTACAAGCTCTTGGAAGAGTACGACCAGGAGATCAGTGGTCGGCTTCGGGATGTTCAGCCCGAGGGAGACGAGGCAGGCGAGGAAGACGAGGATTAACAGCTAGTTTACCATCAGATTTCAGCCGTTTTCGAGACCTGTTCTAGCCCTCAAAGTAGCCATTAATGCGTCTGGATTTTGGTCAATTTCAGTAAACTTAATGGCGCAAAGTTGTTAGCCAGCCTGAAATGTTTGACCTCACCAGTTTTCAACGTGACCTGCTGTATGTGGTGTACGGTCTAGACGGCCCACATGGCCTCGCAATCAAAGAGGAGATGGAGGAATACTATGAGGGAGAAATCCATCATGGGAGGCTGTACCCGAGCCTTGACACACTTGCCGACAAAGGGCTCATTGAGAAGGCACAAAAAGACAGACGGACCAACATCTACTCAGTCACGCGACGTGGCGAACGAGAGATAGCTGCTCGAAACGAGTGGGAACAACAGTACGGAACGAGTGAGCTTTCTGGATGACTGTCAACGCGCCTGATTTTGATCCGGCTCTGAATGGCCACGCCGCAGTCGAGATCGAGAACGTGGTTCACGCGGTCGTCTCAAAATCGCGAGGTAAGAGGATAGGTAAAGCAGCCACAGCGTGTGTATCAAAGCGATAACTCCGCGCTGTCACTAACTCAGGACAGGCATCATCGCTGGAGAGTCCATATCGTATTCTAAGTCTGCAGGATTCCACCACTTCGAACCCTCGCTAAGGACACTGTCACTCGCGGGCTTCGTCACTGCTTACAGCAGCTTCGCTTCGATGTACTGGTCGATATTCTCATTGTCGTCGAGTTCGTTCAGCGTGTCCAGCGCTCCTTCCATCGAGTTGAGGTCCTCGGTCGTGAAGTCGTCCTGTTGGGCCACACGACTTAGACTCACGAGGAGCTTGATTTTGTTCACGTCCGTCTCAAGACGCATCACTTTCGTGACGACGTTCTCGTTGTCGGGGTCGTCCAGTCGGACGAACGCCGGCGGGATTACGTCCCGAAGCAACGCCGAGACGTAGAGGTCGTCGTCGGACGTGGCCGGGACGTCCGAGAGCATTCGCTTGACGATAGCGGCCTTGTCTCCCGTGGTATTGGTAACGACGTTTCGCACAAACGCGTTGGTATCGAGATGTCGCAGGTTCCGGTGTTCGTCGACGCGGACGGGAATGAGCTGTAAGTCCTCGTTGGCGAACTCCGGGGCGATATCGTCTTGGTGGACACAGATGTCTGTGCCGATCGCACCGGGGTCGAAACTAGCGAAGGGGTCAGACAGTGTCACGTCACTTGGCGGTGACACGGCGTCCGCTCGGTCCATCCCATCCAACAGGTACCGGTCCGCCGGGTGTTTATGCCCGTAGTCTTCCCAAGGTATGCGGGTCGTGACGATGAGGATACTCCCGTTCTCAAGCTCCTCCACCATCCACGCCGGCGTGTCTAGAACCCGCTGGCGGCCGCCGAACCGTTCGATTAGCGGCTCCGAGTAGATCCCCAGCCACGGGAGGCGCTCCAATGTTATCGGTGTCTCGAATGGTAGTACCGCTTTAGGTGTTGGAGCAATCTCACCGTTCATTATCGCCCTGTTGGATGTCGAAACGTAGTACGGGTTGAGCTCGACCGCGAGTTGACGAATAAGTTCGACGAATACCCGAGCAGGGCCGGTGTACTTCTCGGCCGATTCGGGGTCTATTTCGACCAGTCGGGTGGCATCTACGGACACACTTAGGATTGCGTCGGTCAGTCCGTCCCAGTCATCGAGACGAAACCTGAGACGGATTGCTTTGCTATCGGAATGGACCGTAATGTAGCCTTTCTCCGAGATGGATGCATTGTCCGGAGTCAGCGGGTCTGAGTCATTGACGTGTTCGGTTAACCCTATGTCCGCACAGACCGACAGCGTTTTTTCGATCACTTCCGCCCCAGTTTCCCGCTCATCGCTATAAAAACGGGCGAATACCGACCCTTCCTGCTTGATTCGATTGCTCATATCACTCGTTCAGGTCCCTGTAGCTTTTGAATTCGACGCTAACGCCATCAAAGTCGTCCTCAACGAGTTGGCCAATATCCGAGGGTTTTTCTACATCATCCACAGCGTCCGGGAATTCATCGGTGACTTCGTCACTGTACTCGGCATCGAGTTGATCTTGTCGCATTACGACAACAATTTCGTCTTGACCACCTGCAGCCTGCGTAATCAGCTTCTTGCGGAGGCTGTCGAGTCTCCCGCCGAGCTGCTCATATTCGGCCTCATCGGGGTAAAGCGGCGTGTATTCCTTGGTGTTCTTCGATTCGTAGGCGGCCCCGTTCCGATTGTTGACGTCGATATCAGTCGGACCGTCTTTCAGGTCGTCTCCGGTGACACCGTCGGGTAGGTCCTCGTCAGCGATCTTGTCAGGGTCGACTGTCGCGTCCATCTCGACATCGGCGTTATCGTTGTTCTCGATGACACGCCTTGCGGTACGGGTTTCTCCTGCGAGACCGGTGTAGCCGGACTGGTCACCGGAAATTCTGGTCACAGCGTCGTCCAGCCGGTCGATTTCTTGATCGTCGAGATATTCGAGGTCTTCCATGACTCTACCAGGTTCTTCGCCCGGGACACCGTCGGGAACGTCGTCTGAATCCTCAAACGCTCTGACGAGCTTCTCTGACGCGTCCTGGTCCAGCCCGTTGCGGCTGTCAACGAAGTCCTCGACGGATTTCAGGACCCCATCGCAGGGGCTGTTACAGACATCGGCACGCATGAGCCGAATTGCATCTGTATCAGACCGCGCCATGGACCGCTGCACTATCGCTTTCTCATCCGCATCCAACCCGTCGTACCGCTTGACCGCCGTCGCGAATTCATCGCTATCGACCGAATCGCTCTCGTAGGCCTCAGTAAAGCGCCGCTGGGTAGCGGCGTCGTCCATCTGCAGGAGCGCGTCGGCGGCGTCCTGATCGCTTTCCGCCAGATCGTTGAGCGCGCGACGCCCACTGGGCCCGGTGTTCTCGAAGAGGTCGGTGGCCTTCAGCGTCGGGTCGTTGATGTCGGTGTTGCCCAGGTAATCGCTCCCATCGCTGTCGAGTTGGTCGAACTGCTCGGTCGTCTGCTGGCGCCGGGGCCCGGGCATGTCGTTGAGCTTCGCGCTCATGCGCCCGGTCGGCACGTCCGCGTCGGGGACCGAGTCGTCGACTTTCCCAGCCCGCCGTAGTGCCGTCGGCTTGACGCCGTTTGGCACTCTGTCGGGTACCGCCGAGTCGGCGGCGTCGACCAGCCGTCTGAGCTTCGATGAACTACTCAGTCCCTTCTGGAGGACGCTTCCGCCGCCCAAGGCCGTCACAGGCGCGACCGTGCCGGCTACTCAGTGCGTGTTCAAGCTATGTGAAAAGCTACCGCAGTCACAGAAGCTTCTGTTCGATGTACTGGTCGATACCGTCTTGATCGTCCATCTCACTCAGCTGGTCCAGTACCCCCTCGATAGTCGCCATTACATCGTCAGAGACATCCGCAGAACGCGCAGTCTGTGCCAGATTCACCAACAGTTCAAACTTGCTAGTCTCGATGTCGAGCGCCAGCGTCTTCGAGACGATCGATTCGTCGTTGGGAGCGTTGAGCCGGACGAACGCTGGCGGAATCGACCCCTCGATGAGCGCTGAGAGTCGCTCGTCGTCCGTGTCCACACCGTCGGGGAGCTCGCCTAACACGTTTCCATCATCGATGAGCCGCCGGACAAACGAATCGTCCTCGACACGGCGGAGGGTGTCTGACTCGTCCCGGTACACCCGCTCCAGTGTCAGTGCTTCGTTGGTGAACTCGGGAGCGATATCGTCTTTCGTAATGACGGCGTCCGTCCCGTACTCACCCGGATCGAGTGTCATGAACGGGTCCGAAAGATCGAGGTCAGTCACGGTTTCCCCACGCTGCAGGTCCCGCCGCTTCGAGTTGGTGAACTCGGAGTTCTCCCAGGGGCCGTCGGAAGTCATGGCGAAAACGTGTCCGCTATCGAGTTCTGCGTACCGCCACGGAGTCCCGCCGTACAGCGCGTCGAAACCGCCCAACTTCTCGAACAGTGTCTCGGAGTAGACGGCCAGTTGTGGGACCTGATCGATGTGCTCAGCGAAGGGCATACCCGTCGGCGCGATTGTGTTATGGTTAGTGGTTTGGAACAGCGGGACGTATTCCGCGTCATACGCAACGGCTAGCTCACAAGCAAGGTTGACGACAGCAGTCACGAATTCGGCGTAGTTCTGCTCGTCTGACCAATTCGACGGGATGAGTATGTCCGAAAGTCCCACAGATAGAACCCGTTCATACGTCTCTCTATCCGAAGAGATGTCGAACATGAACGAAACGGTCGTTTTGTTGTAATTACCGTTATAGTACGGCCACTCGCCATCGTCCGATTCCTGATCTCTGTCTATATCGAATCCAACCTCTTCAGCCGCGTCGAAGCCGGTCGAAACGATGTCATCCGTAAATTCGGGAACGTGGACCGTGAGATGGCGTGGTGACATTATTATAGGTCACTATAGCTAGTCACTTCAACGGTTACGTCTTTGGATATCCCGAACTCATCTGCCAGGGTTGTTTCGATGTCATTTTCTAGTCTGTTGCTCAGGACCTCTCGGGACGACGAACTACTGCTCCCGCCAAGGCGATTAGCCTCCACGTCGATATAGTCTTGATCCATGGCCACCACGATTTCATCTTCTCCTGCTACTGCGTGCGTCCGTAGCTTCTCTTTTAACCCGTTCCAGTTGTCTCTTCGGAAGAATTCAGCGCTGTCCGGATCAAGGTTTTTAGATTCGATTGCTGGGTCCTTGAGCGTCCGTCCGTTGATTTCTACCTCAGTGTTCGCTTTCGCATCGATGTCGCTACTAGAGCCACCTCTCTCACTGTTGACGTTCTTGAACGCATCACTGTTCTCGACACCGTCGGCAATGTCCTGACTGTACTCATCCGCGATATCATCCGAAGAGAGGTCTTTTTCGAGTTCGATATCGCCATCGCCGGCATCGATATTAGACCGGTCATCGAGTGCACGTCCGACGTGTCCTTCACCGGCAAGACCTTTGAACCCCTTCTTATTGCCCTGGATATCCCCTGCAATCTTGCCGATGTCGTCGAAGCCGTCTCGGCCTTGCAGGTCGTCCAACAGGCCTTCCAGTTCGTCGGCGGTAGTGATCGGCCCGCTATCAACGTCCGATCCCGCATTCAACGCAGAGAGATATTTGCTTTTCTCACTGGCCGAAAGCCCCAGTTTGTCGGGGAGACAGTCACCGCCGCTCTGGAGGGACGGCGACGACGGTGACGTGACTGAGTGATACCTGCCGGACCGCAATGAGCCCGCAGCACCGAGCGACGGTGCACTACTGATGTCACATCTAAACGTCGAATCGAACGTGTCCGAGTCCGTGCGCCCGGCGAAGTCGACCGCGTCGTCACCGTTGCGCGCCAGTAGGTCGTCGAACTCCGCCTTTCCATCCGCATCTAAACTGTCGTAGCGGGTGAGTGCCGTCGTGAGTTCATCGCTGTCGACCTCGCCGCTCCCGTATGCGCGGGCGAATCGGCGCTGGGTACGGGTATCCATCTCGACCCGGGTCAGGGCATCAATTTCGTCTTGGTCCATTTGCCGGACGGCACGGGCAACGGCTGGATCGTTTTCTGCAAGCAGTGTACCGAGGCGTCGCTGTTGGGCTGGGTCCAGCTCCGCCATGTCGACGTCTGTCCGACGGATCGTGTGCCGGATGCGGACTGTATCAGTTGCTGTTCTGGCGGGTTTGAGGACACGCCGAGCGCCGCTCCGTGGGACCGTCGTTGCCTTCGATAGTTGTGATATCGCTCGCATCTGTTGCCGGGCGCGCCACTCCCCAGCTCGGTCCTGTGCCCGACTGTACGTCCGGGCCGCCCGCATTACGCGAGTCCCGCCTAACCGGTCAGCTACAGTGTTCGCCGTCTGGGTTCGCTTGGCCGCGCTGGCTGCTTGGCTGCCGGTGACGGACCGGGCAACCTCGCCCCAGAGCATCCCGGCGAAGTAGTTAGCCCGGAAGTCTTTGTGCAACTCCGGCTTTGCGTCTTGATCGTAGGGATTCGCCCTGTCTTGACGATTCTCATAGCTCTGTACCATCGCGTCAAACACTGCCGGCGCTTGCGAGAGGAGGTTGCTCAGTGAGTCCAGACCAGGAATCGAGTCCAGAAGGGTACTGATCGCCTCGATGGCCCCCAGTGGGTCTTTAGCGAAGGACTGGAGTGACTCAATGCTACTGCCAAACGTTGTTGCTAGTCCCGAAGAGAACCCCAGTCCCTGTGCAGCTACTCTGGAATTAGTATCTACCGCCTCAGAATGCTGTGCTCCCTCAACAAAGATCGTGCTTCGAGTGAATGCAGGGGACGAGCGTGCATTCCCATGCGTATCTGTAACTCTGATTTTTGTTGTTGCCGCTGAGAGATCATCCTCAAGGGACTGGACGTATCCGGTCCGATATTCGATGAGGTGAGTATACTGGTTCTCCCTAACTCGGGGCGTTGCCTTCGTTTCACCGTCATGACTGACTACTATCGTTTGAACCGCAGATGGGTCGTCAACCTGAAACGTGAGTGAGTACGTCGCCCGGTTGTCGGCCCACGAATTTGGCTTACTGAACTGAGCGGTAAAGACAGTGACCTCCGGTGGCTGGAAATCATGGATCGTCGGATCAAGGCCCTTAACGATCTCTCTGTGGTCGGAAATCGAATCGTTATCTGTATCGCGACTATGGGGGTCTAGACGGTACCGTCGTTCCTGTGCGTCAGTTACCCCATCGGAATCCGAGTCCGAAAGTGTCGGATCAGATTGGACTGAGATCGTCTCAAGATGCCCCATCCCATCCCCAGCAGAACTGTACAATGTGTTCGTGAACTCGGTCGATTGGTCAGCACTGGTCGTCCGCTGAACTTCCCAGCCTGCGACTTCCTCCGCGTCGGTCAGGTTGTCGCCGTCAGTGTCGACCTGCCTTGGATTGGCGAGATGGTTGTAATAGGAGGCGGTCCTGCCACGATAACTGACTTCCGTGTACTGGCCGATTTCTCTGCTGTCGGAGAGGCCGTCACCGTCGGTGTCAGCGCTCTTCGGATCTGTCGTGACGCGATCCCCATTGGGTCCACCCAGTATGACCCCTTCGCGTTCCATCTCGTCACTCAGGCCGTCACCGTCGGTATCGTTGATCTCGGTCGTGGTATTTGCGACACGCGAGAACACTGTCGGCAGTCCCGCTGCGTCATCGACGAAGTTGACCTCCCCGCCGGTTGCGGTGGCGATGGCTGAGAGTTGGTCGCGCGTCGCCCCACCGAATCCGATCGGATAGATGGTAAGGATCAAGTTCGCGCACCCACGGCGTCGCTGAGCGTGCGCTTGATCGTCGAGAAGACAGTTTCACACGTCGCTCGTCAGCGGTAGCGAGCAACACCATGCATACTCGGCGACTTCGCCTACCCCACCAACAGCATCTTTAGCTAACTGGACCGCTTTGCTCGTGGAGCGGGAGATCTTCGACATAGGCATCGGCGATTTTCCGCTTCACACTCTAGTTCTAACGGTCGAAACCAGTGCTTTCCCGCGATTCACCAGAGATAATCCACGAAATTCAATTCGGAGACGCTACCGGAGACAGGGATTGATAGCAGAGAAATCAACTGGGGATATCAGTATTTGCTCCGCTTGGGTTGCGGCAGGGGTTCTCCCCAACATCATGCCGGTGCCCGATACCTCCAAATCGAATACACATAACTTCTATTTGCGTTTTTTTGGTAGCCTCTCCGATTCGGATCACAGCGTAGTCGGGCTTTTGTTGCAGTGGTGTGCTAATATTAGCGAGTGTTTTGTCTGGAGGGGTCATGGTTCCAAGGTTGACTCTCCATATTTGTCCCGCTGGGTCCGTGCCGAACTCTATCGCTACATCACGGAGTATGTCTTTTTCCGACGGCCTGCCTTGCATCAAAAGGCGTCCGTCATACTGATAGCCATCGTCAGTTGTAGATAGATTACCGGTCAGTGTTAAAACAACGTATCCTTCGCCCCCCGTTGTCATATCAGAGTATACTGTCGTACCCACTACCAGTGATAAAAGTACAACAATAACTGCGAGACACACATACGCGACTAGTTTGATATTATTCATTCTATCTCGTGAGTTTCCTCCACAGCTTTATCCACTTCAAGTGTGAATACTTCTTGAATGCTGAATTTCAGATGGATTGCAGCCTCCGGTTGAACAGTCCAAGTATAATCCAGTGACCATCCCTTACTCATTATGCTCCACCGATCTGTCTTTTCATAACTCCCACCTGAATGCAAGGATACCTTCTCTTCGTCGGGATCCGGTTCTGTACCACTGTACACTTCTGAAGTTTTTTACTTCCGCGAAATAGACTATCGTCACCTCGACCGACGCCAATAATATGGCCGGTCTCATGCATGACCACTTTTTGAATTTTAATACGTGTATCAATATCTGGGTTTGAGCCTGTGGAGGCCTCTTGGAACGGCTGTGTTGAATCGCCATAAGGCGATGGAATTCACTGTTTGACGGCACGTTTGATGTTGTAGACGACACACATCAGAGCAATTTCT
>NZ_AOLW01000013.1 GCF_000336615.1 Haloarcula amylolytica JCM 13557
TTTGTGTCATAGGCAACCGAATCATCCCGCTTCAACTCCTTTGATTTAGCGACCTATCCCGACGCTGTCTAGTGATTCAACAGAGCCCTTGGAACACAACCATGCCAAAGTTGCGTCCCCATTGTCCATCTCCATCACTGGATGCTACACCCGCTTTATTTGACCAATCCGGAGCTTTGAAAAGTCCGTCTCCACCACCACTGGGCGTCAGATAGAGGTATACTTTATTTTCTGTGTCGTCATGGTAATTCTCTTGAATCTCATCTGCATCATCACGGGTTGTTGGTGGATACTCATTGTCTGGATCCGTCCACCACGACCCAGAAGCGTGAGTCAAATCGTCGCGGGTTAGTTCATCATCGATGTAATATGTGACATCCACATCATACATCTCATAATTCTCTGCGGCTGCTTTGACAGCATCAAGCATCACAGGGTCAACATCATCATCGTAGTCAACCTCAACTGAGAGGCTAGGTGATGGAGTGACAGAAGACGATGTTGGATTACCAGGCTGGCTGTCGTCAACAGACCGCCAATGTAGTTCGCCAATGTGGAGATTCGAATGCTCAAACAATTCATCACCGTCGATATCAATGCCACTTGGTGACGGTGCCTCCCACGTGCCGTGATACCCGGCCTGCTCAGAGATAATTTCGTTGCCTTCAATCCCACTTCCAGTGTTGAGATGCTCTCGATACAGTATCACGTTGTCAGTGTGGCCAACGCCATAGACGCCAATCCACCCATCCCAGTATTTGTCTCCGTCCGTATCAGCGTCAGTCGGATCTGTCCCAAAGGACAAATCGGGGTCTTCAGTAAGGGATGTTCTTCCCCAAAAACTCGTCTGTTTGGTCAGGCCCTTGACTTCCTGACCATCTGTGAGGCCGTCATCGTCGGTATCTGGGTCAAGCGGATCTGTCCCTTCAGAAAATTCTTGCTTATTCCCTAGCCAGGTATCTGTCCGACCTGTCCCGTCAAGAGCTGTGAACACGAGTTTGTCCCGTGTACTCGAACCAGCGTCGTCAATCACGAAGTCAAAATCTGCGCTTGCATCGTCGATATCGGCCCGGCCGTACATCGACGGGAAGCCAATAACCCGTCGTTGGCGCGGTGATAGCGATTCAATGAGTGCTTGGCTTTGTCTAACCCGCGGATCTGCAGACGTTGCCGAAGACGGGTTCAGGCCGAGGTTCTGTTCGCTTTCATCCCGCAGTCCGTCATCATCAGTATCTGGGTCAAGTGGGCTCGTCTTGATACGTTTGGACTGTGTTTGATCCCGCAGTGAGGCTCCTTGAGGGCTATTCGCACCTTTCACCGCGCCGGGCCCGACTTGGACGGTCCGAGTTTCAAATTCGGTGCCATCTGATAATCCATCACCGTCCGTATCTTGATTTGACGGATCACTGCGGAAAGACGTGATCGTCATCCGGTCCGCTACACCCAGTGGCCCGTACGAGATTTCTCGGCCATCACTGATTCCATCACCATCAGTATCGGCGTCGTGGGGGTCAAGTTCTATCAGATGGAACCGGTCGTACATCGCGATTATCTCTTTTTGCTCAATGTAGTCGTACAGGGAGTCCCCATCTGAATCCGCGTACACCTTTGTCCGGAAACTAGCTTCGACATTGTGTGCTTCAATGGAAATTTGGAAACGCTCTCCAGGGAAGGACTCTAAGTCGATAGTCCGGGTATTACCCCCATTTGTTCCTAACTGTAGTTTTCGAGTCCAATCACGGTTTACGGCTGATATCTCGACAGTAATCGACGGGTTCGTTCCTATCGGCGCTGAATCATGGTGTAGTTTCAGTTCCTCAGAATCAGATTGATGGAATTCTAAAACCGCACTGGTCGTATTCTGTTCACTAGTGATGGCTGGTTGTATCAGAGCTGCTGAAGATGAACCCTTTTGAGCATCTGCAGTGTCAGTGTTCACCCGCAAATAGGAAGGATTCTTGACCCGATATTGCCGGCCCGTATCTGGAATCTGCTGTGTGCCCGAAGCAGGACTAATCGACTGAATGCAAATAGTCTGGTTTTCGAGGGTAGAGCCGTTTTTTATTGAGACATTCTGTTGTATTCCCCGGCAATTTGAGATTCCTTCGTTCGGGCCTGAATCTTCATCTTTCGTACCAGCGACAAGTCGCAACTCTGTCTCATCATAGAATCTCGGTTTATCTTGCTCGTATATTAGAGGGGTAGCTGGTGTCGAATCCCAGTGACACTCTCCCGAACAGTCAAATGAGGTGAGGTTTGAACGTGACAGTGGAGTCTTCGGGGCAATGCTGTCTGCCGCAATAACCTCGCCTTGAGTACGTGCAACTACTTCTGGCACAAAGAAGGAAAAATTCTGCACGGTAGCCGAAACAGTTCGGTTTTCAGCATCTACTGTGGAATTGATTGGTTGATACGGTTGCGATGTAGACCCATTCCATTTTAACATTGTCAACCGTCGAAGTTCCGATTCTGGCACTGAGGAGTCAATCGGTATTGTCACGGTCGCTGACTCGAATGATGTCTCATTTCTTACGTGAAGAATCGGTCCCGCAGTCATGTTTGTTTTATTAACACCAGAAGAAAGCGTCTTGACAGAGACGTCCTGAGAAACACCCATTGACCCTTGGATTTCTACCGTCGCGTTTGAAGTCTCTGGAGAGATGGTTATGGTGACAGTCTCATTTCGGTCTGGAGTTCCGTCTCCGTCTGAGTCTCTTGACAGAGGATCAGTCCCCTGTTTGACTTCAAGCCCATCGGGAACGGTATCATTATCAGTGTCAATTACCAGTGGATTGGTCCCATAGTGTTTGATCTCTTCTGCATCTGTGAGACTATCGCCATCCGTATCATTGACCGATAGTAACGTCCCGTTATCCAATTCAGCGCGGTTAGTGAGTCCATCAGTATCAATGTCTTCTACTCCGTCCAGCGTTCCATCACTATCCGTATCATTGTGTGTAGCATTGAGTGCACCTATTGGTTCCTCAAACCCATCTGGCAACCCATCACTATCCGTATCTGCTTCAAACGGATTCAATCCGACATCAAGCTCAGTACGAGTGACGAGTTTATCATCATCAAAATCTTCTTGGCCATCACGGACACCATCAGCATCACTGTCGGCTAGGTTCGGATCTGTTCCTATTTGAACTTCTTCCCCGTCGGTCAGCGTATCGTCGTCAGAGGTTTGACTTCGCGGATCTGTCCCGAATTTGTTCACCTCATTACCATCGGAGACAGAGTCGTAGTCCGTATCTGGTTGCCGAACAGAAGTGTTGTATCTTAATTCGGTTTCGACCGTCAGCCCGTCTCCGTCCAAATCTTCTTCGGCGTCTGTGACTCCGTCTCCATCGGTATCAGGATTGGTTGGATCTAATTCTTGTATAGGCGTCTCAAACCCGTCTGAAAGGCCATCACCGTCAGTGTCGTTGTCTCTGGAGTCGGTTCCTTCCCGAAATTCCGTGTACGCTACCAGACTATCTGAGTCCCAATCCTCAAGACCATCAATGATATTGTCACCGTTGCTATCTGCTTGTGTCGGGTCAGTACGAGTGACACTCCGTTCATATGAATCCGGCAGCCCATCACCGTCAGTATCATTCACCAAGGTTGATTGACCTTTGTTGAATAGCCACTGAATATCCCCGACATCGGTTCGGTTGTCACCCGTGTAATCATACGCGCTCCAGTTAGCACCGGCTGCTGTGGATCCCAAGTGACGAGACAGGGCGTCAACGTCGACGATGTTGACAGCGCCATCGCCGTTGACGTCTTCGTAGAGTCCGTCGCCATCTGGATCAGTAGGCTGGTTATCGCCAACGAGCGGGTACGGGTGAGAGTCGTTTTCCCGGGGCGCTAACTGCTCAATAGCACTCGCATTCGGCTTGGTTGAGCCATTCCAGCTGGTCGAAAGTGGTCCGGTCGCCTGGTTCCCAGCCGTAGAGGTGGGTGTCTGTGTCGATTGTGTCCGTGTCGGCTCATTTCCAGCCGTCGAGGCGGGTGTCTGTGTCGGCTCGTTCCCGGCCGTGGTGACGGCCTGGTTTCCGGCACTTGTACCAGGGATGTCATTGCCAGCCGTCTGCAGTGGGCCAGCCCCGGTACCGGTCATCATTCCCGATACGGGACCGACAGTCACTAATAGTAATACACCAAATAACGCTTGTAATTTTGTCGTTGAACTTGCCATATAAACCCCCACCAGAGGTAGTATTGTGAGTTTGAATCAGTAACCAGAATACTTAATCCTACTTATTGAGACAGTATATTTAATGAGGAAGCTTGCGACAGTATTCGGCCTTTGTATAGCAGTATCCCTCTGGGCGGGGATCGCGATGGGGGCGGGAACGACCAGTGTCGTAGTCCAGCAGTCGACTGACACTGTTACGGTTGGAAACACAACCACTGTTGATATCGTAGTCACGTCGACCACAGGCGGGGTCGGCTCACTGGATCTCGATATCGCAAGCACCAACGATTCGGTTGCAACAGTCTCGAACACGTCTGTTGCTGGAAATCCAGAAACAGTCCAGTCCTCTGAGGAGGCAAACGGCGTCCGTATCGCGGCGACTGGAATGGATACCGCCGATAGTGGCTCGATATCTGTTGTCTCTGCCACGCTCACCGGCAAGGCTGTCGGGACGAGCGATGTGGATCTGACCGTTGCAGCCGTCGGTGACGAATCCGGGACCGCATACAATGTCACCAGCGTCCGCGATGGAACACTGACAGTCAAGTCCGGAGAAAACGCAACGGAGACGCCAACACCGACTCCGGCTGCAACAGAAACACCAACAGAAACTCCTACCGAGGAAGACTCGTCGAGTTCAGGCGGTAGTAATGATGACGGTGATAATGATGGCGGAGATGACGATGATGGTAGCGACTCCAGCGGCAGTGACTCTGGTGACACAGTAACAGCGACGGCCACACCGACAGTAACGGAACCGACGCCCAGTGACACCCCAACAACAACGGCCACGGAAACTGAACACTCGACCGAGACAGACACCAAGCAATCAACCTCAACCCAGACCAGCAGTGGTGGGCCAGCAATCACCCCATCTCAGACCGGGACCACAGACACTGTCGAGCCGTCTGGCGGCTCACCCACGAATCTGCTTATTGCCGGGAGCATGATCGTCGCTGTTCTCGGTGGGATCATCATCTATCGTCGGTTGTAGAAGCGAGTCCAAGACACACGAGACATTCTCACCTCGCTGACCGACTCAATTGGCTGGCGTCTATAGCCTCCATGTGAAGAGGTACTGGCAACTTCCCCACCGTCGATGATCTCGTTCGGTTACCATCGGCTCGTCGATTCCGTCCTTCGACGCCACACTCGTCAGGGCGATGGAACCGAACGCCCCGCCACCGATGACTCACTGGCAGGCGTTAGACGAACTCCAACAGGCCGGTGTGTCGGTATTCGTCTCGATGTCGCTCACATACCCGACGATGGGCGAAGACGACGTTCACGAGCTACTCAGCTATGTTAGAGCACTCGGGGCAGGTCGTCGGTTCTGGCAGCTCCCCATCCTCGGTTGCCTCGAACCAATCGCCGATACAGTGCCAGCGCTGTTCGCAACCGGGACAGTACGGCGAGCCCGTGCCCCAGCGTTGTGTCGGGAGGTTGAGACCCTGGCTAACACTTATTTCCGAAGACAGGCAATTTTGCGTGGAAGGAACACTGTCACACGCTCCTTCCATCCCCTTTCCATGCCTGATGACACGCGAAGTCTCGGTCGCTGCCCAAACTGCGACGAGCGTATCACAACTCCGTGGCTGCTGGTTGAATACGAGAAAGATGACGGCACGGAGGGTATCTGGGCCGAGTGTCCAATGTGTGAAGATGTCGTTGCGCCGGAGTAGTCTCACAGTGGACGGGACCTCTCCTTGCGCAGTTTACGAGAGGGCGGTATCCATTCTTAGCCGACTTTACCATGTCCAACCACCATCGGAAATCAAGAGAACCCTAAGGTAGTTGAAGTCCTAATAAGGCGATTCAGTTCAGCATCTAATTTATGACTGAGCCAGCCACCAGCCACACTTGTGACCCAGCCATCTTAGGCAGCTATCTTCCCTGAGGAGTGTCTATTTCGTTGTCACGGAAGCCCGATCAACAGTTCCAATAGTGAGAATTCTAAATGGGTTTCACAGAGTTTCTGAATCCAGTTTTATCGCCAATTACAAATATCGGAAATAAGATACCTATATCCACCGATCCCTCGGATGGTGTATACTAATGACTGAAAAGACACGTCGTCGACTTTTGACTGGTATCGGCACTTCACTATCTCTCGGCATTGCTGGATGTAGTGGTAATTCTGGCGGAGGGAATAGTACAGGAAACAGCTCTAATGGCAACAGTGGAGAGGATGGTAGTCTTCTAGATACCGGCTCCAACGTTTTCTCCGGATTCTCTTGGGAAGATTACACGCTGAATGTGTCGCTTGAAACGACCGAAGGATATGACCAGATCGTTGCGTTTCACGACGGCGAAAAGTTTGCAGACACCAGCGTGACGCCGTCAGCTGGGAAAGTGACACTTGATTTCACTGACTACCAGCCGGGTACCTATCGATTCGCCGCGATCAACTCTGATGATGACAGCGTCACCGACGAAATAGAGCAGGAGTTTACCCCGAACCTCCAGCTCGTTGAGTGGAAAACAGCAACCGAAACAGGCAATTACACGCCTGAAAACGAAGTAGCCATCGCCAGCCCGGTGTTGACGGTCGAAAACACTGGAGCTGCGCCAGATCAACTCAATTGGGTTGGATACGAATCCGAAACGTACACTGCAGAGTGGTATCCCCCAGGGGAAGACGACGAGACCACCAGTATACCTCAGTCTTGGTCGCCGGAAAGTCAACAAGAGTATCTGAGTAAACCACCCTCATTTAGCAGTGGCGTAGAAGTTCCTGTAACACTCCAACCAGGTGAAAGCCGACAGTTTGTTGAGAAACAATCAATTCTTGCTGGCGGGTTGAACTCTCCAAACTCTTATGATTTTCAAGATGAGGAAACGGCAGGTTGGTCAGTTCAGCAGGGGCTTGAGTACAACGTCACGGTCTCAATTGCGACGAAGTACAGTGGTCTGAACTCCAAGACGAAGACTGTCGTTTGGAAACAAGTCGCTGAGGTCGAGTCGTTGGAAGAACAGCCAGAAAGTGCGTCCATCGTCACAAAAGACTCGAAGAATAGCAGTTCGTAACTTCTCTAGGGCTTTGGTATTTTCAAGCATACGCTGATAGAAACTGTAGGTGTTTCTTATTCGAGGGGTTAGACCTACGGGAATGTGCTAGACAGCGGGCGTCGATGAGAATAGCGAATTGGGGCTACTCTCCTTGCCGATGGGAATCCCGTCGACGCGGCTCCTGACTGGGCTAACCAACAAATTGAGTATCTCCGCCGTTTCGTTGGTTAGCCTACTCACCGCCGATGATATCGTTCGCTTCGTCACGCGTGCGTTTTGCGGCCTCCTGTGCGTAGCCCTCGTGGGTTGTCTCGATAGACTTGTGCCGGAGTACGTCCTGTGCCAGCTGTGGGTTCTCGCGATAGATTTCTCGTCCGAGCCCACGGCGGGCACCGTGTGGCTTCAGTGGCTCCTCGAACTCGTAGTCGGACCACTCACAGAGTTTGGCGAGGATATCCCGAGCCGACTGCGTTGTGATCGACGGCGTTGGGTCCAGTGCCTTCGCCGCGTTGTCGAGTCTGGGAAACACAGCTTCATTCTCGTCGGGCTCTCGAAGTTGCTTCCAGCGCCGAAGCGGGCGAAGCGCGTCATCGAGGATCGGCGCAGACTCGCGGGTGCGGTTCNCATTCTCGTCGGGCTCTCGAAGTTGCTTCCAGCGCCGAAGCGGGCGAAGCGCGTCATCGAGGATCGGCGCAGACTCGCGGGTGCGGTTCTTGCCGAACACCTGCATTGTGCCGGCTTCGAGGTCGACATGACGCCACCGCAGTCCGTTACGCTCTTCATCATCGGAGACGGCGACGAGTTCCGCGCTACGGGCTCCCGAATACGCGAGCAAGAAGACGAGTGCCTGGTCACGGTAGGCCGCCATGCGGTCGATGGTGTCGCCTTCCCCGGCTTGGTCGACGCGGGCAGTCGCAGTGGCACAGATTGCGTCGCGGTCGCGTGTACTCCAGTACTGCTGGGCTGTTTCAGTCTCATCGGTCGGGAGCGGCCCTTCGGCGTGGTTGGTCTTGGCCGGGTTCGTCGGGATCAAGCCCTCGTAGACGGCCCATGTGAGAAACGAGCGGACGTAGGCGAAGTAGCGTCGGGCGGTCTCTGGCGAGATATTGTCTCTATCGTCGGCCCGGGCCAGGTCACGAGCGTACTGTCGGCAGAGATCATCGTCGATATCCTCGGGACTGGAGATGGTATGCTGGTCCCGAGCCCACGTTGCGAACTTTCGCAGCACGCTGGCGACGTTTGTTCGGTAGCGCCCGGAGTCGATATCGACGAGTCGTTTCTCGATGGCGGCTTCGAGGGCGTCATCCCCAGGAGTAGCGTCGTATGCAGGCGGAAGACGATCCATGCTTCCCGTACAGCGGCCTCCCGCCTAAAACTGGTGGTGCTTATTACTCTAATACAAACCTAATCTACGAACCAGAATATCCGCGTTTCAGGCACTCTATGTGTGAATATTCGGGCTTTCTGTGTCTGATAAAGTCTATGTAGCTATATCAATCTCGCTCAATTTTGAAGTTGAGACTGCACCGGGCTTAGCGGGGCTATAATGCGTGGATTCAGCCGATTCAGTGAACGGGAATTGACTTAGATTGCTCTCCAAACGGCTTCTTGGTACGTTGCCAATCAAATGGGCGAATTTTCGAGACTTCCGGCAGTGTAGCCACTCAAACACCGCGCTAACCCGAACAAAGCACCCTGCTACCCAATTCCTGTCTCCTTCTTCAGCAACGTCAGCGTGTTGTCGGCTGTCACAATTGGCGAGTGTTCGTATTCACCGGTCAATTCGACCTGCACGAGCAGATCGACCGCTCGCCAGATCGAGTAGAGCAGGCACGCAAACGCGAAGTAAAAGAATCGGAGTCCGAAGTGCTTCGAGGTCGTCACGGCCATGAACCGCTTAATCGACCTGTAACCACTTTCAATCTCCCATCGATACCCATACTCGGTAAGATAGGCGCTGCTGGTATTTGTCATGAACACCGAGTACTGTCGATGATCGTCGTGCTCTGAGTCCTCTTTTCGCCGATAGATCAGCGTCGTCTCGTGCCATTCGTTCTTCCCGAGATGCAGTTTCCTATCGGTGTCGTATCGATCCTGGCCGCGCTGGAGCAACCGTTTGGCCTGCGCTTTCTCGCTGGTTTGCATCCGCTTCGGGACAACATACGACAGTCCACGTTGGCTGAGCATCTCTAGAATATGCTGACTGTCGAACTCCCGATCCATCAGCACATTATCGACGTGAACCAACTCCTCGGCAGAGTTGAGCAGGTCCTCGACTATCTCTTTGCGAGTCTCGCCTTTCCGAATCGGGCGTGCGTCTAACACGATTGGGACGGCATTGCCGACCAACTGGACCGTCGCCCACTGATAGGCGTACTCATCGGTCTTCTCCTGTGTCCCAATAATCTCGTCTTCGTGCCCGGTCCTGTCGCCTGTGAACGGGTCCGCTTCAGTAATATCGATAGCGACGATCCCCGCTCGGAAGAACTCCCCCGTCTCCGCTGCTTCCTCCAACAATCGATTCACAGCCTTCCAGTACATCTCCCGGACCTGTTCAATCGAGAGATCACGAATCTGATCCCGATGGGCGTGTCCCAACGGCGTCCGATCTCGGTTCGACTCATAGACGAAACTTCGGGCTCCTTCGTTAACAGCCAACCGCTCCCGAAGCCCGAGATACGTTTGTAAGTCCCAATACGCGTTCTCGTGGATTTCACAACCATCACCACGATCTAACGAGAAGGCTGGGAAGACGATACGGCTGACGTGGTCTGTTATCGATGCTGCTTCGTCGAGAACGGTTTGATCGTCTGGGTCTGATTTGTTCGCTTCGTCATCTTGCGATGGAAAGCTACGTTCTGGCTCGCCCGGAACAGCAACGCCCGCGTTCTGAGCTTTGATTAGAATCGTCCGCGCAGCAGCCTCAATTGTCTCGCGAAGCTCTGCAGTGAATCGTTCGTGCCAGCTTCGCCACAGCGTCGACTGGTCTGGGACGGTCTCTATGTCTAGTTGTTCACGGAGTTCAGGATGGTGAGTGAGGTACGTGAGGAGTGCCGTCTCGTGGGTCCAGCCATGGATTTCTTTGAGTAGAAACAGTCGGAAAAGTTGGGCCATCTCGTACTGAGTAGCTCCAGAATACCGGTCATGTGGCCCAAACTCGACATATGCTACTGGGTAGTGAGACACGAACTCGTCGACGGAGTGGTGGTCCTCATGGTCGAACCATGTGGACGCAACGGTCCAGATGTCTTCTTCCAGGCCGGCGAGNTGAGACACGAACTCGTCGACGGAGTGGTGGTCCTCATG
Source organism: Haloarcula amylolytica JCM 13557 (assembly GCF_000336615.1). GTDB lineage: Archaea > Halobacteriota > Halobacteria > Halobacteriales > Haloarculaceae > Haloarcula > Haloarcula amylolytica. The sequence continues at coordinate 10,502 of NZ_AOLW01000013.1, forward strand.
GTCGAACCATGTGGACGCAACGGTCCAGATGTCTTCTTCCAGGCCGGCGAGCGAACTCCGGTCATAGAGTGGTGTCGAATCATACGCTGGCCATTCAGCGTATGACTGCTGTGCGATTCGTCGAAAGACAGTGCGTCGTGAATCACAGCTCGCAACCAATACGAGATGCTGGCCACGGCAGGCTCAAGAATCCGTTTACTGCTCAGTACTCGTACTTACTGGTCAACTCCACCTGCACAAGCAGATCCACCGCTCGCTATATCGAGTACATCAATACGTGAACGCGAAGTAGGTATGTTTGATCTCACTCACACGAATAGCCGGTAAACGGTTGCTCGCGGCCGGCGGTGACAGCGACGAAAGTCAGGCCTGTCTCGTCGCAGTTCGCGGTGACAAGCGTCGCGACGTGGTCATCACGACGGTCGACTACGATGAGCGTGTCCCCCGTCTCGAAGTCGGTGACGTTCGTCTGCATCTGCTCGTCGGGTGCCAGTCGGTAGGTACCCACCGACTCCGTTCGATTCGGCGGGAAGCCAAGCGACGTGACAGTCCCCAGGCCCTCGTTGAACGAGATTGTCACGAGCCCCTGTCCGATCGGCAGGTATTCTACGTCTCTATTTGCCCGGTCTACGGCGACCGAATCCGGGCCGAGTTCGCCATCCGCGACCATCACAGAGAACTCGTGTGTCGTATTCCCCTCGTTGGCGATTTGGAGGGCCACCGGCCCGGTCTGGCCCGGCGACGTTCCGAAGCCGAAACAGCCAGCAGTGAGCGAGAGGAATACGAAACCGATGGCAATTGCCGCACGGCGACCAGCCGATTCATTGGCGGAGTGGGATAGTAACATGGAGTGGTTCTCAATCGGCTGCTCCTAGAGGGACACGGATGCTTGGCTAATTGCAGGCGTAGGCGGCTGATGTTCGAACCGGGTCCGCAATGATCGAGACGAAGTCCAGCCCCAAGTCGTCGCAGTTGGCCGTAATCAACGTCGAAATCCGGCCGTCCCTACGGTCGACGACTACCAGCGTGTCNGAGACGAAGTCCAGCCCCAAGTCGTCGCAGTTGGCCGTAATCAACGTCGAAATCCGGCCGTCCCTACGGTCGACGACTACCAGCGTGTCACCGGTCTGGAAGTCCGTGATATTTGTCTGAACACTCTCGTTCGGAGCCAACCGAAATTTTTCTTGTGAGACGACTCTGTTTCCCGGCAGTTCAATTGATTCCACGTCGGGTAGCGCGCTCGAGAACCTGTACGTCACCAACCCCTGCTTCGGTGAGACGTAGCCGACATCTCTCCCGACTCGGTCGATCCCAACCGATTCATTCCCGAGTTCTCCCGAGACGACCGATACTGACATTTCGTGGGTCGCGTTGCCACTGTTCGCGAGGTGCAGGGTCACCGGCCCGGTCTGGCCCGAGGGTGCGCCGAAGCCCAGACAACCAGCAGTGAGCAACAGGAGCACGAGACCAATGGCTATCGCTGCGTGGCGACCGGCCGATTCGTCGGCGGAGTGGAGCGGTAGCATGGATTGGTTCTTGAATGGGGTTGTTTTAGGGTGAAACGGATGCCGGGTTAGTAGCAGCCGTACGCGGCTGAGGTCCGGGCCGAGCCAGCGATGATCGAGACGAAGTCCAGCCCAGACTCGTCGCAGTTGGCGGCTACGAGCGCGACAACGCGACCTTCGCGGCGGTCGAAGACGACGAGTGTGTCACCCGTTTCGAAGTCGGTGACGTTGATTCGTTTGGTTTCCCCGGCCGGAACCCGGTGGGTGCCGACGGTTCGGGTCCGGTTTGCCGGTAACTCGATCCGCCTCACGTGGTGGATAGTAGTGTTGTAATTTACCGTCGTGAGCCCTTGCCCGTAACCGGTGTACACCACGCTCTGATTGTCCCGATGGAATGCGACCGCGTTCGGGCCGACCTCGCCGTCCACGACAGATACTTCGAACTCATGTGTGACGTTGTCGTCCGAGGCAAGTGAGAGGCTCACGGGACCCTCCTGACCCACTGAACCACCAAGACAGCCAGCGAGGAGGGCGAGTGTTAGGAGACCGAGGACTATCACCGCGTGGCGACCGGCCGATTCGTTGGCGGAGTGGAGTAGTATCATGGAGTGGTTCTTGAATGGCGTCCTCATAGGGGAGGGAGACCGGGCTATTAGCAGGCGTAGCTGGCTGAGGTCCGGACCGGGCCTGCGGTGACTGAGACGAAGTCCAGCCCCAAGTCGTCGCAGTTNAGACCGGGCTATTAGCAGGCGTAGCTGGCTGAGGTCCGGACCGGGCCTGCGGTGACTGAGACGAAGTCCAGCCCCAAGTCGTCGCAGTTTGCCGTAATGAGGGCTCCTACGTGGTTATTCGATTTATCGACCACGACGAGGGTGTCGCCCGTTTCGAACCCCGTCACGTTCATTTGATGCTGTTCGCCTGGCGCAAGGTCGTAGGTCCCGATTGACCGGGTACGATTTGCCGGAAGCTCAATTCCCGAAACCGTATCGTACTTCTTGGGAAATATATACGTGCTCAGTCCCTGCTTGGGTGATGCGTAACTGGTCGGCTCGTCTGGCCTGTGGATAACGGTGCCATTCTGACCGATCTCACCCTCAACCACTGAGACGGAGAATTCGTGGCTCACGTTCCCGTCGTTTGTCAGATACAACTCTACTGGTCCCTCTTGTCCCGACGAAGCACCCATACAGCCAGCCGCGAGGAGAGTCAGCACTGTCACCAGCAAGACGGCGAGTGAAGTACGATTGAGAGGGATTGTCATCTGTTTGTTAAATTGTCAGTCATGTGGATTAGAATGGCGATGGGAACATCGGAGACGAGAACTGGCTCTCTAGGGTTTGCGCTTGGAGTTTGCTGCCGCCTTGTGCTTCTTCCATCACCGGATGCGGTCCTTTTCCATCATCAAATGTTTTCCTGTACCTGTCCCCGAGCTGGGCGAACGGGCGGAAGGGAGTCCGATCCGGTGAAGTCCCGTCCAGAACGAATTCGTCGAACGCTGGATTCTTCCCGTCGCGAGTCCACTCGGTACCCTCACGGAAGGGCGGCTTGTCGACCTGCGAGTCTCCTAAGTACAACGCGTGTGCTGGGTACCTACTGGCGTCCCAGACCCGAACTATCTTCGCCCCGTCGGCCATGAACACCACGTCGAGGAAGGCGTAGAACGCTGGGGGAGTCAGGTAAAAATTGGCTAGGTTCCCCGGCACTCTGGCTCGGGGAAACAGCTGCGATAGAGTGTATCCCCTTTTTTTGGCTTCAACCAGGTAGGTGTCGTTCCCACCGAAGATGAGGGACGCGCGGAGCCCCTCGACATCCCCGACGTTGACCTCCTGCTTCTTGAAGAACGGGCCTTTCCTGTTGGCCTGGAGAAAACCCTCACTTCCGTCGAGGTTCGCCATAAGATCACGACCCTTGCTGCGTTCGCCCTCGAGAGTTATTGGTGCGAGATCTCGCTCCTGAGAGACCGTCGGGGAGCTGATCGTCTTCCCGTTAGTCTCGAAGGAGAGCTTGAGCCCCGTCTTGACACGGTAGTCCGGAAACGTCCGCGAGGGATATTCCTCAAGTGACTTGTTCTTGGTGGTGGCAGCCTTTAGCGACGAGGGCAGCGACCGTCGATTGTCACCGTGGAAGATATCGTCCCACATCCCGGGGATCGCGCTGTTTGTCGTTCGCCCGCCGCTTTTGGAGTTCTCGGAATACCCCGGAATCATGGTGACGACGTTGGCCAGTTGGGACTTTCGCGCCATCACTCGTCACCTCCGAAGACGAACGTGTCACCGTCGATTGTCACTTCCAGGCCGCCGTCGTCGGTAATCCGTCCCTCGTAGTCCAGTTCTGTCCCGTCAGCGTACACGAACTGGCCCCGCTGGATCGTGTCGGTAAGTTCGTCGACGGTAACGTCCGTCCGGAACCCGTTCTCGCGCTGGAGGCGACGGCGGTTGCGCAGCCAGCGGCGTCGGTTGTATGTGGTTGGATCATCCCCCGTTCGAATGTTGTCGAGGTAGACAGTCCCATTGTATCCCTCGCCAGGCCCACGGCCGTTCGAGTTTGTCGGTGGCTCGTCGTCGCTGGCGTACCACGCTACTTCCAGTCGACGCGCCGCCGCACGGACATCTTCGTCGATGTCCCGCAAGTCCCAGGCCAGTCCAGCACCGTACCGCTGTTTGACACTAAACGGCCGGGACTCGACGACATCATGTGGACCGCGGGGGTGGAGCCGAAACCGAAAGGTTACAGCCGAGTCTGCTTCGGCGACTTCGCCGGGAAGGACATCAGCGAACAGGAAGGATCCGTCACCGAGGAGGGAGTTTCGACCGCGTGCTTTAGTGAACACCGCGGGCTGGGGGTCGCCGTCGGACGTGACCGCGAGCGCCGACTTCCCACGCGTGACAGGTGCAGGTTTGTCACTGTGGCTAACGGTCTCAAGTGTATTCCCTCCGGAAGTCTTCCATCCATCGACTCCGTCCTCAAAATCACCGAGAATATTGTCCGACGCAGCACCGGCCATTCCCGTCGTTCCCGATAACACCCCGCCAGCGATCCCCGCTGTTCCGATACCTCGAAGAACCTGACGCCGAGAAAACAGTCCAAATTTGCTGTTTCCTTTAATCTGACCTGCTGAGCCTGTTGTATTCGAATAATTCTGTTTGGAGTTCCTGTCTTTCACATGTCACTATTAATGTACTCTACTATATATATTTTCATTGTTATTTCCATCCAACATTCATTTCTCAGTTGGTGTACCGTTCTTAGGAGGACACATCAAACTCAACGTCTGGGGGTAGAGGAGTTGAGATAACAGCGGGTTTAGTGGTGCTGTAATACGTGAACTGTCCAAAATTCGCTCTCTTAAAACCCCTGCCAATAACACTTCTAACTTACTTGCGGTCAATACGAAAGCACCATTTTACGGGTGATTCAGCTGCATTCCCCCCGAAGCACTGACCGTGGATGTTTACTACAGGCCAAAACCGTTCAAGACAGAGATCCGATTCGGTACTGCGAAACATGACGCGCCAACTGTCCCGTCCTCCCACCGGTACCTGTGACGAGACGGCCCCAGCCTGCAACTAATCCGGAGGTCGGGGTCTAAACCGTTTGACCAACACGTAGCCGCCGACCGCACTGACCGCTGTAACGATGGCGACACACACCGATAGAATAACCGCGATAGGGAGGGCGAATATGATACCTAGGAGCGCGATCGCCGGAGACTGAACCGCGATGGCACCCCAAGCGATAGCCGCCCCGAGCCAAACTGTTACGAATGGCCCGACGATGACCGTGGTGACGACAGCCACGTCCGTCGATCGACCGGCGTGTCCACCCCGGCGGGCGAGTGACAGTGTTAGTGCCGTTATCACGAGCGGCACGAGGACCAGAACGCCAACGTGATAGAAAAGCGACTGCTCAAAAAAGGACTCCAGGATGTAGTAGGTGACTTCAAGGGAGTCACGACCGCCAGCGTTGACGTACTCGCTGGTCACCAGAGGGACAAGAAAGTACGCGACCGCTCCAACCAATCCCGTCGTTACCCCACTAAGGATGGCCAGAACTCCCGGTTCTATCTCACCGATCGATCCCGACGTCGTACGCTGTGGGGCCTCAGTCATGTTTTGTTGGCCGCCTACTCGTAAGTGGTCTTCGACCCGCGCGGATCCAGCTTGTGACAGATACTGGTCCGCCTGTCCGGGGGGTAGGGACTGTCACTTCGGACAGTAGGGGAACGTGCTGATCTCGCTGGGTGCCGTTTCACATTCATTGCACGGACATGGCTGAGATAAATGTTTTCTATTTGATGGGATAGTTAAACTTGGCTCCGAGTTGCACAATCAGTAATGAACCGCTGATAGACCTCTCAGTAGTCAACACGCATCCGGAATTAACAATTTATTCGAGGGTGCTACAGAAACATTCACACACTTCGGCGATTTCTGAATGACGGATAGAAATAGATGTGTACTTGGTACACGACAATTCCAGGCAGTTTCAGAAATGCCGAAAGAGAAGTTTGGGATCTCAGTAGACGAAGGTATAGTTCAACAGGTTAATGAATTAGCCGACGGATGGATTATCTTCAATCCAGAGGATGCGAAATTATCGAAGAGATCCCCACAGCGTACCTACAATCCGATGCTGACCACGTTGAACGAGTCCGCGAGCTGGTCATTCACAGAAGATAAGGAACTCTCAGTACCTCACAAAGCGTCACCCACTAATCCGATCTGAGTCACTTCTTCTGTCTCGATGAGCCGTCTGTAGCGGTCGATCTTCGCTG
>NZ_AOLW01000014.1:0-33800 GCF_000336615.1 Haloarcula amylolytica JCM 13557
TTTTGATGAGGAGAGTCTTCACTGGTCTCACAGAGTTCAGATACCGAGGTCCCGTCGGCGCAAGCGCCGACGAGGACCTCGTAGATATCTTCAGCTTCAATTTCAGCATTGTCGCTGAGACCGAGATCAGCTTCCTCGTCAAACGTGTTGACGAGGAAGTTAAGAAGCTGGTCCTCGTGGATTTCACCGTCTGCTTGCTTGGTATTGGACACACCTTCAGCAAGCAGACCTCTCAACTAACCGGCTTTGTGAAGTACTGACATTACAGTAAGACCATTTAGTAGGACGAGGCTATTATCAGTTCACTCTAACTGAAAGATTTCTATTTTTTCTCCTCGGAGTTCGATAACGACATTTGGGCCTTGCTCTAATTCATATTCTCCGATGACCAACGTCTGCACTTCTGTGTCACCTGAACGAGAAACTGTTAATTCGTATTTTCCTTCCGCAGTGATTTGAAGCGGGAGGTATACTGTTTGGTCAGCGCCTATCATATAGTCTCCTTCCATTAAAATTGAATCCGAATCTTCTATTTTGAGAGATATACTTTCTCTATTTTCGGTTCGGTTACGAATTTCAAGATACTGCTCCTGCGAGTTTTGAGGAGCGTCAGTCATTGCTGTTGGTGTGCTTGTATTATTTGATGAAGAGGAACAACCTGACAAATAAACAAAGGTAGAGGATGATAGTATTAGAAAATTTCTTCGGAGCATTATTTTATATATGCAATCGCTGTCATAAATACTTTCTCAAACGCATGTCCCGCAGTGTATTGCTTTGTGAACACGAGGCTATTACGAATAGATTCGAAGACGTATGCATTGAGAGCTCCAGTCTCAACTTCCCTTGAAATCGGGAAGTTGAGACTACAGGGGTTTAGCGGGGCTATGATGCATGGTTTCGGCTGTTTCAGTGGTCGGGAACTTGCTCAGATTGTTCTCCAAACGGCTATTCCTATTGAAATTCCAACGACATGCGCGAATTTAGACGACTTCCGACAGCGTTGCCACTCAGACACCGCGCTATTACGGGTGGAGAACCTCACTATCCGATTCCGGTTTCTTTCTTCAACAGCGTCAGCGTGTTGTCGGCTGTCACAATTGGCGAGTGTTCGTATTCACCGGTCAATTCGACCTGTACGAGTAGATCCACCGCACGCCAAATCGAGTACAACAGACACGCGAATGCGAAGTAGAAGAATCGGAGTCCGAAGTCCTTCGAGGTCGTGGCGGCCATGAATCGCTTAATCGACCTGTAGCCACTCTCGATCTCCCAGCGATACCCATACTCAGTGAGGAAGCTACTACTGCGATTGGACATGAACACTGAGTACTGCCGGTGATCATCGTGTTCAGCGTCCTCTTCCGTCGATAGATCAGCGTTGTCTCTTGCCAATCGTTCTTCCCGAGATACAACTTCCGGTCAGTTTCGTAGCAGTCCTGGCCGCGCTGAAGTAACCGCTTAGCCTAGGCTTTTTCACTTGTCTGCATCCGCTTCGGGACAACGTAGGAGAGCCCACGTCGGCTAAGCATCTCTAAAATATGCTGACTATCGAACTCCCGTTCCATCAACACGCTATCGACGTGGATCATCTCCTCAGCCGAATCCAAGAGGTCCTCAACGATTGCTAAGCGGGTCTCACCCTTCTGAACTGGCGTGCGTCCAGCACTATCGGAACTGCATTGCCGACTAATTGGACGGTGGCCCACTGATAGGCGTATTCATCGGTTTTCTCTTTCGTACCGATGCTCTCGTCCTCATGGCCCGTTCTATCGCCCGTGAAGCGATCCACTTCGGTGATATCTACGCCGACGATTCCAGCTCAGAATAATTCCTCGGTCTCAGAACCCTCGTTCAGAAGTCTTTGGATAGTATGAGGACATATCTCTCGAAGTTGTTCAATCGAGAGTCCCATTCGGCGGTTTCCTCTTCCGAGATGCCTACGAATCTTTTGAGAAAATCTTCCACTATCTCACGGCGAATACGCTGTTTCTGGGTCCTTCCGTCGGGAGCCGACGGTTCGTCGGCTTCCGACACGTCCTCGGTTGTTCCACCGTCAGGTAACATCTTATCGCCTCTCACATTTGCTCGTGGAACCCAGAAACGCTTTCGCGGCGGCCGTTGGCCGGCCGCCGCTTCGGATTCAATGAGGATCGTGGTATCTTCACGGGCTACCTGCTTTGCTGTGAGGTTTTCCACACGGTACATTTCGACGCGTTCAGGTAGTAAACGCCGTGCTTTTCGCAAACGTTCTGACGAACTCAAGATAGTTGCCCGAGACAACGTGATAATTTCACGGATTCACACTGTGTCAGTTGTTGAAAATCCGGGTAAACACGCACCAAAACCATAATCGAAAATACTATAATTAGTAGACATGAATGGCCACATGCATGTCAATTAATCGACGAGAGGTGGTGAAGACTCTCGGAATAGCAGCCGCAAGTGCAGGATTCACTGGCATCGGGAGTGCGACCCAGAACAGTAGTGTTCAGGTCAATTCCGTCTACGGTTCAGAGGAGAGTCCGCTTTCCGAAGGCGATATTATAGACACTCAACAGCAGGCCAAGGCAAATTCAGGGGCCTCCTCCTCGGTAACAGTGAAACCAGACGATTCGCATGGTCGCATTGTTGGATTTGTGTACGGTATCGACGAGTCGGGACGAGCAACTTTTTATGTAGCCAAGGAACCGGAGGAGGAAGCAGTTGAACCACAGGACCAGACTGAAAGCGCTGTCTCAAAGGCTAAGGAATTTGAATCGGAACTGAAGAAGGCAAATCGATTATTCACTGAGACGAATGCCGTAAGTCCCAGCGGCATCGACCCGGAGTGGGATCATGTTACTAACGGATACACGCCGTACGAACACCGTCCATATGGGAAGCTAGTGGAGTCCGTTGACGTCTACGAACTCGACGAAGACACCTCAACTAATCGCTTCGCGATGAGACAAAACGCCAATATTTATCCAGGACAAGCCGAATGGGATAACGGTTATCACTGGTGGTATGCCGAGCCTGAACACAAGTGGGATCAAGGAGTACTCGATTACAATCTCGTAGATAGAGCGCCAAGAGATGACAAAACTGGAGGGGTTGATAAAAAGAGTGTGGCTATCAGCGCTGGAGGCCCTGAGATTAGTTGGCAGTTCTCTCAGCCCGACGTGGCACGATACGACGAATCGAACTCACAGGTAGCAAAGTGGCACTGGAACGCGATGACTGACCCACTTAGTTATGGGGATAATCAACACGCGCTGTTCAAAACCGGCAGCACTGCGGAGACTAGGGACAATCCGTCCGACGGCGACACGCTACTGGGATGGGGAACTATGGCGAAATTTACGTCACGGGACCGGGTGGACGCTGACATCGACGAGTTCGGTGCTGGCGGCCGACTTGAGTACGACGACTGAAAGCGGAATGAAACCGCAATAACTATTAGGTTGGTACAGATCATGTGAGTATTAATGGAATATCGTACACGACGCGCAGTTCTTGGAGCGGTGACCCTTTTCCTCGCCGGGTGTACGAGTGCGACTAAGAAGTTTGATGGCGAAAAAACTCAATCTGACTTAGTTTCATTAGACGAGTCGTGGCCACAGTCCCGCGGAAATGCGAAGAAGACTGCGTACAGCCAGAACTCAATTGCTTCCGAGGCCCATCAGAGGCGATGGCAAGCAGATGTTGGCACGCATCCAAACGGCGCATCGATGATTGGAGACGGACAGATCGTCGCCTCAACTATCGGTGACGGAATATCACTAGTCAATGGGCACGGGGAAGTCATGGACACGGAATACGTTGGGTTAACTGCGACAACAACACCTGCTATCGTCGGACAAGATTTCGTTGTATCTGCATACGATGAGGCGGTTTATCGCATCAGCTCTGAGGAGAGTTCGGTTCAATGGAAGTCACAAATAGATGGACGGCCTAGTCCCGTTACTGTTACTGAAGACCTGAATAGTGCGATTGTGGGGACATCAAAAGGTGAACTGACAGGAATCCGCGCCGAAGACGGCTATCATCAGTGGAATATCAACATTGACGATCCAATCAAAGCCTCACCAGCCGTTTTCGATGGGCGCGCGTACGTTGGTGGATATAACAGTGGAATCACAGCTGTTTCTATCGAGAACGGAGAAGAGCTGTGGTCCGTTGATACGGCCGGTTGTATTGGGCCTGTGGCAGTTGATAATAACAATGAGACGACTATCATCGCTGCTGGCCGAGACAAGATTCTCCGAGGGATTTGCGCCATCAACGGCGATGTTCAGTGGGAGAGGCCGGTGGGGAAACATTTGACACCTCCAGCTATTGTTGACGGGACAGTGTTCATCGGTGCTGAGACGAGAGTTGAAAGCTTTGACGTTTCTTCTGGCAACCGTGAATGGAGAGTTGATTTGGAAGATGTGGTGACGCCACCCGTAGTTACCTCCGAATCGGCAGTTGTCGCCGCCGGTAATGAAGTCGTAGCCATTAATCATAAGGGAGAAGTTGATCTTACTATTGGTCGGACTAAGAGTCCGCCGATTACCCATCCTGTGGTACTTCCAGAAGGGATTCTCATAGGGACCGAAGACGGCTACTTAGTGGCGTATATCTCTTCGTAAGCTAACCTCAAAGGAATTTTCAACGATAGAAGCGACTCGGACAGTTTGTACATTTACTCTGAAGCCACCGCTAAGTCTAAGAGGGGCTGAATTCCGATAGAGGTAACGAACACTCAGCCCTCTCTTGTTTACTCAGCTTTGGACGTTAGCCTCGGGGAAGTCCGTAATCGGCATCATCTGTTCCTGCTACTACCTACGTCACGCTTCTGCTTCGCCGCGGACCGCCAATAAAATAGTATCAGCCGGTTCTTGTAGGATGGATAGGGCTGGCGGTCAGTAACCGCGGAGTTCACTCTTGACAACCCTTTCCTATCTGTTATGTGAACTGTACCTGAAGGAGTAGGGTGAAAAATATCGGCTTTAGATAACAAGCGTACAAGCATTATTTTGAGTGGGTTGGTAACAAGTCTTAAAGTGTCATTCTGAGTGTGTCAACTGGAAACTCCACCAGAGCACGAGATTTCAGGATATCAAATTCGACCACACTATAACGCTAATAATCACTTTGAGAGTTGATATTGATATTTTAATTATCGGCAGACTCAATATATATCTGAAAAAGTTGATTTAGAGGCTAGATTAACTCCTAAGACCTATTCATTCCGCATTTACAACTAAGACAAGTATTTAGATACTGTCGAAGGCTGATCTCGCCTCGAACTAGTTAGAGGGCAACGCATAGAGCGTACTCTCTCATCTCTCAGATCCGGACCAATGCAAATCGATGTTCGTTCGTAGCGCTTCGATATTCCGAAAATGGAGTAAAGATAAGACTACAGCGGGTTTAGAATGGAAGTAATACAGATATTCAGACGGAACAACGAGCCTGAACTGCTTCGAATCACGTCTCACGCACCACTTCCTGTTGGTCTCGAAACCCAGATCAACACACAGTTCCGGACGACACTCTATATACGCGAGGAGTATGGTTTCCTAATCTCATCGCGACATGCCTTCAGAACAATTGCCCGAAAGAGCGTCTGTATCTCGTAGCAGATCGACCCTTTATAGCAGTTCTGACCTTCAAATCTGAAATGGGCCAACACGAGCGCACAGAGAAACAGGGGTCACTGTGTTATGAGCGTCATGTTTGAACTACGTTTCCAAGACAGTCCGGATATCTGATTACAACCCGTCGAGTGAGAACGGTCGTACCAGGGCGTCGAATCGTACACTGGCCAGTCTTGATGAGGAGTCTATGGGACAGTTCGAAAGACCGCTTGTTTAGGGGTCGCTGTTGGCGGCATTCGTCAGTGCTGGAGAGACAGCTACTGCGCTTGGAGTGTTTTGTAAAAGGTCCGGTGATCGACGATACTGATACGAATTACCGGACTCACAAAACCCAACCACAAGTCAGGTTGGTGCGTCTGTCTGGGTCGGGGCACGTAAGCCGCCCAACCTCATCCCGCTCGCTTGCCGAACAGGGAGTGCTAGCGCACGGCTGAGGGAACCAACAAAAGCCTCGGGCTACCGAGTCCGAGCTCAGGTGTTTTGAACTCCGAACAAGCCCGTCATCGATACTCCGAGATCGTTCGATACGGGACGTAGTAGCCGATCTCATCGATCCACTTCGACAGCCACTCGTCAGCAGTAGCTTCGCCGATCCTCCCAGCATCGATTGCAGCCAGCAGAACGCCAACCGAACCACAACGGTCACGCCCTGGTCTTTCGCAAACGACCGGGCATCTCCGTCGTCTGTCAGCAGTTGACCGTCGTGTGCGTCGGCGAGGGCGAACGCCTGTGCTTCCCCAGGATCAAGATGCCCCCCAACAACAGCTTCTCTGTTTGCGACAGTATCCGAAATCGCCGCAACTGGGATTTCGTCATCAAGCGTATCCAGTGCTTCCTGAAGATATGGGTGGTTAGCAACGCCGTGTTCGAGCTCCTCACGAACGACAGGGACCGTACAGATTCCAGAAAGGTCAGCAACTATCCACAGTTGATCGATGTACGCAAAATTCGAGAGGACAGTCGTGTTCAAGACGCTCGGGTTCGCTGGGAGATCGTTACCTGTCATTTAGCACGTGGCTCCTCATCAGACGAGTCCTCATCATCAAATTCGAGTTCGCGTGCTGCATCTACCTCGTAGGCTGCGTCGTCTTCGTCAACGAGTCCGAGGCGAAGTTCCACACCGTGCTCACGGAGGATGTCACGCATCGTCCAGCGGTCGACATCAGCGAGTCTTGCAGCATCACCGAGTGTGATCCGCTCGCGTTCGTAGAGGGCGACCGCAGCTGCAATCCGTTCGTTCTCGTGGTCCTCGAAGTATTCACGCACGAACTCGCGCAACGCATCGCTCTTGCCCCCGAATACACCAGCCTCGACAGCACCCTCAATGAGGAGGTCGAGGTCATCTGGGTAGGAACCGGTAATTCGTGCCATCGTTCTCTCCAAGACTTCGACTTCATACTATTTATGAACTGTGCCAGAATGCCGTATGCATTGAGACGACAAGTCTCAACTACTGCGCTCAAATTCTGACCTTTGATACACAACACTATTATTGTCCGCATAGGTCCGTGATTCCCTTTATGTATTCTGTAGCTTCAGCCACTCTTGTACTGCAGACGGCAGACGAATCATCGCAGGGTCACGCATGAGATGCCACCGGCGCTCTTCATGACACGGAGACGATTGAACTCGTGCATTGAGAGCGGCGGTCTCAACTTCTGTGAGGATGCCGAAGACCGAATTGTGTCGCAGTTTGTCGAGCAGGCACTCTAATCGGGGCAATCGAAGGGTGATAGCTCCATATGCATTGAAACGACGGGTCTCAACCCGTGCCACGTAGCGATCGTCCGGTTCTGACTCACCAGGCTCGTTCCGGCGGTATCTGACTTTCGTGTCGGTTCACGCGGAATCCCAACACCCGCATTCTGGGCTTCGCTCTTGGGTAGGGGATTGTTAGTGGAGAGCCGCCTGGTGATTTTCTAAGAGTTGAACTACGCGATCAATCGATCCAGAACTGGGGGCGAAACCGGTTGAACGAGGAATCCCAGGGGTCTCACTCGAGGTGCGAGATCCTCACCAGCAGTCTACGCCACAAGAGCGTCCATGTGATTGATTTGTTCGCCATAATCTCGTTATCGTCGCCTCTACACACCCAATTCCGTCTTTTTCTTATTTCGCAAACTAACATTGGCATATAGATAATAATACCAATCTATAATGTAAGAAATATAGGCTTATTGATTAAAATGTTGTGGTGAATGCTCCAAAGTGGGAACCGTGGGGCTACTCATAAGCTATTGTGCCGTAGCGTAAGGTCAATGAGTCCAATCACACTACTGGGTGCCATCGACCCAGGATTAGTGACGTTCCTCTCACCAGAACTCGCGAGCCGTATGCAGTTCGGATGGACAATTTCCGTTCACATCATCTTCGCGTCTCTTTCGATCGGGCTCGCGCCGTTTATCATCTACTTCACTTGGAAAGACGTGCGGACGAACGAGCGGCGGTATGCGCGATTGCGCTCGTTCTGGGTGAAGGTTTTCGCCGCCGGCTTCGTGATGGGTACAGTCACCGGTATTCCGATGAGCTTCCAGTTCGGCACAAACTTCCCACAGTTCGCCGAGGTGGCTGGAGAACTGATCGGCGGCCCGCTGGCCTTCGAAGCGAAGATGGCGTTCTTCTTAGAGGCCGTCTTCCTTGGCGTGTTGCTGTACGGCCGCGACCGAGTCAAGGATCGGACATACGTCATCTCGTCAGTACTCGTCGGCTTCGGTGCTTGGCTGTCGGGGTTCTGGATCTTGATCGTCAACGCCTGGATGCAGACCCCACGGGGCTACGAGATGGTCACCCGCAACGGGATGGAAATCGCCAAACTAACCGACCCGTTCGCCGCGTTCTTCACCCCGCGAATGCCCTGGATGTACGTTCACATGATGAACGCGTCGGTGATCTCGGTCGCACTGCTGGTCGCAGGCGTCTCGGCGTACATCGTCTGGAAAAAGCCCGATGCTGAAGCCTGGAACACCGCACTCAAGTTGGCTGTCGTACTCCTGATCGTCTCCGCACCGTTTCAGGCGGTCCACGGCGACGCCTACGGCCGCCACGTCGCGGACACTCAGCCACAGAAGTTCGCCGCAATGGAGGCTCACTACGAGACGGGGCAGGCCGACCTACACCTGCTCGCGGTTCCGAAGTCACCTGAGGCACTCACCGATCCGCGCGCCGAGAATCTCGTCACCGTAAGCCTCCCCGCGGTCGGGTCGTTCCTCGCCAGTGGCGGGGACTTCGACGCCGAGGTCATCGGACTGAACGAGTATGATGAGAACCCTCCGGTAGCACTCGTGTTCTGGTCGTTCCGTTTCATGGTGGGGCTCGGGTTCCTATTCATCGGGCTCGCGCTCTGGGGCGGGTTCCTCATGTACCGAGGCCGGTTGGCCGACAGCACACGCTACCTGAAGGCGATGATCGCTGCATCACCGTTCGGCTACGCTGCGTTGCTCACCGGCTGGTACGTCACCGAGATCGGCCGGCAGCCGTGGGTCATCCAGGGCGAACTCAAGACGAGCGAGGCGGTGTCATCGACGCTCACCGGGGCCGAGGCGACACTGACTCTGGTTGCGTTTGTCGTGCTTTACGTCGGGCTGATGCTGACTGCGCTGTACATCCTGAAGTGGCTGGTCCGGGAGGAGCTCCGGTCACTCGGCGTTCGAGAGTCGAGTGGCGGCCGCTGGCACGGCCCGATTCCGTGGGTGAGTAGCGATGACTGACACGCTGTTGCCCGTCGACGCGTACCTCGTCGAGTCCCTGCCCGAGATCTGGTTCGGCGCCGTGCTGTTCGCGTTGGGGATGTACGTCGTCCTCGACGGGTTCGACTTCGGTATCGGCATGCTGTATGCGACCCGGACGGACGAACGCGAGCGGGAGACGTTCCTGGCGGCGTTTGGACCGGTCTGGGACGCGAACGAGGTGTGGGTCGTCGCCTTCGGGACGATGCTGCTAGCGGCGTTCCCGCGCGTGTACTCGCGCCTGCTGGCGGACAACTATCTGCTCGCGCTCGGGTTCGTCGTCGCGTTGGTGTTCCGCGGCCTCGGTCCGGAGCTCCGCGAGCAGCGCGACGACGAGCGCTGGAAGCGCTACACCGACTACGCGTTCATCAGCGGGAGCGTGTTCGCGCCGCTCCTGTTGGGGATGCTCGCGGGTCGCTGGCTGTTCGGCGAGGCGACGCTACCAGTGGCGTTGACTGGCGTCGGCCTGGTCGCCGTCTCGATAGTCACGGGGGCGGCGTTCCTCGCAGCCAAGACCGAGCCCGGTCTGGCATCGGAACTGCGAGCGTACGGTATCGGTGCGACAGTGGCGTACCTTGGCGGTGTGGTCGTGCTGCTGGGAACCGTCGTCCTGACCGATGGGGGCGGCGCTGCCGACGCGGTGCTCTCGCTGCCCGTCGCTGCAGTCGTCGCTCTCTCGGTCACCGTCGGGCTGAGCGGGAGCGTACTAGCCAGACGCGGCCGGTACCGAGCCTGGCTCGCGAGCGCACTGGCACTGCCCACACTGTTGACGGTCTTGGTCGCAATTCTGCTGTACCCGACGATTTACCCGCCGACCGGGTTGTTGGTTAGAGAAGCGGTCGTGTCGCCACTAGCGCTGAACCTCGTGACCGTCCTCGGGTTTCCGGTCCTGGTGCTGGTACTGTGGTACTTCAAATTCCTCTACGGCGTGTTTAGCGGCCCAATCGAGGGTGAGGGCTACGAGGGGTAACCCCACCAACCTCTCGCCGTTCCATTCTCCGCTCAATACTGGTGACTCTCCGATCGGGGATATGTACGATATGATGGAATCACATCCTCGCGATAGTGTATCACTCTCGGTGTCACACATCACCAGTACCGGCAACTGGAACGCGACAGAGCGTATCGGCTTCGAACTGCCGAGGACCGCATTGTGTCGCAGTTTGTAGAGCAGACACTATAGCTGGAGCCATCGAAGGTAGGTAGTTCCATATGCATTGAGAACACCGGTCTCAACTTCTGCGTAAAGTTGGGAGTTGAGACTACAGCGGGTTTATCGGGACTGTAATGCGTGTTTTCGGATGTTTAAGCGATCGGGAACTGGCTCAGATTCCTCTCCAAACGGCTATTCCTATTGAATTGTCATAAACACCGAGTACTGGCGATGATAATCATGCTCAGCGGTTTTTAACAGCCTCAGGGTCCGCCAAGTTGACACACGAATTCGGCCAGCAGTGAGGGTGCCCCATCAGAATAATTCAGACACCCGATCGGATTGTGAGTTGAGGTTTGGCTGTTTCTTCAGCAAGCGTTTTTTGAACAGACCCAAAAACTCGCTCTCGCACTGACGGTTCGGACTCGCCGAGGACAATAAAATCGAAGTCAGAAACACGCGAGATGACTACATCAAGCCGTTCACCTTTCGTCGATTGTTCCCACTTGATTCGGTCGGGATCGATACCGAGTTCCGCAAGTCGATCTGCGAGGCCGCGGAGCATATACTCTGTTGCATCATACAGACGTTCATTGTCGTTCGTTGCGGCGTGAAAGAGCAGAAGTTCCACGTCACTATCGGCAAACAGGGCCCCAAGGGTGGTGACAATCCGATTGAGATCGGCATTCGGTTTCACCAGAACAAGTCCACGTCTCGTTTCTGACGGGGGCGATGTTGTCCCCGGAAGGAGAATTGATTCACACTCGTACTTGTTCGCGGCCCTATCGATTGATTGGTCCTTATTATTTGTAAATACCAATCGAGTCTGCACTGTAACGCCCTCATCGGTAAAACGGCTTGCCACTGTCTCAAGTCGTTGTTGAGCTTCCTCTTCGAACTGATTACGGACTTGGCTGGGGGCCGATTGATCCGGAATTGGCCAGTATCCGAGCAGAATAACCTCTGATGATTGAACTATCTGAGTGTCTATCTCAGACCGAGATGTTGAATCGGACACATTAATTGGAATCAAGACCCTGTTGAGCGATTCCGGCATAACGTACGAAGATACGCTCCCCAGCGCTTATTTGTGTTTTCCCTGTCACCTCAGTGAGTCCAGTGGCTACATCACGTGGGTAGTTGTGCAACAGGACAGGCCCGACCACGGTTCACAGGCAGTCGAGGCGGATGCCACGGGGCTTGACCCGAGGTAATTGACTAGCCGCGCATCAAATTCATGACCTCATCGACCACGTCAGGTTCGACAGCGACGACGTAGCTGCTCCCTGGTGACAAGGTCGTGTCGGCACGAGCGATTCGCTCACCGTTCGCGTCGGACACGACGAGGGTTCCCTCGGGAAAGCGTACGTCCGAGAGTGCTTTCCCAGCGGCCGGAGCGCCGTCAGCAACGCGAATAAGCATGATATCGAGGGAGCCCGTGACGTCGGCAAGTGTTTGGACATCGCTACCCAGGATTTCGTTGGCCGCCACTCTCGAGCCGGCCCGTTCGGGAAAGACCACCGCGTCGACGAATCGGGTGTAGGCCTCACTGGCTGTGCGGTCAATACGCGCGACCGTCCGGATGTCGGGTGTCAACTCTGCGGCAGCTAAACAGACCGCGAGATTTAATCCTGTTTCACCCGTGAGCGCGGCAATTGCGTCTGCTCGGTCAAGGCCTGCCTGTTCGATGATATCCGGATTTGTCGCGTCACCCTGGATAACAGTCGCTATCCATTGATCGGCGATATCCGAGACAATCCGGTCATCGCGTTCGATAATCGTCACGTCGTGACCGCGGTCAGCGAGTATCTCGGCTGTCTGGAAACCGACGCGTCCACCGCCAGCGATGATAATATCGAGGTCACTAGTCATGGTTAGTCTTCAGCCTCAGGTGTTATTTCAGTGGCGGCAGCCGCCTGGTTGCTGTCCGATTGCCCTTTGACCCGTTTAAGTGCGAAATACACAAGCGCTCCAAGCAGAATCCACGCCACGCTGAGTGCCAGCGCCAATGGATCTGTTCGGAGTAGGTACTCCACGAGCACCCCCGTCAAGAGCAGATTGAGCGCGATACCAATCAGTGGCGGCACTGGGTAGAACGGCATCTCGTACGGCCGGTTCATGTTCGGGCGCTCCCTGCGGAGTCTGATGACGGCAACGTTGACGATAATGAACGACAACAGGAAAAACAGGCTCGACATGTTGCCAGCACTTTGTGTCGGCAGTGCCACTGACCCGAGCATCACGACTGCGCTGGTGAGGATTGCAACGAACGGCGTCCCGTAGCGGTGGTGAATCTGACCGATTGACGGGAGCAACTGCCCTTCACGGCCCATCGAGAACGCTACGCGTGACGACGCGATGACGACCGCGTTGAGGGCGGTAAGTGTCGAAAACACGGCCCCAAAGACGATGAGTGCGCCACCGTTCTGGATAATCGGTAATCCGGTCGGCATGAACGATGTCGCTGCTGTGGCGATGCCTGCCTCGCCGGCGTCGGCCAGTCCTTGGGCCCCGAGCGTGCCGACGGCGACGGTCACGACCGCCAGATAGACGACAACCGTCACGGCGAGACTGAGGAATATTGCCTTGGGGATGTTTTCACGCGGGTTCTGGACCTCCTCGGTGACGGTGGTGATGAGGTCGTATCCCTCGAAGGCGATGAAGGTGAGCCCCATCGCCGGTAGAACCGCGGCCGCCCCGCTACCCTGCGGGAACAGCGGCTGGAACTCGGCCCCGGAGAACATCGGTGACGAGAGCCCGAACGCGACGAACACCCCCAGGATGGACACCTTGATGATGGTGAAAATCGTCTCAACACTGCCGCTGGCGGCCGTCGAAACAGCGTTGAGCGCTACGAGCGCGAGTACGGCCACGAACGCCAGCACGAAGGCCAGCGGGAGCGCCGCGTCAATGACTGGAACCGCGACAGCACCCACTTGATCCGGTGGCGGGACCACACCGTAAACGTGCAGCAGTTCGAGAAAGTTCGGTGCAAAGCCCAGTGCATACAGCGCCCCCGCAATCATGTAGGCAAACCAGAGCATCCAGCCCATGATGAACGAGGCAAAGTCGTCGAATATCTCCCGTACGAAGGCGTATCCACCGCCGCTTTTCGGAATCGAGGCGGCGAGTTCCGCATACGAGAGTCCTGTGAACGCTGTTACGACGCCATTCAGCGCAAAGACGAGAATCGCTGCCGGACCCGCGATTTCGGCAGCCAGCCCTGTCAACACGAAGATACCGGCCCCGATCATCGCTCCCATCCCGATCATCGTCGCGTCAAGTAATCCGAGTTCAGCCTCGGGTGACCGAGTTTGGCTCTTACTCATTGCGTCCTGTTTGTATTCAGCGTGCCATCCATCGTACGCTGTATGCACTCTGTTCGGACCATTTGAGTACCGAGGTAAGTTCTTCTATTGTAAGAACGGTGAGTGGATTTCTTAAAAGCTTATCATAGCCTGTCCCAGGCACAATAGGTGGTATTCTCGACCCATTAGAACTGCCGGGGCATTGAAGATGACGCGTTTTAAACAATACTGCAATGACCCGAACAAAGCGATTCGTCATCGCCGGTGGCGGCCGTGTCGGGAAACAGACCGCCGAGAATCTCGCGGATCAGGGTCACGACGTACTGCTAATCGAATCCGACGAGGAGCGTGTTGAGACATTGTCCGATGCGTACATCGGCCCCGTTATCCACGGCGACGCCACACGCCCGTCGATTCTTGAACAGGCTGACATAGCCGATTCGGACGCCATCGCCGCACTCACTGACCAACCGGGCACGAACCTCGCAATCTGTATGGAGGCCCAACAGTACGCCCCATCGATTCGGACCATTGCAAGGGCAGAGACGGGGACGGAGCAGGAGTACGACGAGGTGGTGGATGCGACGCTGCTACCCGAGTATCTCGGTGGCGACTATGCGGCAGATATACTGACCGGCGAGGATATCCGGACGCTTGTCTATCCGACTGCCGAGCTCGATATCATCGAGGTGAACGTCTCCCCATCGGCCCCTGTTGCGGGGCGCCGTCTCGATGAAATCGCTCTTCCGTCCGGAAGCCTGCTGATCTCGACGGCGGACCGGACGGAACTCGCAGGAGCTGATACGGTGCTGGAACCTGATGAGCGCTATATTCTCGCCGTCGAAACCGACGTGGTCGATGAAGTGCTGAATCTCATGCGTGGCTAGCATTATAGAGATTAAGACAGAGTACAACCACGAGTGATTGGAATTCTATATATAACCGATAGGCGACTTCTGTGCGGTTCAGCCATCGCACAGCTTTCGACCAGGCTATCGGAATATTTCTTCAGAGAACAGGTCGTATCGTAACCCAGCAAATATTCCACCTGCGGTACAAAAAGTACCGGCATGAACCCAGGGGTGGACGTCACAAGTCGGTTTCAGGGTCGAGGTACCTGAGATCCTCACGAGCCTATTTAACGATTGTTTGGGAGTGGCCAGTGGCCCTGCCACGAGGGCTCACATCCGCCATTGAGTATACCCAAGACTATATAAGTTGAAATAGTATCAGGTACTCTTTTCAAATCATAACAACTATACTGGTAGCACCCACCGATGGTTGACCCTCTGAAACGACTGACTAATATCCAGCTTTCTCGGCGAGACCGCCTCGTCACCTATTATCTCACCGGGCTCGCTGCATTGATTGTTGTCTATACGGTCACGTATAATTTCGCGCTGGCACAATTAGAGGGGGTCAACCAATCGATATTCGCGTCGTTCGAATTTATCGTCCAGACAATGACGACGACTGGATACGGCCAAGATTCGGGTATCTGGAGCCATCCATTGATGTTCTTGTTCGTTGCAGCGACACAGATCTCCGGCATCGCGCTCGGGTTCTTTACACTCCGGCTCATCATCATCCCGCTGTTTACCTGAATTGAGGCGCTAAGGCCCCTTCCTCAAGGAGCGACCGAAGGGAGCGAGTAGGGAGGGGATACAGCGCCGCACAGTTCTCATACACGATTCGGTGGCAGGCCCACAGGCCCACCGCCACGTTTATGTTGAAACGAAGTATAAACATAGTTGATGGACAGGCACGAGATAGAAGGCCACGAGGTCATCACCGGGACGGTGAAAGCGACTGGTAACGGCGCTCACGTCCTCGTTCCGAAGGACTGGCGTGGCGCGGATGTGAAAATCGTCCGGACAAGCGAAGCCACTGACGAATAGCACAACAGATGAACTACAACTACAGGTATCGGCTTCGTCCGTCCGACGCTCTCGAAGACCAGTTAGCGTGGACTGTAGATACCTGTAGACAGGTCTACAACCACTTCCTCCACCGACTCAATCAACACGACGATACCTCGGCATACTCCGAGCAAAAACGGCTTCCCGACCTCAAGAAGTGGTGGACCGACCTGAAAGACGTTCACTCGAAGGTTCTCCAGAAAGTCGTTCAACGGCTGTACGACAACCTCTCCACGCTCCGTGGCCGCAAGGAGAACGGCCACCATGTCGGGACGCTCAACTGGAAGGCACCCGGCGAGTACCGCAGTTTCACGTACAGTCAATCCGGCTTCAAGCTCAAAAACACGAGCGGTCGGACGCGACTGTGGCTCTCGAAACTCGGAGAAATCCCGCTCACCTTCCACCGTGACCTGCCCGACAACGCTGATATTAAGACCGTCACAATCAAGCAGGAACCGACCGGGAAATGGTACGCCGTCCTCGGCATCGAAACGCCTGACTCTCCACCTGCGAAGCCCGAGAATCCCGGGAAGTGCGTCGGAATCGACGTGGGGATTCTCAAGTACGCTCACGACACCGACGGAACTGCCGTCGAATCGCCAGACCTCGCAACCGAACGCGAGCGGCTGGAACACGCACAGCGGGAACTATCGCGGAAGGAACACGGGTCAGAAAATTGGGAGAAACAGCGGAAGATTGTAGCCGAACGCCACGCCGACCTCAAGCGAAAGCGTCGTGATTTCCTTCACAAACTGTCGAACTACTACGCCACCGAGTACGACTTGGTGGCCGTAGAGGACTTGGACGCGAAGGGCTTGGTCGAACTGCCGGGCAACTCGCGCAAGCGGGCAGGCGCGGCGTGGGGAACGTTCCTGCGGATGCTCAAATACAAGTGCGAACGCGAAGGCACGCATTTCGTCGCCGTGAACCCGAGCGGGACGACCAAGGAGTGCGCGTCGTGCGGTGTTTCGACGGACAAGCCGTTGTGGGTCCGTGAACACTCCTGTCCAGCCTGCGGATTCGAGGCGGACAGGGACGCGAACGCGGCATGGAACATCCTTTCTCGCGGCCTCGAAGATGTAGGAGTGGGATACTCCGAATCAACGCCTGTGGAGACTGCGCTCCCTGTGGATACCAATTCGGTGTCTGCAAAGCGCGTCGTTGAAGCAGGAAGCCCTACCCTCAAGGAACGAGCCGCGTCAGCGGCGAGTGAGTAGGGTAGGGTAGTTCACTGTGTCGTCAGCGGACTCAACACGGCTGCGAAGATTCGTTTTCAGATCATCCAGAGACCGATCTTGCCCACAGTGTGGGCACTTGCCTCGATCTAGCCTATGATTAGCTCTCCGCGACAACTTGGTCACAGACAGGACAAGACAGCTCTTCAATCGCGTTGAGGATGAGGTCGTTGACCTCTTGTGTATACCGGCGGGCCTCACGCAACTGGCGGTCTTTCTTTCTGAGTTCCTGTTCTATCGTTCGCTTCCGGTCGTAGAGGTCCTGTAGTTCCTCGTTGAGTTCATCGTTTTCTAAGAGCCGATCTCTGATGATTTCGATTCGCCCGGTGTCAATAAGCGACTGAAGCTTCTCGATTTTCTCAAGCCGGCTTTCTGACCTGCCCAATATCAATTTCCTCCAACTCTCGCTGAACCGGTGCCAGCTCGGTACGTCTAACCTGCTCGATCTCCTGCTCAAGAGAGTCTCGTTCGTCTCGATAGTCCTCAAGTTCTTGTTGAAGATTGCTCCCAACTATCTGGCGGATAGACTGAATCAGTTGTGGTTTCGAGAGCCGAGAGAGTGGGAGTTTGTCGGTCTCGGAGTGAACGAACTGGAGAGTGGTGATGTCCTCTGGCCCGATTAGCTCTTCGAGGCGATCCTCAGCGGCTTCTTTTTCGACTTCCTCTGTACCATCATCGTAGGAGCGACCTCCCCCACCGCGATGGGGTTGGTGCCCGTTATCGAACTGGATTTCTACTGTGCTCGTTCGCCCGGGCTGGATACCGAGTGTAGCCCGGGGGCCGTAGAGTGCATACAAAAGAGCGTTAATTGTCAGGGTTTTACCTGAACGATTTCCGCCCTTGAGGAGGAGATCGCCACCAGCGATATCCTCTTTCGTGATTCTCTGGTAGTCCTCAACCGCGAACCCATCGATGTGGAGTCTACTGATTTTCATATTTGGCTGTATACGGCTCACTGATGTTCTGTGCGAGTCTGTTGAGTTCCTGGATACTCCGCCGGGTCAGGAGTTGAGTAGCGAGAAGACCGATGACCAGCCCAATACCCAGTCCGAGAGTACCACGGAGGTAGAACCCGACGAAGGGAGTGGTCAAGGCAATAATCAAGCCTGCGAGGATAGAGATATTCTTCTGGTAAGCGCGGCGGTCGAAGTCATCCACTCGGTTCTGGAGTTCTTCGGAAGCGGATTCGTAGAAGTCGTCGTGTCCCGTGATTTTCTGTATTTGGTCTGTGGACCGTCTCAGTTCGCCTCCGGCGAAGGAGTTGATTAGCCGG
The DNA here is from genome assembly GCF_000336615.1 of Haloarcula amylolytica JCM 13557. GTDB lineage: Archaea > Halobacteriota > Halobacteria > Halobacteriales > Haloarculaceae > Haloarcula > Haloarcula amylolytica. The sequence goes on from NZ_AOLW01000014.1 coordinate 18,241, forward strand.
TCGTTCTGCCGATCGGCTAGGAACATGACCAGTATTGTCGGGAGGACGGACAGTGTTTTCAGGAAGAGTGGTTCTGGCCTGACGAGTTGGATGGCCACGCCTGTGTAGACGGTTAGGAAGACTGCTCCCCACCCACTATCCCAAATTTTCGTCCCAATTTGCATTCAATTCTAACCTTCAGAACTAACCAATAGATTTCCAAACATAAATCATGTGCCGTGATTACAATATCCGAGATGAATCAGCAGTAGTGAGGTCATGATTATCGCGGTAATCTAGGTCAATTGAACTGAGATTCTCACCCCCGTTTATTCGAATTCTAATCTCTCGGTTGAGACTCTTTGTAATTGGTGGGTGCTGCGTTGGTTAGGAACCTCTATTCCGAGATTCTATGTATTTCCTGCACCTAGCCGGAAGTTCTATATATTACTATCTCTCTAGCGATAACTGAGAGCTAGACCGCCGGCGTAGACTAGGAGGCAATTTCAACAATGATCGAATTAATGGACGCCACGGCCGCGAAGATCGTGTTGGCAGTTCAGCGTGGCGATTCTATCAATCGTGTCGCGAGTGAAATTGACGTCTCATACTCGTGGGTGTACGACTGGATTGAGCGGTTAGAAGACGCTGAAATTGTCGCTATTACCGATAGTGGACTCCAGATCGTCGACCACGAAATGCGTCAGCAGTACGCCGAGATGATTGCTGCGTTGTACAGCCGCGACACCATCTCCCAGGAGGACGCGTACGTCATCCCGCACTTCGCCGGCATGGAGTTCGCGTACACAGAGATCGACGCTGCGTACGTCTGGACGCACGGGGGCTACCAGATCGCTCGCGGTCACGACGACTACCCGGTGTTCATCGAAATCCACGACCGTGACATCGAACGGTGGATTGCGTTCTTCCAGCAGTTCGGTGTCGACACGACGATCAACGAGCGCCCGGACGCCAGCGATGTCGACGGGAACGTCCACTACGTGTTGTTTCCGAAGACCGACGGTATCGACGCCGAGTGGGTCGACGGCAACCCCGTGATTCCGTTGGATACCGCCGTCGACCAGATGATGGAGAACCGTCCAGCATACGAGCCCGCCTTGGAGATCATCGCCAACGAGTACGACAGGGACGTCGACGCGTCGCACCACAGCGCGATGAGCGGGGACTAACGGGGCTGATAAAATGAGTCTCCCCGAGCGCCAATCCGAACTCGTCGACACGCATCGGGCGGTACGGGACGCCGAACTGCCGTACGTTCTCGTGGGTGGCTGGGCGGTCTCGGCGTTCCAGACGCGGTTCACGACGGACATCGACACCGTAATTCCGGACACGGCACTCGATGAGTACGACTCGCTCCTTCGCGACCTCGGGTACGAGAAGCAGTTCGAGAAGGACGTCTCGAACGAGTACGACGGTCGGATGGTCCAGTACACGAAGCAGGTCGGAGATAACGAAGTCAAGTTCGAGGCACTCGTCGACGCGATGGGGTGCCGACAGACGGACGCGGAGTGGTCGTATCGCTATCTCCACGAACACAGCACCGTCGAATCGCTTGACGTCGCCGAAGACCTCGATGGTCGAATCCCGGAGCCAGCCCTCCTCTTCGCGATGAAACTCCACAGCGGCCGGAAAGCTGATACCCGCGACCTCGTCGTCATCAGCACGCGTGCGGAGTTCGACCGTATCGAACGGCACGTCCATCGAGGTGACCCGAAGAAGCTCGATGGTCAGATCGAAATAGTGTTAGATCGACTCCAGCAGGACGGCTTCAAAGACTCGTTCAAGGGAGTCTTCCGACAGGAAACGCTACCAGCGGATGCGGTCGACGACCTCGTCTCGTTCCTGTCCGAGCAGCGAGACCAACTTCGGTAAGGTTCCTGGCGCCGTCTCGTGAAACAACTGAATGTTCGATGATTGCTGACCACAGTACGTAAGCGAATAAGGAAATTACCCACAGGGCTCGAACTGTGGACGATACACTATTGATTCGTGTCTGTCAGCAGGGATACGATGTGCCCCTAGAATGTTGGTCGTGATTATCCCTGTAACCAAGATCTTACACTTAGAGTGTCTCAGTCTCAAAATTAGAGTTACCTATCCAACCCTCCGGGGAATAAAGTTGCAGGCTCTCAATTACAGTGTATAGTTGACTGACTATGCCCATGAAACACACAGGTCAACCCCCATTCCCAGACTGGATCCAAAGTGCCTACCAGACACTGGAGAGGGCGTACGCCTCAGGCACTGACGAACTCTCCAAGAGTGAAGCACATGAGTTCCTTCTGGCTGAGTCTGAGCATATCGAGGAGCACACTGATGCAGTATACGTGATCGATCGGCTTCTTGACCGTGGCTGGCTCTACGAGGTCGATGGCCAACTCCGCAAAACCGAGTAACACAATCCTATCGGCCATGTCCATAATATTCTTCACTTCAGAGAAGATGATATAACCTCCTTGGAGCCGAGGACGCTATTTGGGCCGATAATGATCGTTCGTTGATTCGGCAGTTGCTTACGGATGGAGTAGCGACGAGGAACCACGACAGCTATCCCGAACTGAACTCACCAAGGCCGATTGCTCGTGGTCCAGCAGCTCAATGACATGGGGATCGTCGTTGCCGGAGTTGTTGACTCGCGACGAAATCTCGTCGGAGTCTACGTCTTTAACCAGCACGAGAGTGGTTCGGAGTGGGTTTGTTGGTTATTTCGAGGGCCACGAGGTCGAACCCCCACACCCCGTGTGCAATATGAAATCGGGAGGAGAGTGGGAGGGGGTGGTCGAAGAGATAGACAACGAAACACCAGAAATCCGCGATTTCATGGAAAAGAAATCTCAAAGACAGCAATATTAAGATGACTACATCTTATGGCAATCTTTACATAGTTACTCTGTCAATCAGATCCGTACTGGTACTAGAGTCGGTCGAAACGGAATAGTATCTCTCGTGACATAACAACTCTCAATTGTACCTTTGCTTTTTCGTGGGTTGACGGTCTTTGCCGGTTCTATGTCGTTTCGTGGGTTCTCCGGGCGAATACCAAGTTCCTCAGATGATTCATCCCCGTTCCCCCTCTCGCTAAATTCATATCGCACACGGGGTGTGGGGGTAGCTTAGTGACGAGATCCCATCTCACTCAGGATAGCCGAGAGATATTCTTGGTACTATCCGGCCCGAGACTACGTCTGATATTTCATCTTGCACACGGGGGGTGCCTCCGCCGAGTTCTTTTGACTCGCCTTGACATCAACAGCTGTTTGATGAATTATTCGGGATTTCATATCGCACACGGGGGGTGACTACGACCAATTGATTTCGCCCGCGGTTACCCAACTCCATCTACGACCCTCGCCTAAATACACTCTACCTCTTGAATTCGGATGATTTAACCTCGCACACGGTATCAATATTTATTTATAGTTTCGACCTAACTGCGCAAACATGCCTGACGGCGACGATCAAGAATCCCTCTCACAATCTATTAAAGGCCGTCTTCAGGAGGGCGTTCAGAACTCTGTCTTTCGAGATAAGGGACTTCTCGACCCGGATGCCGTCATCGATGAGGACCGGATTGTCGGTCGCGATGACCAACTGGACGACATCATCACCTACCTACGACCGGCACTACAGGGGAATCGACCACCCAATATGCTCCTCTATGGGCCGTCGGGAACCGGCAAGTCACTCATCATCAATGCGGTCTGTCAGCAGGTTCTCGAACTCGCGACCTCGCAAGGAGATCGGTTCGGCGTCATCAAAATCAACTGCCAGACGATCAAATCCCACGACCGGGCTGTCTATCGACTTGTGAAGAACGCGGCTGAAGAAGCTGGCGTCGACGTCGGCGTCCCAGAGAGTGGGATTTCGACTGACCAGAAGCTTGATCGATTCTACGAGATTTTGAGCAACAACTTCGACTCAGCTATCATCATTCTCGACGAGGTCGACCTCCTGGTGGGTCGGCAACGTGATCCGAACGATGAGCCGGCGTATTCGAAACTGCTCTACCAACTGTCGCGAGCCTCCCAGCTTGGTCGCATCGAGGGGCACGTATCCGTTGCTGCGCTTACGAATGACCCCCGGTTCATGGAGGATCTCGACGGCCGGGCAGAGAGTTCGTTCAATCCGCAGGACGTCGTCTTTCCCGACTACGATGCGAACCAACTGCAGGCGATTCTCGAACGCCGTCGCGACGCGTACCAAGACAACGTCCTTGAGGACGGAATTATTCCGATCAGTGCCGCATTTGCTGCTCAGGATCACGGTGACGCACGGAAAGCAATCGATCTGTTCCGAAAGGCGGGTGAAATCGCCGACCGAGCTGAAGAAGATGCGGTCCGTGAAGCGCATGTTCGCGATGCTCAGAAAGAGGCCGAACGGGACCGAACGCTAACACAGATGCAGGGATTATCAACGCAGAAGAAACTCTCACTTTACGCCACCGCGATTGTTCCTGTTTACTCGCAGCGAAATTTGAATGCTGTCCCCAGTACGGTTGCCTACCGGGTGTACCAGTATCTCACCGACATTCTAGATGCTGCTGAAAAATCGCGCGACTCCTATTTGCGATATATGAATGAGGCTGAAACCTATAATTTCGTCACGTCTGAGAAACGTGGGCGCGGCTACGGCAGTGGTGTCCACAAGGAGTACACATTTGTCGACGATCCGAAAGTGGTCGCCGAGACACTCCAGACTGACTTCCGACTTGAGGGTGCTGAACACGAGGAAGATCTTGTCAAATCTGTTGTCAACGCGCAGATAGACGATTTCTTCGAAGGGAACTAACACGAAGAGACGCCGACGGCGGCACCAAATTCATTTCGCACACGGGGTGTCTCCTCTAGACTCATCAGTCAATTCATCTCTCACACGGGGTCCACGCGGAAAGCGACCAAAATCATATCGCACACGGGGAGCCCTACCTCGACTCTGTCGGCGAATTCACTTCGCACACGGGGGGTGTGATCCGACGAAATAACAACAGTTGTCGTCTTATTCGTCCGGGTTGACTGGCCCTTTATATTTGGAGATTACCTTATCGCCTTCCCGCCACTGCCAGTAATAGTAGCGGTTGTCGTTGATCTCCTTGATCGTGACTGTAGCTTTCGGCGGGACGTTGTCCGGAAGCTCATCCTGCCGCTCGTCAACCTCGTCCTCATCCGAGTCCTCCTCGAGGCGGACCTCGCAAGCTTTGTGCTCTGCTAGCTCCTCGATGTAGCGTGCAACGTGCTGGAGTTGGTCTGGAGAGTAGCCATTGAGTGTGTTGAGGATATCTGTCGGGAGGTCCGCCGGCGGGGTCGGTGGCTCGTGGGAGATTAGCGGTTGGCTTGTGTTAACCAACAAAGCGCGTATTGGCATAGATTTGTTGGTTAACCACATTTCGTGTTATCACGTCTTTATGATAGACGACGGCAGCCGCCACCGCTCGTACTGCTTACTGCTGTTCAGCCGCGTCGACACCCACGAGGCGGACCTCCGAGAGCAGGCGGCGAAGTATGGCCTCGAAGCCGAAATCGACGCCTTACTGCGCTACCTCGAGACGCACGGCGAGGTCGACGACGACCGGCTCCCGGAGTGGGACGAGTATCAGGAGCTAGCGGTTGACTACGAGATGTGACTATCCTGAGACCGACCGTCGTCGCCAGCCGTGCCGTCTGCCAGCGTCAGTTCGGGTCGTAGGGATTCGTTGCTGTATCGAGCCGATAGACATCCTCGACAGCGTCAAAATCGTCATCAAACGCATACAGGTAGCCGAGTCCCTCGGTTTGCATATACGCGATAATGCAGGCATCGACGAAGGAGAGGGGTTCGTGTTGGCGAAAGAGGGCCTTCCCTGTCGCGAGGGCGTCGGTGGTGAGGGAGTCGATGTGGAAGCGGGCGTTTTCTTCGATGCGATCAAGGAGATCGACGGCTGCGTCGTGGCCGGCGTGGGTCGTGAGGCCGTTGAGCGTTTCCGCGAGCACGTAGTCGAGGACGACTGCTTCCGGAAGCGTTCCATTGTCGATGCCTTGGAGCACCGGGAGCGCAACGTCGTGGGATCCATCCCGCCGATATGCGGCGGCAAAGAGGACTGTCGTATCGATGAGTGCCCGAGGCATTTACTCGACGTCGACGCCCCAGGCGTCGTGATCGCTCGTTACATCGGTCGACTCCTCACCAGCGTAGCCGTCAAAATCGGCGAACGTACCCGTTTGCTGTTGGATGACCTGCACTCGGATGCTCCCGTCGTCTTCGAGTTGCCAGCGGAGCTGATCACCATCGTCGATATCGAGTTCACGTCGAATCCGGGCAGGGATGTTTGCTTGATTCCCGGACACCTTACTTTCGGCATCGATCCTGTCGCTGCTCATATCTCTCAGTAGGTAATCGTCTGTGAAAAGCCTAGTGTGTCGCCACACTACCCTGCGCTACAGGAGAGATTCCAATGGAAAGTCATTGATTTACTCCGAGAGTGGTGGGGACCGTCCCTTGGACCACGGAACATTTGCGCTATATTTTGTGATCCACCTAACGCATATGCCTGCATCACCGGAAACCCGGTGCGGGGCGGTGCAACGACTCGGTCAACTTAACCAACAAAAGTAGATAGTAGCTGCCGCTCTTGTGTAGAGCTACGGAAAGACCCTGTAGTTACACTGAGCCGGCCATAATCTGGGAGTATGTCTTCTGCTCAGCCGGCGTTCGGCGCAACGTTTCGAGAGCTGATCGAGCTGGGCGTCGTTGATATCGACACCGAGCCGCTCGATGCCCGGATCGAGCGGCGACTCAAGGAATTCTGGGAGAATACGTCCTGTCCACGGTGCGGGCACAACTCCGTTCAAACGTGGCCGCATCTCGATCGCGTCTGGTGCCGTGACTGCAATTTCAGGCCGGTCTACACCTACGGAACGCCGTTTCACGAGAAACACCTCACCTGCGGCGAGGTATTTCTCGCATTCACGCTCTACGCAGATACGTTGCTCAGTATCAACCAGATCGCACCGTTCTTGATCGGGCCTACAAAACCGTTCACACGGCGATTCAGGAGGTGGAAGCCGCGGTTCAGCGCGGCTTCCCCGCCGTCTGGAGACTCCTCGACCAGACTATCGATGGATCGATACAAGTGGACGAATCTGGCAGAGTCTGCTCGGGCTACAAAGGCCAAGAGCCGCCGCGGAACAGCCGTTCTCGCGGCGGCTCATCCCAGACAGGTCGATCACGCTGGCGGGGCCGCCACGGTGATCAGTTGACACTCGTCGCGGCGTGCCGCGACTCGCTACGTGTAATTCGTGGCCAACTGGGTATTGATTACGAAGGTGATCTTGAGCCTGTGATTCAGGAGGCTGAAGACCTCTCCCAGCCGCTGGGAGAGGTCTGGACCGACGGACTCCAGGCATACCGACAGATGGACTTTGACCACCGAACGGTCGTACACAAAGGGAGGTACGTTTCGCCAGAAGGCGTCCATATTAACCAGGCTGAGTGCCTATTTTCGCTTGTTCAGCCGTAGTTGCGGAAGTTCCGCGGCCTGTCCAAGCAGGGCTTGGAACAGGCCGCTCACACCTTCGGCATCGTTCGCTCCCTCACCCTGGCTGGGGAATCCGTCCAGTCAACCATTGATTGTCTCGTTATCGGGGCTTTCCACAATTCTACATAAGAGCGAGAGCGAGACTCCTTTTGAAATAATAATGTCCATCGAATGCAGGTGTTTTCGATTGTTCACTCGCCCTCTGTGTTGATGACTGCCTCTTGCCCACCGGCCAATTTCTCATCCACGAAAGCCGAGCAACCGAAGGCCGTTTAGCGAGACGAGAACCGTTGACCCCTCGTGTCCGACTACGGCAAGCGGGAGCGGGATTCCACGGAGGAGGATCGTACCGACCATGAGTGCAATCGCGCCGAAGGCGATGGCGAGATTGATGGTGAGTGTTCGGCGAGTCCTGCGGCCGAGGCCGAGTACGTAGGGAATCTTGCTGAGATCATCGCCCATCAGTACCACATCAGCAGTATCGAGTGCGACATCAGTCCCTGCACCCCCCATCGCGATGCCGAGGGTCGCTGTGGCGAGGGCTGGGGCATCGTTAACACCGTCACCGACCATCGCTACGTTCTCGTGTTGTTCGACCAGCTCTTCGATCGTCGCCACTTTCTCTTCCGGTAGCAGTTCCGCCTGGACTTCGTCGATGCCGACCTCGTCGGCAATGCGCTGTGCGACGCGCTCGTTATCGCCCGTCAGCATGACGATATGCTCCACGCCGAGCGATCGGAGCTTGTCGATCATCTCGGCCGCGTCAGGGCGAACGGTATCGGTGAACGCAAGCCACCCCAAGACGCTGATGTCGACGTGACTCTCTCGGGCAACGAGGACGCTCGTTTTTCCCTCTTCCTCTAAGGTTTCGAGCCGGCTGAGGCCGGGTTTGAGACCGTCGACTGATTCGTCTCCGAGAACTGTCTGGAAGTAGCTCCGGTTCCCGATATGGATGGTTTCCTCGCCGACGTCAGCTCGAACCCCCTTCCCGGCTACCGACTGAAACCGTGCGGCGTCGGGTGTGTCGAGTGATCGTTCGTCTGCTGCCGCCACGGTCGCACGAGCGAGGTGATGCTCCGAGCGGGCCTGCACTGCGGCCGCGAGCGAGAGAAGCGAGTCCTCGGTTAGTGTCTCGTCCGCCGCACTATCACGGACGAATACGTCGGTCAACTGCGTGTCGCCCTGTGTGAGTGTGCCGGTCTTGTCGAAGGCGACTGCGTCGATATTCGCTGCTGTCTCGACGTGTTCGCCTCCCTTGAACAGCACGCCCTGCCTGCCACCGGAGGCGATTGCTGAGAGGACTGCCGCGGGCGTCGAGATGATGACCGCACACGGCGAGGCGGCGACCATGAGCGTCATCGCGCGGTAGAACGTCCCCGTGAACTCACTTCCGAGCGCGAGTGGAATTGCGATAGCTGCGATTGTGAGCCCGAACACCCCGAGGACGTACGGTTGTTCGAGCCGGTCGATGAGCCGCTGTGTCGGGGCCTTCTCGCTCTGGGCTTGTTCGACCATGGTGATAAGGCGGCTGATCGCCGACTCGTGGGCCTGCCGTGTGACTTCGATTTCGAGGCTCCCACTCTCGTTGATCGTGCCGCCGAACACCTCGTCGTCGGGTTCCTTCGGTACCGGGACGGATTCGCCGGTGAGCGAGGCCTGGTCGACCGTTCCCTCGCCGGACGTGACGACGCCGTCGAGCGCAATCTTGTCACCGGGGCGGACGACGAACACGTCACCGACATCGATGTCATCGATGGGTACTGTGACCTCCTCACCGTCACGAAGGACCTGCGCTTCGTCCGGTCGCATCTCGACGAGCGACTTGATCGCCCGCCGCGAGCGGCCGATTGCGTAGTGTTGGAGCGTGTTCGACAGCGAGAACAGGAAGAGAAGCATCGCACCCTCGAAGGGTGCTCCGATCGAGAGCGCCCCGAGCGCGGCGACGATCATCAACAGGTCGATGTCGACCGCACGGTGGCGCAGCGTCTCGATGGCCCCTTTGAGTCCGTACCACCCGCCGAAGACGTACGCGACGCCGTAGCCGCCCCACATGAGGAGTGGCGGGCCATTGAGCCATCCTGTCGCGAGGCCGGTTACCATCCCGAGCAAGGTTAGACCGACAAATACGGCCTCCTGCCTGAGTTCCGAGCGTGTGGTCACCTCGTCGGGGGCCGTGTCGCGCTCGTTCTCGATCGAGACGTTGCGGTCGCGGACCGCTTCTCGAAGTTGCACCCCCGAGGTGACGCTCTCGTCGTAGGTGATTCGAACGTTCCCCGTTCGGAACGAGACGTCGACATCGTGGACACCGGGTGTGTCTCCAAGGTAGCGTTCGAGAGCTCGCGCACCCGCTTCGCCGCGACCGCCTCGTCGTTCGATCTGGATGGTACAGGTCGATAGCGGAGGCGACTCAGTAACGGTCACGCGATATCCCTATGTACTGTACTATGGTTTTGTATTGTCGGTCTGTCATTGTGTTTCTGTCTGACTGCGTACGAAGCGGGTGTTTCACACGGTGGATTCTCGTCTGCTCCCCCGGTCCGAATGCTTCAGCTGATGATCGTCACCGGGATTCGCGCTCGGCGGGTAACTGTCTCGGCAACGCTCCCGAGAAGTGCACGGTCGATTCCTGAGCGGCCGTGGCTGCCCATGACGATCTGATTGACATCGTGGTCGTCAGCGTATTCGAGGATTGCTCGTCCCGGTTTTCCGACTTCCGTGACGGTAACGAGTTCGGTATCACGTTCCGCCGCGAGGTCCGTAGCCGTCGCATGGATTCTGGTTGCTCGTTCTTTGGCATTGTCGTACCAGTCCTCGGCAACTGGTAAGCCGCCAGCCTCCACATCGATAACGGAGTCGAGAGGATTGATAACGTAAATCGAGGTGATGGGCGCGTCCGGGAAGGTCTCGATAGCGTATGTGAGCGCCCGCTCTGAAAGCGGGGAGCCGTCGAAGGCGATGAGAACGTTGACAGGCATGAGAAACTATTTGATGCTGAATTGAAATGAATGTACTGCTCAGTGGGTTGTGCGACGACGATTCGTCTTGGTGCGTTCAGATGAATCGGGTTGGGGAGCATCACTCGTTTGGATTCGACGGTTGAACGCCAATCGTTTTGACAACCTGCTCCCTCGATTTGGTTGTATCGACCTCCGAGTAGTTCACACTCGAAGCGTCCATCGCCTGAAGCATGCCACTCACGCAACTCTTCGAACAGTACGTCAGTCTCGGTATCTTCGTCCTCTCTGGGGCCTCAGCGTCCTCAGCTTCCTCGCCTGGCGCCGAGAACGTGATCGTCGCATGCGAATCGTCAGTTCCGGTATCAAACTCTGTTGGTAGTGTCTCACTGTCATCACGCAAGAACGTTTTGAGGCCTTGTTCGACGCGGCCCTGGTGAATATCGAACACCCCGCCGGTTCGGTCGTTGTATTCGATTCCACGGCGAACGATTCGGACAACGTGTTCGTTCCTGACTTCTCCTTCACGGTTGAGCTGGTTGACGGCACTCGCCGCATCGAAGGTGTTCAGCTGGGCTTCGAGTGATTCAGCCGTTTTTCGGGTCGCAGTTGCCCCAGCCTCGGCCCGAACGCCCATCGCCTGAATCCGAAACGTCGTGTCACAACACTCGAACTCGCGGTAGGTGTTCCCGAACCGTTCATAGACCGATGCGAGCGGACCCGTCATCTCAGTCACTCTTCCTCTTCGTGTTCTTCCTCATGTTCTTCGTTCCCGTGTTCCTCTTCGTCTTCATCCTCGTCGTCCTCTTCATACTCCTCGTGTTCTTCGTCCTCGTATCCGGACTGTGTCTGGGCTGCTGGGGTGAACTCCTGATTCGGCGTCGGCGCATCCGCAGTAACCTGTTGTGAGTCGTCTGACGCAGGCGTATCTGGTGAGTTAGGTTGCTCGCCAGCCTGTGCGAGGCCGCCGCCGGGCAGAGCAAGGGCTCCAGCGACACCAGCTGTGAGGAGCGCACCGACGAGAGTGAATGCGACGAGTTTGTTCTTCGGGACAGGAACGCGCATAATTAGCTACCCCTCTGTTTAGAACCGCTATCTTCGGCGTGGCGGTCGTTGCATTCTGCCATTGCAGATAGAGGGTTGAGACAGGCTTAGTAAGGCGTTCGCGTCCAACCATCGAATTTTCGTACGGCTATCGAATCGATTCAGAGCGCGAGGTGGATTCTGAGTATGTATGTGACTTCGTTATCGAGCAACTGGCACTACTGGCAATCCCCTGTTTGCCCTGCGTACGGAATGAAGCGTACTCGATCTGACGCGCTATCGATCTCCTCGTCCAAGCCGGATTGACTGGCGAGTATGAGCACTCACCGGTGATTACAGCGGACAACACGCTGACGCTACTGAAGAAGGAAACCGGGATCGGGTAGTGAGGTACTCTGTTCGGGTTAGCGCGCCGTCTGAGTGGCTACGCTGCTGGAAGTCTCGAAAATTTGTCCATATGGATGGGTGTGTGACAAGAATGGCCGCTTGGAGAGCCATCTGGGCAGTTTCCGCTGACCGAATCGGTCAAATCCACGCTTCACAGCCCTGCTAAACTCGCTGTAGTCTCAACATCACAACTGTGCCAGAAGTTGAGACCGGTGCTCTCAATGTATATGCTCTGAGCGACACAGTAGTTCCCTCAACGTACTATCATCTGTCAATATCGGGCGTTCTGCATGAACTGGAATGAATTTGTGCCTAACCTGTGGCCGATTTCGGCAATCGACTAAGTCAGATCCCCGGCCAGTACGATCTGTATGTCATCGGGTATCTCTCGGAAAGCGTTTCTTCGCGCAACTGGGGTCGCACTTGCTGCGACTATCGCAGGGTGCAATAGCACAACCGACAACAGCGGACCGAACACCAATACACAGTCCGCTTCTGAGGCCTCTCCGCAATCTGAACAACAGAATGACGACTCTCCGACGTTCGGTAATTTCTACGTCGGCAACGCAAACACAAGCAGTAGTACGGTCATCGACGGACGTGCTGAAGTCGTATATACACAGCCCGAAACAGCCACCGACAAGTCACCCGTCGTAATGGTGCCCGGCCTTGGGTTGTCACCGTACATTTACCGGACGACACCTGACGGTCGACGCGGCTGGGTGGAGTACTTTGCCGAAGCTGGCCATCCAGTGTATGTATTTAACCCGCCTCGAAACGTCGATTCAGGTGGCTTAGACACTGCTGCCCTCCAGAACTCTGACTCTGTGTCACTCTCCCGGTGGTCTATCGATCGAGCCTGGCCGACGTGGGGGTTCGGACCTGAAGCCGGTGACCCATACGAGGACGTTCGATACCCGGTCGAGTCGGTCGACCAACTCGTTGCGTCATTCCCCGCATACGTTAGCACTGGTGGCGGAGGTGGCGGTAGACAAAGTGGAAGCCAGACGGGTGGACGTGGCAGCGACCAGAACCCCACACCTGCGGATTCCACTGAGACCACAGCTGGAACCCAGACTGGGTCGACTACCGGAGGTGGCGGTGGGAGCCGGTTCACACCATCCCAAGAGACTGCCGCCCTAGAGGCGCTTCTCGATCGTGTTGGTCCGGCAGTGCTGCTCGTTCACTCAGCGGGCGGTAGTTCCGGATTCACGGTTGCACAAGCTATGCCGGACCTCGTTGAACGGATTGTCGCAGTTGAGCCGGTCGGTGCGCCGACTGACCCGCAAACTGTGGCGGAGATGGGTGGTGATGCACCGTTCATGGGTGTGTATGGCGATTATGTCGACGAGCGTGGGCAGACTGGTCGCAAGGAAGCGACCCAGACAACTGCAGAGTTCGCAGGAGAGACAAGTCCCGCATCGACGCTGCTTAGCCTTCCAGACGAAGGGATATCCGGAAATACACATCTCATGATGCAAGACGACAATAACGGTGAAATCGCTGATCGGATTATCTCCTGGATCAGTGACTAATTCGGGGTATAGTATCGTTCGGACCGAGACAGAATGTATTTGCACCGACCAAATGAATACTCAATAGATGCGGCAGTTGCTCTGGTGGCTCATTGGTGGGTCTCGTGGAGGCCGCAATCGGCTTCGTATCCTCCGCGCACTCAATGACCAGCCACGAAACACCAACCAATTGTCGAATGACCTAGATTTGAACTACAAAACAGTGCAGCACCACCTCGAAGTCCTCGAAGAGAGCAATATCGTGACCACGGAGGGCGACAATTACGGGCAGATGTACTTCCTCTCAGACCGAATGATGAACAACCTCGACATCATGGAAGACGTGGCGGAACAGGCCGGAGTTGATGATGATTCGTAACTGGATCAAGAGTCCACTTGGAACGACAGTAGCGAGTGCGACCGCCGCGAGTGGTATCGCACTCCTAGTCGCACTCTTCACATCAGTTCCATCCCATGGCCCTCCGTCGAGGGCGCTGTCCTCCCAAGTTGAACTGCTCATTCGGATGGAGGTTTTCTTTACAACTCTAAACCTCGTGTTACTGGTGGCACTCGCAGCCATCTACATGCAGCTTTATCGCGACCTTCCGAACAAGTACACAGCAAGCCTGCTTGTGCTAAGCCTCGCGCTGCTCCTATACGCGGGTACGTCAAATCCAGTAGTACACAATGTCTTCGGCTTCCGACCTCGCCCAAACATCGGCGCGTTCGTGTTTCTCCCGGACTTCTTCATCGGACTTGCCATTTTAGTTCTTCTCTATCAGAGCCAGACCTGAGTTCGCATCAATTTTTCAGATCTATGAGAAGGATTTCATAGACTGATTTCGTTCACCGATTAGACGGACTCTCTCGAAGTCGGTGTCACCGGTCGCCTCCGCAGTTCGGGCAGCGGTATGGCGGACGACCGCTCGGACGTCGGGCTGTTTCAAATAAATAACGCTCTTGGGTAAGCGATTGTTGGTGGCGTCATAGCGCTGTTTCAAGGATGATTTTGAGCGCTTCGTCGCCGGGTTTTCGGCGGACGCATTTTCGAAGCAGTAACGCTCTGAGACAGGGTGTGAGGATGAACTCGAAAAGAACCAGCTCTACGGGGGTATGCAAGAACTTACGACACAGGGACACGCTGTCTTGTGTGCGCTTGCATATCACCAGGCGCTTGACGAAGTTCCTATTCGTTCTCGTGACCTTTACGACCGGTACATCAAAATATGCGACCGGCTTGATGCCGATAGCGTTAGCGAACGGCGTGTCCGTGACCATCTATCGGATATGAATATGCTCGGACTCATCAGCGTGTACGAGCGCAATGAAGGTCTTTCCGCTGGTCGCTATCACGAATACGAACTTGATGTTCCGCTCAAAGCCGTCCTTGATGTCTAGCTGTCGACCTCGCGATTCGAAGAAGTCGCGAATATCATCCAATCAACCGCTGAAGACAACAATATGCTGCAAGCAAATCTTTCGAATTACTGAATCACGCTTTCACCAATAGCTTCGGAAATGGTGGTGTGTAGCTGCGGAAACAGTGGTGTGTTTCGGTATTGTCTTCACATGAACTAACGGTGTATTGCAGGACTGGTAGCTCTCTCTTGGACTATGACCACTCGCTCAGGGTCGTATCTCGAGTTTCTGTAATGTGGCTGGATGTCCGTCCGGTCAAATCCAAGTGACGAGAGAACGCTCTCAGCAGTTCGAATGAGTTGTATCTGGTAGTAGTTCGGGTCGTAAAACGCAACATCTTCATGAGCCAGCGTAACCCGATCTCGCGAGGATTTCTCATCGTCGCCAGCTATGTGCTCAATATCTTACCTGAATGATATGATGGTTGTATTGGATTAGACAATGTGGCTATTTCTCTAGTGTGTATGCGACACATGTTCTGTGTGGTGCCTGAACACGGTGGATTCGAGACCGTCCATTTATATACTCCCCTCCCATCGGATGTAATGCGAAGGTCGCGCCGGGAAGCGCTCTCGGAACGACACCCCAACGCCACCGTCGTGGTGGCCTGGGTCACTCGCTTAGAACGCGAGGCCACCGAGGCTTCGTGTTCGTGTATGAGGATTCCACCCCTGCGGTCCGCCGTCAAGATGGAATCTGATGTGAGCCCACGGACCCATGCAGTAGTCAACA
>NZ_AOLW01000014.1:33806-34093 GCF_000336615.1 Haloarcula amylolytica JCM 13557
CCGCCGCTGATGTATATCAGCACATTCCGGTTGATCCTGCCGGAGGCCATTGCTATCGGAGTCCGATTTAGCCATGCTAGTTGCACGAGTTCAGACTCGTAGCATATAGCTCAGTAACACGTGGCCAAACTACCCTACAGACCGCGATAACCTCGGGAAACTGAGGCCAATAGCGGATACAACTCTCAGACTGGAGTATCGAGAGTTAGAAACGTTCCGGCGCTGTAGGATGTGGCTGCGGCCGATTAGGTAGATGGTGGGGTAACGGCCCACCATGCCGATAATCG
>NZ_AOLW01000015.1 GCF_000336615.1 Haloarcula amylolytica JCM 13557
AACGAGACGTTAAGCCCACGAGCACTAACAGACCAAAGCCATCATTCATACGCACTGTGACTCATTCACCGACGATTTAACTCGTCGCTGACCGAGTCCAGGCGCAATCTGGATCGCACGGACACACGGTGGAAGAGACGACCGACCGAGACTGGTACTTTCGTGGTTCGAATCCGCGACTCGGCGTTAGGCGGCCACAGCGGCGGGGTTGCCTCCCGTACCNACACGGAAGATAAGCCCGCCAGCGTTCCGGGGAGTACTGGAGTGCGCGAGCCTCTGGGAAATCCGGTTCGCCGCCACCATTCATACCTTTCACAGCCCACTCGGGAGAGACATCTCTCCCGAGTGGGCGTTCTGTATTTGTACAAACCGAGAGCTGTCAGCTCACCAAGCCAGTCGTTCGTCGTTTACAAGATACGAGCTAGCGGCAGCGCTATCCGGAGTGTTTCCAGCCTGTGCGGGCAGATATGAACTATTAATACTCCAACGGCATCGAGTTAATACATGGGCGTTGTTAGTATCTCGATGCCGGACGAACTGGAGGAGCGAATCGATACGTTCGCGGACGAACACGGATATACGGGTCGCAGCGAAGTCGTACGGGAGGCAGTCCGGAACCTGATGGGCGAGTTCGAGGACAAGCGACTGGAGGACCGCGAACTAATGGCAGTCGTCACAGTCCTGTTTGACTACGAGACGACGACTGTCGAGGAGAAGATGATGCATCTGCGCCACGATCACGAATCTATCGTCGCGTCGAACTTCCACAGCCACGTCGGGGACCGGTACTGTATGGAGTTGTTCGTGCTGGAAGGCCAACTGGAGGACATCTCCGCGTTCGTCGGCAAAGTCCGGGCGACGAAGGATACGCTGTCTGTCGATTACTCGGTCCTGCCGGTCGACGACATCAACATGATCTCGTGAGCTGTCGTTGACGTCGGAAAGTCCTGCCGCGGGTCGTGAGTCCACGAACAGTTTGGCACCTTCAGTAGGCGTTTAAGTCGGGGCCGCGTAGCCGGCGGCGATGAAAGACTCTATTCTCGATACAATCGGGTCCCCGCTGGTCTCGGTACGCGCGCCGGAGGGGGCAACCGTTGCAGCGAAGATCGAGTCGTTCAATCCCGGCGGCTCCGCCAAGGACCGGCCGGCGAAGTACATGATCGATGACGCCGAGCGAAACGGCTCGCTCGAACCGGGTGATACACTGGTCGAACCGACGAGTGGCAACACCGGCATCGGCATGGCGATGGTCGGATCGACGAAGGGGTACGACGTTGTGCTGGTGATGCCGTCCTCGAAGTCACCCGAGCGTCGCCAGATAATGAAGGCCTACGGTGCGGAGATAGAGCTCGTCGAGGGCGACATCTCCGACGCGAAAGAGCGCGCGGACGAGCTGAGTGAGCGCGACGACTACGTCCAGTTGCGGCAGTTCGACAACCCGGCGAACCCGAAGGCACATTACGAGACCACGGGTGAGGAGATTATCGAACAGATCGGCGACCGGACGGTAGACGCGCTGGTGGCCGGCGTCGGAACCGGCGGCACAATCACCGGGACGGGTCGTCGACTGCGCGAAGCGTTCCCAGAGATGGACATCGTCGCCGTCGAACCAGCGGACAACGCCGTCCTCTCGGGGATGGAACCGGGAACTGGCAAGGATAGCTTCCAGGGAATGGGGCCGGGCTTCGTCAGCGACAACTTAGACACCGATCTGCTGGACGACGTGCTGACGGTCGAGCTCCCGGACGCGGAAGACGAGTGCCGGCGACTCGCCCACGAGGAGGGTATCCTCGTCGGCCAGTCCTCGGGTGCGTCGAACCTCGCCGCGCGAGAGGTAGCCGAACAACTCGTCGCGGACGGCGTCGACGACCCGTTCGTGGTCACAGTCTACTGGGACAGCGGGGAGCGGTATATGTCGACCGGGATGTTCGACTGAGCCCGGTCTGTTCTGCGCGCGCGGTGTGGCCCGAATCAGGCCCCGAACTCCGATTCGGTCACCCTGACGATGAGCGTGTCGTCCACGTCTCGAAGGTCGTACTCGGGAATCGTGTCTCCGGTCCGCGTCAGAAGCATCGGCTCGACAAGCTCGGGTGGACGCTCGGTCTCCATGGCCTGTGTGTCGGGCGTTGGCTCCGACTCTCCTTCCGACGAGCCTTCGGCATTAGATTCGCTGGTCACGTCCGGTTCGACAATACCGTACACCTTGAGAAAGCGACCGGTATCTTCGGGCGCAACGTCGTCGTCCCGGATTGACGCGGCGAGGTCCCGGGAGAGCCATTCCGTCTCACTAATTGACGGATCACGAACGAACGCGGCGTCGGCGAAGCGGACGAGATACCAGTTCAAATCGTTGAGCAGCGCTACTGCTGCCCCGAGGCTTACGGTGTCGACGGCGACGGTATTCGCGAACGGTTCCTGCAGGTCGTAGGTAGCGAGTGCGTTCCGCGCGGTCTCGCGCGAGAGGAGTTCGTACCGGAGATTCACGCCCTCGCTCCCGACGAGACAGACCTGCGTCATGGCTCAACCCTGGCCCGCCCCGGAAATTTAGCTTTCGATGGGGACGACGGCGCGGTCCCGGGCACAGGCTTCGGCGCGCTCGAACAGGTCGTCGGGTTCGGCTACCCGAACGGCTTCCAGCGAGGCGTTGGTTTCCGGATGTGATGGCGCGACGCGATTACAGCCCGTGTCGATCGTCGAGTCCTGAAAGGTCCCGATGGCCCGTGCGTGGTTGGTTATCTCGGACTTGTCGACGGTGAGGTTCGGTCGGTGTACCGGGAGCGTAGTCGCGGCGTCCGTGACGGCGATGTTCGCGCTCGTCTGGCTGGACTTCTGCCCGATTGCTTCGCCGGTGACGATGCCGACGGCGTCACATTCGTTCGCGATAGCGTCGGCGACTGCGAGCATGAACCGGCGGAGAACGAGCATTCGGAGCGACCCGAGGTCCCGAGAAAGCTCGGTGACGACGTCACCGGCGTCGATTACGGACAGCGACAGGTCGTGTCCGGGCGCGTACGAGGCGAGCGTTTCGACAGTCGAGACGGCTCGAGCCCGGTGGTCGGGGCCGCCGTAGTCTCCCAGGTCGACGTAGACGGGGAGCACGGGTGCGCCGCGTTTCATCAGCTTCCAGGCGGCGACGGGCGAGTCGATGCCGCCGCTGACGAGGGCGACCACGGGGCGCTGGGTCCCGAGCGGGAGGCCACCGGGTCCCGCACGTTTCTCACAGAAGACGTAGGCCTCGTCGGCGCGACACTCGACGAACAGCTCGAAATCGGGGTTGTCGAGGTCGACAGCGGGATCGCCGCCCAGTCCCTCGATTGCCTCCCAGACGGCGGTGCCACCGTCGGACTCGATGTCCGTGCTCGAAAAGGGGTGTGCCTCTGCTGGCCCCGCTCGACGGGCGTTGACAGCGAAAGCGCCGCCGTCGTACTGCTCCCGCGCGGTCGCGGCCAGTGCATCTTCGATTGCGGACAGCGTCGGGTCGACAGTCGTGACCGCCGAGGCGGAGGTGACGCCGAACGTGTCGGCCGCGGCTGCGGTCACGCCCTCCGGGTGGTCAGTGTGGACGAACAGCCGGTTCCGGCGCTGTTCGATGTCTCCTGACAAGCCGCGCGCGTCGAGCATCGCTCGGAGGTTGTCCGCCAGTTGCCCCTCCATCTTCCGGCGGACCTGATCGCTCTTGACGCCGAGTTCGCCGTGGCGGAGGAGCACGCTATCGGCGTCCGGTGGATGCATGCCCGCGAGTTGACTACCGGCGAGTAAAGGGGTGTCGCCTCGCCGCCTCAGAACGTCGAGAGGTTGCCGTCGATGACCTGCCGCGTGATGTCGGTCACGTCAGCGAGTTCGTCGTCGATTGTGGCCTGGATATCTGCTTCGACGTCGCCGACCGCGACACCGTCCTCGGTGATGACCGTCGCGTCGGCGACGTGGGGCTCGTCGATCGGTGAGCCGATCTGTGAGAGCAGGCGCATCTGGACCTGTCGGATGCCGTCGACCTCGCTTGCGACGGACTGTGCGATCTCCGTCGAGAGGAGGTTGTATATCTTTCCGATGTGGTTGACGGGGTTCTTGCCGGACGTCGCTTCCATGCTCATCGGGCGGTTCGGCGTGATGAGGCCGTTCGCGCGGTTCCCGCGGCCAACGGAGCCGTCGTCGCCCTGCTCGGCGCTGGTCCCGGTGGTCGTGAGATAGATGGACTCGGCGTCGTAATCGTCGGCCGTGTTGACGTGGACCGTGACGTCCCGGTCAGTGTACTCCTCGGCGAGGTCGGTGACGAACGCTTGAACGTCTGAAACGGCGGTTTTGTACGCGTCGAGGTCCGGAACGTGTTCGTCGACCATCGCAACGGCCACGGTCACGTCGATGTGATCGCCCTCGCGCTTGCCCATTACCTTCACGTCCTGGCCGACGACCGGGTTGGACTCGGCGTACTCGCCGGTCAATGTCTCCTCGGTGTTGAGAACGATCTTTTCAGTTTCTGTCAGCGGAGCGTGGCCGACGCCGTAGCTGGTATCGTTCGCCATCGGAATTGCTGCTTCCTCGCCGAACACGGTCTGGAGGTCGCCCGACCCTTCGCCGAACTGGACGTCGACGATGACATCGGAGCCGAGGTCGAGGTGGGGGAACTGCTCGTCGAGGTAGTCGCGTGCGGCCTGGAGGGCAATACTCTCGGCCGGGATGCGCTCGCCGTCGAACTTCTTCGTCGCTCGGCCGACGACCAGAATGTAGATCGGCTCAAGCACTTCGCCGCCGCCGTACGCGGGGGCGGCAGTGCCGGCGACGAGTTGTGTCTCGTCGGTGTTGTAGTGCAAGACTGTGCCGAACCGGTCGATGTACGTCTGTGCCAGCGCACGCGACACTGTCTCCGCGATGCCGTCACAGATGGAGTCCGGATGGCCGATACCCTTGCGCTCTACGACTTCGATGTCCTGATCTTCGACGGCGAGCCCGCTCGCAGGTTGGACGTGGATGTTCCGCTCGGTCATTGCCTCGACTTCGTCTGGCCGGGTTCTATAACTTACGGGAACAGATAATAGCGGAATGATTACTCGTTCGCATCGCTAAGTAGCATACCGAGATAGGAGGTCCGCTGCTGGTCGCTGGGGTCCAGACTGAGGTCCTGAAGCACCTCGTAGGCCCCCTCTCGAACGGGTTCGATGTCGCCGTCGGTCTCCCGTTCGACTTCGACGAACTCGCCGACGTCGTCGACAGCGTCGAGCGTGACGTCGTATTCTCGGACCTCGTACACCCGGCGGTTCTTCCGGACGGTCGCCGCGGGCTCGAAGCCGAGGTGCTGGACGATAGCGTCGATGTCGTCGCCGTCTTCGACGCCTGTTTCGAACTCCTCTCGGCTCTTCGACTCCGCTTCGAGGAGCGGCCCCTTGTAGGTAACTTTCGCGTTCGTCTCCCCCTTTCTGGTCTCGCGACGGACCCGGAACGCCTCGTCCGTCTCGGCGAAATCCCGATGGGGGGCGTCGTAGTACGTGTCCGTCTGTATCACCGTGTCGACCTGCTCGGCCCCGAGTTCGTCGAGTCGCTCCGCGACAGCCTCGATGTCCGCTGGCACTTTCACCTCGACTTCGTACATACTGAGGGGCTGGACCGGCCTGCTAAAAAACGCTCCCGTCGACCGCGCCATTTACTGTGTCTGCTCTCCCGGGTAGTAGTATGGCCGGTCGCTACGAACCGATCGACTCCCCGGACGAGACGACCCTCTTTCCGTACCACGACCTGACGCCGCCGACAGTTGCTACGGTCGCGCACGCGCGACAACGCATCCGGCAGCACCTCCCAGAGACGCCCTTAGTCCGCAGCGAAGCCCTCTCAGATGCCCTCAACGCGGATGTCCTGCTCAAGCGGGAAGACACGCTCCCGACCGGGGCGTTCAAAGTCCGCGGCGGTGTGAACCTCGTCGCGTCCCTCGACGAGGAGTTCAGGGACGCCGGACTGCTCGCCGCGAGCACGGGGAACCACGGCCAGTCTATCGCCTGGGCCGGACGCGAGTTCGACGTGCCAGTCACCATCGGTGTCCCGAGGGAAGCCAACGCCGGAAAGGTCGATGCGCTGGAGCAACTGGGCGCGGAGGTCGTTCAACACGGCGAGGACTACGACGAGGCCCGCGAACACATCGAGGACTTGGCGACCCAGCGCGAGGCGCGCTACGTCCACTCCGGCAACGAACCGAAGTTGCTCGCCGGCGTCGGCACGGCGGGCCTCGAAATCCTCGACGAACGGCCCGATGTCGACCGCGTGTTCTGCCCCGTCGGCGGCGGCACCGCCGCGGCCGGGTACTGCATCACGCTCGGGGCGATGACCGACGCCGCTGTCGTCGGTGTGCAGGCCGCGGGCGCACCCGCGGTGTACCGCGCTTGGCAGGAGGAGACGTTGGAGGCCCTCGACAGCGTCGACACCATCGCTGAGGGCGTCGCGACCCGGGTGCCGTTCGCACTCCCGACCGGCATACTCCAGAAGGGGCTCTCGGATTTCCGTCTCGTATCTGAGGACGCCATCGCGGACGCCGTGGCACGCCTGTTCGAGACGGACCGCATCGTCATGGAGGGGGCCTGCGCGACGGCTGTCGCCGCAGCGATAGAGGCTGGCGACGAACTCCGGGGTGAGACGGTTGTCCTTCCCGTTTCAGGCCGGAACATCGACCGCGAGAAGTTCGACCGACTGTTGGCTGAAAGCGAGTACTAGTCGGCCACTTCCGAAGTTGCTCGACTGCTACTGACCGGGAAACGTTGTCCTTAAGAGTGCCACGACTGACGAACAGGGTATGAGCAACGAGTCTGAGACTGAAGTCGATGAGGAAACCGCAGACGAAGAAGAGCAAGCGGAGGGACTCCAGAAAGGCGATGTCGTCAAGCTCGCCTACACCGCCCGCACCGTCGACGGCGGCCAGCTTGTCGACACGACTGACGAGGAAGTCGCCGAGGACGACGGCATCGACACCGAACAGCAGGAGTTCGGCCCGCGAACCATCGTGCTGGGCGAGAACCACATCTTCCCGGACGTCGAGCAGGACATCTACGGGAAGGAGGTCGGCGACGAGGGCGACGTGACTGTCGCCGCCGCCGATGCCTTCGGGGAATACGACGAGGAAGAGGTCCGGACGGTCTCGAAGGACAAGATTCCGGAGGACGACCGCTACCCCGGCGCGCACGTCGACATCGAGGGCGAGCACGGCCATATCGAGACCATCATCGGCGGCCGCGCGCGAGTGGACTTCAACCACCCGCTGGCCGGCGAGGACGTCGAGTACGACTACGAAATCCTCGAAGAGGTCACGGACCGCGAGGAGAAGGCCCAGGGCATCATCCAGATGATGCTCGACATGGAGCTCGACGTGTGGTTCGAGACCGACACCGTCGAGGAAGAACAGCTCGTCGAAAGCGAAGACGACGAAGACGAGGACGAGGAGTCCGAGCCCGAGTACGAAACCGTCGAAGTCGAGAAGGAGACGCTCTACATCGAGGCGACGCCGCAGCTGACGATGAACCAGCAGTGGATGATGGGCAAACAGCAGATCGCACAGCAGCTCACCCAGCTGCTCGACATCGACCGCATCATCGTGCAGGAAGAGATCGGTGGCGGCGGCATGGGCATGCCCGGCATGATGGGCGGCATGGGCGGTGCCGGCGGCGCTGACATCGAAGACGCGCTGGAAGACGCTGACGTGGACGCCGAAGAGATCGTCGAAGAGATCGAAGGCGCCGAAGAGTAACTGCGCCGCGAGCACGCCGAGCGATTCTTGAGTGATAAGCGCCAGCGAGCGCTTTTGCGGTTCCGAGCGGTAGCGACTGCCACTTTCTGACGGCACAGACGGGAGAACGGTTATATCCACGACACGTCATCACTACCCATGCGAGTATCGCTGATGTACCCGCTACTGCTCGCGCTCCCGCCCGGAATCGCCTTCGGTGTCGGCACGGTTGTGCTGACTGGCAGCGCCGGGCTTGGACTGGCAGCCGGCGTCGGCGTCGGTCTCGGACTGTTCCTGTTGATACTCGTGGGTACGGAGTTCGGCTCGACGGACAGAGAACTACAGCCCGGCCGCGAATAGAATCCGTCTCAGGCGATGTCGCGGCTGGTGTCGATGCTGACCTCTTCGACGAGATTGAGTTTGATGATGTCGGTGGGAGCTCGCCCGCCGCGGAACTTCGGAATCGCGAGGCGGTTTTCCACCTCGTCACCGGTCGTCGTGGTGTTGAGCTGGAACACCACGTCAGCGAAGTGCTCGGTCGTATCCCGAAGCGGTGGCACGTCTCGGCCATCGAGACAGTGGACGATAGCGAGGCTCCCGGTGTTGACGATGTGGTTCTGCAGGTCGTTCATGAACGCGCGAAAGCGCGAGTGTGGCTCCTGTGCTTCCAGCACGTCCAGCGGGTCGACGATGAGGTTCGAGGTTTCCGGGAGCGCCGAGACGAGCTTACCGGCGTTGTCAAGGGGCGCTTCGCCGGAGATGTGCCGCACCGTCGGGTCCCCGGTGTTGGCCGGCGTCTGCTCGATGCTCGCGATGACCGACTCGGCGGTCCGGTCGAGCGACAGCCACAGCGTCCCGCGCGTGGCGGTGAGTTCGTAGAGGAACAGCTCCGCCTGGCTGGCCGGCTGGGCAGAGAGCACGACGATACTCCCGGCAGGGATGCCTCCGTCGAGCTTTCTGTCGAGGACATCGATGCCCGTTCGCAACCGGTTGGCCATACCACTGAGAAATTATTTAGCCACGAGATTAAGTATTCCGCTTGGCGAGAACGTTCGCTATCTCGACGTATTTTGCCGCTGCCCGGTCCGATTCCAGCGGCTTCGACACCGACGGAACGTGAACCGTCTCTGGGCAGGACAGCAGTCGGGATGGGTCTACGGACCCGTCGCTGCCGACGAGGACCGTGAGCACGGGCGGTGCATCGAGCGCACGGGCCATC
This sequence comes from Haloarcula amylolytica JCM 13557, assembly GCF_000336615.1. Classification (GTDB taxonomy): domain Archaea; phylum Halobacteriota; class Halobacteria; order Halobacteriales; family Haloarculaceae; genus Haloarcula; species Haloarcula amylolytica. The sequence goes on from NZ_AOLW01000015.1 coordinate 8,919, forward strand.
GCCGCCGTCTTGGCTGCGTCGGTGAGGCTCTGGCGGGTTGGTGCACTCACGAGCACCGTCCTGTCAGCCGCCCGCAGTGGCCGGGCGGCGTCCGGGCCAGCGCCGGCCGGACAGTCGAGTACCACCGGGCGATCACGTTGGGGCAGTGTGCCGATGGCATTGTCGACAGCGGCTTCGGTTGCGTCCTGACAGGGGAGTACGTCGACGTTCTCGACGGCCGTGGCGCGCTTGGCAACCGTGGTCGGCTCAGCCGAGACCGTGATATCAGCGATTCCGGGCGTCGGATCGACGCCAGCGCGGCGGTGGAGGTTCGGCATGTCGCGGTCGGTGTCCACGACCAGCGACCGTCTGGTTGGCGTCCCCAGTGCCTGACCGACACCGAGGGCGATGGTCGTTTTGCCACAGCCACCCTTGCCGCCAGCGATTGCGAGCATACTGTGGATGGACCGTCTATCGGTTTTGAATCCTTGTACTGGAGTCGAGGACATTGACAGCCGAACTGGGCTGGAAGGACTGACTTACGTCGGTTGGCCGTTGCCTACTTTTATACGGTCGTTATATGCTGGACTTCCCTGGCCGTAGCAGGTCTCTGCTTTCGGTGGCGATGGTCCCGACAATTGCCCCGTTCGAACTCGTTTCCATGTGTCTTGATAACGAGTGTGTAACAATACCTGAGACACCACTACGGGGTGTATGGATAGTAGACCGAACACGGCCCTTCAGCTATACAGCATCCGTACCCTGCCCGAGTCACTCCCTACAATCGTCCGGCGTGTCAGCGCCGCCGGCTACGACGGGGTCGAATTCGCCGACCGGTTCCACGAGGAACCGCCCGAAGACGTCGCAGCGGCACTCGATGACGCCGACCTCGAACCAGTCGCCGTCCACACAGACCTCCCTGAAATCGAGGCTGCGCTGGACGGCGAATCAGACCTGCTGGTTCGGTGTCGAACAGTGGGATGTGACACACTCGTTGTCCCACATCTCCCGGCGTCCGCGCTTCGAACCCGGAGCGATGTCCGTTCGCTCTCCCACCGATTCCGCGACGCAGCGGCCCGCCTCGAAGAGCGTGACATGTGCCTCGGGTATCATACCGGTCGGCGGGCGTTCCACCCCTTCCTTCCGGACGCGGCGGGAAAAATCGTCGAGGAAACGCCAATACCCGAAGCCGTCGGGCGGTATACACACCAGTTGCTGAATAGACTTCGGGCACCCGAATCGGCGACGATACCGAACGAGACTCCCATGTGGAACCTCGTCGCTCGGACCGCTCCGGCGGAAGTCACGTTTGAACCGGAGGTCGCAGAAATCCGCGAAGCCGGCTACGACCCGACCGTGCTCTTCTCACTCTGTGGCGACCGTATCGATATGGTACACCTCCGGGACGTAGCCTCGGCTGGACCGTTGCAGGGCTACGAGGATGTCCCACACGGAGATGGGCTCGTGGATATGGACGCGGTTCTGGACGCCGCGACTGACGCCGGCGTCGACTGGGTGATATACGAGAACGAACTCGACAGCGACCCGGAAGCGAAGATCGATCACGGGGCGGCCACGCTGGAGCGCCTCCTCGACGGAAGTGGCTCTTCGCGGAGTCCCACACGGATTCCTGCTACGAGTTCTTGATCGCCGTTGGTCGGTGTTAGCCCGGCCATAACAATAGCGATACACCCGAACGGCTGGGACATGAACCTCCATCACGAGCGCATCGAAGCCTCGCCGCCGGCGAGCACGATGAGCTTCTGTCTCACGACCGACCTCACGGGAAACGGTCGACCGGACGTCATCGTCGGGGCGCTCGGCGACGAGCACGAGGTCCAGTTCCCGCTGGTCGATACGTCAGTCGACTTGCTGTCCGTGTTCGGCATGGGGCCGCTGGCCCGCTGGCTCCAGACGAACGTGTTCTGGTACGAAAACCCCGGCTGGGAGCGCCACGACGTCGCCAGCGCACCCGAACTCTCCGTCGGTGGCTCGCTTGGCGATATAACGGGGAACGGCCGCCCGGACATGGTCGCCGGCCAGAACATTCACCAGCACAAGCTGTGGTGGTTCGAAATACCGGACGACCCGCGAAAGCAGTGGACGCGCCGGCTCATCACCGACGACTTCGAGAAGTATCACGACACCGCGGTGGCGGACGTGGACGGCGACGGACAGAACGAGGTCGTCGGGCTGTCTCAGGAGTCCGAAACGGTGTTCTACTACGATATCCCTGAGGACCCAACGCGTGAACCGTGGCCGGTGGCGAACCGACACGTTGTCGCCGAGGATATCGACGTCGAGGGCGTCGCCGTCGAGGATGTCGACGGGGACGGCGAGGTCGAAATCATCGCCGGCCCCAACGTCTTCCATCGGACGACCGACGGCTGGGACCGGGAGTCTATCGCCGAGGACTGGCAGTGTACCCGCGTCGCTATCGAGGACGTCGACGGCGATGGGGACTTGGAAATAATTCTCGTCGAGGGCGACGAACCGTATCTCGACGACCGCCCGGCCAGGCTGGGCGTGTTCGACCCGCCCGAGTGGGACCTGACGCTGCTGCACGACGACCTCTCGAACCCGCACAGCCTCGACGTAGCGGACTTCGACGGCGACGGCAATCCCGACATCTTCGTCGCGGAAATGGGGCTAGAGGACGGACACGAACCGCGACAGTTCGTGTTCCACAACGACGGGGCGGGGAACTTCGAGCAGAAAGAACTGGGAACCGGCATCCCCACCCACGAAGCGAAGGTCGTCGACCTCGATGGCGACGGTCTCCCCGACATCGTCGGCAAGGCATACACCGAGCCCCGCGTCGACGTCTGGCAGAGCAATCCCTGACGAGGCGCCTCGTCGTGTTATTTTGGCCGCTACGCTCCCTCTGGCCTTGCTTTCGAACCCAGCGACGATGTTCCCGAAGCCGAACCTGACGATGTAAGTGACCGTTCAATTCCCGTGTCGGGGGATTCAAGACCGTCCGGAGCGCGGTATCGAGTGAAATGCGGCACGACCACATCATCAGCGCGAAACAACTCTCGCGGGGCGACATCGAGACGGTGCTCGACCACGCGGCCGACATCGCGGCTGACCCGGGAGCGTTCGCGGATCGGCACAGCGACACGCTGCTTGGCCTCCTCTTTTTCGAGCCGAGCACCCGGACGAAGATGAGCTTCACTACGGCGATGAAACGCCTCGGCGGCGACATCGTCGACATGGGCTCTGTCGAGTCCTCCAGCGTGAAGAAAGGCGAGTCACTGGCCGACACTGTCCGCGTCGTCGAGGGGTACACCGACGCGCTCGTGCTCCGGCACCCCATGGAGGGCTCCGCGAAGATGGCGAGCGAGTTCGTCGACGTGCCGCTCGTCAACGCCGGCGACGGGGCCGGTCAGCACCCGACACAGACGCTGCTCGACCTCTACACGATCCGTGAGAACGCGGGCTTTGAGGACCTGACTATCGGCATCATGGGCGACCTGAAGTACGGTCGGACGGTCCACTCGCTGGCCCACGCGCTCACGACCGTCGACGCCAGGCAGCACTTCATCAGCCCCGAGTCACTCCAGCTTCCGCGGTCGGTCCGGTACGACCTCCACGAGGCCGGCGCGGGCATCCGCGAGCACACCGACCTCGACGAGATTCTCCCCGACCTGGACGTGCTCTACGTGACACGTATCCAGGCCGAGCGGTTCCCCGACGAGAGCGAGTACCGCGAAGTCGCCGGCCAGTACCAGATCGACGCCGACACGCTGGACGCGGCCAAGGACGACCTGACCGTGATGCACCCGCTCCCGCGCGTCGACGAGATCGCCCACGACGTCGACGAGACCACCCACGCACAGTACTTCCAGCAGGCCCACAACGGCGTCCCCGTACGGATGGCGCTGCTCGACCTGATGCTCGGAGGCGACCAATGAGCGACAACGACCAGCAACTCCGCGTCTCGAAGATCCAGAACGGCACCGTCATCGACCACATCGCGGGCGGGCAGGCGCTGAACGTCCTCGCAATCTTGGGTATCGACGGGACCAGCGGCGACTCCGTCTCCGTCGCGATGAACATGCCTTCCGACCGTCTGGGGCACAAAGATGTCGTCAAAGTCGAGGGCCGCGAACTCTCCCAGGACGAGGTCGACGTGCTCTCGCTCATCGCCCCCGCGGCGACGATCAACATCATCCGTGACTACGATGTCGTCGAGAAGCGCCGCGTCGAGCGGCCCTCGGTCGTCGAGGGCGTCCTCGAGTGTCCGAACCACAACTGCATCACGACCGAAGCCGAACCCGTCGACTCGCGCTTCGCCGTCGGCGACGACGGCGTCCGCTGTGAGTACTGCGATACAATCATCCGCGACGACCTGCCGGCACACATCCTCGCGGAGTAAGCCGACCCTGCCGCCGTCTGGCTACTGTAACCAGATGCTCGCAAACGAGTCGAAGTAGTCTTCGCCGGTATCGACCAGTACGTGGTCCGCGCCGAGTGCAGTGACGCGATTCGATACCGAATCGATGTGTGCGTCGAGCCGCGACTGGTACGTTTCGGCCAGTGAGCCGCTGAAATACGACCGGCGCGTCTCGTCGCTTTCGGGGTCGGCGAACAACACGTCGCCGACGACGCCGGGGTCCCGTTCTGCTGGGGCGACCACGCGGACCAGCAGCACGTCGGCGTCGTTGCGTGCGAGCGCGGCGATGCCCGATTCGAGTTGCTCCGGCTCGGCCAAGCAGTCGCTGAACACGACGACGAGCGAGCGCGAGCGGATGCGTTCGGCGTAGGCCTCCAGCGCGGATTCGAAATCGGCCGTCCCGTCGGGCGTTACCTCGTTCAACTGGTCGATGAGCGAGAGGAGTTCCCCCCGGTTCGATTGTCCAGTGTCGATCCGGTTCACCCGGTCGCGGAACGTACAGAACTGGAAGTCGTTGTTCTCCTCGGCAGTGAGGTAGGCGAAGCCGAGCCCGAGCTTGGCGGCGTACTCGAACTTGTGACTCGCCGCGTCGCCGTAGTCCATCGACGCGCTCGTGTCGACGAGCAGGTGGACGGTCAGGCTCCGCTCTTCCTCGTACTGCTTGATGAAGTACTCCTCCGTCCGGGCGAACAGTTTCCAGTCGATACGCCGCGTGTCGTCCCCCGGCGAGTAGCGACGGTAGTCGCTGAACGTGAGCCCTTCGCCGACACGCGGGGACTGCTGGTCGCCCTGCCGAATCGAGGTCGTCTGGCGGTTCAGCGCGGCGGTGAACCGGCCGAGTTCGTCCAGAAAATCCGGTTCGATAGTCACGGCTGTCCCTCCCACGGGTCCGCCCGCCAGATTGCGTGCGTCGGGTGACTCATTCCAGCAGGTCCGCGATGAGGTCGTCCGCCGTCCGGCCCGCCCGCTCGGCCCGGAAGTCCACGATAATCCGGTGCCGGAGGACGGGCGCGGCCAGCGCCTCGATATCCTCGCCCGTGACGTGCGAGCGGCCGTGGAGGAACGCCCGCGCCTTCGCCGTCTGGACGAGCGCCATGCTCGCCCGCGGACTGGCCCCGAACTCGATGTCGTCGGCCTCGCGCGTCCGGCGCACGAGCTGGACCGCCCGGTCGCGCAGGTCGTCGGCGATGGGCATTTCGCGGACCAGTTGCTGGATTTCCTGTATCTCTGGGCGGGTGAGCGAGCGCTTGACGGGGACCTGCTCCGCGCCGGCGGTGTACATGTCGACGATGGTCCGCTCTTCCTCGTAGTCGGGGTAGTCGACCAGCAGTTTCAGCATGAAGCGGTCGGTCTGGGCCTCCGGGAGCGCGTAGGTCCCCGACTGGTCGATGGGGTTCTGTGTCGCCAGGATAAAGAACGGCCGCGGCAGTTCGTAGGTCTCGCCCGCGGCGGTCACCTGTTTCTCCTGCATCGCTTCCAGCAGCGCGGCCTGTGTCTTCGGCGTCGCGCGGTTGATCTCGTCGGCCAGCACGACGTTGGCGAACACCGGCCCTTTCTCGAAGACGAACTCGCGGCCGCTGTCGGTTTCGCGGATGATCTCGGTCCCCGTGATGTCGGAGGGCATCAGGTCGGGCGTGTTCTGAATGCGGGAGAACTGGAGGTCGGTCACCTCCGCGACGGTCCGGACCATCGTCGTCTTCCCCAGTCCCGGGTTCGATTCGAGCAGGGCGTTGCCGTCGGCCAGGATACAGATGAGCAGTTGCTCCAGTACCTCCTCCTGACCGACGATCCGCGTGCCGATCTGTTCGCGTGCGTTCGCGATCTTCTGCTGTAGTTCGTCGATGTCGTGCTCTGAGCTCATGGGTCGGTGTCCTCGTCGTCCGTGTCTTGCTCTCGGATCCTGAGATTGTACTCGCGGATGAGGTCCGCGTCCTCGACGTCTTCCTGGCCGGCGAACCCGGCCTGCTGGCTGTCGACTGTGCCACTTCCACTTCCCGGCCCCCCGGTGTCCGACGACGACGGGAACGACTGGCTCCGGTCGATTTCCTCGTCGCCGCCCGTCGAATCAATCTCGGCGGTGAGGTTCTCGTCGCCCGCCTGCACGTCCTCGCTGTCGCCGAGTATCGCGTCGCCGTCTTCGAGCCCCTCGTACTCGCTGGGCCGGTCGTTCGGCGACTCCGTCTCGACCGGGTCGCGGTCGAGTAGGCCGATGTCGACGACAGCCACTTGGACCGTCGCCAGGCTCAGCAGGACGATGACGATGAGCGTCCCGATAAGCCGCCGGCTGTCGACGAGGGCGACGCTCGAACTCCGTTTCAGGCCCGCAAGCACGTCCTCGTAGAGCCGGGTCGCCATCCGCGTTTCAGCCCCGTCCTCGACCGCGTCCCGCGCCGTTCGGAGCGCGTCGGTGACGTTCGCGTTCGCCGCCTCGAACTGCTCGACGAGTGGCTGTCGGACCCGGTACAGATACTCGCCGACGAACCAGAGCGCGCCGACGACAATGCCGACGACTGCGCCCGTCGGGAACGATAGCGCAGGTATCGAGCGGCCGACAGCCGCCCCGACCGGGTCCGTCACCGCCGTCGGAACTGACAGCTGTGTCGGGAGTTCAGTCGGCGAGAGGACAGTCAGGAAGATGTTCACCAGGAGAAAGACCAACACCGCGTCGACGATGGCGTAGATGAACGCCGCCTTCTTGCCCTCGCGTCTGACCTCGGCGATGGCGTCGGCCATGCGTTCGCGTGCCTGTGCCCGTCCGTTTTCAGGCGGCTCTTCGTCGCCGTTTTCTCCGGTATCTGTGTCGGGGTCGTCCATCAGTAGTCCTCGCAGGTCGGGTCCGGTGTCTCCATCCTGTTACAGATGGTCTCGATATCGTCTCTCAGCGCTTCGTTCTGATTTTCGAGTTCATTGATCTCGCTTTCGAGGGTGTCGATCCGCGATTCCAGGCTGTCGATATCGTCCTGCAGGTCGGATACCTGCTCCTCCAGTTCGTTGCGTTCGTCCTCTAACTCCTCATTATCCGCCTCCAGATCGCCGATTGTCGTTTCGAGGTCATCGACTTCGTCCTCGAGAGTGTCGCGCTCGTCCCGAAGGTCGTCGACTGTCCCCTCCAGTTCATCGACGCGGCCCTCGCTCTGGCGGAGCGACTGCCGGGTCTCTGCCAACTGGCTTTCCGTGGCGTTCAACTGCGACTCCGTCTGATTCAGATTGGTTGCGACTTGATCGACGTCTTCCGACCGCGTCTCCAACTGCTCCTGGAGTTCGTCGACACGGGTTTGTGTGGATTCCAGTTCGCTCCTGGTGTCGTCTAGGTTCCCCCGAAGCTCGGCGTTTTCCTGTCTGAGCTCCTGATTCTGCGAGCGAAGCTCGCTCGCGGAGTCCTGGTACAGCACCGTCGTTCCGCCGGTACCGACCATCGAGAGGACGACGAACACCACAAGCCCGAGGTTAATCCGGCGGCCGATCGCGCTCACGGGAGACCACTCTCCAGAGAGGTGCGACCGCGGTACACTTGAACACGCCGGGCGACCACCTCGCCGGTGAACAGCAGGAGCGCGCCGAGCAAGGCGAGCCAGTCCCAGGTGTCCCGAACGGTCCGGACCCGGGTGGACTTCTGGCGCGCCTCTCTGGCTATCTGTTCGCCCTGGGCCGGGCTGAAGGTCTGCCCGCCCGTCGTTTCGACGAGCGCATCGAGGCTGTCACTCGGGCCGAAGGACGCGTACTCGACGGGGTAGTTCGCCGCGTACTCGGTGTCGAGTGCGGTCTGATACCCTGCTTCCCGAGGTGTAAACTCGCCGCGATACCGGCCGTCGCCGACCTGGCGGAAGGACATGTTCGCCGCGTCCGGGCGGCTATCACCCTGGTAGGTCAGCGTCGTCGGACTCCCCACGCGGGCATCGTCGACCGCTGTGACACCGGTTTGCGTGCGCATTGGATCGCCCACGGCGTAGTTGACGGACTTCGTGACGACCAGCGAGTCCGGCCGGTCGAGCAGGCCGCCCATCGTGTTGTCCGAATCGTAGGCGGTGATCGAGACCACGCGACCCAGCCCGAACCGCCAGGAGGCGATGGCCGGCTTCCCGTCTGCGGTGGCGACCTGGTAGTCGGCCCCGGGCTTGATGCGGACATTGTTGGCCTGCCCGGGGTTGGCTGTCAATTCGACGCCGGAGGTGATGAACGTGTCCTCCGTGACGATGGTGAGGTTCTCCCCCTGGTAGCGCCGCGAGGAGCCGCCAAAGAGGAGCCGCAGCCGCTCGGTCTCGTCGGCGGCGAAGTACGAGCCGCCGGACTCGCTTGCGATCTGGCGCATCGTCGCGACGCCCACGCGCTTGCCGACGCCGACCGAGACGACGCGCGTCCCCTCACGGCCCAGTTGATTGGCGACGGCCGCCGGCGGGCCGAGCCGGTCCTGGCCGTCACTCAGCAGGATGATCGTCCCTTCGCGGTCACCCAGGAGTTCGTCGGCCCCCTGAAGCCCGACGGCGATGTCCGTCGCGCCGCCGCTTTCCAGCCGTCGGATCTTGTCTTCGGTTTCCGCCCGGTTCTGCCCGAGCGCCTGCATCTCCGAGACGCGGTACGCGTTGTGGTTGAACGCGACGACGCCGACCTGGTTCTCGTCGCCGAGCTGGTCGAGCACGTCCAGCGCGACGGCTTTCTGTATCGCGAGGCCGCTCTCGGCGCTGCCGGAGACGTCGACGAGGATGACGATGTTCGACTCGCCGCCGGTGGCGTTCCCGACGCGGACCGGGAGCATCGAGGCCACCGACGACGTTTCGTAGCCGCCGTTCTCGTAGGCGTTGTCGCCGCCCGCGACGACCAGTCCGCCGCCGTTGATGACGAAGTCCTGCAGTGCGGTGGCGTTCCCGATATTGCCCGATGGCGTGTCCTGCATGACGACAGCCGAGTAGTCGTCGAGGTCCGCCGGGACCGACGAGGCCGTCGAGACGTTGTACAGCGAGTCGAGGTAGTTCCGCAGGGGATACTCGCCCTGTGAGACGTACAGCACGTCGGGCTGTTCGACGACGCGGACGCTCTTGTAGAACACGTCGTTTCGCGCGTACTCGTCGTTGCCGGACAGCGTCGCCGTCACGCGGTGTGACCCGGTTTCCTCGAACGTGTGGTCGACGGTGAGCGTGCCGTCCGGCCGGAGCTCTCCTTCAGTCGCGGTCTCACCGTCGATAGTTACCTCCACGGGGACGGGTTCGAGGACGTTCACGCCCTGCATCGAGACGGTGTACTGTGACTGGACGCCGCGGCTCACCGTCGACGGCCCCGCTATCGCCACGGCTCGCTCTGTTCGTGGCGACTGCGGGGTGACGCTGTGGACAGTCGCGTTGAGCCCGGCGGCGTCCTCGCCGGCCGTCGCCAGGCTCCGTCCCTCCGTGACGCGGCCGTCGGAGACGACGACGACTGTCCCGTTTGCTTGGAGATTTGCCGCCACGCCGTCGCCGATCCGCGAGTTCGACCCGCTACCGATTGTCGCTCGCGTCACCGGAATCCCCTCGCCCTCGATGTCCTGTACCAGCTCGTCGGTCGTGTTCGGGTAGATACCCATGCTCGCGGATTCGTCTGTCAGCAGTGTCACGCCCGGCTCGCCCGGCGTCTCGCGGGTCTGGACGGTGTACGGTTCCATCGCGCCCAGCACGAGCAGGCAGACGATGAGCACACGGCTGGCGAGCAGGAGCCGGCGGCTCCGGTTCGAGGCCGACCGCGGCCCGCCATCGCCACGCCGGACGAGATACGCGAGGAGACCGACGGCGACCGGCAAGACGAGTAGCGGCCACAGGTGCTCGACGCCGACGGTGAGTCCCTCCGCGAGGGTGTAGGAAACCGCCATCAGAGATCACCCCGTCGGCGCAGATAGCCGACCTCGGCCAGCGCAAGTATCAGCCCGCCCAGCGCGAAGTACTCGGTCAGCGGCTGTGGCACCGACCGCTGTTCGGTCCGGGTGAGGTTCCCGGCCGTCCCGGAGCGCCGGTCGAGCGCTTCGACGTTGGTGTTTGACTCGCCCTCGTCAAGCAGCGACGCGCTCACCTGCCGACTCTCGCTCCGGTAGAGACCGACCCGCTGGAGCGGGACCGAGTTCCCGGAGACGGGGCCGGCCGGCCCCTCGACGGTGGTGTTACCGAACCGGACGGTCTCACCGGTCTCGTGGTTCAGCGCCGGGAGCTGTTCCCTGTCCGCGAGGTAATACACCGCCCGCTTCCAGAACACGGGGTACTGGTAGTTGAACTTGAAACTGGACCGGTCCTCGATGTAGCCGTAGTACATGACGCGGCCGCCGTTCCGGTCCTCGGTCGCGATGAGCGGCGTCCCGTCGCCCAGTTGCACCTGGGCCGACCCGGAGCGCAGCGACCCGGAGATGTACTCGTCCGGTGGCTGGAAGTCGATGCCACGGGTGAGCTGTGTCTGTGCCGTCTGGCCCACTGTCGCGCCCGCCCGGGTCTCGCCGGGCTCGATGAGGAGAAGGTCCCGGTACCGCTGTGGGAGGTCGTCCTGTGCCAGTACCGCCACGCCGCCACCGTCTTCGACCAGTTCGCGCCCGCTTTCGACGTTGCCGGGCAACAGTGAACTCTGGTCGACGTTGCTGTACAGGATGACGTCGTAGTTATTCTGAATGGTCGTCGGCGGCTGCCTGACCGTCACGTTCACCCGGTCGACGACCGACAGCGCGGTGGTCAGGTACCGGTTCCGGTCGTTTGTCAGCACCAGTACGTCGACAGCCGCGTCCGCCGGTGCAGCGACGTAGACGCTGTCGTCAGTCGCGAAACTGTCGCCCGGGCTGAGCCGGGCCTCGCTCCCGCCGGCCGGGACCGGCATCGTCACCGAGCCAACGTCGTCGGGTCCGAGCTGCAGTTCTCGCTGGGTGTTGCCGAGCCGGACGGTCCGGGTGACGGTCGAGTCGCCGTAGTTTTTCACCGACAGCGTTACCTCGGAGCCGGAGAACCGCCGGTCGATGAACCCGACGTTCGCGTCGCCCCCACCGTCGAACTGCTGGAGGTCGACGGAGAGGCCGCGCCCCCGCGCCGTGGTGACCGCAGTGGTCCACTCCTCGCCCGCGAAGTCGCTCAGGACGACAATTCTGGCGTTCTCGCCGGCGAGCGACGCCGCCTGCGAGATAGCGCCGCTGAGCGCTCCCGGCGCGTCCGTCGGGCTGAGCCCGTCCAGCGTCCCCTGCGCCGCCGTCGGCGTCCCACGCTGGAGCACCACCTCGCCACCGTTGGTCGTGGTGACGATGGAGGTCGTCCCCGTCACCTCCTCACGGGCGGTTGCGACGGCCCGCTGGAAGCGCGTCTGGCCGTCGGCGTCGGTCCCCATGGACGCGCTGGTGTCGACGACGATGACCGTCTCCTCGACCGTCGCTCGCTCGGAAACGGTGACGTACGGCGTCGCCAGCCCGACCGCCAGGACCAGCACGACAAGCACCTGCAACAGCAGGAGGAGGCTCCGCGAGATCCGTTCGAGAAACGGCGTCGCTGACTGCTGGCGTTCTCCGGCGACGAGAAACTGGTACGTCGGCAGCGTGAGTTCCTGCGGGTCCGGTCGGATGAGATACAGCACCACTATCGGCACCGCCAGGAGGAGAGCCGCCAGTCCCAGGGGGGCAAGCAAAACGTCCGAGAGGACCATTATCTGTGTATCAGGTGGAGGCGGCATTTATCTTGTGACTCTAGTGACACCACTGTACGTGCACCTGACGGCGGTGTCTCTCGGCCGACTCATCGACGACTATGGCCCAGCACAGCAGTACAGGCGGTTATTTTCGATCCTCCGATAACAGACGAACGCTGTCACCGACGCAATGAGTGACGCCGCCGCGGCTTCGGGAGGCTCCATTCTCCACATAGAAGAACAGGTAGAATACGCCCGCAGTCTGCGGATTTCGGCGGCGATGACAAAATGCATTTAACTGCAGATAGTCGAGTGACAATCAGAATGGGACACTCCGAAAGCGGGCCTACAGGGGCGACATCGGGGACCGCGAAAGAACGAACCCTCAAGGTTCTGTTCGAAATTGAACTGCCCGATGACTGTTCGTGCCCCCTTTCGGATCCGGATGCAGACATCGAGAACGCTCAGAACCAGATCGACGACGGCGTCTGTCACGCGGAGGTGACTGTCACCGACGAGGCCGGTACCGAGCGGGTTCTCCACTCGACAAACCAGGTCGGGGACGCCTGTCTCTGTCTCGCCTTTAGCGAGGTCGGGTGTGTCCCACGAACCCGGCGCGTAGACGGTGACTCGCTTTTCATCGAGACGTACGTCTCAGACCGAAGCGTCATCAGCGAGCTAGTCGACCAGTTGGAATCGGCCGCGAAACGAGTGCGTCTGCGACGGCTGACATCCCGACAGGACGACGCGACCGAGTCGGAGCCCGCTACAGTCGACCTTGCCTGTCTCACGACAAAACAGCGGGAAGCGGCGATACTCGCAGTGGACGAAGGGTACTATCAGACGCCCCGACAGACGACCCTCGACGAACTCGCGGCCACGCTCGACATCTCGAAATCCGCACTCTCTCAACGCCTGAACGCCGTCGAATCGAAACTCGCGACGGCCGCTTTCGACCCGTAGACTCGCCGTTTCGAGCGAGGTGCACTGACGACGGAGAGACTCCACCCAGTCACCGAACGACTTGCGCGTGAACAAAGCGTTCTCCGAGTGTCTGCTTCGGCTATGTCCCGGTTCTCTGGCACACTCTCGGTCGATCTGGCGGCGTACGGATACACCCGCCCGTATTTAAACCGCTTCACAATACAGCGCTCTCCCTACCGAGTTCCGAGGGTAACCGATAACTAGAGCCATGAATGACCCACAGCAGCCGCGGTTGACGCCGATTGATGAGTGGGAAGACGAAGCAGCAGCGATGCTTGACGGCGTCGAGTACGACACTGATTTGGGGCTACGGATGGCTCGTGACGCGATTCGTGTCTCGAACGGCGAACTGAGCGACGCCGAATTCCACGAGAAGTATCACGAGGAGCTACTGGCAGAGTTCGGTGAAGACGAGCGGCCGACCAAACCTGAGGGATTCGACGATGACTGACGACGACGGCGTTTACCGACGTGACGTACTGAAAGCCAGCGGAGCGGCTGCTGCCCTCGGTCTTGGCGGGGGCGAGTTCTTCCAGACGCTGGTCGAAAGCGGAGACGGAACCGGGCCGTCCAACCGCGACTCCGGTATCGAGAGCTACGTCGGGCAAAACGAGGTCATCCAGACCGTCTGCTCACCGAACTGTCGCGGGAAGTGTCCCATCGACGTCCACGTCCGCGACGGCCAGGTGAAGAAGGTCGAGCCACACCCGCCGGAAGACGAGCAGTACAAGCGGGCCTGTGTGCTCGGCCTTTCACACACCCAGCGTGTGTACGACCCGACGAGACTGAAGTACCCGATGAAGCGCACAGACTGGTCGCCCGACGAGCCAAATCCCGACGGACGCGGTCCGGACGCCGAGTTCGAGCGCGTCTCCTGGGACGAGGCGCTCGACCTCGTCGCCGACAAGATGCAGTCGCTGAAAGCAGCCCACGGCGCGGAGAGCGTCCTCTTCCACGCGGGGTCGGGGAACTACGGCCAGTCCAGCACGGCGTTCAATCGACTGGCCTCCCTGTTCGGTTCGACCCAGTCAGCCTGGGGCATCGACGCCAACGTCGGTCGTGGATTCAACCGGGTCACTGGGACCGGCTTCTTCCTTCCGCCGACGAACGAGGCCGAGGACTGGGAGAACGCGAACACCATCATCGTCTGGGGGTCGGACCTCTTCGCCAGCCAGTTCCAGATGGACGCCTCGAAGGTTCTCGACGCCGTCGAGAGCGGGGCGAAGCTCGTCGTGGTTGACCCGGTGTACACGACGACAGCGTCGAAAGCCGACCTGTGGCTCCCGGTCAAACCCGGGAAAGACGTGCATCTCGCCCTTGCGATGATGCACACCGTCTTCGAGGACGAGACGTACGACGAGGACTTCCTCCGGAAACGGACGACCGCGCCGGCGCTGATCCGCACGGACACCGGGGAGTTGCTCAAGGCGAGCGACGTCTTCGAAGACGGCGGCGAGAACCAGGTCGTCGCCGTCGAACAGGGCAGTACGACGCCGGTCGAACTCGAACCGGAGACCGGTGGCCCGTATGCGCTCTTCGGGGAGTACACCGTCGACGGCATCGAATGCGAGACGGCACTGACCAGACTCCGTGACCACGTGGCCGACTACGCGCCATCGAAAGTCGCGGCGAAGACCGGTGTCGACGCGGAAAACATCCGCACTGCAGTCCGATGGCTGGCGACTCGCGGCCCCGGTGGCATCGCCCCCAGCTACGCGATCGGGCGGTACAAACACGGGCACATCTTCGGCCAGACCTACGCGATGCTCATGGCACTGACCGGTGACTACGGTCGGCACGGAAACATCCACGCCCATCACTCCGGCGGTGCGACGCTCAGTACCGGTGGCTGGAGCGCGCCGGAGGACGCTGACCCCGGACCGTCGCTGTTCTTCCCCGAATACCCAGACGCGATACTCGACGGTGACCCGCACAAGGTCAGGGCCGTCTACTCGATCGAGTCGAACATGATGGGCAACCAGTTCCCGGACCGGCAGCGGTTCAGAGAGGCCATCAGAAGCCTTGAGATGTACGTGGTCGCGGACATGCACCACACGGATACGGTCCAGCACGCGGACATCATCCTCCCGGTTCCACACTGGTTCGAACAGGAGGATATCACGTCCAGCTGGGGGTCCCATCCACACATCAGCTACCGACACAAGGTACAGGAACCGCTGTGGGAGGCCAGAGACGACTACTACGCGATCCGCGGGCTCGCGGAGCGGCTCGGCTTTGGCGACCGGTTCCCGGAGACGAAACGCGAAATGCTCCGGGAACTCGCCGGTCGAGACGACGATATCGACTTCGACACGCTGTTCGAGCAGGGAACACAGAAGAAAGAGAGCGTCCCCATCGTCAAGTACACCGATGCGTTCCCCACTGAGACGGGGCGAATCAAGATGTACGACGACGACGCCCCAAGCGAGGAGGGCGTGACGTTCGACGTTCCTCGACCGCTCGAAGACCGGACAGCCGACGACTACGAAAAGGCCGACGAGTACCCGCTGATGTTCATGCAGAAGCACAGCCGGTTCCGCATCCACTCGCAGTACGAGATGCTGAACTGGGTGCGTGAGGTCAACCCCGAACCACAGCTGGACATCCACCCGACGGACGCGAAGGCCCGCGGCATCGAGGACGGCGAGTACGTCCGAGTGCACAACGACCGCGGCGAGATGATCGTGAAGGCGAAGTACAACGAGGCGTTCCAGCCGGGGCTGGTAAACACTGACCAGGGATGGTGGTCACGCGACTACGTCGCGGGCCACCACAACGACCTCACGCACAACGAGGTCAGCGAGGTCGGCCAGACGATGGCGTTCTACGACGTCCGTGTCGAAGTCGAACCGGCCCCCGATGACGTCGATACGGACAAGTACGAAGCCGATAACCCGCGCGGGGCCGGTGCCGACGCACCGCGCGCAGGAGGTGACTAACAATGACGAACTACGGCCTAGTAATCGACCAGGAGCGGTGTATCGGCTGTCAGGCATGCGCAGTGTCGTGTAAACAGGAGAACAACGTCCCGATGGGGCAGTTCTGGAACCGCGTCCTGACGGAGGGCGGCGACAAGATTGACACCCCGTCCGGTGGCTATCCCGAAGACGGCGGCAGTGGCTCGCTGGACATGGAGTACCAGCCGACGGCGTGCCAACACTGCGAAAACGCGCCCTGTGTGAAGGTCTGTCCGGTCAACGCGACGTACACCCGGGACGACGGGATCGTCGAAATCGACTACGACAAGTGCATCGGCTGTCGCTACTGTATGGCCGCCTGCCCGTACAACGCACGGGTGTTCAACTGGGACGAACCCGAGCAGATGCCCGAGGAGGGGACGGGCGACGTTGCCGCCCGGCCACAGGGCGTCGTCGAGAAGTGTACGTTCTGTAGCCACCGCGTCGACGAGGGACTCGACCCGGCCTGTGTCGTCAACTGCCCGGCCGACGCACGCATCTTCGGCGACCTCGACGACGAGGGGAGTACCGTCTCGAAGTACATCAACGAGTACGAGACGGACCAGCTCCTCGAAGACCGCGGGACGGACCCGAAGACGCACTACATCAGCGGCGAGATGAGTCCCGGTCGGCCGCAGACGTCGGATAAAATGGAGAGCGAACTCGACGATGTTTCTCCGTGGTCCGATGGAGCCGAGGACGTGCCGTCTGACGCCGACGGAAGCGACAGTGGCGACTCGGGTGGCAGCCACCACTCCATCGAGAGTGATGCAGATCCACACGTCCCGGCAGTGGGGTCCGGAGGTGATGACTGATGGCCGCTGACTCGTCACGGATCGCGATTCCGGCCTTCGGGACGAAAGGAAAGCTGTGGCTCGGTCTGCTCGCGGCCATCATGGTCGCTGGACTGGCAGCCTGGGGCTACCAACTCACCACTGGGCTTGTCGCCACGGGGATGCGCAACGTCTTCTCGTGGGGACTGTACATCATGATGTTCGTCCTGTTCGTCGGGCTGTCTGCCGGGGGACTCATCATCTCCAGTGCACCGAAGTTCTTCCATTCACACCGCTACGAGGGGTTCGCACGGCTCGGCGTGCTGGTCAGTCTCGCCTGTATCACCGTCGCGGGTCTGCTCATCCTCCCGGACATCGGTCGGCCCGAGCGACTCTACCAGTTTTTCACCTCGCCGGACTTCCGCTCGCCGATGGTGTGGGACTTCGGTATCGTCATCCTCTATGGCGTGCTAAACCTCTGGTATCTATGGCTGCTGACCCGCCGCGATCTGGCCGCCCGCGGGTCGCGACTCGCACTGGGCGTTGCTGATACCGACGCTGGGCGCGAGCGTGACCGCACGCTCATGTTCTGGACCGCAGCACTCGCTCTCCCGACCGCGGTCGCACTCCACTCGGTGACCGGGTGGATTTTCGCGACGCAGATCGGTCGGGGCGACTGGTTCAGTCCCCTCGTCGCACCGGTGTTCATCGCCAAGGCGCTCGTCTCCGGGCTCGGACTGTTGCTGGTCGTGTCGGTACTCGCAGACCGGCTCACGAACTACGAGGTCGACCGCGAGGAACTCACGAGTCTCGGGAAGATACTCGGCATTTTCCTCGCGCTTCACGTAGTGTACTTGCTCGCGGCCGAGCGACTGCCCCACGCCTGGGCGAACCACTTCGAGTTCTGGGCCATCACCAGCAGCTTCCTCATCGGCGAGTCCGTCTACTTCTGGCTCTGGACCGTCGTCGGCGGGGCAGTCCCGCTCGTCATGCTGATGATTCCATCGCTTCGGAAGCGCGTGTCGGTCATCTTCACCGCGAGCCTCCTCGCGGTCTTCGGCACGATGTTCGAGGGGATCCGGCTGGTGTTCACGGGATACGAAGTCGCTAACATCGCCCTCCCACCGGGTATCTCGACCGGTGGGGAGTATGCCGGCATCACGACAGACATCTGGGCGACTGCGGGGGCCTACACCCCGACGCTGGTCGAAGTGGCTGTCACCCTCGGTATCGTCGCCTTCGGCGCACTCATCGTCACGCTCGGCCTGAAATACGTGCCGATTCAGCGAGTCGAGAGACCGGAGTCGTACGCGACTGACGGCGGTCGACAGGAGCGACAATGAACAGACAGACTGACGCTCCCGCCAAGCGTGAGCGAGCAGCCGAGCGCGGCACAGACAGCGACGGATTCCGCTCGGATGTCGCGGCGACCTACGCCGTCCTCGCCGAATGCTGGCGGGAACCGACCGAACAGCTGGTCGAAGCCGTCGAGACCGGCGAACTGGTCCCGGTAGTCGGCGACGTTGGCTCGGTTGACCTTCGCCGTCTCAGCGCCGAGTACACCCGGCTGTTTATCGGGCCGGAAGGGCCACCGTGTCCACCCTACGAGAGCGTCTATCGCGACGGCGACGACCCGGACGAACTCGGCCCGGTCAAGGGACCAGCTACGATGGCTGTCGTGCGCTGGTACCGGGAGTTCGGCGTCCAGCCTGCGGCTGACCATCCGGACCTCCCGGACCACATTGCGACCGAACTGGAGTTCGCCGCCTATCTGGCAGAAGCGGGTCTCGACGAACGGCTTGCCCAGTTCCGTGCGGAGCATCTTGATGCGTGGGCTGACGAGTTCCTCGGCCACGTCGAGGCAGAGACGCGCGAAGCGTTCTACGCGTCACTGGCAGCCACGACCCGGGAGATGCTCGGGCAATAGCGGACCTGCGGGGCACTGATCGGGTTCGTCGCGGCGGCCGACTGTCTCCTCACCCATCTTCGCGGACAATACGCCCCCAGAGTCGTGTGCGCCGTCAGCGACCAGTATCGCGACGAGTACGAGAGACAGCTCCCGCAGCGGTCGCACAGTCGGTCACAGCGACGAAGCCCAGCGGATGCAGGAGAGCGGGGCATGACAGACGAGAACCCGGAGCGGCGGCGCGGTCCTACTGTGCGTCGCGTCGTTCCCACGCCTGGACCGTCGGGAGCGACCACCCGCGGCCGATGCCCAGCCCTCGGGCCAACAGCACCGCGAGCGCGCATCCGGCCGATGCCACACCGGCCGCCACGCCTAGCTGTGCCAGCGCCCAGAAGGCGAGGCCGCCGATGACGGCACAGGACGCGTAGAAGTCCTCGCGGAGGATGAACGGCGTCCGGCCCAGCAGTAGGTCCGATATCGCGCCGCCGCCGGCCGCGTTGACCGTCGCCAGCGCGACGACGGCAAACACCGGGAGGCCGGCCTGATGGCCCAGCAGCGCTCCGGTGGTCGTGAACGCCGCCAGCCCGATGGCGTCGGCCGTCAGGACGACCGGATGCTGGTGGCCGTCGTCGAGGAAATGCACGAGCAAAACGGCCGCGGCGACGCCGAGGAGCGACAGGGTGACTTCGCCGGGCGACTGCAGGGAGTTCGGAACGCGGTTCAACAGCAGGTCCCGCGTCGTCCCGCCACCCAGCGCCGTCATCACGCCGACGACCGTGACGCCGAATACGTCGTAGCGCTCCTCGACAGCCTTCGCCGCGCCGACGAACGCGAACCCGACCAGCCCGATAGCGTTCATCACCGCAAACGGGTCGGTCACGTTACCCCTCCGGCCCGCTGGGGCACGGCGCGTGAGCGACCCCGGGCGAGTCGACCCGCTGTCACGAGTTTCGCGGTCATTATGCTACTACTACGGGTGCGGACAATTATGCCTTTAGTCCTGTCCGTGAGGCGTGGGACTTGCTGTCACTGTCGACTGCCAGCGACCGTACTCACGGCTTGACCGTCTCCAGTACCCAGACGGACGGTGTCGCTCGGCGGACCTCGAACGGGTCGAAAGCGTCTCGTGGAGCCTCGGCGAGTCGGCCCAGGAACTGCCCGACTGGCGTCGGGTCGCGGTCGCTGACGAGGACGAACGACTCGTCGCTGTCCAGTGCGGTGAACTGCTCTCGAACCAGATCCTTGCGTTCCTGTGGCGGCAGGCCCCGGATATCGGCGGTCGGATCGACGCCCACCTCACCGGCTGTGTCGAGGGCCGATTCCACGGCATCCCCCAAATCGCTGACCGCGCTGGGCACGTCGCCGGGCGCTGGCGTTTCCTGCAGGTCGTGCGAGAACGGGAGTTCGGCCAGCACGTCGGCATCGAGGTCCGAAAGCGCGTCACCAGTGAACAGGTCGTTCGGTTCGCCACAGCAGTCACAGACGTACTCCGCCATGTTGACGACGGTGCCGAGCACCGGCACGTCGTTGTCGCGGAACAGTTCGACCGTCCGGCTGGTGTCGCTGACGCTGGCGTGAAACGGCGTCGTCACGACGACCACGCCGTCGACGGGGACCTCCTGCAGCGTCGTCAGCACCACGTCGCCCGTCCCCGGTGGCAGGTCAAGCACCAGTACCTCGTCGTTGCGCCAGGCGGTGTTCTCGAAGAGGTCGTCGAGCGCGTCGTGGGCCATCGCCCCGCGCCAGGCCAGCGGCGCGCCGCTCTCCATCAGGCCGACGCTCATCACGTCTATGTCGCCCGCTCGGACGGGGAGCGGGTCGCCCTCCTCGCTGGAGTGGACCGGGCCGCTCACCTCCAGCAGTTCGGGGACGTTCGGCCCGTGGATGTCGGCGTCGAACAGCGCCACGTCGTTGTCGGCGGCCAGCGCACAGGCGAGATGCGTGGCCACCGTCGACTTGCCGACGCCGCCCTTCGCGCTGGCGACGGCCACGACGTGGTCGAAGGACTCGACGCCGGCCTGGCCCTCGCTCGTTGGCGTCGTCCGTTCGACGTGGACGCTGTCGACGCCGTCCACGTCGTCGACCGCGTGGAGCATCGCCTGGACGACCTGGGTACTCGTCCCGCCGTCCAGCGCGGTCAGGTCGGCCTCGATAGTCACCTCACCGTCGGCCGCGTCGATGTTCTCGACGAAGCCCGCGTCGAACACGGAGAGGTCGGCGTTCGGATCGCGCACGTCTCGCAGTGCGGCTTCGATGCGGTCGGTCAGTGTGGTGGGCGTTCCGTCAGTCATCGTCAGAGGTCGGGCATCCGATTGAGTCTGTCTTCGCCGGGCAGCAGTCGGGCGTCGTTCTCCAGCGCACCGCCGAACTGCCGCCGGAACCGTCCGGGGTCCACGTCGAGGGACCGCTCGGCGGTCTGGCGGACCACGGTGGCCGGGTCGTCGGTGAGTTCGCGCAGTCGCTCGCGGGCGCGGTCCTCGTCGACGCCGCCGAGCATGTGGGCGGCCCATTCGCGGACCCGCTCGCTGTCGTCGCGGCTCTGTTCTAACAGCAGGTCGGCCATTTCCTCACCGCGAAGCTTGAACAGCGAGATGGCCGCGTTGCGCCGGACCGCGTGGTGATCGTCGTCGATTGCGGCCGCGATATCGTCCTCGTGGGCCTCGCGGTCGACGTTGTCGAGCGTGACGACGGCCTCCGCCCGGACCCACGGGTCGGGGTCGGAAAGCAGTTCCACTGCTACCGCTGCGGCCCGCTCGCCGCCGTGGGCCGTCAGCGCCTCGACGGCGAACTGGCGCACGTCGCTGTCGTCGTCGGTCGTCGCAGCGCGGGCCAGCGCCGCCACGATTTCGTCGGTGGACGCGCGGTCTTTGAGTTCGAGGGCGGCGCGGCGGCGGTCGGTCTTTTCCCCGTGTTCGATGTCGGACAGCAGCGACGCCACCGCGTCGCCCTCGACGGGCTCGGTGTCGCTGGCGGCCAGCTCTTCGGGCGTCGCCTCGCCGATGGTCACGTCCTCGCGGGATACTTCGATGTCTTCGAGCGCTTCGATGTCGGTGTGCAGGCCCGGACTGCGCTCGGGGTCCAGTTGCGGGTCCGGGTCCTCTTCGAGGTGCTTCTCGAACTCGTCGTCGTCGTGACAGCCCGTCATCGCTGGCCCTCCTGTGCAGTGAGGACGGCGATGCCGAGCGCGAACGGGAGCGCACGCGGGATCGACGCCGGGACGCCCGCGAACGCGACCAGCGCGACGCCGGCGAGCAGCGGCCATCGCCGCGTTCGGCTGGCCGCGCTGGCCGCCGTCACCGCACCGGCGACCGCCAGCGCGACGACCGGCAGGCTCGTCCCGACGACGCCGGTCCCGGTGAGCGTGACCGCGCCGGTGACGAACGGGACGGCGCGACCGACGGCAAAGACGACGGTGAAGGCGGCCAGTCCCCCGATTACTGCGCCCCAGTCCGCCGTCGACAGCGAGCGCCAGTCCGTCGCGGCGAACGCCGGCATCGACGCGATCCCGAGCAGCGCCACGGTCGAGGCCGCCGGTCGGAGGCCCGTCCAGCCGCCGACGCCGCTGGCCAGCCCGATACTCAGCGCCGCGACGAGCAGGGCGACTGCGGCGGCCGAGACGAGGTCCAGATGGCGTCCCGCGACGGCGGCGACGGTCGCCGTTCCGAGGACGACGGCGGCGGCCGCCGGGAGCGCCGCTGCGCTACTGAGCAGCGACAGCAGGCCGAACACGCCGACGAACAGCAGGCCGATGCCGGTGAGCGGGTCGGCGTCGGTGACGGCGACGGCGATAGCCGCGGCGGCGACGACGGCCGTGGACACCCCTGTCGCCAGGCCAGGCGAGACCGGGAGGCCCGCGTACCCCGGTGCGTTGACGAACAGGACGGCGAAGTACCGGGCGGCGACCGCGACGGCCGCAGCGCCGACTGCCAGGTTCGCCAGCGAGTGGCTCCCGCCGTGCAGCAGCGGTCTGACTCGTTGCTGTAGCGCCGCCGTCATCGCTGGTCCTCCAACCGTTCCGCGAGGTCGTTGCGGTCGGCGCGGACGAACGCCTCCAGCAGTTCGCCGAAGCCGCCGTAGATGTCGGTCCCGGGCTCGTCTGCCAGTCGGTCCGCGACGCCCGCGGCCGCATGGCCGAGGTGGCGGTCGTGGAAGTCCAGCCGAGCGATTGCGGCGTCCTCGCCGACGGCGGCTTCACGGCGGGCCAGGTAGCCCGCGAACTCCAGTTCGTAGGTCAGCGCGTCGTGGTTGTCCCGCTCGTCCTGGTCGATTTCCAGGCCGTAGTGGCTGTAGGCCCGCGAGAGGTCGAGGTTCACGTCGTTCCAGGAGTGGTCCGGGCGGTATTTGGACTCGTACAGCGGGACCGGCGGCCCCTCTGCTTCGAGTGAGCCGTCGGTCCGGTCCGTGTACTCGCTGTAGCCGAGTTCGAAGATGTCGTTGTAGCGGGCCGCGAGCGTCTCGTAGTCGTCGTCGGTGGTCAGCGACGGGACGGGTACGTCAAGGCCCGTCCGGTCGAGACACGCTCGCAAATCGGCTTCCAGCGTCCCGTCGGCCGCCGCGCTGTGGAACGACTCCTCGGGGTACTCGAACGCTTTGGCGAGCGTCGCGTACACCGCGCCGCGAGCAGCGGCGTCCTCGTCGAGGTCGTCCATCGGGTCGGTTGGCGTGGTCGCCATTACTCGGCCCCCCGCGTGCGGTAGATGCCGAAGCTGGTGACGCCGACGACGGCGACGATGGCGATGCCGGCGAGGGTCCACAGCAGCGTCTCGTAGGGCGGTCCTTGCGGGCCGCCGCTGAACGGGTAGTAGTGCCACTCGCTGACCGCCTTCTGGCCGGACCGCTCGCCGTTAGAGCCGTTCCAGACGGCGAAGGCCACGTCGAGGTCGCCGTCGGTCCGCAGGTCGGTCCGGTTCTCGCTCGGCGCGTCAAGCTGGCGCGAGTACACCACCGTCCAGGTGGCGTTGCCGCCGGTGCCGCTGTGACTCGCGTTCGCCTGGACGGTCGGGTTCTCGAACGGCGTGGTCGAGCCAGCGCCGCCGGCCAGCAGTTCTTGCGTCCCGGTCGATCCACTCCAGTACCAGACGTTGACGCGGTTGTCCGGGCCGCCCATCGCTATCGGCGGCCGAGAACTCGTGTTCGCCGGGAACTGGACCGCGACCGCGTCGGCGAACTCCCGCGTGGCGCTGGCGTTCATGTCCCGGGTCGCGTCGTGCCACTCCAGGCGGACGTACAGCCGTTCGTCGGTCCGGACGGCCTGGACGTCGACCGTCTCGATTGACGTGTCATCAGCGTTCGGGACGCTACTCGGGGCGCTCGAAAGCGGCACGTCCGAGGCCGGGACCTCCGCCCAGCCGTCGGCACTCGGTTCGGCGAGGTCGGCCGTCGATACCTCCGAAACCGGAATCTCGTGTGCTGGCCGGGCGCTCACCATCGGCGCGGCCACCGTCGAGACGACGATGAGCCCCGCCAGCACCGCCGTGAGTATGAGCGTGCGTCGGTGGTCAGTCATCGTTGACCACCCCCTGAGCACGCTCAGGGGCGGCCAACTGGGACCGCTCGCGGGCATCGCCCGCTCGCGTTTCCGAGCCGCGTAGCGGCTCGCTACCCATCGTCAAACACCGCTGGCGTATTCGCCAGCGGATTCGAACTCGCTCACTACGCTCGCTCGTTCGAACGCCGGAAGACCGCAGGTCTTCCGAGCTCGACGTTCGTTCGCGGTGCTCACTCATCGTCGAACACCTCCAGTCGGTACTGTTTGGCCGGGTTTTTGTCCTGCAGCAGTTCCATCAGTTCGCTGTCGCCACCCTGTCGAACACGTTGTCGGTGGGCGTCGATAGTGTCGAGCGCCTCGTCGACGCCGTCGCCGAACAGGTTCCGGAGGTACTGCCGGGGAATCCGGTCGATGTCGACCGTCTCCCCGTCCTCCGTGTGCTGGCCGGGGGCGAAGGGCGGGATGTAGTAGACGTTGGGCTGCGTGCGGAACTCCGGATGGAGCGGCAGGGCCACTTCGTACTCGTTGACGAGCTTGTGAATCGGTCCCTCCTCGTCGTCGAGGAAGCCGACCAAGCGGAGCTGTGGCGGGCACTCCTCAGCACAGGCCGGGGCGAACGTCTCCCCATCGGGGCCTTCCCCTTCGATGCGGGGGTAACAGAAGATGCACTTCTCGGATTTCTTCGAGACAGTGTTGTAGTACACCTTCTTGTACGGACACCCCTCGACGCAGTAGCGGTAGCCCCGGCAGCGGTCCTGGTCGACGAGGACGATGCCGTCCTCCTGGCGCTTGTACAGCGCCGAGCGCGGGCAGGCTTCGACGCAGGAGGGGTGGGTGCAGTGGTTGCAGATGCGCGGGAGGTAGAAGTAGTAGCTGTTGGGGTACTCGCCGGCCCCCTGGTCCTCGTCCCAGTTCGGCCCCCACTCCGCGCCCTCGCGGGGCCGCAGCGGCTCGTCGCTGCCCTCGTACATGATCTCCTCGTGGTTGAACTCCCAGGCGCGGCCGTAGTCCTCTTCGTCGGGAATCTCGCCGGGCGAGCGGTCCGAGTGCTCGCTCGACTCCCAGCCGCCGCCGGAGTCCTCCCAGCCCCGCGGGTAGCCCTCGCCGGGCTTGGTCTCGACGTTGTTCCAGTACATGTACTCGCTGCCGCCGTCCTCCGTCCAGAGGTTCTTGCAGGCGATGGTACACGTCTGGCAGCCGATGCACTTGTTCAGGTCCATCACCATCGCGACCTGGTGGTCGACGCCGTCGGCGACGTTGACCAGCGTGTCCTCCTCGCCCTGATCGTCCTGTTGGTCGGTACTCATTCGGTGTCACCTCCGCTCGGTCGGACATCGACGCGCACGTCGCTGTTGACCCCGGTCGGCCCCCAGTAGTTCGGGAAGAAGTACAGGTGTTCCCCGGTGTCTTCCGGGTACTGGACCAGCTGGGTCGGCTTCATGTACATCGGGACGAGCGTGTTGAAGTTGTCCCGGTCGGGGTACTGGAACTTCTCCCAGGAGAAGAAGTGGCGGATCGTCCCCGGTTCGCTGGAGGGGTAGATCTTCGCCTGCACCTCGACGCTCCCGAGGTCGTTGTACACCTCCACGGTGTCGCCGTCCTCGATGCCGCGCTCTTCGGCGTCCTCGGGGTTCAGATACACTACGGGCTCGCCGCGCTGGAGCCTGAGCATCTTGGTGTCGTCGCGCCACGTCGAGTGGATGGACCACCGACCGTGGGGCGTGTTGTACGACAGCGGGTAGTCGCCGCCGGTGTTTTCGGGCCCCTCCTTGTGGGTCGGGAGTTCCTCGCCGAGTTCGAGGTACCAGTCGTGGTCAATGTAGTACTGCTGGCGGCCGGTGAAGGTCGGCCAGGGGTTCTTGTCGTGGACGTAGTCCTGCCACGGGACGTACGCCTCGCCGTCCTTGATGTCCGAACTCCAGTGGTCGCCGGCGGTGAGGAACCGCTGTGGCTGCTCGTCGATGTCGTCGAAGGTTATCTGCTCGTCGCTGCCCTCGGGGTTGGTCTCCTCGGAGTGTTCGAGGATGAACTCCGCCGCGGCTCTGTCTTCGACGAGCCCTCCTTCCTCGCCGGTCTCCCAGTCGCGGACGTAGTCGTCGTAGATGGTCGTGAGGTCGATGGTCCGGTCGAACTTCCGGTCCTCGATGGGCTCGACATCGCGCTCCTGGGCGCGCTCCTGTATTTTCTCCGCGATCAGGCGGAATATCTCCCAGTCGGTCTTGGCCTCGCCGAGCGGCTCGACAGCTGGCGTGAACGGATGCACGTAGGTGTGCATGTCCGTCTCCGAGAGGTCGTACTTCTCGTAGTGGCTGGCCGCCGGCAGGACGATGTCTGAGTACATCGCCGTCGAGTCCATCCGGAAGTTGATGTCGACGACGAGGTCGAGTTTGGGCCAGAGCTGTTCTTCGAGGGCGACGTTGCCCTTGGCCTGATTGAAGTAGTTCCCGCGCCAGACGAACATCGTGGACGGGTCCGGTCGGTTCCCGTCCTCGCGCTCCTCGGGGTAGACCGGCATCCACCCCTTGTCGATGGACTCGCGTATCTTCTCGGCGGTGTCCGGGTCCGTGTTGTCGAGGATGCCGGCATGGAAGTAGGTCCACAGCGTCGTCGGGACGCCGCGGACGTTCCCGGTCGGGAACGAGAGCACCTTCCAGCCGTGGAACGACCAGATTTTCTCCTGGCCCACGTAGTGGTCCAGTCCGGTGCCGGGGTCGCCGAGGTTCCCCGTCAGCGTCACGAGCAACTGGATGGCGCGGTTGCCCAGGTCGTTGTGGTACCAGTCGTTGACGCCCTTGCCGTGGATGATTTTGGCGGCGTCGGCTTCGGCGAACTCGCGGGCGACCCGCTGGTAGGTGTTCGTACCGACGCCGGTCTCCTCGTGGACGACTTCCGGCGTGTACTGACTGAGTTCGTCGGTGAGGTTCTCCCAGACCGACCGGACTGCGACGCTGCCCTCGTCGGTGTCGACGCTGCGCTCGACCGACAGTTGCGGGTCGAAGTCGAGTTCGATACTTGCGGAGTAATCTTTCTGTCCGTCCCGCTCACCCAGCGAGCCAGGCGCACGACGGAGGGTGCCGTCGGCGTCGACCATGACGAACACCTTGTCCGGGTCGTCGGCGTCCTCGGCGAGGCCGACCTCGCTGGCCCGGAGGAATTTCCCGGTGTCCTCCCGAACGAGCAGCGGCATGTCGGTCTGCTCTTTGAGGTGTTCCTCGTCGTGCAGTCCCTCGTCGACGATGGTCTGGGCCATCCCCAGCGCGAGCGCGGTGTCGCTGCCGCCGTGGGGCGAGAGCCACTCGTCGGTGTGGATGGCCGTCTGGGAGTAGTCGGTGAAGATGCCGACTCGCTTTGCGCCCTCGTAGCCGGCGTCGAGGAAGTACTTCGCGTCGGGGATGCGCGTGACGTTGATGTTCGACCCCCAGGCGATGATGTAGTCCGAGTTGTGCCAGTCGGCGGATTCGGCGTTGTCCGTCTGGGTGCCCCACGTAATCGGCTGGCCCGGCGGCAGGTCCGAGTACCAGTCATAGAAGCTGTGCGAGACACCGCCCAGCAGATTGACGAGCCGGCTCCCGCTGGCGAAGGAAACCGGTGACATTGCCGGGATGGGCGTGAATCCCGAAATCGCGTCGTACCGGCCCGCCTGCACCTCGTCGATGACGTGGTCGGCGATTTCGGTCAGTGCCTCGTCCCAGCTAATCCGTTCCCACTGGCCCTCGCCGCGGTCGCCCGTGCGGCGGAGCGGGTGGAGCACGCGCTGGTCCGCGTTGACGTAGTCCGTGTAGCAGGCCCCCTTCTGACACCCGCGCGGGTTCGGGTCCGGAAGGCTCTCGTCGAACGTCGGGTAGTCGCCGGCCTGTTCCTCGCGCCAGACCTGGCCGTCCTTGACGTAGACGTTCCACGAGCACGAACCGGTGCAGTTGACGCTGTGGGTCGAGCGGGCGACGGAGTCCCAGTCCCACTCGTCGCGGTAGAGGTCCTCCCAGTCCCGATACGGATACGACCCGATGGGATCGTCCACCGCTTCGAGGCCGTCCATGCCGTCGTCGGCGAAGGACAGCCCCGTCGCGCCAAGCAGCGACGCGGCTCCGAGACCGCGCACGAAGTCGCGGCGACTGATTCCCGCACTGTCCGTTTCGTCGTCGGTCAGGTCGTTTCTACTCATTGGTGATGAACACTGTCGCAGTCGCGCAGGCAGCCCCGACGATAGCCAGCGCGATGCCGGTCGGCGTGCTGCCGCCGACTTCGAGGCCGGCGGCGACCAGCACGAGGCCGACCAGCTTGCTCGTCGTATCCAGCAGGCGATACTGCCGCGCAGTCAGTTTGATGCTCGCAGTCATCCGTTCTCCTCCGATTCGGTGCTAGCCGTTCTCTCGTCTACTGCACCGCCGTCCGCGGCTACGTCGCCCTCCTGTGATGGCGCGGGCTCGCCGTCGCGCAACAGCAGGTACGTGATGCCGCCGAAGACGGGCGGGACGACGAGCAACGCGGCCGTCAGGATGGGGTTGACCACGTTCGTCGTCGTTCCGAGCACCTGGTCCGCGAGGATGTTGTTCATCCCCGCAATCGAGGCGATCATGATGAACGCGACGGCGGCCACGCCCACACCGGTCTGCCAGGCCCGGTCCAGCGGGTCCGCGGTGAAGTGTGTGGGCTCCGTCCGGTCGATGAACGGCCAGAGGGCGACCGCGGCAAACACCAGCCCCGGGAGGACGATGCCGCCGACGAACTCCCCGTTGATGTGGGCCGGGCCGATGTTGAAGCTGATCTGTGGCAGGAGCTTCAGGAAGCCGTACACCCACATCAGGAACCAGTCCGGCATGATGAGCGCCGGCGTGGCCGCGGGGTCGTTCGGGCCGTACTCGGCGACGTTGTGGACCGGGAGCAGGCCCGCAAGCGCCGATAGCGTCGCCGCAGTGACGAAGAACACGACTGCCGACACCGCAGCCTGGTTCGGGAACGCGGGCAGGCCGATGATGATGTCGTCGTCGTCCTCGTCGACAGTCTGGCGGCCGGCCGTCACGTCACCGTCCCGCGGGGCTTCGGTGTGTTTCTGCCTGATGAGGATGGCCATGTGGACGGCCAGGCCCACGGCGATGGCCGCCGGTATCACGAGGACGTGCAGGAAGTACAGCCGCGGAATCGTGGCGGACGAGGGGAACTCACCCCCGAACACCACCTGGCCGAGGAAATCACCTGCCAATGGTATTGATATCGTGAGGTTGTAGCCGATGCTCGTGGCTGTGGCGGCGAACTCGTCGAACGGCAGGGCGTAGCCGGTGTAGGCCGCGCCCATCGAGAGGGCCGCCAGACCGGTGCCGACGATCCAGTTCGGCTCCCGCGGGTTGCGGTACGCACCGGTGAAAAACACCCGTAACATGTGCAACCCTATCGAGGCGACGAAGAGGTGGGCCGCCCAGTGATGGAGCCGGCGGATGAACATCCCGAATGGCACGTCGTAGGTGATGTGCAACACCGAGACGAACGCTTCGGGCATCTCCTCGCCCTGGAACTTCTGGACGCTGCCGTCGTACTCCACGTCGGAGGTCGAGGGCTCGAAGAAGAACCCGAGGAAGACCCCCGACAGGATCAGGAGGAGGAAACAGAACAGCGCCACCTCGCCCAGCAGGAACGAGTCCTCGGCCGGGAACGCCTTGCCCAGGAACGTCTGGCCGTTCTCCAGGTCGAGGCGGGTGTCGAACCAGTCGTAGACGGCTTTGGCGCGGGACATTATCCACCTCCGGGACCGACTGGCCCCTCAAAGTCCCCGGTGGCGACGAGGAATCCGTCGCTTGTCACCGTAATCGGAAGCTGTGGGAGCGGTCGCCCCGGCGGGCCGCCGCTGACCGCCGCCCCTTCCAGAACGTTGAACTTCCCGAAGTGGCAGGGACAGACGACCAGGTCCTCCTCCCGGTCCGATACCATACAGCCGGCGTGGGTACACACCTTCGAGAAGGCGGCGTAGCCGTTGACGGTGAACCCCTCTGAGATGTCGCTGCCGTAGTCGGACTCGGCGTAGCGCACCAGCAGCGTCGGTGCGTCCTCGATGCCGGGTCGGGGCTCCGGAAAGACGGTCATGTGCTCGCCCTCGGAGAGCCGGCTCTCCGTGATGCGCTCGCCTTCGCTGTCGACGAGGTGGATGCCGTCGGAGTACACCGGCCCGTTGTATCCCCGCTCGAACACCTGCGTGGTGCTGGCAAGCGGCGCGGTGAGGCTGGCGACGGCGGTCAGGCCGCCGACGGTCGCGAGGAACTTCGCGAAGTCCCGGCGGCGGAGTTCCGCGCGGGCGTCCCCATACAGTGTGGGAGATGTACCGGTGGCCCCGTCACACGAGCAGTCGTCGCCCTGTTCCTCGTCGTCGTCATCGGGTTTCGGATAGTCTATCATTCGTGCCCCCTGATTTCGGCGACTTCGACGTGTGGCATGAACCAGGCGTAGTACGCGACCGTCGAGAGCGCGAGCGAGAGGAACATCCCGGTCGCGTACAGCCCGAAGTACTGGGTGCGGGCGAGCGTGAGGTACTCGCCGGTGAACAGCGCCGCGAAGACGATAGACAGGACTGTCAGCCCGCTCATGGCGACGAGTCCCTCTATGGCGTCCGAGGCGTCGTGGTACTCGACAACCCAGCGGTGCTCCGTGTTGAGCCACGGCAGCGAGACGGTCCCGCCGTCGGTGACCGGCTCGGCGTCGTCAGGCGGCCGGACCGCCCTGTTCATGAACTGGTGGGCGGCCGTCAACACGCCCACGAGACCGAACAGGGCGACCCAGACGACGACACCGACCTGGCTCGGTGACAGCTTGTTCGGCGTCTCTACTGGGCTTTCGAGCGGCCGGATGTCGCTGACGCTCTCGTCGATAGCGATTTCTTCCGACGGTGGCTCGCCGTGCAAGGCGACGTACCACATCGGCAGCAACACCGCTGTTATCAACAGACCGATGAGTATCGTGTTGCGTCTCATAATCTTGTGTTATCTCGGTTCGCCAGCGATTCGAACGGCTGCGCTGTGTCGCTGTGTTCGGGGTTTGTCCCAGAACCCGGATGAACTGCCAGCCCGACATCTTAGGCCCATTATATGGCGGTTTTTTATACGAACATGTTCGCCTGCCCTTTCTTATGGAAGCCGGCACATCTACCGTGTATGTCGGGCCGAATGCTCGCCGAGGTCGAAGTGTTCGGTCCTCGGTCCTGTCAAGTACAGCCACACGCTGACGAGGAGTGGTCAGTGTCGTCGGTCTCTCGGAGCGCAACGAATGGTGATGCCGACCGCGTCCTCGAAGAGTTCACGCTCAAGGGCGGTGATGACCACCCGGGAGCGCTACAGAGCGAACTCCCGAATGTGGACCATGTCTTCGCTTACGACCAGCGACACGTCTTCCAGGTGTCCCGGGCGGCCGAACAGGGTTGTGTCTGTGAACGTATCGAAGCGGCCGGCTGTGTCGTCCAGAAGTTCACGGCGGATACCGAATCCATCGTTGTCACGTTTCTCGTCGACGATATGCCGACTCTGCGGGATATCGTTGCCGACCTCCAGTCGGAAGGCGAGACTGTCAAACTACGGCGGCTACTCGAAGACACGTCCACGGAGACGGATCAGCCGGTCGTGCTCGACCGCGCGAAACTGACCAATCGCCAGCGCGAGGTGCTGAGCCAGGCCCACCAGATGGGGTACTTCGAGCATCCGCGCGATGCGACTGCCGGCGACGTGGCCGAAGCGCTTGACATCTCCACCTCGACGTTCACCGAACATCTCGCCGCCGCCCAGCGGAAACTCCTCGCCGACCTGCTTGACTCCCGCTGAGTGGGACCGCTCCGCTTCATGTCAGCGATACAGAGGCATTTCACAGCAGTTATTCCAGCCGGCACGCGAGGTGCCACCGCCGCCAATGACACAGGAACTTGGTCCCCTCGCTCGAACACTGTCGGTCCCGTACTACGAAGACGCCCTCCCAGCGCACGACCAGTTTCACGCCAAGCGAGTCCGAGACGTCGCGCTTCGGCTCGCGGGCCACTGCGACGGCTCGGTCGACCGGGATGTCCTTGCCGCGTCGGCGTGGCTCCACGATATTGGTCGGCCCCGGGAGCGGGCCGGTGAAATCGATGACCACGACGAATGGGCCACGGCGGAAGCCGCACAGCTACTCGCGGCTGAAGACGTGGAACCCGACCGAATCGACCGTGTCAAACACTGTATCCGAGCACACAGTATCCGCGCGAGTTCTCCGGAGCCGAGAACGCTGGAGGCGAAACTCCTCTTCGATGCGGACAAACTGGACGCTGCCGGGGCACGCGGACTCGTCCGACTGGCCTGTATCGTCGGCGAGCGATCTGGGCGGACGGGTAAGAAATACGCTGTCATCGATGACACGTCAGATACTGACCTCGAATCGTCGGATCATCCGGATATCACGCTGCTTCGGGAATGGGCCCGAGAACGCCTAGATATGCTGTACACCCACCCCGGCCGCCGTCTCGGTCGGACTCGTCGGGAATTCATGGACGAGTTTTTCACTCGATTCGACGGTGAAATCGGAGGCACGGGGGAGTGGTAAGCGGCGTCCGGTCGTGGCCGATAGACCCTCGACCGGCGGAGCCCGAATCCGACCGCATTGATGCCGACTGACGCTGCAGCCGTTTCGGCTGGGAAATCCATCTCTGAGGCACGGAACCCTTTACCCTCGCCCCGGCGACACTGCATCTATGACCGAGTTCGACGCCGAGAAGTTCGACGAGAAGTACGTCCACTACTTCGAGGAGCTCGAAACGGCGTATTCGAACGCGTACCAGGAGCTACACGGGCAGTACGATTCCGAGGTCCTTCGCGGGATCGACCGGCAGATTCTCAGCGAGAGCGAGCCGGTGTACGAGGGGGACGGGGCGTTCAGCATCCGGCTGCCCGACGACACTGCGGCGCGTGCACAGTCTCTGCCGGGCGACGAAGCGACGTTCGACACAGTGCTGTCGGCGTTCACCGACGCCATCGAGCGTGAGCTCCGTCGGCTGTTCGAGTTCGAGTAACCCCGAGTTCTGCCCGACGGATCGCTCGATAGCGGGCGTGCACAGCCTGTCTGTCACCCCTTCCAGCAGCGGTCGGCCCGGCGGATCGAAAACACCAGAATCAATGCAGTTCCGGTGCTAGCTGAACCAATTATACTAATGGCGACCGATTCAGATCTTCACTGTCTCTTTACGGCTTCCGTCGAGGAGCAGCACGACTCGTACGTGATCGAGATTCCGAAACAAGAGGTCGAACTGGGAACCCTGGCCCCCGGGACGCTGTACCGGATCGCACTGTTCCAGTCGGCGGCTGCGGCACCCACTCCCCAGCCACAGTCTCATTCCAGTCCCGAGCCTCGCTCTAATTCCCAATCGGAGCCCGAGCCTCAGTCCAATTCCCAATCCAAGTCTGAGACCCAGTCCGATTCCCGGTCCGACGAGCCGACCGGGGAACCGGAGTTCGCACCGTCGTCCCCGCCCGTTGCCGAGGGTGAGACGCGCGTGGTCGAAATCGACAACATCGGCGACAAAGGCGACGGCGTCGCGCGTATCGACGGCGGGTACGTCGTCATCGTCTCTGACGCAGATGTCGGGGAGCGCCTCCGCGTCGAGATGGAGCAGGTCCGCGAGAACGTGGCCTTCGCGGAGGTCGTCGAGCGCCTGCCGTACTACGAGTAAGCCGCTGTCCTCTCAGCCCAGACCTGGCTTGGTGCGGTGCCGGGGCCGCCGTCCGACCGCCGGTCACCGGCCAGACAGCCGAGGGTATATTTCTCCGCCGACTGTCGTTTCGGGTATGGGACACGACCATGACGAGGCAGCCAGCGAGGCGGGCCACGAACACGGAGAGCACGGCCATGACAGTGACCACGACCACAGTCATGGGGAGCACGACTACGACGATCATCACGCCCACGACGCCGAAGGGGTTGAAATAGGGGTCCTCACGGTCTCGACCTCGCGAACGCTGGACGACGACCCGGCGGGCGATATCATCGCCGCGGCCTGTGAAGACGCGGGCCACGAAATCGTCGAGCGCCGCCTCGTCGCGGACGAGATGGACGCTATCGAGGACGCCGTCGCCGACCTGCTGGATGACGGCGTCGACGTCGTCCTGACGACCGGCGGGACCGGACTCACGCCCGACGACGTGACCGTGGACGCCATCGAACCGCTGTTCGACCGGCCGATTCCCGGCTTCGGCGAGCTGTTCCGCTGGCTCTCCTACGAGGAAGTCGGGCCGATGGCGATGGCCTCGCGGGCAACCGCCGGCGTTGTCGACGACCGACTGGTGTTCTGTCTGCCCGGGAGCGAGAACGCCGCTCGGACGGGCGCGGAGAAACTCGTCGCGCCAGCGGTGGGCCACCTACTCGGCCTCGTCCGTCGGTAACGCGGACCCGCACGGTTTTGGGCCGGCGTCGGCTACAGGGACGCATGCCCGAGGAGTTCACGCACGTCGACGAGGAGGGGGACGCACAGATGGTCGATGTCGGTGGCAAGGCCGAGAGCCAGCGCCGCGCGGTCGCGCGCGGACAGATTCGACTCACTGAGTCCACACTCGCCGCCATCGACGCCGACGAGGTGGAGAAAGGCGACGTGCTGACGACGGCCCGCATCGGCGCGATTCAGGCGGTCAAACACACCTGGGAGACAGTGCCGATGTGCCACCAGATTCCCATCACGAACGTCGAAGTCGAGTTCACCGTCGGCGACGAGGCCGTCGAAATCATGGTCGCCGTCGAGACGGTCGGCAAGACCGGCTGCGAGATGGAGGCGCTGGAGGGCGTGACGACCGGCCTCAACGTCGTCTGGGACATGGTGAAGGCAAACGAGAAAGACGAGGACGGCGAGTACCCCGCGACGGCCATCGAAGACATCCGCGTGGTCGAGAAGACCGTCGACCGGTGAAGAGCAGCTACCGGCGGCACCTTCGCCGCTCCTATGAAAAAGGTCTATCTACGTCGCCCTGTTACCGGTGTGCATGCAAGTCCTCGGTATCGTCGGCCATTCCGAGTCGGGGAAGACCACGCTGGTCGAGCGGCTGACCCAGCGGCTCTCCGGGTCCGGACGTGTCGCGACGGTCAAACACTGCACGCACCCCCCGGACGTCGACACGGACGGGAAAGACACGGCTCGCCACCGCGACGCCGGCGCGGCCGAGACGGTCGCGCTTACCGACGACGGCGAGTGGTACGCGACGGGCGAATCCCGAACGCTCGATGAGACGCTGGACGCGCTCGCGCCCGATTACGACTACGCACTTGTCGAGGGATATTCGGACGCGAGCATCCCGAAGGTCGTTCTGGCCGACCGCGAGGTCGCCGACCCCGTCGTGCATCGCGCACCCCACGGCGCGGACGCCGATCTCGACGACATCGTCGCGGCGATGGAGGAACGGGACCCCTACATCACGCTGGAGACGCTCGTGGCGGACGTAAAGCGGGACCCGGACGAGGTCTACTCCGGCGCGATTGCGACCTTCACCGGGCGCGTCCGCGCACGGGAGGGACCGGAGGACCAGCCGACGGAGCTTCTGGAGTTCGAGCGCTATGACGAGGTCGCTGCCGAGAAAATGGTCGCGCTCCGGCGGGACCTCGAAGCGCGGGACGGCGTCCACGCGGTTCGCCTGCACCACAAGACCGGGGTAGTCGACGCTGGCGAGGACATCGTCTTCGTCGTCATCCTGGCCGGCCACCGGGGCGAGGCGTTCCGTGCTGTCGAAGACGGCATCAACCGTCTCAAGGAGGAGGTGCCGCTGTTCAAGAAAGAAGTCACCGTCGACGAGGAGTTCTGGGCACACGAGCGGTGAGTCGGCGGCGCTGTTTTCACGATACCGACTGCTACCGCCACGGCGTCGCCCGCAGGGCGTGGACTATCAGCAGCGTCCCGAGCGCGACGCTCAGCAGGACCACTGCCACGGGAAGCGCCGCGTCCAGTCCGTCCGAAATGAACGAGGCCCAGATCTGGACCGGCAGCGTCCGCGGGTAGTACGCCAGCATCATCGTCGCGCCGAACTCGCCCATCGCGCGGGCGAAGGTCAGCACGAGACCGGCGAGCAGGCCGGGCTTTGCGAGCGGCACCGTCACCGAGCGCATCGTCCCGACCCAGTCGCGCCCGAGCGACCGCGACGCCTCTTCGAGGTGGTCGTCGATGCCGTCGAAGGCGGCCTTGGCGGTGACGACGAAGAACGGCGACGCGACGAACGTCTGGGCGGCGACGACCCCCAGCAGCGACCGCGTCAGCGCCAGGTCTGTGAGGCCGCCGAGTCCGTTCGGGCCGACGACGGTCAACAGCAACATCCCGCTGACGATCGGTGGGAGGACGAGCGGCAGGACGACGACCCCCATCGCGGCGGTCGCCAGCGCGCCGGTGTTCTTCGAGAGCCAGTAGGCCAGCGGCAGGCCGAACACGACGGCGATGGTGGTACTGCCGAGCGCGGCGACGAGGGAGGTAATCGCGGCGTTGATGACGTACGTTTCAGTCAGACTTGTCAGCAGTGCTGCCGGGGAGTACGTGAGCACGAGCACCAGCACCGGCACGACGAAATACAGGAGCAGCACCGCTCCCAGGACGGGCACGAGTTCGCGCACGCCGACCGTGTGGCCGGCCCTGGTCTCACCGCGTGACAGTACTCGGGACATCTCCCACTAGTCGAGGATACGCCTGACGGACGGTAAATCCGTGTGGTGTGAGCCAGTCGCCGGACAGGACTGTCTCAAAGGCTGTACGCGTCGCTTCTTGTTCGTCACGGCGGACGGCTCCGTACTCGATTGGGTTGCCGGCGACTGCCGTGCCGTTTGGCAGTTCGTAGCTGGTGGTCCGATACTGCTCGGCGTGCGCGGGGTCGCCAAGGTGTATTTCGGCTGGGAACTCCCGGAACGGGTAGTCCCGCTCCATTGCCATGCTCCGGTAGACGAACGCGGCGTTGACAGCTCCCGTCTCGAACTGCGCGAGCAGTTGCGTCTCCGGATAGGTCTGGTCCGGCGAGAGAACCGCCTCAGCTAGGCCGGGTTCGTCGTAGTAGTCGGCTGCGAGGGCCAGCACGAACAGCGTCCGGTAGCCAAGCGGGTCGAGCGTCGGGTCGGTGCGGCCCAGTGAGACACTGTCCCCCCGGAGCGGGACGTACCACGGGTCCGCCTCCGCGACGCGCGTCCCGCCGCCCGTCTGAGGGTTGTACGCCAACACCATCTCGTTGCTGGCGACCACGGCGTGCCAGGCGGTGTTCATGACCCGGTCGAACAGGGTCGGATCCGCCAGCGCGACGATAGCCGGGTCGCGCTTCCCGCCGGCGACCAGACGCGCGGCCTGAACAGAGCCGCGGGCTTCGACAGCGACCTCCACGTCTGTTTGGGTTTGTAGCGTCTCACTGGCCGCCTTTTGTAAACTCCCTGCGACCAGCACGTCCACCCGCTCCCGACCGAACGCCCCACAGCCTGCCGTCGCAGCGATACCACTCCCCAGCGCCGTGAGTACTGCGCGGCGGGTCCGGCGGGCCATTGTTCGTCTATTTCCTGTTCGCGTACATCGGTGTTGGGGTCGGTCCCAGTATTGACAGGGTCTCTTTACCGCGACCGATCACCGCAGTTTTATAACCAAGTAGTATAACCTAGTGATTATGACGCAGCTAGCAGCGGCCCGGAACGGGACCGTCACCGAGGCGATGGCGCGAGTCGCAGAGCGCGAAGGTGTCGAACCGGAGTTCGTCCGCCAGCAAGTCGCCGATGGCCAGGCGGTGATTCCCGCAAATGTCGGTCACGACTCACTGGACCCGATGATTATCGGCCGGGAGTTTGCGACGAAGGTCAACGCAAACATCGGCAACAGCGAGGAGACGAGCGATATCGAGGGCGAACTGGAGAAGCTCCACACCGCTGTCCACTACGGCGCGGACACGGTGATGGACCTCTCGACTGGGAGTAACCTCGACGCAATACGGTCGGCCAACGTCGAGCATTCGCCGGTCCCCATCGGCACGGTCCCCATCTACGAGGCGGTCAAGCGCGCCAGCGACCCGAGCGAGATCACCCACGAACTGCTGCTTGACGTTATCGAGAAGCAGGCGAAGCAGGGCGTCGACTACATGACCATCCACGCCGGCGTCCGGATGGAACACCTGCCGCTGACCGACGGCCGGAAAACGGGTATCGTCTCCCGCGGCGGCTCTATCCTCGCCCAGTGGATCGAGGAGAACGGCATGGAGAACCCGCTGTACACGAAATTCGAGGCCATCTGCGAGATATTCCGCGAGTACGACGTGACCTTCAGCCTCGGCGACGGCCTCCGGCCGGGCTGTCTCGCCGACGCCGGCGACGACGCGCAGTTCGCCGAACTTGACACGCTCGGGGAACTCACGCGGACCGCCTGGGAACACGACGTGCAGGTGATGGTCGAAGGGCCGGGCCACGTCCCGATGGATCAGGTCGCCGGGCAGGTCGAACGTCAGCAAGAGGTCTGTGACGGCGCGCCCTTCTACGTCCTCGGCCCGCTCGTGACCGACGTTGCGCCGGGCTACGACCACATCACGAGCGCCATCGGCGCGACGGAGGCGGGCCGTGCTGGTGCGGCGATGCTCTGCTACGTCACTCCCAAAGAGCATCTCGGTCTCCCGGAGAAGTCCGACGTGCGGGACGGGCTTGCGGCCTATCGCATCGCCGCTCACGCCGCCGACGTGGCAAACGGCCGCGAGGGGGCGCGGGACTGGGACGACGCGCTCTCGGAAGCCCGGTACGCCTTCGACTGGCGCGAGCAGTTCGACCTGGCGCTAGATCCCGACCGCGCCCGCGAGTACCACGACCAGACGCTCCCCGGTGACAACTACAAAGAGGCGCGCTTTTGCTCGATGTGCGGCGTGGAGTTCTGTTCGATGCGGATCGACCAGGACGCACGGGAAGACGGTGAGATGGAGACGATCGAGGCTGACGTTGACGACCGGACTGCCCTCGAAGAGTCGTCAGCGGCGGAGGTAAACCAGCCGCCCGTCGGTACTCACGACGAGGCCGATATCCCCGGCCCTGACGCCGATATGCCCGCTGATACAGAGGGGCGTGCCGACGATTAGCACGGCGATAGTTCTTTATAATCGGTGTTCGTTTATTGAAACGATGCAAAAGAAAGTCATCGCCCTTGTCGCGGTCATGGCACTTGCCCTCGCGTACTACGTCAAGCGGTAAGGCTGCGCGAATCGACTGTATCGCCCTCTGAATCTACTGTCGGCCGCCCTGCCTACTGGTCCTCAACGGCGTCGTACGGGTGGGGTATCCCGATGGCCGGCAGTATTCTCTCGGTCTCTGCGCTGTCAGCGACAGCGCCGTCGCTTTCCGAACCCTTACCCGGCGAACGGCCGTACCAGCATGCATGTACGGCGTTGTCACCCGTAACGAGGAGGAGACGGAGTGGTCCGAATTCGACCGGGCGTTCTACGAGGTCAAGGACGTGACCGGCCGCGCTGTCGAACCGATTGCCGGCGCGG
Organism: Haloarcula amylolytica JCM 13557; assembly: GCF_000336615.1. Lineage (GTDB taxonomy): Archaea > Halobacteriota > Halobacteria > Halobacteriales > Haloarculaceae > Haloarcula > Haloarcula amylolytica. The sequence continues at coordinate 48,474 of NZ_AOLW01000015.1, forward strand.
TGAACATGGTGTCCTGTTTCGGCGACAACGCGGTCGAGAGCGAGGAGGACCTGCTCGCGTTCGACGACGAGGGGACGCCGGCAACCCGGAACCAGCCGTACTTCGACTGGACGTACGTCTGCCCGACCCACGACCGCTACCGCGAGGGCCTGCTCGACATCATCGAGGAGGCGGCGGCCGTCAACGAGGACGTTCGCCTCGACGACGTGGGCTTCCCCCGGGACGAGTACTGCCACTGTGACCGCTGCGAGCAACGTTTCGCCGACAGCGAGTTCGATGACTGGTCGGCCTGGCGCAGTAACGTCATCACGGAGTTCGTCGCCGAGGCTCGCGAGCGCGTGCCCGGTGAGATGTACCTCACGCTGTATCCTGACCCCTATCCCGGCCACCTCGAAGCCCGCTCCGGCGTCGCCGTCGACGACATCGCCGAGTACGTCGACGAGTTCGTCGTCCCCATCTACGACATGGCGTACTCGACGACTTACTGGCTAGAGATTCTCGCAAAGGGCTGGCAGGACCGACTCACGACCCCGTTCAGCATCGAACTGTACGCCGTCGACGTGGACGTCGACGACCTCTCGAAGGCCGTCGAGGTGGCCGAGGAGTACGCCGAGACCGTGCTGTTCGGGTACGACGCCAGCAACGCCCGCGCGACCATCCGGCGGATGAACGCCGACGCTCGCGAAGGCCAGTCGTTCGGGCCGGAGTAATGCGTTGGGTGTCGGCGGGTTACGCCCCGCCGCCGAACCGCTGTCCGCGCCACTGTAGAATCTCCTCGCGGTCGCGCGTATCGGCCGGCAGCTCGTCGAACCATCGCGCCTCGCTGATTTCGTGGTCCGGGTCGTCGACGGCGACGTCGGTCGTCTCCGCTCGCGCCTCGTACACCGGAAGGACGCCCCAGGCCATGTTGCCGTCACAATAGAACTCGACCCGTCCGAGCATCCCCAGTCCCTCGATGGTCGCTTCGATACCGCTTTCCTCGCCTAACTCCCGCAGTGCGGCCTCCTGAAAGGACTCGTCGGCATCGAGTTCGCCGCCGGGCAGAACCCACATATCGACACCCTCGTGGCGGACGAGCAGGAGTTCACCAGTGGGCCGGTAGGCGAGCGTGTGCGCCCCGTACGGTGCGCCGTGGTCCCGAGCGACAGCGGCCACGTCCCGGAACCGATTCCGCGGGACGTTACGGTGGCGCGTGAACTCGACGTAGCCGCTGTACTGCTCCCGGAGCTGGTGATACGTCTGCTCGGCGGTCTGACACGCCCCGTCGGAGAGGTACCACAGGTCGTCGACGCTCGTCATCTGTGTCCTATCTGTGTCTGACACCTCGACGAAACAACCGTCTTGACGGGGGAGAGCGGTGGACTGATCATGTCGATAGTTAGTCGAGAGAGTCCCATAACAGTTGTTGTGACGTATCGGCTGCCGTGGCGTATCTCAGGGGGTTTCGCAACCGAATCCGTTGTGCCACTGACACCGGTGGAGAAGTTGCAGACGCGGATACACGTCTGGTCCGACTCACTCGCAGCCAAACACGGGAAGAGGCCCGAACAAGGATAGCCACGCTCCCGTGTAGCAGGAACTCATTGGCTGTTTCGACGACCTGACGGATTGTTCTACCCACTCGATCTGTACGCCTTTGCGTTCCGTGGTTAATGGTTAAGATAACATTTGAAAGTCAAGGAACTGCTCGCACCACTTCTTTGCGAAGCTGACGCGTTTCGTTATTTTCTCGAAAGTTTNATTTGAAAGTCAAGGAACTGCTCGCACCACTTCTTTGCGAAGCTGACGCGTTTCGTTATTTTCTCGAAAGTTTCCTGAACGAGGTCTTTGAATTCCGCTTCGCTCTCAACGACGATTGGTGCCATCGTCCATTTGAGATACTTCCAGACTTGCTCGATTGGGTTCAGGTGCGGTGAGCCTGATGGAATGAAAATCAGGTCAATCCCGATCTGATGCGCACGCTTGCGCGTGTATTCACATCTATGAGAACCGTGCTTGTCCAAGACGAGCAGAATCCGCTTGCCGGGATTCTGCTCGCGGATCTTCTCTAATACCCCGCAAATCTGCTCTTTCTCTTCGTTTTCAGTGAACGTTACCAGACTCTCACCGTTGAGGGCGTAGAATCCGACCGCAGAATCGTGTGTCTTGACTAACTCCCGTTCAATGTGAGGATCGTCAACGTACCAAACACGCCGTGAATTATCGTACGGCTGTGGCTTCGATGCATCAAAAAACCCGAGAACGGTACCGCCATCAGTACAAATATTATCCTCAACAATCCCCCCTTCTTCCTCTTCTCCCTCACGTTTGTTGTGTGGCTGGTCGTCCTCGTCGAGCGCGTCGTCGACGCGCTCTTCGAGGATTTCCTCAGGGTTCTCTGGCCGGTGTGGACGCTTTGGTCGTGGTTTCGCGTACGAGAGACCGAGTTCCCGAAGGAAAGTACCGAGGTAGTTTGGGCTGTAGGAAACGCCAAATTCCTCCTGAAGAAGATGCTAAATCTCCTGTGATTTCCACGGTTGGCCGTCACGAAGCATCTCCACCAGCTCGTCTTGCTCATCCTCGTCGAGTTTCGGGGGCCGGCCGCCCCCGAAACTCGGCATCAGTCCTTCTAAGCCGTCCTCGTTCCAAGCATCCGCCCAGCGACCACCGGTGGCGGCCGACCGACCTTCGCGGTCGGCGGCCTCCGGAATTGAGTCGCCTTGGTAGAGATTCTTCAAAAACCCAAGACGGCGGATGTGGTGATCGTCTTCGGCCTCACGTAGCAGTTCATCGATTTCTTCCTCAGTCAAGTGATGCTCAATCTCTTTTCGACGTGAGCGCTCCATTACTCATCTATCAAGCTTAACTAACAAAAGTTTTCGTACTCATTANTCAGTCAAGTGATGCTCAATCTCTTTTCGACGTGAGCGCTCCATTACTCATCTATCAAGCTTAACTAACAAAAGTTTTCGTACTCATTATGACGGAACGCATGTGACTGTAGAATGATCTGACACTTAATTCTACCTATCTAAGGAAATATTTAGACATGTCTAATCATGGCCATGCCTTTCGCAACGGAAGCGACAGGGAACAACAAGATCGGTCAGCCCTGATCAGCGTACCCCTGGCTTTGGGCTGATCGAGGTTTGTCGCTGTCCTGATTGTCAGATCTGGGCCGTGTCACAGGGACATTTTCCCACCACGTCCGCGACTGGGCCGAGCAAATCCGAATCAGTCCCTTTTTGACGAGCCACCGAGTACCGCACGGTATGGCATTCGAAGAGGACGACAGCGTTATTCTCCACGACGAGCACAGCGACTACGACGGCGAGGAAGGCACCATCACGCAGGTCGTCGAGACGATGTTCGGCGACGCCAACTACACGGTTTCCTTCGAGGACGGACAGGAGCAGGGCGTCCCCGAGGACAACCTCGAAGCCGCCGAGGACGAGTAGGGCCTCGATGTCGTCGGTTCCGTTCCACTACGTCGACCTCCGGACCTTCTGCTACGCGACAGAGGACGACAAGCGTGTCGAGGGAGCGCTCCGGACGTTCCTCCCGGAGGACTACCCTATCGAGCGCGCACAGAGCGAGGGGCACTACGGCGACCGGATCGTCGTCCTCTCGGCTCGCGTCGAGAACGCTGACGACATCCGGCACGTACTCACGCAGGTCGCGTCAGCGCCGGATATCGACGCGGTGCGTGCGGAACTGGACGACCGGGTCGACGACAACTGTTCGTTCTTTCTCACCTTCGACAAACAGGCCGCGTTCGGCGGCGACGTCGAGCGCGGCGACGGCATCACGCTCCGGGCGAAAGTCGAGGCCTACCCCGCAAAGCGGGAGAAAGCCGTCGCTAACGCCCGCGAACTCTTAGAGGAGTTGTGATGTACGAGGCCGTCTACGCCCACCCTGACGGTGACAGCACCGTCGCCCGGCACGCGCTGACGGCCGCCGATTCGGGCTACGACGGCATCGTCGTCAGGAACCACGGCGACGTGCAGGCGGACTACGACGCCGACGCCATCAGCGACGCGTACGACATCGACGTCGCGGCCGGTGTCGAGGTCCGGGCGGACGACCCCTCGCGAGCGAGCGGCTTCGTCGGGAACTACCGGAGCGACCGGACGGTCGTCGTCGTCCACGGCGGCGACCGCCGCATCAACCGGTTCGCGGTCGAGCAACCGACCGTCGACGTGCTCGCCCACCCGATGCGCGAGGACGGCGATTTCAACCACGTTTTGGCGAACGCGGCGGCCGACAACGGCGTCCGCGTCGAGTTCGACTTCGGCCCGGTGCTCCGGGCCTCCGGCGGCACTCGCGTCCGGGCTATCAAGGAACTCCGGAAGCTCAGGGAACTGGTCGAGGACGCCGGCGCACCGTTCGTCGTCTCGGCGTCGCCGAGTAACCATCTCCAGATTCGCGCACCGCGGGATCTCATCGCGGTCGGGAAGACCATCGGCTTCGACGCCGACACCGTCCGCGAGGGATTGGCGGAGTGGGGCCGAGTCGCGGAGCGCAACCGCGAGCGCCAGAGCGACGCTGTCATCGAACCGGGCGTCCGACTGGAAGGCGACGTAGACGCCGTCAACGATGACGGGCAGTAGCCCCACTATCGACATCCTGACCGATCGCCACACCACACCGCTCATTGTCCTCCGCCCCAACGCTGGCGTATGAAACACCTCCCGAAACATCTCCGGCCGCGGTGGCGCTACCTCGCCGTCGGCGTCGAGACGTGGCCGACGGCGTCGCTCGACCGTCGGGCGTTCCAGCGGGCGGTGTGGTACGCCGCCCAGAACCTGCTGGGCGACACCGGCAGCGCCGAGACGGACATGACCGTCCTCCAGTTCCACGATTACGACGGCACGGCCGAGGCTATCGTCCGGACCAGACGCGGCCAGACGGACCCGGCCCGGGCCGCGCTGGCCTGTGTCGACAGCATCGACGACGACGAGGTTCGGGTCCGCGTCCGGGGGATTAGCGGCACCGTGCGCGCCTGTGAAGAAAAGTATATACGCGGGCCGCCGGAAGCCACTGAACAGAGACACGTCGTGTTCGAGAACGCAGACCGGAGCGCTACTGTTCGGCCTCCGCGCTACGATGTCGAAGCGGCCTCCGGCGGCGCGTTCGTCGGCGCGACAGCACTCGATTTCCGATAACTATGCAGGGACAAAACCAACAGCAGGCCTACGACCGCGGGATCACTATCTTCTCGCCGGACGGACGCCTCTACCAGGTCGAGTACGCCCGCGAAGCGGTCAAACGCGGCACAGCAAGCATCGGCGTCAGAACGAGCGACGGCGTCGTTCTGGCCGTGGACAAGCGCATCCGGTCGCCGCTGATGGAGCGCTCCTCGGTCGAAAAGATCCACAAGGCCGACGACCACATCGGTATCGCCTCGGCCGGCCACGTCGCCGACGCCCGACAGCTCATCGACTTCGCCCGCCGTCAGGCGCAGGTGAACCAGCTGCGCTACGGCGAGCCGGTCGGCGTCGAAACCCTCACCAAGGAAATCACCGACTACATCCAGCAGTACACGCAGGTCGGCGGCGCGCGCCCGTTCGGCGTCGCGCTCATCATCGGTGGCATCGTCAACGGCGAGCCGCGCCTGTTCGAGACCGACCCCTCCGGGACGCCCTACGAGTGGAAGGCCCTCGCTGTCGGGGCCGACCGCGGCGACATCCGGGACTACCTCGAAGAACACTACGACGAAGGGATGGACCTCGACGACGGCGTCGACCTCGCGCTGGCCGCCCTCGCGTCGGTCAACGAGGACAGACTGACGCCGGAAGGCATCGGCGTCGCCACGGTCGACGTCGAAACGGAGACGTTCGGCCAGCTGACCGACGAGGAGAAGGAGACCCATCTCGCGGAGGCCGACCTGCTCGACACCGGCGACGACGAGGACGCGGACGAGGAAGACACCGAGGAAGAGTAACGCTTCCGACGGCCTCCGCGGGCGACTGGGTTCTTTTCTGTTCGACTACGCAGTAAGGCCTTTAACTGGCCCACTGCTACCGACGGGTATGATATCGCTTGACGAGGCGGTGACGGCGCGCCTCGAATCCCACGGCCAGCGGTTCGAGGTACTGGTGGATCCGGACGCGGCGCTAGCGATAAAACGTGATGACTTCGACGGCGATCTCGAGGACGTTATCGCCGCGGAGGACGTGTTCGAGGACGCCTCGCGGGGGGACCGACCGCCCGAGAATATGCTCGAAGAGGTGTTTGACACCACTGATCCGATGGCCATCATCCCCGAAGTCATCAAGCGGGGGGAGATACAGATCACGGCCGACCAGCGCCGCGAGATGCAGGAACAAAAGCACAAACAGCTCATCCAGCGGATCACGCGCAACGCGGTCAACCCACAGATGGACGACGCGCCGCACCCGCCGGAGCGCATCGAATCCGCGCTCGAAGAGACGGACTTCAGAGTCGACCCGATGGAACCCGTCGAGGCGCAGGTCGACGACGCCCTCGATGCGCTCCGGCCGGTCATCCCGATCCGGTTCGACGAGGTCACCGTCGCCGTGCAGGTCCCCGCGGACTACGCCGGGAGCGCCCAGGCACAGATCCGGCAGTTCGGCGACCTCGAACGCGAGGAGTGGCAGTCCGACGGCTCGTGGGTCGGCGTCATGACGTTCCCGGCCGGCCTGCAAAACGACTTCTACGACGTGGTGAACGAACACACGAGCGGCGAAGCGGAAACTCGCATCATCAAAGACGAAGACGACATCAGTACGCGCTAACGCCGCGGCGTCGCGTTACCCTTTCTTGAAGCCGACCAAGAACCCGGCAGTGAAACCAGCGCTGACCGGCAGCGCCGAGAGCAGCGACGTGACCCAGGACGGCGGTTGCGCCGACGCCGCGTTCCCGGCGGTGCCGGTCGCGTTCTGTGCGGCCCCACCTATCGCGTCCCAGTTCACTTGGAGGATGCCACGCGTCTCGAGGAACTTGAACAGCGCCAGCTCGATGCCGATGATGACGGCAATGAGCTTTGCGACCTTCTTGGCGGCGAACCCGATGATCCCGCCGATAAGGCCGCCGCCACCGAATTCGAGGCCCATCTGCTGGAGGCCCAACCCATCTAGTTGGAGTACGAACTCACCCATACCGCGTACCTGACCGCCTGTTTTTAAATCCTTTGTGCTCCCTCTGGCGCTTCCGCTTTTATACACCGCTTCCGCCACAGCAACGGGGCGTCGTTGCGACCCGGTGTCCCAAAGAATTCGGGGCGATATTTTTCACACGATGCCATTTCTTTACTCATATCCAAAGATTTGTATGCTACCGACGAATCTTACTTACTGTTAAGATGGCAGAAACACCGAATTCCGATATGAGCGGTGCCGAAGGCGGACGTTCGAAGCGACCGAAATCTAATCAGGACTGGTGGCCAAACAAGCTGAATCTGGAGATTCTCGACCAGAACGCCCGGGACGTCGGCCCGATGGAGGACGACTTTGATTATGCGGAGGAGTTCCAGAAGCTCGACCTCGAAGCGGTGAAGTCGGATCTGGAAGAGCTGATGACGTCATCGCAGGACTGGTGGCCGGCCGACTACGGCCACTACGGCCCGCTGTTCATCCGGATGGCCTGGCACAGCGCCGGGACGTACCGGACCGCCGACGGTCGCGGTGGCGCGGCTGGCGGCCGACAGCGCTTTGCACCTATCAACAGCTGGCCGGACAACGCGAACCTCGACAAGGCGCGACGGCTGCTCCTGCCGATCAAGCAGAAGTACGGCAAAAAGATCTCATGGGCCGACCTGATGATCCTCGCAGGGAACGTCGCCATCGAGTCGATGGGATTCAAGACGTTCGGCTACGCCGGCGGCCGCGAGGACGCCTTTGAGGAGGACAAGGCTGTCAACTGGGGGCCGGAAGACGAGATGGAAACCCAGGAGCGCTTCGACGAGCCCGGCGAAATCGAAGAAGGGCTCGGTGCCTCCGTGATGGGCCTCATCTACGTGAATCCGGAAGGACCGGACGGCAACCCTGATCCGGAGGCGTCGGCGAAGAACATCCGGCAGACGTTCGACCGGATGGCGATGAACGACAAGGAGACGGCCGCACTCATCGCCGGCGGACACACGTTCGGCAAAGTCCACGGCGCTGACGACCCCGAGGAGAACCTCGGTCCCGAGCCCGAAGCGGCCCCCATCGAGCAGCAGGGCCTCGGCTGGCAAAACGAGAACGGGAACAGCAAAGGCGGCGAGATGATCACGAGCGGTATCGAAGGGCCGTGGACCCAGTCGCCGACCGAGTGGGACATGGGATACATCAACAACCTGCTCGACTACGAGTGGGAGCCGGAGAAGGGTCCCGGCGGCGCGTGGCAGTGGGCACCCAAGAGCGAGGAGCTGAAAAACAGCGTGCCGGACGCCCACGACCCGGACGAAAAGCAGACGCCGATGATGCTCACGACGGATATCGCCCTGAAGCGCGACCCGGACTACCGAGAGGTCATGGAAACCTTCCAGGAGAACCCGATGGAGTTCGGGATGAACTTCGCGAAGGCCTGGTACAAGCTGACCCACCGCGACATGGGGCCGCCTGAGCGGTTCCTCGGTCCGGAGGTTCCTGACGAGGAGATGATCTGGCAGGACCCGCTCCCGGACGCCGACTACGACCTGATCGGGGACGAGGAGGTCGCCGAACTCAAGGAGGACATCCTCGACTCGGACCTCTCTGTCTCCCAGCTCGTCAAGACCGCGTGGGCGTCGGCCTCGACCTACCGCGACAGCGACAAGCGCGGCGGCGCTAATGGCGCTCGTCTCCGACTCGAACCCCAGAAAAACTGGGAAGTCAACGAGCCGGAGCAACTAGAGACGGTTCTGGGGACGCTCGAAAACATCCAGACGGAGTTCAACGACTCGCGCTCCGACGGGACGCAGGTCTCGCTCGCTGACCTGATCGTGCTGGGCGGCAACGCGGCCGTCGAACAGGCGGCAGCGAACGCCGGCTACGATGTCGAGATTCCATTCGAGCCCGGACGAGTCGACGCCGGGCCGGAACACACCGACGCCGCCTCCTTCGATGCTCTCAAGCCGAAAGTCGACGGGGCCAGGAACTACATCCAGGACGACATCACACGACCGGCGGAGGAAGTGCTTGTCGACAACGCGGACCTGCTGAACCTGACGGCCTCGGAACTGACGGCCCTGATCGGCGGGATGCGTTCGATCGGTGCGAACTACAAGGACACCGACCTCGGCGTCTTCACCGACGAACCGGGGACGCTGACCAACGACTTCTTCGTGAACCTGCTCGACATGGGCACGGAGTGGGAGCCGGCGTCGGACTCCGAACACGTCTACAAAGGGCTCGACCGTGACACCGGCGAGGTCAAGTGGGAAGCCACACGCATCGACCTCGTCTTCGGCTCGAACGACCGGCTCCGGGCAATCTCGGAAGTCTACGGCTCTGCCGACGCGGAAGAGAAGCTCGTCCACGATTTCGTGGACACATGGAACAAGGTCATGAAGCTCGACCGCTTCGATCTCGAATAAGCCGGACTGACCGCTACCGCTTTGCTGGCTGCATTTCAGCCTTCGAGCGGGTATCGAAGTCGTTAGTTTCGCCAGCCGGCTGCAGGAATCGCTCAGTATCTGCCATTTTACCGGCCAACCACCGACCCCCGGAAGAGTGTGAGTCCCCTCCCGGGGGGTTAAATAATCGGACGCCGTAGTTTTCCAACGAGTGACGGCGACACACACCACGGAACGGGCGGTCATCGCGAAGCGCGTCGACAGTGGCACCGCCGACACCGAAGAGATCCGGGACCTCGCTCGGGCGGCCGGCTACGAGGTCGTCGACGAGATCACACAGACCAGAACGGAGGACCCGGCGTACCACCTCGGCGAGGGGAAGGTCACGCGATTGAGCAACGCGGTCGCTCGCGAAGGGGCCGCCGTCGTGATCTTCGACAATCAGCTCGGCCCGTACCAGACGTACAACATCGGAAACGAACTCCCCGAGCGGGTGCGCGTCATCGACCGCTTCCGGCTCATCCTCGAAATCTTCGGCCAGCGGGCCCAGACGCGGAAAGCCCAGCTCCAGGTCGAACTCGCGGAACTGCGCTACGAACTCCCGCGCGCCGAGGCCAAGGCGAGCCTGGCCAAACGCGACGAGCGGCCGGGGTTCATGGGCCTCGGCGAGTACGACGAGTCCCGCGAAGAAGACATCAAAAAGCAGATCGCCAACATCCGGGACGAACTGGAATCCATCGAGGAGACCGAGCGGCACCGCCGGGAACAGCGCCGCGAGTCCGGCTTCGACCTCGTCGCGCTGGCCGGCTACACCAACGCCGGGAAGTCGACGCTCCTGCGCCGCCTCGCGGACGACCTCGACGTCGATGAGAACGATGACTTGCATCCCGACCTCGATACCACGGCCGAGAGCGAGGACCGTCTGTTCACGACGCTCGGCACGACCACGCGCCGCGCGGCGGTCGGCAAGCGCGAGGTGCTTGTCACCGACACCGTCGGGTTCATCCAGGACCTCCCGCACTGGCTCGTCGAGTCGTTCAAGTCGACGCTGGGGTCGGTGTACCACGCCGACCTCGTCCTGCTCGTCGTCGACGTCTCCGAGTCGGTCGAGGAAATCCGGGAGAAACTGGTGACGAGCCACGACACGCTGTACGAGCGCAACGAGGCACCCATCGTCACGGTCCTCAACAAGACCGATATGGTCGACGACGAGGAGGTCCGTCGCAAGCGAGACGCACTCTCGTCGCTGGCCCCGAACCCCGTCGCCGTCAGCGCCAAACAGGGACTCAACATCGACGACCTGGCGGACCGCATCGACCACGAACTGCCGGACTACGAGCGCGAACGGCTCGTGCTCCCGATGACCGACGACACGATGAGCCTCGTCTCGTGGATTCACGACCACGCCAGCGTCGAGACGGTCGACTACGGCGACCAGGTGGTCATCGAGTTCGAGGCGCGGCCGGCGATCATCGAGCAGTCCCGGGCGAAAGCCGGGGAGCTGGTCGGTGCGTCAGCCTGACTGCGGAGGTTACGTTTCTGCTTCGCGCTGCCACAGCACGCTCGGTATCTCGTCTAGCAGGTCTGTTGCGACCAGTCCGTAGCCGCGGTCGTCGACGACCCGGTCGCCGACCGTGCCGACGGCGTAGGCGGCGATGGCGGCCGCGTCGATCGGGTCCTGAATGCAGGCGAGCGCGCCCGTCACGCCCGCGAGCACGTCGCCGGTGCCGCCGACCGTCATCCCCGGATTGCCCGTCCGGCCGACGCGGGTCCGCTCGCCGTCGGAGACGACGTCGTACGGCCCTTTGACCAGCAGTGTCTGGCCGACCTCCGATGCGAAGGACTCCACGAGGTCCGCCCGCTCCCGCCAGTCCTCCGATGTCTCACCACCCATCCCGCGAAGTTCGCCCTGGTGGGGCGTACAGACGAGTTCCGCGTCCGTTTCGATGTCCGGAACCACAGACAGGGCGTCGGCGTCGACGACGGCCGTCCCCTCGAACCCGGACAGCAGGTCCGCGACCGCTTCCAGCGTCGCGTCGGCGTCCCCGAGCCCTGGTCCGACGATCAGCGTGTCGTGCTCCGCCGCCAGTTCGGCGAGGCTGTCGACGTGGGGTGGCGCGAGGTGGTCCCCGTCGAACGGTCGCAGGATGAGGTTCTCGCTGTAGGACTGGATTTCCCGCGCGACGACCTCCGGACAGGCGACCCGGACGAGGTCTGCACCCGCTCTGAGCGCGGCCTGGGCCGACAGCGCCGGCGCGCCGGTGTAGGGACCGCCGCCGACGACCAGTACTTCGCCGTTGTCGCCCTTGTGGCTCGCGGGGTCACGTTCGAGGCGCGTGAGGTCGCCACGCTCGACGAACAGTTCCGCCGCGTCGGGGATGCCGATGTCGGCGACGGTAACTGGCACCTCAAGGTCTGGGAGTCCGGGCTTCGTGTCGTGGAACGTGACGACGTGGTCGGCGTCGACAGCGTTGTCGGCCAACCGTCCCGTCTCGGCGTCGAGGCCGGACGGGACATCGACCGAGAGGACGGTCGCGTCGCTCTCGTTCATTGCCGCCGCAGCCGTCGCCTCGGGTTCCCGGAGGTCGCCGGCGATACCGGTTCCCAGCATTGCATCGACAACGATATCGGGAGTTCCGAGGTCGAACGCCGTAGAATCTTTGACTGTTTCTGTGGGATACTCAGCGCTCTGGAGCGCCTCCCAGTTCTCTCTGGATATTGATGTCGAGATCGCGTTCGGGCGGCCAAGCAACAGGACGCGGAGGTCGTAGTCGTCGAGAAAGCGGGCGGTGACGAGCGCGTCCCCGCCGTTGTTCCCCCGCCCGGCGACGATGGTGACCCGGTTGCCGGGGTCCGCGAGGGAACGGACCGCCCGGGCGACGGCATGGCCGGACGACTCCATCAACTGTTTGCGCGGGACGCCGAGTGCGGCGGCGTTCTCGTCGATGACACCCATTTCGGAGCCGGTGAGCATGCTCACGGGTTCGTTCGCCAGTGAAGTAATGCTACGGGACGGCGGTTTACCAGCGGACCTCGAAGCCGTCGATGCCCTCCGGCTCCTCGTACTCGATTTCGACGTCGGTCACGTTCGCGCGTTCGCTCCCCTCGTGGCAGAACTCGACCATCGCTTCCACGTCGGCTTCGGGGCCCTCGAACACCGCTTCGACGCGCCCGTCGTCGAGGTTCCGGACCCACCCGTCGACCCCCTGATCCTGTGCGCGCTCCCGCGTGGTCGCTCTGTAATAGACGCCCTGGACACGACCGGAGACGAACACATGTGCTCGCGTGCGAGCCATGTCCGAGGGTTTGCCGGCGGACTCCGTTATACTGTCGCCTTCCACCACCCGCGTCAGTTTTCGTCGCTGCCCGTCCGGAGATAATGGAACAAGTAGGTCTGCGTGTAGCCGGCGTACTCGCCGCCGAGCGCGGCCCGGATGGCCCGGGACGTGTCGGTGTAGTTCCCTCGCTCACACTCCGGGTAGTACTCCTCGATAGTCGACCGGATCCAGGTGTCTAGCGGGACCGCTTCGAGGTAGTCAAGCGAGAACAGCAACACGCAGTCCGCGACCTTGTCGCCGACGCCGACGAAGCGGGTGAGCGACTCCCTGGCGTCCTCGTAGTCGAGGCCGACGGCTTCCTCGGGGTCGGCCTCGCCGCCTGCGACCATCTCCGCGGTGCGCTGGACGTACGGCGCTCGATAGCCCAGCCCGAGGTCCCGGAGGCGTTCTTCGGTCGTTTCGGCCAACGCTGACGGCGTCGGATAGGCGTTGTACGTCCGCCCGTCGAACTCGACCGTCTCGCCGAACGCGTCACGGAGCGCCTGTTGCATACTGTGTATCCGAGCCACGCGCATCTGGGCCGAGCAAATGAACGAAATGAGGGAGCCAAACGGTGGGTCCTGAACGAGACGCATCCCCCAGAACCTATCGTAGGCTGACTGGACCACGTCGTCGGCCGGTGCCGTCGTCCGAATCGCGGAGAGATCGTCCTCAAGCCGCAGGAGTCGCTTGAGGTCCGCCTCGGCGTCGATCGTGGACTCCCATTCGAGGACACCGTCCCGCTGCCGGACGCGGATGACTGCTGGTGACCCGTCTCGGCGGACTGTCGTCCAGTACCACGCGTCGCCCCCGGTTGCCCCGTCGCGCTGGTACATTTCGCCGTCCTCCCGGTTCCAGAGGTAGGACTGCCCGCTCTCGACAGTTGCCTGGAGGTCGATACCGCCGGCCAGCGACCCGACGTCGATGACGCCCTGTTCCATTGTCCGTGTGTACGGACCCGGAGGTAATGGCGTTACGAGTTCCACTCGCACGGGTTGGAGTCTCTATCGACTATAGTAGCCATTGAAAGTCAATGCACACCTGATCGCACGATGGCAGTGCGATCAGTGTGTAAATCGTTTCAATTGTTACTATAGCGGACGCTCATATCCGTCTGAGCTGTCACTGCTTTTCGCCGTCGTAACGTTTTCTCTCACTTGTGTCTGTGCGGCTCAACGGTGCTTTCTGTCCCTCTATACCACGATATATGGGGCGAGAGGTGATGCCTGTTTCAGGGCTAACCTTCATTATATTGGGAAACAAACATACTAGCATGAATTGCCGAGTTGTTGTCGAGGCCGCAGTCCCAGTGTACGACGTGGCATCTGCGGACGAGGCAGTTCGCATCGCCATCTCGAAGACGGGGGAAATGCTGAACCCCGACCTCAACTACGTCGAGATCAACATGGGCGACCGGCACTGCCCGCACTGCGGCGAGACACTGGAACCGGCTTTTCTCGCGGCCGATGAGAGTCTCGTCGCACTCGAACTGGAGATGACCGTGTTCAACGTCGAACGGGACGAACACGCCGCCAGAATCGCCCGCAAGGAGATCGGGCAACGGCTCGAGAACATCCCGCTCGACGTGCTCGAAATCGAGGAGATCCCGGAGGAGTCTGCCGAAACGACGGACGACGAGTCTTCATCGACAGAGTCGACAGCTGAGGCCGACGACTCGGACGACGTATTACCCGAGTTCGAGGAATTAATCGACGAGTAAGCCCAGCCACCGAGCAACAGGGCTGTCTCTGTTCAACACCCTCGACGTATTCTGTCTATGATATGTATCCGACAGCCGTTATACAGCCACTAATGGCATTGCTCGTCGGGAGAACTGCGTAGAAACGACGGAGAACTGTTAGTCCGCGGCGGCAGAAACAGGCTCTTTGGTCTCGTCAGCCATCTCGGAGGCAATACCGTCAGCAATCGCAAAGACAGCGGCCTTGTGGTCTGTTTTCGACTTGTGAATCGATGTCGGCTTGACGCCCAGTTCCTCGTATTCGTCGTGGTCCACTTCTGTCCCGGATTCGGCTTCGTAGTGGTTCTGTACCTGTGCAAGCAGGCCGTGAAGGTGGATGAGCTCCTGCTTTTTCATAGTCAACCCAAGGTAACAACTCGAAGGTTATAGTACTACTCTGATGAAGGTTAACACACGTCTCTGCCAGTAATACGTAATAGTTTATGCATAATTCGCGGTGCGAAGTATATTCTATGTATTTTACACTAAATTTTACCATTTCCCTAAACACGTCGTCGTGTTCGGTACGGGTGTCTACGGTTGGTTCCCAAGATTATGGGCTGTATATGTCTCCATCGGTATGGACCAAATGCCTCCGTCGGTCCGACTATGCTGTCTCCGAAACCGATACTGGTCTCACGGTGCGCGACGGTGGCGACATCGAACTCCGATTGCGGGCCTGAACACGGAATATCTCGACCGATTGACCGATGTGCCAAGTCAAGTGTCTTCGTGCGCTATCTGGGGTATGCACACGACACGGTGGCAGCCTACGGCAGGCGGGCGAACGGGAAGAGAAACCGACTGCACGGGCATGACAGGGTACAGCCGGCGACCGGGAGGAGAGCGATGAGCGGCCCTCATCAGGGCCAGCAACTCGTGACTGCGGGAACCGCGCTACCGGAGGCGAGCGCGGCGGCAGTGCTGGTCCACGGCCGGGGTGCGACTGCCCGGAGCATCGTCCAGATGGGGGCAGAGTTCCAACAGGACGGGCTGGCGTTGCTCGCCCCACAGGCCGCGCGGAACACCTGGTACCCTAACTCCTTCCTCTCGCCGGTCGAGCAGAACGAACCCGGGCGGACATCGGGACTGCAGGCTATCGAGGACGCCGTCACGAAGGCCGAGGAAGCCGGGATACCAACCGATCGTGTGCTCGTCCTGGGCTTCTCCCAGGGGGCCTGTCTCGCGAGCGAGTTCGTCGCCCGTAACCCGCAGCGCTACGGCGGGCTCGTGGCTCTCAGTGGTGGCCTCATCGGCGAGACCATCGACGAGAGCGAGTACGAGGGCGACATCGAGGAAACGCCGGTGTTCCTGGGCTGTAGCGACGTCGATCCGCATATCCCCGAAGAGCGCGTTCACGTCACGGCCTCGGTCTTCGAGCAACTGAACGGGGACGTGGAGGAACGCATCTATGAGGGGATGGGCCACGGCGTGAACGAGGACGAACTGGCGTACGTCTCGTCGCTGGCCGCCACCCTCGTCAATTAGGCAGTCCGAGCGTTGGTTCGTACACCGAGATAGCCTCGCTGAGCGTGCCAACAGGGAGTTACCGGCCCCTCACCGCGAGACTTAGTGATTGGAAAGACTACACATGGCATGGACCTTTCCCGCCGACGGCTTCTCGCGACGGTTGGAGCCGGTGTGACACTCGGCGGCGCAGGCTGCGCGGGAGATGACGGCTCGACTACTGGGCCGAGTTCAGTGGCCGGGTCCGGCAGCGGAATCGGGACGCCATCGACGGCCACCGATCGAGGTGACGGGTCGAAGCCACCGACGGCTGATGGTCGCCTGCATCTAGACTACGAGATCGGGACGCTCGAAGAGAAGATCGTCAGCGGCGGCGTTCGTAAAGACGGTATTCCGTCCATCGACGACCCGACGTTCGCCGAGACGCCTCCAGAGATACTGGCTCCGGACGACCCAGTGTTCGGCGTGGTCCGCGACGGGGAGGCGAAAGCCTATCCGCAGTACATTCTCGTCCACCACGAAATCGTGAACGACACCGTCGCCGGCGACCCCGTCGCTGTGACGTACTGTCCGCTGACGGGCACCGCACAGGGCTTTGAGCGCGGCCCGGTGGAGTTCGGCGTCTCCGGTCGACTGGTGAACTCGAACCTGACGATGTACGACCGGGGCACCGACAGCTGGTGGCCACAGATGCTCGCGACGGCAATTACAGGCCCACTAACTGGCGAGTCGTTGCGGGAGTTCCGGGTCACTTGGACGACGTGGGACCGCTGGTCCAGTACCTATCCGGAAACGACCGTTCTGACCGAGGATACCGGCTTCTCGCGGCGCTACGGCACTGATCCATACGGCCAGTACAACGAGAAACGCGGCTACTATTCGAGCACTCGGACGCTGTTTGAGCCACTGCAGGGCGACAGCCGCGCACACCCAAAGGCCGTCGTCATCGGGACCCGGACGGAGACGGGGACGGTGGCCTTCGACAAGGAGACGTTACTGAACCAGCGCGTGTTGACCGGCAACATCGGCGACACGCCGTACGTCGCCGTCGCCGACACCGACCTCACAACGGGCTACGTGTACGCGAACCCGGAGTCAGCGGCGGTCGAGGCGGCGGACGACGGCTACACGCTCGACGGGACCACACACGAGGCCGATTCCCTTCCGCTGGACCGCTCGCTGGCCTTCGACGCCATGTGGTTCGCCTGGGCCGGCTTCTATCCGGGGAGTGCGTATGTCGACTGATAGTGTAGCCGACGGGGCCAGTGTGTCCGCTCGCATCGAACGCTTGCTTCGGCACACTGCGGTTGCGGTCCGGGGAGCGCTCACCCGCCGCGACGGTCAGTTGCTTCTGGGTGTGTCTGGACTGGCGTACTTCCTGCTGTACCTCGCTGGTCTCAGACACCTCGGTTTCGGCCCAGCCGGCTACGAGGTTTCTGTCGTCAGTAACCCGCTTACCCGTGCGTTCCGGCAGGTCGGGCCGTTTCAGTGGGAACCGATTGCACTGGTCGTCGTCGGCCCAGTCGAACTACTCGTCTCGCCGCTGAACGTGCTTCTCGGTGCCGTCCTGGCATCGCTGGTCGGACTCAACCTCGCTGTCTCTGTCGTCGCGTGGCGCGGCCCATCGGCCTGCCGTCTCGGCCCGGGTGCAGGGGCTGTGTCGGGGTTGCCGGGACTGCTCTCCGGATTCGCCTGCTGTGGCCCCACTATCCTGCTCGTCGTCGGCGTGCAGGCGAGCGCTGGGCTTCTCTCGCTGTTCCAGTGGCTCCTCCCGATCACTGTCGTGGCACTGCTCGGAACCCTTCTCTGGGTCGGCAGCCGAGTCGAGCCAGCGTGACAGGCGACGTAGATTGTTCCTACTACCGGGGGGTAGCTAGTAACTACAGGCTACCGGCCCAGGTAGCGGTTGGAACTTTTTTCCCTCGATTTGAGGGAAACATATAATTACTCCGTACGACCCATCTACCAGTATGACCGCTACTGTCGTGAGCGAGGTCAACCGACCCTACGTGCCGACGGGCGGGGCGAAACTGACCGCTGAGATCGAAGTCGAGCCCGGACGGTTGGAGGAGCCACCCACGCGACAGATTGCTCTCTGTATCGACGCGAGTGGATCGATGGCCGGCGAAGACATCGAACAGGCCCGCGCTGGCGCTGAATGGGTGTTCGGGCTACTCGACGAGGACGATTACATCTCGATCATCGCCTTCGACAACGAGGTCACGACGGTTCTTGCACCGACCCGGTGGGGGACTATTTCGCGTGAAACGGCAGTGGACGCGGTCGCTGACATCTCCGCTGGCGGGGGCACCGATATGTACAGCGGCCTGCTGGAAGCGAAGGCGTCCCTGCAGGATCTGCCGACAGACGACAACACGGCTCGGCGGGTCCTGCTCCTCTCTGATGGGAAGGACAACTCCCACGACCCGGAAGCGTTCGGGACGCTAGCACGCGAAATCGACACCGAGGGCATCAGAATCAAGGCGGCTGGTATCGGGAGCGACTACCGCGAGGAAACCATTCGGACGCTCGGTACCGTCGCCCGCGGCGAATGGACACACCTGGACGCCGCCGGTGACATCGAGTCGTTCTTCGGCGACGCAGTCGAGGAGGCCGGGACCGTCGTCGCTCCCGACGCCCGTCTCGAACTCGACGTGGCCGACGGCGTCGAGGTGAGCGAAGTGTACCGTTCGCTGCCACAGACTCAGTCTGTAGACCCCAACTGGGAGGACAACGCGGCTGTCGTGCCGCTGCCCGACCTGCTTGAGCGGGAGACCCAGCGAGTCGTGCTGAAGATACACGCGCCGGCCAACGACCCGCAAGACGCCGTGTCCGTGGCGGATGTCACGCTGCACGCTGGCGGCGAGACGACGCGGGAATCGATCACCGTCGACTACACCGACGACGAGGCGAAACTGGCCGAGCACAACGAACAGGTCGACGTGGACCACCGACAGACAGTCATCAAGACGGAACTCGGCAAGGGCAACGTCGCCGAAGCCCAGACCCAACTGGAGCGGATGACGCGCATCCACGGCGAGGACACCGAGGCCGTCCAGACAGCCGAGCGGGAGACGCGTATCGTGATGGAGGGCGGACGCAAGGAACAGAACAAGGCGACGAAGATCGTCACTGACGAGGGCATCCAGAAGTGACCGCAACGACCTGCAGTGTCGGCAGGGCTGCCACTGGCCGGAGAAACGGGTGATCCATGAACTGGGAACCTGAGAGCGGTGATGTCATCGCCGGCCAGTACGAACTCGAGGAATTCCTCGGCAAGGGAGGGTTCGCGAAGGCGTTCCGAGCCAGAGACACCGAGACAGGCGAGTCGGTCGCCGTCAAGTACCCCAACTACACCGAATCCCAGAACGACCCCGACATCATCGAGGAGTATTTTAAAAAGGAGGTCGGCTCACTGGAGCGCATCCGCCGGGCCGGCGGTCACGAGAACGTGATGGACTACTACGACCAGGTCACGGAGCGTGACGTTCCGTTTCTGGTCGTCCAGCTGATCGTCGACGGGATCGAACTCGACGAAGTCATCGACCAGCACGGCCCGATCGACGACAGCGAGCAGGTCCGCCAGATCGGTATCGACCTCTGTGACGCGATGGGGTTTCTCCACGAGAACGAGATCGTCTACCGGGACCTGAAACCGGAGAACGTGATGCTCACGCCCGACATCACGCCCACACTGATCGATTTCAACACCGCGACGGGCTTCGACGCCTCCGGGGACCCTTCTTCGGGGAACACCGGGACGACGATTCTGGGGCCGTTCAAGCCCCGCGAAGTCGCCGAGGCCAGCCGCACCGACGTTCGGCAGGGTCCCTGGTCGGACGTGTATTCCATCGGGAAGATACTCCTATTCTTGCTCAAGGGGAGCGTCCCGAAGAAAGACGGCGTGAACCCGCAGGCGTTCGGGGCAGACTGCGACGATTATCTGGCCGAAATCGTCGAACGGGCCACACAGTCACATTACCGCGACCGATACCGGAACGCGACGGTCCTCAAGGAGGTCCTCGAACGGCGCGATCCAACGCCGCCCGCGACGGCGTCGGTGACGTACATCCAGGCTGATAGGCAGTTCACCGTCGAACCGGGCGACACTATCGGGCGACAGGGCGCGAGCGGTCCCCCGGCATCGATAACAATCGAAGACCCGCAGGGGGAGTACATCTCCTCGGTGCAGGTACAGTTCGATATCGAGGACGGCGAGTGGTCCCTCCACGACCGGAGCCTCAACGGGACGTTCGTCCAGAAAGGGGCCGGTTGGCAGCGGGTCCTCTCCGAACCCGGACGCAACCGTCTGCGCTCCGAGGGCGAGGACCCGACCGACAGACACGGCGACGTTCCACCCGAGTCAGTGACACTCACCGACGGCGACCTGGTGTCGCTGGTCCATCCGACCTACGGGGTCACGTTCGAGTTCCATCCGGAGGAGTCATGAGATACAGCACGAACTACGACATCGGCGAGCGGAAGCGAGGACAGGGAATCAACGAGGACAGCGTCTCTCTGACGGTGTTCGAGGAGGGCCATCGGGACGGCTACCGCGGGCAAGACAGACCGCAGTCGCAGAACACGGCCACAGCGGACGGCGACGAGACAGCGGACGCGCCAGACGAACCATCCGATACTGAGGCGGCGGATGCCGATGACGACACGGACACAGCCGACGCTGAGGACGCGGATACGTCCGGCGCTGATGACAGCGGACACCCGATGAACCGCTCGGCCGGCGTGTTCGTGGTCGCCGACGGGGCTGGTGGGCACGACGCCGGCGACATCGCGTCGTACATTACGACCACTATCGTGGCTGAACAGCTTGCTCCCGTGGCGATCCGGACGGCTCGGAGCTATCCCGGTGGCTTCGATGTCGACGTGGCCCGTGATGTCCTTCCGGACCCGCCCGGAGAGCGGGAACTCGAAACTGCCGTGGCGGAGGCGATTACGGCGGCCCACCGCGAGATCATCCGGTACGCAAACGAGACCGGGACCCAATCCTACACGACGGTCGTCGCGGGCATCTACGCCGACGGCAAACTCCACTACGGCTGGGTCGGTGATAGCCGGGCCTACGTCGTCAACAGCGCCCGCGAGACGATTTCACCGCTGACCAGAGATCACGCCGTCGTTCAGGAATGGGTCGACAACGACGAAATCGACCCCGTCGAGGCACACGTCCACCCGAACGGGAACGAGATCACCCGCGCGCTGGGCGGGTCCGGCTACGAGGACCCCGACGAGGCGACTGTCGGGGTGGACACGCGAACGGTCAGGCTGTACGCGGAGGACACGGTGTTGGCGACCAGCGACGGACTCATCGACGCACAGACCGACGCGCCGGAACTGTACGAGGAGTACGTCGATTCGGACCACGCCGATTCAGTGGCCGAGCGTATCCGCGAAGCGGCCGTCACCGACGACGAGATCCGTGACGTGGTCCTCGATGCAGCGTCCCTCGACGCGGCGAGTCGGGAGTTCGTGTCGCTGGCAAACGACCGCGGCGGGAAGGACAACATCTCCGTGCTCCTGTTTGGCGACAGTGCACTTCCGGAAACACCGGAAAGCGGCGGGATGCCAGTTCGAGATATCGACCCTGATCTCGACATTTCCGAACGGGATACCGTTATTATGACAGACGAGTAGAGAGAAAGTTTCGTGGGACAAGTATTTTATTTCTCGACTCTATAGTCTCTAACGAAACCCATGCCTGAATCCGACCGCACGGTAAAATGCCCCATATGCGACGAGGACTTTGATCCGACAGTCGCGGGCGGATGGTGCACAAACCCGGACTGTGGTGAGTGGCAACACACTGACGAAAGCGCTGCTGATTTTGACACCGACGATGGGGTGCCGGACGACGCCGACCTGATACCGGAAGGCACGGACGAGGCGGACCCGACGGATGGCCGGTCGATGGGGGCTAGCGGCGAAGCCGACGCCCCGGATGGGCACACTGTCGCCGATGATAGCGACGACGAAGCATCGGTGGATGGAGCCTCGGATACTGGGGCAGCCGAGGCCGGAGACGAGACGGTGGGGACGGCGGAGACGGCGGATACGGCGGATACGACGGAACACGAGCCTGAAGCCGACACCGATGCCGAAAACGGAACTGAGCCGAACGTTGCGGAAGAACCCGACGAGGCCGACGAAACCCCGGACCAGTCCAGCAGTGACTCCGATGCGGACGCCGAGACATCCAACGACACCTCGGAGACAGATGACGACGCGACGACGATTTCCTGTCCGGACTGTGACCGTGAACTCGACGCCGACGCGAATTTCTGTGTCGCCTGCGGTGCCGACGTACAGGATATCACACCGGGCGACGACGGCTCGCTCGACGCGTGCCCGTCCTGCGACACCGCTGTCGACGACGATGCCAGCTTCTGTGTCAACTGTGGGGAGGACTTGGACGCGCATCGCGGCGAGAGCGACACGCCGACGGCTGACTCGACAGGGTCGTCGACCGCCGACGAGACGGAGAGTGAGTCAGCAGCCACGGGCAACGCCGTCGACACACTCGCGTCACAGTCCACCGACGACGCGGCGGTACCGGACAAACTCGTCCTCTCGGTCGAGGGGCGTGACATCACCATCGAAGATGGAGACCGCATCGGCCGGGAGATCCGGGCGGCACTATTGGACGCCGGGCGACCGGAAGACGAAGCGGTTCGGATCCACCGCGAACACGTCCGGTTCGACCGCCAGCCGGAAGGGTACTATCTGGTCGACCTCGGGGACAACCCGACGCGGCTGAACGAGACCCAGTTGCAGAAAGGCGACCGGGAACCGATCCAACCGGGCGACGAACTCGAACTGTCGGGCGTCGCCACGATGACAATTCGGGCGGCGTGACCACCCACAGTTAAGCGGTCGGTCGGGAAATATCAGGCTGATGGAGCGTGGTCGACTGGGGTTGGAACTCCGCGAGTCCGCCGCACTACTGCGAACTGAAACCTGGCTATTTGTGGGTGTGGGTCTGGCATGGCTCGTCTACGGTGGCTGGGTGCTCGCGACGGGGCTGCTGTTGGCGCAGTTCCCAGGGCTCGAAGGTACTGTTCTTGTGACACTTGCTGGCCGGACTATCTCGCTACGCACTGTACTCGCCGCCGGTCTCTGGCTCCTCGGTCCGTCGCTGGCGACCGTTGTCCTCGTCAACCGACGGCTTCGGAACAGCTACGGCAACCTCGCCGACGCGTACCGGTTGGACCATCCAAGCCTGTTGCTCGCTATCCCCGGCAGTGTGCTTCTGGGCTGCCTGTTGCTCAGTGTCACGCTCGGCCAGCAACGTCTGCTCACGGTAGTTGCACTGTTCGGGACGGTGCATCTCGTCGTCCGGACCGTCGCCTACGGACACCGCGTGTACACGCTCTCGGCCCCACCACTCCTGTCGCTGCTGGTGTTCGTAAGCGCCGCTGCTCTCGGGACTGGGTGGCTGACACAGCCGGTCGTCGCACCCGGCGTGTCGTCGTCGCTGTCCCTGTGGCTGGCGCGGGCGGGCGTCGGTCCCGTGGCGGAGACGGCGCTGCAACTGACGGGCGTACAGCCATCGCAAGCCACACCTCTGTTCATCGCCGTCCCCGGCGTGCTGGCGAGCGCGTACCTCCTGTTCCAATTGCTCGCTGGAACCGTCGTTCGAATCCGTGCGCCGCTTTCGAACCCGCAGCGCCGTCCGGACCAGCGGTTCCCTATCATGCCACCGGTCGGCGGCTCACAAAACGGCGACGAGAGTCCGACTGCCGAACGGGCTGTGGACGCCGCACCGGACTCCCGGGAACAGACTGGAGCGGGGACCGACACCGAAGATGCTGACAGCGACGAGGAGCCACCGGGACACACCGGGACCCGAGTGTTTTCGCCCGACGAGGTCCCGGCGGCGGAACCGCCCGCTCACGGATCGGAACAGGACAACGCGCAGCCGTCGGACGACGACGCGGAACCGGAGACGCCGGTCGACGACAGCGGTACAGAAACGGAATCGGAGACGGCCGGGACCGACAGTTCGAATGAGGCTGCCTCGGCGACAGACGAGGCATGGATGGACGATACGTCCGTCTTCACGCCGGGCGGCCGCGACGCCGGACAGTCGTACTGCGGCGAGTGCGGCGAGTCGCTCCCGCCCGACGCTACCGCCTGCCCGTCCTGTGGCGACCCCGTGGACGGGTGAGACGGTCAGCGGTTCGAAACGGGGATGTCACCGAGCGCAACGGTGTATTGCGTCGATTGTACCGAGCCCCCGTCCGGATACACTAGCACCGTTACAGAGACGGTGTCCGGCCGTTCGCCGGGGGGCAGTAGCCACGACTTGGTCACGTCGTCAGTCTGATTCACTGGTAGCTGTCCGGTGCTCGCGGATTCCGCAATCGTCTCGCCGCTGCGGGTGGTGACGCTGTCGAGACGAACTGCCGCGGGGTCTGACCCGGTGTTCGTCACGTTCACCGTGAGCGTGAACCGCCATCCCTCGTCGGCGGTGACGACAGACGCCGCATCGATGCGGGCTGAGACGTTCGCGGATTCCAGAATCGGGTCGCCGACGCCGGCACCGGCCGGCTCCGCAGTCGGCGTTTCGGGGACCGCCTCCCCACCGGTGTCCCCGGTCAAATGATGCCCCATCATACTCCCGAAGGTAACGACCTCGATGAGGATCGGCAAGCCGATTCCAACGATGATGAGGAGTCGTAGCAGCGTTTTCTGCTCCGGACCGTCGACGTCGTCGAACATGATGAGAGAGTAGTGAAGTTGTGTTAGACCGGGATCGGCGGGCTACCGGGCGCGAACAGTCCATCAGCGACCATGCTGGCGAGCGGCGGCCCGTAGGCGATGGCGATGAGCAGCAGGGCAATCGCCGTCCAGAGCTTGTAGTTGTCCAGGATACGCGGGCTGTGGTCCGCGCCGGACAGCGGTTCCGGGATGTGGCCGTTGACCGACAGCGTCCCGCCGCGGCGAGCGAGCAGGGTGTCGGCCATGACGATGAGGAACATCGCCGCGCCGACGAACAGCAGGAAGCCACCGATGGCGATCTGGATGCGCATTTCGCCGACCGTTCCGGCGACGCCCTCGAACGCGAACTCGTCGTACGTCGGTTCGGCAGTCCGTCGCGGAATGCCGGCGAGGCCGGCGCGGTGCATGGCGTTCGACATCACCGCCATGCCCACGAACCAGACGTACGGCTGGAGCGTGGCGATGGTGCGCTGTCGGAGTTTCTTGCCTGTAATCTGTGGAACCAGCCAGTAGCTGATGGCCATCGCCGTCAGCGCGAACGCAGTCCCGACGGTGAGGTGGAAGTGGCCGGGCACCCAGATGGTGTTGTGGATGAGGTAGTTGATGTTCATCCCGGCGTTGATCATGCCGGAGAAGCCTCCCGCTGCGAACATCAGGCCGGCGAGCATACAGCCGGCGAAGGCCGGTTTGCCCCAGGGCAGATTCCGAAGCCAGGAGAGGTAGCCCTTTGCACCCCGCTGGCGAGCGCCGTGTTCGACCGAGGCGACCACGGTGAACGCGGTCAGCAGCGAGGGCAACAGCAAGAACATCGTGTTCGTCATCGCGATGAATTTATATCCCGATGGGATGCCGGGGTCGGTGTACTGGTGGTGGAAGCCGACCGGGGTCGAGAGCAGCAGGAAGGCGACGAACACGACGCGGGCCAGCGGGTCACTGAACAGTCGCCCACCGGCCAGCTTCGGCAGGATGGTGTACCAGACGAGGTACGCCGGCATGAGCCAGAAGTACACGACTGGGTGGCCGAAGTACCAGAACAGCGTCCGCGTCAGCAGCGGGTCGACGTTCTGGATGAGTCCGAGCGACCACGGAATGAGGAAGGCGACGACTTCGACGGCGACGCCGATGGTGGAGATGTACCACATCAGCATCGTCGTCAGGACCATGAACGTCTGCAGGGGAATGCGTTCACCCGGGTTCTCAGAGCGCCACTCCCACAGAGACTTGAAGTACGCGAGGCCAGCGACCCACGAGCCGACGATGATGAGCGCAGCACCGATGTAGAACGCCGGGTGCGCCTTCATCGGGGCGTAGAAGGTGAACAGCACGTCCGCTTCGAGGTCGTGACCCAGAATCGACGGCGAGCCAACGATGCCGCCGATGATGGACACGGCCGCAAGCACCGTCCCCGTGAGCATTATCCAGAAGGCCGACCAGGCGATGCGATGTGGCAGCTCGCGTTCGAGGCTGTTAGCGACAGCCCATGTGAACAGTCCCGCGATGAAGAACGTGGTAAACACGAGCGCCAGCAGGACGCCGTGGCCCGTCAGAATCGTGTAGTAATCGGCTGAACTGACGAAGCCCCGGAACACGCCGGTCCGATGGAGCGCCTGGATGACGCCGAACAGCGCACCGATTCCGAGCGCGATGAACGAGACGAGGAACTCGCTACGGACGAGCTTCGACGTTTTCGGATAGGAGTCGACGAACACCATTACTGATCCGCCTCCTCCTGAGCCTGTGCGTCATCTGCGGACTGGTCGATGTTCTCTTGCTGCATATCGTACTCCTCCGGCGGGACGACTTCGACGGAGCCACCCATCGTGTGATGGGCCGCCCCGCAGTATTCGTGACAGACGAGTCCGTAGGTGCCGGGCTCGTTGAACCGGGCCGAGACTTCCGAGACCTGTCCCGGGATGACCATCGTGTTGATGTTGGTTTCAACCACGGAGAACCCGTGTGTCACGTCCGCACTGGTTACTTTGAACGTGACGTTCGCACCCGCGGGCACACGGATCGGCGTGTCCCCGGTCCCGGGAACGAACTGGAACTGCCGGGCGACGACGTACACGACGTACTGCCCGTCCTCTTTGACGACACCGGGGTCGTCGAACTGGGTGTCAGTGTTACCGTTCTGTACCGCTTCTGCGCTGATCTGTCCGCCCGTATCGTCGACCATCCCGACGCCAACGCCGACCGAGCCGTAGGCGATAGTTGCGATGAACCCGACGATGAGCAGTAGCGCTGCACCGAGCCAGACTTTTTCGAATCTATGAACCTGCATGATATCACCCGATTATTGAGACACGGCCGAGGAACTCGACGAAGTACATGAACACCCATAGCAGGGCGATGAGCACGAAGTAGAACGCGACCAGCGCCGCCGTTCCCTTCGGGTCGTACTCGTCGTGGCCAAGCTCGACGGCCGGTTCAGTTTCAGCGGCTTCTTCAACAGGTTCCGGGCCGCTCGCCCGCCGTAGCTCGCCACCCTCACCCGTCTGTGGTGGCCGCCCGTTCTGGCGGCGTCGCATCGCAACCGCGAACAACAGCGGTGAGAAGAACGCCAGTAGGACCGAGCCTGAAAGGAGCCACTGCGGGCCGGAGAGTTCGATACCGCCGCCTTCCTGTCCGCTTCCGCCGCCACTGCCACCACTGCCGCCATCAAGTGGGCCGCCGACAACGACCGCACCCTTCATGCCGAGCGATGCGTGGGGCGTACAGACGTACTTGTACACACCCGTCTCTTCGAAGGTATGGCTGTAGGTGGTCCCGGATTCGCTGACGGGGTCGCCCGAGTCAAGTGGGCCGTCGCCGTCGGAAACGACGTTGTGGCCGCCGCCTTCGCCGGTCCAGGTCCACGTCACTTCGGTGCCGGGCGTCACCCGAACCGCAGGCGGGTCGAAGGCGAACGCGCCGTTGTTACCCTGTGCACCGACCGATATCTCGACGCTATCGGCGTCGGTTCTGTCGACCGTCGTTCCGTCGTAGTTGGAAACGTCGTCGAACCAGCCGCCGTAATCGGGGTTCTCGGGCGGCCCCTGTTGCTGTTGGCCGCCGGAGTCACTGCCGCCGGAGCCGCCGGGCCGAACGACGACTGCGCCTTTCATACCGAGCGATTCGTGGGGGACACAGACGTACTTGAACATCCCCTCCGACTCGAAGGTGTGGCTGTAGGTCGTGCCGGCTTCGCTGACCGCGCCCCCGGAGTCGAGCGGGCCGTCGCCGTCGGAGACGACGTTGTGGCCGCCGCCTTCGCCGTTCCACTCCCAGACGACCTCTGTGCCCGGGCTGACCATCACTGCCGGCGGGTCGAATGCGAACGCGCCGTTGTTGCCCTGCGCGCCGACGGTGATTGTAACAGTGTCTTGGCCTCGCTTGTCGGCGGTCCCGTCGTAGTTCGACACGTCGTCGAACCAGCCGCCGTAGTCCGGTTCCTCCTGTGCTGTCGCCGTGCCGGTCGCGGCCAGCGCCGCCGTCCCGGCTGCGGCACCGACGAACTGTCGCCGACTCAGCGCCATCGTCGCACCCCCACCGCGTCGTGCGAATCTGGCAGCTGGCTGCTTCTAGCTTCGTGCCGTACCATATCTGGGAGAATAGCAGATTACCTAAAAAAACCCCTGATGGTGTTTTCAGCCGGCAGGAACGACCCGTTTCTTTTTATAATCCCTCTAACGTACGGCCAGATATGTCTGCGTCAAGCCCTCGGCTCGTGACGTTGCTGGCGCTGCTCGGGCTCGCGCCGGTCGCGTACTACATGCAGGGAACCGGACGCTCCATCGTCGCGCTCTCGCTGGTCAGCGTCGTCATCATCGCCGGCAGCCTGTTCTGGATGACAAAACCAACCGAGTCGAGTACCGTCTGATATGCAGTTCGGGACGGCGGGGCTGAGTTCCGGTGAGACGGCCGGCCTCGCGGCGTTCGTCGGGCTGGGACTCGTCGGCAGCGTCCACTGCCTCGGGATGTGCGGGCCGTTAGTCACCACCTACGCCGATAGACTTGACGACGGCGGGCCGGTGTCCGGCCACGAGATACGTCAGCACGCGCTGTTCAACGCCGGTCGGACACTGAGCTACGCGCTCGTCGGGACGGTGCTTGGCGCTGCTGGCAGCGTTCTGTACGACGTGGCCGGCTTAGCACGCCTCGGGACCGCTGTCCGTGGAGCCGTCGGGGTTTTCGTCGGCCTCGCGATCATCACTGTCGGTATCGGGTATCTCTCGCGTGGGCGCGCCGTCGATGTCGCCCGGTCGCTGCCGCTGGTCGGGAACCTGTTCCAGCGCCTCTCCGCGTCGCTCGTCGCCAGAGTCGACCGGTGGGTCGACGGTCCGGGGATGGTCGCGCTGGGCGCGATGCACGGGCTGCTCCCCTGTCCGTTGCTCTACCCGGCGTTCTTGTATGCGTTCGCGACGGGCTCCGCGCTCACCGGCGGGCTTTCGCTGGCCGCACTCGGCCTCGGGACGTTCCCGCTGGTGTTCGCCTACGGGACCGCCTTCGGCACGCTGTCGCCGGGCCATCGCGCGACGCTACACCGGGTGCTCGGGGTCGTCTTCATCGCGCTCGCGCTCGTCCCGCTGTCGAACGGGCTGGCGGCGTTCGGTATCGCTATCCCGAAACCACCCCTGCCGATGCCCTGGACATGACCCACTGTACGCTCTGTGACCTGCCGGTCGATGCCCCGGTCACCGACGACGCGGTCGAGGGGACGTTCTGCTGTCGCGGCTGTCTGGAAGTCGCGCGGACGCTCGACGACCCGGCGACGGAGACCCGCGACGCGGCCGACACTGGACCCGACCCGGACGACGCCGACGGCGAGACGGCGTTCCTCTCTGTCGACGGGATGCACTGTGCGACCTGCGAGACGTTTCTGGAAGCGCGGGCCACGGACCACGACGGCGTCGCTGCCGCATCGGCCAGCTATCCGACGGGGACGATGAAACTCACCTACGACGCCGACGCGCTCTCGGAGACGGACCTCGCGGACGCGGTCGCCGGCACCGGCTACGACGCCAGTCTGCAGGCCACGGAGACCGACGACGAGTACGAACTGGAGGGGCGTCTCATCGTCGGTGGCTTCTTCGGGATGATGACGATGCTGTGGTACGCCCTCTTTCTCTACCCGGCGTACCTCAATGTCGACCCGTCCCTGTTGTTGTTCGACCCGGCGGGGCAGGCGGGGGACTACCTGCTGTGGAACATGGCCGTGATGACCGGCGTCGTGGTCGGCTATACCGGGTGGCCGCTGCTCCGCGGGGCCTACGTCAGCCTCCGTGCCGGCCGGCCGAACATGGACCTGCTGGTGGCGATGGCCGCCGTGACTGCCTTCTTATACAGCGTCGTCGCCGTCATTCTGGGCCGGACAGAGGTGTACTTCGACGTGGCGACGGTCATCGTCATGGCAGTCTCGGTCGGCGACTATTACCAGGACCGGGTCCGGCGGCGCGCGCTGGACCGCCTCACGGAGTTCACGACACAGCGGGCCGATAGCGCCCGGCGACGCACCGACGGTGGTCACGAGGAGGTCGATGTCGAGGCGCTGTCGGCCGGCGACGAAGTCGTCGTCCGCTCCGGCGAGCGAATCCCCGTCGACGGGACCGTGGCCGAGGGGACCGCCGCCGTCGACGAGTCGCTCGTGACCGGCGAGTCGCTAGCCGTCCGGAAGACGGACGGCGACGAGGTCATCGGTGGGTCCCTGGTCATGCAGGGCGGCGTCGTCGTCCGCGTCGGGCCGGACGCCGAGAGTACCGTTGACCGGCTGACGAACCTGCTGTGGGAAGTCCAGAGCACGCGCGGCGGCGTTCAGCGGCTGGTCGACCGCATCGCCGCCGTCTTCGTCCCGCTGGTGGTCGTCCTGGCTGTGCTCGCCACCGGCGGGCACCTCGTCGCCGGAGCGACGCCGACCGACGCGATGCTGACCGGGCTGGCTGTACTCGTGGTCTCCTGTCCCTGTGCGCTGGGGCTGGCGACACCGCTGGCAACCGCGGCCGGCATCCGTCGGGCGCTGGACGGCGGGACCGTCGTCACTGGCGATGCGGTGTTCGAGATCGCGACCGACGCGGACGTGGTCGCGTTCGACAAGACGGGCACGCTGACGACCGGCGAGATGGAACTGCTGGAGCGGGCCGACGAACAGGCGATGGCCCGGGCGGCCGCAGTCGAGCAGTTCGCGGGGCATCCCGTCGCCGAGGCAGTGACGGACGCCGTCCCGGTACCGGACGCGGCCGTCTCCGAGTTCGAGCAACACCCGGGCCAGGGCGTCACTGCGACAGTCGACGGGGACCACGTTGTCGTCGGGACACAAGCGCTGTTCGACGACCTCGGGTTCGACGTACCCGCTGACCTCCGGACCCGGTGTGAGCGTGCGACTGAGAACGGGCGTGTCCCAGCGCTCGTCGGCTGGGACGGCGAGGCGCAGGACGTACTCGTTGCGGGAGACAGGCTCCGCTCGCACTGGGAGTCGGTCGTCTCGACGCTGGCCCGTGACCGCGATGTCGTCGTCATCACTGGTGACCGGCCCGAAGCCGCCACGCCGTTCGAGCGCCACGATGGCGTCGACGAAGTGTTCGCCGGGGTGCCGCCCGAGGCGAAAGCCGAAGTCGTCGGGCGACTGCAGTCCCGCGGGACCGTCGCGATGGTCGGCGACGGGAGCAACGACGCACCGGCGCTAGCCGCTGCCGACGTGGGCATCGCCATGGCGTCGGGCACGTCACTGGCTGCCGATGCGGCCGACGCGGTCGTCACAACAGACGACCTGCGTGCCGTTCCCGACGTGTTCGCGGTGACGGCCGCGACCCGCACGCGGGTCCGCCAGAACCTCGGGTGGGCGTTCTGTTACAACGCCGTGGCGCTCCCGCTAGCGCTGCTCGGCGTCCTGAACCCGCTGTTCGCGGCCCTGGCGATGACAGCCAGCAGCCTGCTCGTCGTGGGGAACTCCACGCGGACGCTGGCGGGAACAGCCACATACAGCGAGGCGAGTGCCGAGGGACCGACTGCGACGCAGCAACCAGCAGCGGCCGACTGAAGCCGTGCTGTTGTGCCGGCGACCGCTCAAGGACTTGTCATTTGGTACCATGTCTGAAACAGATTTAATATATCACCGGTTCAGGTTACAGATACGTCGCATTCACCGACGTGGTGACCCATGACCTACGCAATTCCCGTTCCCGCGCCAACGTCGTTCGCTCGCTGGCTCTACAGCGGGCGGTCGGCTATCGAACGTAGCCTTGACGCTACGGTCGAGTACGCATCCCTTATTGGGGAACGGGCCACTGCGGACACCCGCTCGGTGAAAATTCCGCCCGTGGCACCATAGACTGGTTCGCTGCCGTGGGACCGGCGTCCCACTCACGGACGCCGCACTGCGGCGGCGATTCGACCGGGCTTACTGTCGAGCGGTGAGGCTCCGCCTCCCGGTCGGCCCGCCGGCTCTGATAGGTTCACACCGTCCAGTGTGGCCTGTCGGCGTGTCGGGACTCGCCCCGGAGCCTGTACTGTGTCGTGTAGCTATCTCGCTGTCCAGCCGTCGGGTTCCCCATCGTCCCGGTGTGGGAATCCTGTACCGGCCGCTCCGGGCCGGACGTACGCGCCCGCCACCCGTGCAGTCCCTGACCGACGCGACTCGATTGGTGAGTGCCCTCCCTGCCCGGTTCGACTCCGGCCGTCGGCGTTATGTCGCTGCAGGCGACTCCCCCGACCGAGGTATCGGCCGACGTATCACTGCGCGTTCCGCGTGGCGGGTCCGAGACCCTCGAAGCCGGTGTCGCCGGTGTCCTCGCGGCCGTCGACGGCGTCGAAGACGTGGCGGTCGACCGCGTGACCAGCGTGCGGCCGACCTGGACCGACATCCGGGTCGACGCCGACGTGTCGCTGACCCTGCGCGTTGACGCTGAACGGAACACCGCCGATGGCCGCACCGAACTCCTGCAGGAGGGGTTCGGCGTGATGGCGGTCAACCGCCTCGACGTGACCGGTAACGCGTAAGCGCAACCCTCTAACTCGCCCCGTCTCCTGCTTTCCCGAAATCGCCCGGTTACGCCGGGTCCCTGCCCGGCGCAGGTTCGACTCCTGACGGGAAGTCACCCATGATGCACAGAACATACCTCGCCGCTGTCATCGGACGGCGACGCGACTCGAAGAGCCGAGCACAGTCACGCCGTACCCGTCGGCTGTAGCCGCCGGGACCGGTCGCAGTAGTTCCTGACCCCGGGCTGGTCTGGTGTCACTGTGTGGCCGAGCGTGTAAGATACTGGAGTACGAAGCATGACACATGACGGTGCATACGTCTGACGACCGCTGGCTCGATGCGCCGGTCGAGACGGTCTTCGCGTTCATGGACGAGCCGTCGAATCAGGCGGCCGTCACGCCGAGCCTGACCCGCGCCGAGCGTATCGAGCGGCTGCCAAACAGCGGAAACCGCGCTGCGTACGAGTACAAAATGTTTGGAATCACCTTCACCGGTGAGGTCCGTGCCTCGACATACAAGCCGCCCGAGCGCATCGTCTACGAGATGAGCGGCGACCTGACGGGGCGGATCGCCTGGCGGTTCGAACCGGAGCGCGGCGGCACGCGGCTCACCTACGCGGCCGACTACGAGGTTCCGGGGCCGCTCCCGGAGGTTCTCCTCGCGCCGCTCGTCCGCTGGTACAACCGCCGAGAGGTCCGGCGGCTGCTGGACAACGTCGCCGAGGCGGTCGAAGGGGAACGAGTCGTCGCCGGTTCGCCGTCGTAACTGCGCTACTCGTCGGTCCAGAGCGCGTCCGAGAGCGTCCGCTGGACCGCCTCCTCGCCGACGGCCGTGGCGAGCGTCTCGAACCCGTTGCGCTCGACGGGGTCGGTCGCGTTCGCGACGAGGCGGGAGACGATGAACTCGGGGGTGGATTTCCCGACCGTGCCAAAGCGGGGCTGGTAGTCGACCTGGAGTTCGAGGTCCTGGTTCAGGCCCTCGGCGAAGATGCCATCGACACGGGCCTCGACGGGCAGCGGTTCGAGGTCGTCCGCGAGGTGGGTGACGAACACGCCCAGGGCGTCGCGGTCGACGGTCAGCGTCACGAGCCCGTGGAGGAGGTCGGCGGCGGAGCCGGGTTCGGTGATGGCCTCGAACTCGTCGACGAGCATCAGCGTCCGGTCGCTCTCGGTCAGCGGCGGCACAACCGACCGCAGCGTCGATTCGAGGACGCCGGCGTTGAACGAGGCGTGCCGGCGGTGGAACACGACGGTGTCGACGATGCCCACCTCGGCGGTCTCGGCGGGGACTGGCAGCCCCATCTGTGCGAGCAGTTGCACCTGACACAGCGTCTCCAGCAGCGTCGTCTTCCCGCCGGAGTTCGCGCCGGTCAGGACAGCCACCCGGTCGCCGCTTGGCGGCTGGTTCGCCCGATCCAGGTCCAGCGTGTGGTCGCCGATGGCGTAGGTGACCGGCTGGACGCTCTCCACGTCGGCGATGGTGAGGTTCCGGGCTCGCTTGACCGCGATTGTCTTGCGGTCCTCGACGAAGGTGGGCCGCGTCAGATCGAAGGCGATGGCGAAGCGGGCGAGCGACACCGAGAACGCGATGTCGTCCACCGCCGCGACGGCGGCGTCGATGTCCTCGCGGGCGTCCGCGAGGTCGTCCTCCAGCCGGTCGGCGACCGCCCCCTCGCGCTCTTGCACGTCGCTTCGGAGCGTGCTACGGAGTTTCCGGAGCGCCACGTCGACGAAATCCCGTGCGTCGGTCGCTTCGCGGGGCATCGCGTCGCGGACCCTTGCGGCGTCGATGCCTGTCTCGCTCGTGACGTGGCGAACGAGCGCGTCCTGGAACTCGTCGGGCCGCCGTGCGCCCTCCTGAACGGCCTCGACGACCTCCATCGAGGCTGCTGCGAGGTCTTCGATTTGCCCAAGCTGATCGCGCAGGCGGTCGAGTTCCTCGTCGGCCCCTTCGCCGACGGACTCGCCGTCGCCCGCGAGGCCGGCGAGCGCCGCCCGGCCAGCCGTCAGTGACTCGCCGTCGAGGGTCGCCAGTGGCTCGAACACGCCGCTCTCGATGCCGGTGTCCCGGAGCGCCAGCGCCACGTCGACCGCGGCCAGTTCGCCCCCGTCGGCGTCGTAGGCGTCGAACGCATCGAGGACGGCCCGCTGGTCTCCTTCGGAGAGGTCGGCCCAGGTGTCCCGCGCTTCGAGCACGTCGTCCAGCCGCTCGTCCATGGCCTCGCGGGTCGGCAGCGGCGTCAGCACGCGGATGCTGTCCGCCGCGTCCTCGGTGACCGCGTACTCCTCGGCGAGGTCGAGCAGTTCCTTGTACACGTCGCGGGTATCTCTGGTGGCGAGCAGGTCCATCGACTCGGCCCCGGTCGCCCGCCGGAGGATGCGCGTCGCTCGCCCCCGGGAGAGGCCGGCCGTGGTTAGCGCTCGTGTATCCGCCGACTCGATGGCCTCGATGGCCCGCTCGACGCCCAGCTCCTCGGTGAGCAGCTCTGACGTCTTCGGGCCGATGCCCCAGTACTCCTCCAGTCGCATGCACGGGTGGACAACGGCGGCCCGCTTAGGCGTTTTCAGTT
The DNA here is from genome assembly GCF_000336615.1 of Haloarcula amylolytica JCM 13557. Classification (GTDB taxonomy): domain Archaea; phylum Halobacteriota; class Halobacteria; order Halobacteriales; family Haloarculaceae; genus Haloarcula; species Haloarcula amylolytica. The sequence goes on from NZ_AOLW01000015.1 coordinate 83,733, forward strand.
GTCGGGCTCGTCGTCGTCGATACCGAAGCGCTCGTGCAGCGGCCCCGGCTCCCCGCGGGCCTGCCGGTCAGCCCGGCGGGCCGCGCGGCGCGCGATGAGTGCGCCCAGCGCCGCCGGAATCGCAAGACCGAGCGACACGAGCGCGGTCTGTTCGGAGACGACTGATGGGCCATCCGACAGGAGCACTTCGTAGCCGACTGCGAGCACGACGACGGCCACACCGGCGACGACGAGATACAGCCCGCGGGCAAGCACCTCGCTGGGGTTGCGGAGCCGCGAGAGATACGCGGCCGGACCGAGCCAGCCGGCCAGCAGGACACCCACGGCCACGGGAAGCGAGAGATCGCCGACGAGGATGACGACGGCGTACAGCACGAGCGGCGCAATGGCGATACCGAGCGAAAGCCCTGTGAGCGTGACTGCCCACGTCGGCGCACCGGAGTCCATCGACTCAAGCGTCTCGGTCAGGCGTTCGTCAAGCATCTCAGTCTGTTCGTCAGTGAGTAACGACGCGTCACAGTGTGGGCAGGCCATCGCTGTGGGTTCCAGCGGCTCGCCACACTCCGGGCAGGCGGGGTCCGACGCATCGCGCCACTCGGTCATATCCCCCATTGCACGCCGAGCGCTTTGAGTGGTCCGGCTACTTTCCCCTCTAGCTCTCATAGGTAACCGGACCGTTCGATGGCTACACACCCTTCAGAGCGACTCAGATGGTTGAATTCACCGTCGCCGCAGTAACCATTCTGTTGCCCGTTCGATGTGAACTATGGAAAGAAATAATCCATTCCGTCCCTGTGGATGTATATGGGGGACGTTGGCATTCTACATGTAGATGATGAACAAGGATTCGCGCAGCTGACGGCCGAACTGCTCGAACGAAAAGACGACCGGTTTACCGTCGAGACTGCGACAAGTGCCGCCGAGGGGCTCCAGTATCTCGACGATACCCTCCCCGATTGTATCGTTTCTGACTTTGAGATGCCCGAGATGGATGGGCTTGAGTTTCTGCACGCTGTTCGGGAAGAGCACCAGACACTGCCGTTTATTTTATTTACCGGACGGGGGAGCGAAGCAGTCGCCAGCGACGCTATCTCTGCCGGTGCAACCGACTACTTGCAAAAACAATCCGGGACCGAGCAGTACGAGCTACTGGCCAACCGGATCAATAATGTTGTCACGCAGTATCGCTCAGAAAAACAGTTGCAGCAGACCAGAGAAGAGTACGCCGCTGTCTTCGAGAACACGCGGAACGGACTCCTCCTCGTTGATGTCGAAGAAGACGGGTTTCGATTCCGGCGATGCAACTCACGAGTGCTTGAGTTTACTGGTCTTATGGAGTCGGAGCTTATCGGCAAGACTCCACTGGAAGCACTCGGCGAAAAAAACAGTCAGAAGATTGCTGGCGCGTATCGGAAGTGCGTCATCACGCGCGAGACAATCGAATATACGCTGACACTGGACCACCCGGTCGGGAAAGTCATCCACGAGGTCAGTACTACGCCGATAATTTCGAACGGCCAGGTCGAACAACTGGTCGTTGCGTTTACTGACATCACCGAGCGTCACAACCGCGAACAGGAACTACTGGAGGAGCGTGCGGTCATCCAGCAAGCGCTCGATGCGCTGGAGGACCCACTGTTTGTCATTAGTGCAGATGGGCACATCGAGCACTGCAACGAACGGGCGGGTGAGCTTACAGGCCACACCGGACAAACAGCCGAAGGGCTGCCGATCACCGACCTGTTTCCCGAAGCCGAGCGGGAGGCGATTACCGACGCAGTCGATCGGTCTCTCGGTCGCGGGCGAGCCACCGTCACGGCCAGTCTCCGCACCGACGGCGGGCACCGCCGTACGTATGAGTTCAGCGGCCGCTCTCTGACCGACTTGGACGGCAACACGGCTGGAGTCGTCATGATAGGTCAGCGTATATCAGACGACTGATCGGTTGCGTTCGCTGTGGAACCGACGGCTCCAAACGGCTATGTCAGGGTGAAACGGGCCCAACTGGCTCTCTCAGCCCGGTGCCGGACGTGCCCGGGCACTCTCGTAACCCCATTCTTTCGATAGCGTCACTCCCTGAACTTTATACTCTGTGACGGTCGAATTACACAACACCAATGAAAGACGTGCTCTCCAGAATCGGCATCGGCTCGGCCACAGTAGACACGATTCTGCCGACGGATACCGTCAGAGCCGGCGAATCCGTCCCGGCCGAGGTCCACGTCGAGGGCGGGTCGACGGATCAGGACGTCGACGCGGTCTACTTCGCGCTGGAAACCGAATACAAGTCCGACGAAGGGTACAAGGACGCCATCATCGACCAGTGGCAACTCACCGAGCCGTTCACTATCGAAGCAGGCGAAGAACGACGCTTCGAGACCACTATCGAGATTCCCCGGGAGACGCCGGTGACTACGCGCTCGACGGCCGTCGAAATCGAGACCGGCCTCGACATCTCGATGGCGGTCGACCCCGGCGACGAGGATTACATCGAAGTCGAACCGACACACCGCACGCAAGCGGTGTTCGACGCGCTGGATTCGCTCGGCTTCTCGCTCCACGCCTCGGCCTGTGAGGCGACGGCTGGCAGTCTGTTCACTACCTCTGCGAACTTCGCCCAGGAGTTCGAGTTCCGACCACAGCGCGGCGAGTTCTCCGATCAGGTCGACGAGGTCGAGATTGTCCCGGTGTTCGACGACGACGGGCTCACGGTGTACCTGGAGGTCGACCGCAGCGCCGGCCTGCTCTCGGAGGTGACCGACGCCGACGAGCGACACACGAGACTCACGATAGAAGCACCGGAGCCTGACGCTATCGAGCCACGACTCGCGGAAGCGATTCGGGAACTGAGTTAGCCCGCTGGCGTACGTTGCCGCCCTCAACCCCAGAACGACTGCGTGCGCGCGTACTCCCGCTCTTGCCGGAGGATGTCCCGGTAGAACTCGTCTTCGTCCTCACGCAGGCGGTTGATGATGCGGGCGGCGTTGTGCGGCCCGACGCCGCGGGCGGCCAGCGCGACCACCGCTCGCTTCCCGTGGCTCTGGACCAGCGAGGCCGAGCGGTAGGCCCGCTCGGTCATCTTCTCCTGCTCGTCGTCCTTGTCGTCGGTCCGGACCGCCGAAATGACCTCCTCGGCCCAGGGATTCAGCGCGGCGATGCGGGTGGACCCACACTGCGGACAGGTCGGCTGCTCCCGCACGCGCTTGACCTGCTGCTTGCGGTCCCAGTCCTTGCAGTGCAGGCACATGAGGATGACGCGGTCGCTCTGGATGCGCTCCTTGACGGTCTTGATGACGCTCGCGTCGGCGTTCTCCGGTGAGAGGAGTTCCCGCCCGGAGGAACTGCCACCGGTCCCGATGGGCGTGTGCTCGCCGACGGTTTCGAGCGTGACGTCGCCGCGCTGGATGTCTCGGAGGAGATCGGCCGTCGCCTCGATAGCGAGGTCCTCGTGGCGCACCTCGCGCAGGGCTTCGTCGTACATCGGCGTGTCCTCAAGCGCTGCCAGCAGGCGGTCGCGGCCGAAGTCAGTCGACCCGCGGCCCCGCCAGCGCTTGAGCGACCCGAACTTCGTCGCCACCTGCGCGAGCTTGAACTTCAGCGCGTCGGCGTTCTTGAGGCTGAGTTCGATCAGCGCCGGGAGGTGGTCGGGGTCGGTGTCCTCGATGACTTCGATGACATCGCCGGCGGTGATCCGGCGCGGGACCTCCAGCGTAATCCGGTAGGGGTCGACCTCCATCGCGACTGATTCGCCCGCTCGCTGACCGAGCAGCGCCGAGAGGATTCGCCCCAGCGTCTCGTTGATCTTGTGTCCGTAGCAGGCGTTGACGATGACCTCCCGGCCGTGGAACTCCACCAGAATGGTCGTGTCGTCCGGAATCGGCCCCTCGTGCTTCTCGACCTGCGAAAGTCCCTCGGCGACGGTCTCCGGGCCGGCGGCGTAGCGAGTCGCCACGTCCCTGGCGACGGCGTCGGTGTCCGCGCCGTCTTGGAGCTGCCGGCCGGCCACGCGACGGAGTTCGCCGACCTCCGCGGCGACGGCCCTCGGAACGGGAATCTCCTGGCCGACCCAGGAGGGCACCTCGCCGGCGGGGTCCTCGATAGGCGAGACGGTCACTACCTCCTCTTCTTCGTCGATGTTCGTGATGCGCCACATCTCCCCGCGCTGGACGAACACCTCGCCGGGCGTGGCGAAGTTGACGACGAACTTCTCGTCGAGGGTTCCCACTTGCTGGCCCGAGGCCACGTCCTCCACGTCGTAGGTGGCCTCGTCAGGGATCATCGAGAGGTTCTGATAGAAGTACTGCCAGGTCCCGCGGCGCTTCTCCAGGGTGTCTCGGTCCTCGTCCAGCCAGATGACGTTGTTCGCCGCGAGTTCCTCGATGACCTGCTTGAACTGGGCCTCGTCGAGGTCCCGGAACGGGTACGCGCGGGTCAGTATCTCGAAGGCGCGCATCGCCCGGATTTCGCCGGTGTCCATCACCAGCCCGGCGATCTGGTTGGCGACCGTGTCGAGGCTCCCGTCGTGGATCTCGGCGGGTTCGACATCGCCGGCTTCGGCCTGTCTCGCTATCGCCAGCGCCTCCAGCGTATCGTCGGTGTCTGTCGTGACGACCGTTCCCGAGGAGACGAGGTCGCGGCGGTGGCCGGCGCGGCCGACCCGCTGGACGAGGCGGGACACCTGCCGGGGGCTGCCGTACTGGACGACGTGGTCGACGTGGCCCACGTCGATGCCCAGTTCCATCGAGGAGGTACACAGCAGGGCGTCGAGGTCGCCGGCCTTGAACCGGTCCTCCACGTCGATGCGAGCCTCCTTCGACAGCGAGCCGTGGTGGACGCCGAGATCGGTTCCCAACTCTTTGAACCGCGAGCCAAGCGCCTCCGCTGTTTGTCGGGTGTTCACGAACAGCAAGACCGATTCGTTCTCGTCGATGAGGTCCGCAATGTAGCGGACGTGGCTGGCCGTTCCTGCATCGGTGACGAGCGTGCTCGACAGTTCCTCGTCGCGGTCGGTGATCTGAGGCCGGACCACCTCGATGTCCAGCCGGCTGCCGATGTCGACCTCTCTGATGGCACACGTCCGCCCGCCGGTGAGAAACCGGCCGACCTCGTGTGGGTCACCGACGGTCGCCGAAAGACCAATACGCTGGAACTGCCCTGACAGTTCATGGAGCCGTTCGAGGCCGACTGTCAACTGCGCACCCCGCTTGGCCGCGGCGAGTTCGTGGACCTCGTCGATGACGACGTGGTTCACGTCTTCGAGCGCCGTCCGGAGCTTCGACCCGGTGAGCATCGCCTGGAGCGTCTCGGGCGTGGTCACGAGCACGTCCGGCGGGTCGTCGGCCTGCTTCTGGCGCTGGTAGTCCGTCGTGTCGCCGTGGCGGACGTCGACTTCGAGGCCGAGCGTCTCGCCCCACCAGTCGAGGCGCTGGCGCATATCGCGATTGAGTGCCCGCAGCGGCGTGATATACAGCGCGCCGATGCCGAATCGGTCTTCGGATTCGGCCAGTGCGTCGAAGACGGGCAACATCGCCGTCTCCGTCTTTCCTGTTCCGGTGGGGGCGACCACCAGCGCGTCCCGGCCGGCGGCCAGGGTCGGAATCGCCTTCCGCTGGGGGTCGGTCGGCGTCGTGAAGCCGCGCTCGGAGAGCGCACTGCGGACGGCCGGACCGAGTGCGGTAAAGGCGTCATCGCCGCGAGCGACCCCGTCAGTCATCGCCCCTCTCTAGCGACTACTCCGGGTTAAACACGTTGTGTCACCCCTTCTCGCACGCGGTCAGAAATCGAGGCGCTGTCCGCGTTGCAGGGGAGCGCCGGGTACAGCCTTATGTCGTTGCCATGGGATATGTCGACCATGACTGACGCCTGTACAACTGCGGTCGGTGATGTACCGTGAACACGCTCGACGAGATCGAACGGGCGGTGAAGGATACGGCACATTACGTCAGCGGGAACCTGGCGAACTACGCCAACAGGTCGGCCGGCGAGAACCCGAGCGGGGAGCAACAGGTCGGTGGCGACGTGTGGGCCGACGACCTGTTTTTCGACGCGCTCGCACACATCGACGGTATCGGCGCGTACGCGAGCGAGGAGCGCAGCGACGTGGTCGACTGCGGCGAGGGCTACAGTATCGCTATCGACCCGCTCGATGGCTCCTCGAACCTCGCCTCGAACAACTCCGTTGGGACGATAATCGGGGTCTACGACGCCGAACTGCCGGCGAGCGGGCGCTCGATGGTTGCGTCGCTGATGGTACTGTACGGCCCGTACACGACGCTGACAATCGCACGGTCCGACCGCGATGTCGTTCAGGAGCACCTCCTCCGGGACGGTCACAGCGAGCGCTGGGGCCAGTTCGAACTGCCGGCGGAGCCGACAGTGGTCGGGCTGGCGGGCAAGACCGGCGAGCGCAGCGACGAGTTCAACGACATCGCCCAGGCCTTCGAGCGGGACCTGAAGCTCCGCTACGGCGGGGCGACTGTCGCCGATCTGGCGCAGGTGCTTGAGTACGGGGGGCTGTTCGGATATCCGGCGACGACGGGGTATCCACACGGCAAGCTCCGGGTCCACTTCGAGTCAGCGCCGCTCGCGTACCTCGTCGAGGCGGCCGGCGGGGCCTCAAGCGACGGCTCGCAGTCCCTACTCGACGTCGAACCGGACGGTATCCACGACCGGACGCCGACGTTCCTCGGCAACACCGAACTGGTCGACGAACTCGAAGCGGACCTTTCAGAGACGTAACCGAGTCCAGATGTCCCCCACAGCCTCGGGAGATAGGCGACCATCGAACTATTTCTCCGTAGATTCAGAGTATGTATCTCGACGAACCGTTCGATTTCTGTCCGTTCTGGACGGAGTGACCGTGGGAAAGTACGCGGGGTCCGGTGCTGCAACAGAGCGGCACCACTCCCTATCGGCGAGCCACGGGAGAGATCCGTCGCTCAGTCAGGGGTAGCAATGCCGAAACGGCTGGTTCGACACACGCACTGTAAGCGAACGACGACTAAGTGTGTCTCACTGTAGACTGGCCATCTCTGATCAGAGCTGTTGATGTCCAGGCCTTCTGACGCGCCGATGACGAACTACCGTTCCTTTTGGTTGGCCTAAATCCGCAAGGCATATGAACTATTTAGGCAACCCTAAAGATATGGACTGTACTATCATTCAGGTTGTTTCGCGGCCGAGAAAGGGGTGTCGTCATGGCTACTGAGACTTCAACCGGGTCGGGCCCAGCCAGTCGCCGGGAGAGATGGCTCTGGTGGGTAGACGGGCAGTTAGCTACGGTTTGTCTTGGAAGTGTTCTCATCATCCTGGCGTGTGGACTTGCTCAGGTCACCTTCGGCGCGTACAAAATGACGGTTTCACAGGCCTGGCAAACTGTACTTGACCCAGATATACTGTTCAATTTTGAAGTCATGAAATCACTCTTTTTCGGGGAACCTGTGCATGGTTTGAGCAACAGTGGGTCGATTATCTGGAACGGTCGGCTGCCGCGCGTGTTCGTTGCTATCCTCGTCGGGATGAACCTCGGCGTTTCGGGAGCGATATTCCAGGCAATCACGAGAAACGAGCTGGCCAGTCCATTCATCCTCGGCGTTTCTTCGGGTGCGGGGCTGATGATCCTCGTTGTACTGGTCGTCTTCCCGGGAATGCTCATGTTGCTACCAATATTCGCCGCGGTTGGTGGTGCCGGTGCGTTCTTGCTTGTCTACGCGATCGCATGGAAAAACGGGACTTCACCGGTGCGTCTAATACTGGCGGGGACTATCGTCGGGACAATATTCGGCTCAGTTCAATCTGGACTGTTCTTTTTCGCGGAGGACATCACAATAATTCAGTCCGCGATGCAGTGGACCAAGGGCTCTCTGGTTGGAGCGGGGTGGGCACAGGTCCGGATGGCGTTGCCGTTTACCGGAATCTGTATTCTGCTCTCGCTGGTCAGTTCTCGCCAGCTCAACGTACTCTTGCTCGGAGAGGATACGGCAGGATCTCTCGGAATGAACGTTGAAAGAGTTCGGTTTGCGATGGCAGGTATAGCGGTGCTTTCGGCCGCTGCAAGTATCACTGTAGCGGGGTTAGTCGGGTTTGTCGGACTGATCGTTCCACACGTAGTTCGCAACATTGTCGGAAGTGAGTACAAGAAACTCATTATCGGCTGTGTCTTCGCCGGACCGGCAATGATGGTGGCTGCCGACGTCGGTGCTCGTTTAGCGCTAAGTCCTGTTCAGATTCCGGTTGGTATTGTAACCGGTCTTATCGGGGGACCGTACTTCCTCTATCTGATGCGAAAGAAGGAGAAATTGGGTGAACTTTGATATTACACAGGCGGCACGCTCCGCCGACCGAATGGTCGCACTCAGAGACGGACCGGTTCGTGCCCGAGGAGATCCCGACGGCAGAACTACTTGAAGAAGTGTTTCGGATTGGAGCCACTGTCTCGCCATCCGAACACACTCCAGATATCATTCCTCGCGACCTCCCAGTGAATCTGAATAGAAATAGAATTTGTGGGCTGGTTGGGACAACGGAAGCAATGACATGCGAAGGGGTTCTATCTACTTGGTCTCGATTGTAATCTTTCCAGACAGCTAGAACAGAAGAGACTAAGTCTTTTTAGGCTAGCCTAAAATATATGCCGTGCGACGATAACAGCCACGAGAGAACGACTCGACGGGAGTACCTGAAGTATAGCGGTGTGATCGCCACTAGCGGTTTGTTTGCAGGCTGTGCTGCAAGTCAGAACGCAGGGGTAGATGACACGCCGACCACAGAGGCGTCAACACCGACCAATACCGTAACAGGAGCCACGACATCCACGGCGGGCGACTCGTACTCGGTGAGGATGGCCCCAGTCGGAACAGTGGAGTTCGATAGTGTCCCTGAAACAGCGGTCCTGATCTCCAACAATGTTGCCGACCATCTTGTTGCTCTTGGTCAGCAGGACCGAATTATCACCCTCGGATATCCCGAGGAGTACTACACTGGATTTTATGACGAGTTGCCGGGTGTCGAATTCGAGACAGGCGACCTTACACAACTTCTGGGTGGGTCGTTCTCCAAGGAGCTGTTATACGAGTTGGATGCCGATGTCCATCACATCGATCCAGTCTTTCGAACGCAAACGAACTCTTTGTCGCAAGCTGCTATTGACGAAGTCGAGCGAAACGTCGCTCCGTTCTTCAACAACTGGTACAGCCGTGCTCACGGATATCAAGGGGACCAACCATATAGATATTATTCACTCTGGGAACTCCTTGACAAGTTCGCACAGGTATATCAGGTACGTCAGAGAAGTCAGGCGCTAACTCGCGTTCGGAATAAAATGGTGGCGGAGATACAGGCGGAACTACCGCCACAGAAAGACCGGCCGCTAGTTGCGCTTGTAACTTACAGTCCAACAAAAGACACCTTCCGACGTCACAAGCTGAACGGTCCGGGATGGGGGAAAGCGCATACTCGACCTCTGGGTGCGAATGGGGCGTTTGAAGATATGGAACTCGCGGACGGTTCGGGAAGTTTCTCCATGGAGGCGATGGTCGAAACTGATCCTGACGTGGTCATCTACAATCACGAGTGGGTTAGTCCCGGTGGCCGTTCTGAGAAGTTCTTAGCGCTCAGCAGCCACCCGATTGGGAAAAACATCACGGCTGCTCAGAACGACCGGGTGTATCTCGGTGGGACGACGACTCAGGGGCCGATTTTCAATCTCTTTCAGATCGAGCTTACGGCAAAACAGATTTATCCGGATATCTTCGGTTCCCCCCCTGAACCCGGTGAGTCCGTTCCGGAGAGCGAACAGATGTTTGACCGCCAGCACGTCGCGGACATCATCAACGGCGACGTCTAAAGGAGACGGCTGCCACTCCTACCCTCCGGCCTGCTGTTTTATCTATCACACATTTACCGGGAATTTGAGCCACACATCGAAAACCACTCCAAGGTTGTGTCCCGCTCAGACCCGCTGGTAGGCCCCTAACCGCGTGCCGTCGAGCAGGAACGCCTCGGCATCCGTCATGCCCTCGGGCAGGAACGGAGCCAGGAACTCCTGGCCGTCGACGTTGACCCACGTCCCCCCGGAGCGGTCGTTGAAGGCAGGAAAGACGACGATATCCGGCGCGTCGTCGACCGGCTGGTCGAACTGCTCGGCAAAGGGATCAGTCGCCAGCGAGCCGCGGAGCCAGGCCCGCTCTTTCTGTGCGCCGCCGACACTGTCCTCAAGTCGAACGACAGGGTGTTCGTGGCCGACACAGAGAACGTCGGCTTCGAGCACGTCCGGTGCGGGCCAGGTGTGGCCGTGGGCGAACCCGACCGAACCAATGCGGGTCCCGTGTCCCGGCGTCACCTCGATATCGGCGTCGAGGTCGGCCAGAACCGGCTCCAGGCTGCCGTCGTGGTTCCCTTTCACCAGCGTCACGGGCACGTCGAGGGCGTCGAACAGCGCCGCGAGTTCCGCCCGCTCGTCGTCGAACGGGTCGCCGATAGCGTGGCCCAGATCGCCGACGACCACCAGCCGGTCGGCACGGGCGCGGTCCAGACACGTCAGCAACCGCTCGCGGCGGTCCTCGGCGGCCGACTGGAGTTCGACGCCCTCGTATCTGAGCCCCGCTTCGATGCCGGCGTGGTAATCGGCCACCGCCAGCAGTCGCTCCCCGTCAGTATCGACGGTGGCCGCTGGAGCGCCGGGCAGCGGTTCAACACGCATCGATCCTGTGTTGGCCGTCTGGCGAGAAAAGCACCGCGGCTCGGTTCCGAGTCGGTCTCGGAACCGGCTGTGAACCGCCGTCGGTTTTATATCGGTGTGAGCTTGCCGTCGTCGGGCTCGTAACACCGACCGCCCATCAGAGCGTCCTGAATGGCGTCGTCAACCGCGTCGGCGTCGGCCCCGTAGCGGTCGACGACCGCTGCCAGCAGTTCCTCGCGGTCGGCCCCGCTGCCGTCGTCGAGGTCCTCCATGACCTCCATGACGGCGTCTTCGAGGTCAACGTCCTCGGCTGGCTCCGCGCCGCTGTCGTCACCCTCGTCACTTTTGGCCGCCGGTTCTGCGGTCGTCTCCGGCCCGGACGCCGATGTGTCCCCTTCAGCCGACGGTGTTGTTTCTGGCACTGTCTCCGGTTCCGGCTCCGACGCTGTCTCTGACTCGGTTGCGGAGGCGGGCTCCGTCTCCGGCTCGCTGTCACCCTCCGTGCCCGCGTCCGCCTCGGCGGGCACCTCCTCGTCGGGGTCCGGCGTCTCGATGCCGGCTTCGCCGGGCTCGTCGACCTCCGTGCCCGTCTGGAAGTCGGTGCCGTACTCCTGCTCGATCTCCTCGCGCTCGTCCTCATCCAGTTCGAACTCCGGATCGAACTCGCCGAGGTCGTCGTCCGCGTCCGCCGCTGTGTCGCTGTCCGTGGCCGTCGACGTAGCTGGCTCTGGCTCGGTGGCGTCGGCGTCGGAGTCGCTCTCCGCCAGCGCCCCACTGCCCGCCTCACCGTCAGTTCCGGACGACGGCTCCGGATCGCTTTCGGACGCAGTCGTCGTCGACGTTTCGGGCTCGGTATCGACGGTCTCGGGCTCCGTCGCCGACGGCGACGACTCCGAAACGTCCGTTGTCTCGTCGGTGGCAGCGTCCTCGGTCGCCGGCTCTGTTGCCGGTTCGTCTGTGGCCGTGGCGCTCTCTGTCGTCTCGGCCACCGGCTCGTCAGCCGTCGTCTCCGTCGCCGGCTCGCTGGCTTCGGACTCAGTCGCCGGTTCGTCGGCCGTCGCGTCCGTGCCTGCCTCGTCCGTCGTCGTTGCCGGCGTGGAAACGTCAGTATCGAGGTCGAGGGAGGCGAGCAGCGGAGTCGGGTCGTCGGTCCCGTCGCCCGGTGACAGCGACAGCCCTTGCGCCTCGTCCGTGTCGCCGGCGACGACGCGAGCGGCGTCGAGCGCCGTCGTCCGGAGCGCGTCGAGGTAGTCGCCGGTCGTGCCGTAGTGGTCCAGTGCGAGCGTGATGCCGGCCGCCGCGCTCTCGTCGATGCCCTGGTCCAGCAGCGCGAGTCTGAGTTCGTCGCCGGCCAGGCCGGCCTGTTTCGCGCTGGCCATCCGGCCGATACGCGAGACGGTCTGCTCGGCGGCCTGGACGACCCAGCGGTCCCGCGTGTCCGCGTCGACTTCGCTGATACTCTCAGGCCGGACCGAGGTGAACACCCGGTCGCTGTCGTCGGGCTGGAAGGTCCGGGCCTTGCCCGTGACGGCGACGAACATCGGCGGGTCGGCGGCTTCGAGGAAGGCCAGTTCGTCGGGCTGGTACTGGCCGGCGTAGATGACGAACGGGCCGGTCGGGTCCACGACGCGGGCACGGAGCACGTCGTCGTTGACCTGTTCGAGTTCGGTGAGGACGCCGACGAGGAACAGGCGGTTGACCCGCGCGCCGGTCGGCGTGACGACGTAGTTCGGCGCGCGCTCCTCGTCGGACTCCGAGTACGAGAAGTCGGCGTCGTCGAACTCCGCGGCGAACAGCCGATGGGCGACCTCCCGGCGGCCGGGGCCGCTGTCGCCGGATTCGCTCATGCGTCTGCCTCCTGTAGGAGGGTCCGCGCACGCGTCGCCGGGTCGTCGTCGGCCTCGACGAAGGTCGAGGCGGTGAGGTTAGCGCCGTACTCGTCGACCGACAGCGACCCGCGGACGACGTACTCGCGGCCGACGATGCGGTCGCTGATGCGGTCGGCGACTACTTCCTTGTCCATCGCGTCGCGGGCGTGTTCGCGGGCGTCGTCGAGGTCACCGCCGTACACGCGGGCGGTCAGTTCGTCATCAAGTACTGCGGTGACAGTGTCGGTCCCGTCGTCGAGAATGGCCTTCGTCCGCAGGTCGTCCTCGCCCTCGACCGCGCCGTGGGATCGACACTGGCCGTTCTGGATGACGCGGCCACACTCCGGACAGCGCTCGATGAGGCCGGAGCCGTCCCGCACCTCGATGACGTTGCCGGCCAGTTCCACGTCGAACAGCCCGCCGCTCTCGACGGCCTCTCGGATGGACATCCGGGGTGCCGATTCGGCCACCTCGACCGCACGGTCAAGCGCGGTCACCGCCGAGAACTCGGAGACGTTCACCGATGGCGCGCCGCGGAACTCGCGGACGAACGTCTCTTCGAGGCGCACGGACGCCCCCTCCTCGATTTCGTCGTGAGGCTCCCAGTCGGTGAACGGGAGCCGGCCGCTCTCGTCGCCGAGGACGCCGCTGAGAATCGTCGTCTCGCCGTCGCGGCCGTCGATGACTTTCTGTTCACATTCGAGGACCTGTACCTCGACAGTGATGCCGCGGTCACCCGGTGCGAGGTCCTGCAGCGTGGCGCGGCCGCCGACATCGTAGTCGATGTCGAGCGTCTCGTCGACGACCTCGGGGTCGGTGCTGTCGCCCAGATTGAGCTCCGGCTGGCCGTCCCACTCGCGGACACCGGCGTTGCCGAGCCGGACGGTCTGGCCGGGCTGGAGGTCGCCCGAGAAGCCGTCCCAGGCCGTGTAGGATATCTTCCCCGTCTCGTCGGCGAGTTCGCCCTCGCGGATGACGTGCTGTTCCCCGTTGTACTGGATGGAGCGACGACCCGACGTGAGCACCACCGCGGTGACCGTCACGTTCGAGTCGTCGGTCGACACCTCGCTGATGGCCTTGCTCGACGGCGTGCCGTCGCCGCCCGAGCCGCCGTCGCCGTACTTCCGTCTGAGGCTCTGCTTGGCCTCGTCCATCGGGACGGAGTAGTTCACGAGGTTTTCCAGGTCGCGTGTGACCTCCTCTTTGTCAACACCGAGGTCGGAGGCGAGCTCCTCGGCATGGTCTTCGAGAGACATCGACTGACGGTTCGACGGGAGCACTCAAAAGCGTTTTCGGCCAGCCGTACGAGCGACGGTGTCTCACGTCCGGGCAAAATCGCCCACAATTCTTATTTGTGATACTGTAATCTCTCACGGTATGTGCTCTGACTGTGTTGGGACGTTTCAAACGGCCAAAAAGTACGTCATTGGCGATACTAGACCGGTCGCGACTTATGGTATCAGATTAAATAATGACGGCAGCCGCCCGGGGGCCTGACTATGGGTAGCATGTTCGGGTCGAAGCCGTCAGAGTCCCACGTCATCTGGCGGAGCGGTCGGAACAACGACGGCAAGAAGAAGTTCGATTTCGAGTATCTGGAGCTGTGGGCGGCCCACTTCGGCGTCGATTTCGAGCAGTGGACCCGCGTCGACCACGATCGCGGTGACGAGCCCCGCGAGCAGTTCGCCTGCGTGTTCCGCTGGGCGAAAAGCGGCGGGCAGGAACTCTCCGTCGGCGACGAGGAGTGGACGATGGGGTCCCAGCGCAAGCCCCGCACGTTCCTCGAAATCGACGAGGAAGGGATGGTCAGGCTCCGGGGCTGGAGCACGGAGACGACGCTCGACGTCGAGGAACTCGTACTGAAAAAGACGGTGCTGAAGCTGAAAACCGCCGACGGCACCGTGAAGAAACTCGACGTCCGGAAGCTGTCGAAGCGCCCCGAAACAACGTCCTCCTGACTGTAACCCAAAAGCCGTTTGACGTGTCGCCGGCACGAACGAGTATGCACGTCGTCGTCAACGCCGCCATGAGTGTCGACGGGAAGCTCTCCTCCCGCCGCCGCGAACAGATCGCTATCTCCGGCCCGGACGACTTCGACCGCGTCGACCAGCTTCGAGCTGACAGCGACGCGGTGATGGTCGGCGTCGGTACGATTCTCGCTGACGACCCCTCACTGACCGTCGACGACGCCGACCGCCGCGCCGCCCGAGCCGATCGCGGCGAGCCGGAAAACCCCGCACGCGTCGTCGCCGATTCCCGCATCCGAACGCCGCCGGATGCGACAGTGCTGGACGGCCGCGCCCAGACCTACCTCCTCGTCAGCGAAGCCGCGCCGCCGGACTTCATCGAAGAGATGGAAGACGCCGGCGCGTACGTCATCGCCGCCGGTCAGGACCAGGTCGACCTGACGACGACGCTTGCGAAACTGGAGGGCGACGGTATCGACCAGCTCATGGTCGAAGGCGGCGGCGAACTCATCTTCGGCCTGCTGGAGGAGGCACTGGTCGACGAACTGTTCGTCTATATCGGCCCGAAGGTCATCGGCGGCCGGGACGCGCCGACGCTGGCCGACGGCGACGGCTTCATCGAGGACTTCCCGGAGCCGGAGCTGGCCGGCGTCGAACGGGTCGACGACGGCATCGTCCTCCACTGGCAGTTCTAGAAACTGAGTCAGCCGGAAGTTAGTGGTCGTGGCCCGTCAGCTCGGCGAAGGACTGCCCGAAGCGCTCCTCGAACAGTTCGCTCGTCTCTTCTTCGAGCGCGACGATCTGCTCGTCCGGTTCGCCCTGGGCGTGGTGGACGGCGCTGTGAATCCGCTGGGTCATGCCGAACATCGCGATGTCGCCGACGACCTGCGGGTCCGTCTCGTCCGGCGACTCTCGGAGGATGTCAACGAGTTCGCTCGGGACTGTGAGTTCGTCGCTTTCCTCGCCGTCGTCGATAGTCAGCGTGACAGTGTCAGTTGCCATGCCATCGACTCCGGGGGCTATCCTAAAGGGTCTGTGGATGTGGGAACGAAACACCAGAACGTTCGGTTGGCCGTCAGTCGTCGGCTTCCGCAGCGGCTTCGGACTCGGTGTCAGCGGCGGCCTCGGCCTCAGATTCGAGGTACTCGTCGGCGTCGATGGCGGCCTTACAGCCCATTCCGGCGGCGGTGACGGCCTGCTGGTAGTGGTAGTCGACCACGTCGCCGGCACCGAAGATACCGTCGACGTCGGTGGCGGTCTGGTCGCCGCCGGTGCCGCCGTGGGTCTGGATGTAGCCGGTATCGTCCAGTTCGACGCCGGTGTCTTCGAGGTACTCCGTGTTGGGCGTGTGGCCGATGGCGATGAAGACAGCGCCCACGTCGAAGTCGAAGGTCTCGGTCCCGTCGTCGTCGAGCTTCTCGCTGGGATGGCCCTCGTCGTTCTGTGCGAGGGTGACGTGGTCGACGCCATCCTCGGGCGAGCCGTGCATCTCCAGCAGTTCGGTGTTCCGCATGATCTCGATCTCGCCCTCGTCGACCTTCTTCTGGACGCGGTCGATCCAGTAGTCCTCGGCACGGAACTCCTCGCGGCGGTGGGCGATGTAGACGGTGTCGGCAAACTTCGTGAGGAAGTGGGCCTCCTCCATGGCCGCGTCGCCGCCGCCGACGACGAGCATGTCCTCGCCGCGGAAGAACGCGCCGTCGCAGGTGGCACACGTCGAGACGCCGTAGCCCATCAGCTCGTCCTCGCCGGGGACGCCCAGCGTCCGGGCGCTGGCTCCGGAGGCGGCGATGAAGGCGTCGCAGGTGTAGACGTCGCCGTTCGACAGTTCCACGCGGAACGGCCGCTCGCTGTCGTCGATGTCGGCGACGATGCCGTGTTTCAGCTCGGTGCCGAACCGCTCGGCCTGCTCTTTCATGTTGTTGATGAGGTCCGGACCGGAGAGCCCCTCGGGGAAGCCGGGGAAGTTCTCGACTTCGCTGGTCAGCGTGAGCTGGCCGCCCGGTTCGTCGCCTTCCAGAACGAGTGGGTCGTTGTTGCTTCTGGCTGCATAGATTGCCGCTGTCAGTCCCGCTGCGCCCGTGCCAGCGACGATGAGTCGTCGGTGTTCGACCGGTTCTGTCATTAGCCAAGTTAGACTACCGGGCCGTATTTAGCTTGTGTTGTCGTGCGCCGAACTCGCATCGGGACGACACGCTTAGGCCGCTGCCACCGTTCGCTGAGGGTATGGCCGCAGATCTCGAAGAGAAGACCGACCGCTACGAGGGACTGCTCGCGGAGGCACTTGACGCGGCATCAGTCGCGCCACCTGAAGGGACGCCGATGCACGACGCCGCTCTGGAGTGTGAAGAGATGGCGGCGGCGTATCTGGCGGACGGTCGCCACTTCAGAGACGACGACGACCTCGTAAACGCGCTGGCATCGTTCTCGTACGGGCATGCGTGGCTGGACGCGGGCGCACGCATCGGACTCTTCGACGTTCCGACCGAGGGACACCTGTTCACTGTCTGAAACTCCGAACTGACCGATAAATACCCGTTGTTCGCCGAGTACTGCCTGTTCGCCTACTGCGTGCTTGACCCGCAGATCGCCGTACTGTTGCGAACCATCGCCCCGTCGCCGGTCGCGTGATGACGTTCGTCGCGATACTGGAGCTCGGAGGGCTGCTGTTTCTGGCCTGGATCTCGCTCGATTGAGCGGTTGCCGCGGCATCCCTCAAATGAGCTCTGTCGTCGCATGGATGTACGTATCTGGTATGTAATTGTAAGTAAAATGTATCGGCTGGTAACATCGCTTTTTATATCTCATCACTCCCCCACGATGTGCGGAACCACACGGTGACTCCCGCTGACCCGGTAATTCCGGGACCCACCCGCCCCCGACCGATCAGGAGCGGTCGTATCGAGGTGAGGCCTGGTCGTTCGACGGAGCACACATGGAGTCACACGGGGGTGCAGCCCCCCATTTATGCGTTGTGCACGGACGGCGGCGATAACCACCAAGATTATATAGCCGTACGGCGGGCCATGTCATACCCTATCACTCCGCTGTCCGGCGGTTCCCGCGGAAATTTGGCGAAAGATTTATATACTTTACGGACTAACTATAGGGTAAGACAGTTTCCCCAAACAGTCTTAAAATTTCTGCACCCGGCAGAACAGAACTCCCAATCATGAGTGAATCACCAACGCGGACGAGCACACGAGAACGAGACGAGCAAATATCCGAACCGACAGAGCAGGAAGCCGTAGAGTCCTGTCCCGAATGTAGTGGTAACGTCGTTACGGACTCCGAACACGGCGAAACAGTCTGTGAGGACTGTGGGCTGGTCGTCGAAGAGGACGAGATCGACCACGGGCCGGAGTGGCGGGCGTTCAACTCCGCAGAGAAGGACCGCAAGTCCCGCGTCGGCGCGCCGACGACGAACATGATGCACGACAAGGGCCTCTCGACCAACATCGGCTGGCAGAACAAGGACGCCTACGGACGTTCCCTCTCCAGCGAGCAGCGCCAGAAGATGCAGCGGCTCCGGACCTGGAACGAGCGGTTCCGTACCCGTGACTCCAAGGAGCGCAATCTCAAGCAGGCCCTCGGTGAAATCGACCGGATGGCCTCCGCGCTGGGGCTCCCCCAGAACGTCCGCGAGACGGCCAGCGTCATCTACCGCCGCGCGCTCGGTGACGACCTGCTCCCGGGACGCTCTATCGAGGGCGTCGCGACGTCCGCGCTGTACGCGGCCGCTCGCATGGCCGGAAACCCCCGGTCGCTTGACGAGATGGCCCGTGTCTCCCGCGTCGAGAAGATGGAACTCACGCGGACCTACCGGTACATCGTCCGGGAACTCAGCCTCGAAGTCCAGCCGGCGGACCCGGAACACTACCTCCCGCGGTTCATCTCCGACCTCGGACTCAGCGAGGAGACCCAGCGGCAGGCACGGGACCTCATCGAAGGTGCTCGCCAGTCGGGGATGCTCTCCGGCAAATCGCCGGTCGGCATCGCCGCAGCGGCCGTCTACGCCGCCGCGTTGCTGACCAACGAGAAGGTCACACAGAGTCAAGTCAGCGACGTCGCCGACATCTCCGAAGTGACTATCCGAAACCGGTACAAGGAACTCCTCGAAGCCGAGGACCTTCCGGCCTGACGCCCGGGTGAAGGCAGACTAATGGGGAGACGCCAAGGCTTTTTATCGTTGAATATGTGTGTGAGTAACATACATGGAGGAAGCGTACGTTCGATTGCTCTGTCCTGAGTGTAAGAAAGACTGGGAGTCGACGCCGACAGACTTGCCGCGACACGACACGACGTTCCACTGCCCGAACTGCCACGCGAGCCATCGGCTCGCCGTTTTCACCCGCACGGAAAACGACTTGCAGACGCTGAAAGGGCTGCAGTAACTACTCGCTCGTCGCCGAGCGTGCGCCACACGCCTCACAGCGGAGCAGTAGCGCGCCCTGTTCCCGTTCCAGTTGCGTGTCCGGCAGGCCACACTCCGAGCAGAGCACGAACTCGTCGACGTATTCGTCGATGGACGCCTCGATACGGTCGGCATCGAACTCGCCGGTCAGGCGCGCTCGACCGCTCTCGTCGATGTGGCCGCTCGTCCCGAGGTCGTTCTGGAGGAACTTCATCACATGGTCGTCCTCGCGTCCGAGCCGGGAACACGTCGACTGGAAGTTCTCGTAGACGGTGACGTTCCCTTCCTGTCGGACGTCTGGATCGGGGACCTCGAACCGCTCGCTTGTGCCGTCAATCTCGGGCGTCTCCTCTATCGCCCGGTCGAGCATGTCGTCGTATTCCATACTCCTACGTCACAGAGCGGTCAACAAAAACTTTTCATACGGACTGTTTGAGCGATTTCCCGGTCTGTGTCGACCCAGAGGTCGGCACGATCCGGAGCTATCTACAAGAATCCGTCACAGCCGGTGGTGGCCCGCTATCGCCAGGCTGTAAGTGTACAGGTCTCGTCCGCTACCATCGAAATCCAGATGTCATCGTGGGCAATATCGGCGATGACGAACCGCTGCTGGCCGTCGACATCGTCGACAGCACACATCACATCAGACGCAGTGCCCGACCGACGGGTGGGACGTTCAACCTCGTAAGACACAATTGTTTATCTAGGATGTGCGGTAATGAATGTGTCGTACTCGTTTCGTCTTTTGATACTCTGAGATCCGGTCGTTGACGCAACAAAACGGCTCGTGTCTCGCTATTGCCGTTGTGAGTATCAAGGTCGATTCAACAATTGTCGATGCCCGCGACCGGAGACAGCTGTTCTGAACCACCGCGAGAAGTGCCGGATCTGTCAGGGTGCGAGCCGGTTCTTGCGTCCCTTCATCTCCCGCTCGTAGTAGTCGAAGGTCTTGGGACACCAGTCGGCCGCCAGGTCGAGCATCTCCTCGGTCATCTCTCTGATCTCCCACTGTGCGTCCGCCGCGGCTCGCATGTCCGCGACGTGCATCAGCATCCGGGCGTTCATCGACATCACGATGTTCACCTTGGTGCCGATTGGCAGCACGAACCGAGCGTCTTCCGGCGGCATTCCCAGTTCGAGCAGCTCCTGGTACGATTCGACCGCCTGTTCGATGGTGTCTTTGAATATTTCCGTGCGCTTCTCGAACTCCTCGTCGGAGACGCTCGCTTTCTGCTGGTTCCGGCCGATCCAGTCCGGGTCCGTCGCGGACGGCGGCGTCACGACCAGTTCGCCCTCGCGGACGGCTTCGGGGTCCACGTCGTCGAAGGAGACGTACCGCATCGACTGCACGTCGAAGGAGACGTGTCGGTGGCGGGTGATCTGGGCCATACAGGAGCGGGAGACGCCCTCCACGGCGAAGGTCGCCTGCGCGTGCTCGAACGGGCCGAAGTGGCCGTGGTCGAGCAGGTGGCCGATGAGCGTCTCCTTTTTATCGTCAAGGGTATCCCCGTCGACCTCAGCCATTGTCGCTTCGAACGACTGGCTGCCGACGGAGGTGTCGCTGTAGTCGTTGCGTGCAGCCTTGCAGATGAGATCCTCGGGGTCGTCTGTCGCTTCGAGCAGCTTTACGTCCATATCGGGTGGGTGAACCGGAGCGGCAAAATACTTCCTTCCCGGACCGACACGGGGTTCGGACCGCCTGCGGATGGCGACGTACTCAGATGTCCTGCCAGTCGGTCGGCTCGCCGGCGAGGCCGAGCACGCGGGCCTCGCGGCCGCCGCCCTCGGCGTCGCGCACGTCGATCATCCCGTCGAACGCCTGCTTGATGACCTGCAGTGTCTGGTCGTCGTGGGCTCCCGAGTCGATGGTAAACACGCCAATGTAGCCCGCGGAGTCCAGCCGCGAGGACAGCACGTGACAGAACTTGAACACGGTCTTCTTGTCCGTGTAGGTAAGCATCGTCGACAGCGAGACGAGAGCCAGACGGCCCTGTTCGTTGCCGGCGTTGTGCAGCCCCTCCAGCGCCTTCGTGATGCCGATACCGATGCCGGTGAGATCACCGGGCGAAGAGACGTGGTGGGCGTGGGCGTTGCCGATTGCCGCCTCGTCCGTGCCACCTTCGCCCCGGCAGTCGATGACACCGAGCTGGGAGTCGTCGAGGTCGGGCACGAGCGACCGGAACTCTTCGACGACGCTCCCCGCGCCGTCACCGGTCGTCACGACCACTGCGCCGTCGTCCTTTCGCAGACCATCGGCGAGAATATCGTATGCGAGTCGTTCCTTCCCGCTCATTGCTGGGCCGGAGATCAGGATGCTGGACCCTGGCCGGACCTCACTGAGCGCATCGAACTCTAGTACTGAGGTGAGATCATACATTGTTTGTCGCTCAGTTGTCTTCATCGTCGCTCAGTCCGCGAAGCGTTGCGATGAAATCGGAGTCGTCTTCGATGCCACCGAGTGTCTCCGAGAGGTCGTCTCGCATCTCCGCGACTCTCTGGGTCAGTTCGTCGTACTGGTCGCTCTCCGCCAGCTCTGCGCTCGATTTCGTCGCTTCCAGCGTCGCTTGCTTCTCGACGAGCGCGTAGTACTCCTGCAGCAGAGAGTCGTACTCAGAGNTGTGTATAAGAGACAGGTCGAGCAGATTGTCGACCGTCTCGTGGAGCTGTTCGCTCCGGATCGGCTTCGAGAGGTATGCGTCAAAGCCCATCTCCAGAATATCGAAGTCCGGCTCGACGGCGGTGACCATCGCCACCCGACAGCCCAGCTTCCGCTCGCGAATACGCTCCAGCACTTCGTCCCCGGAGAGCCCAGGCATCATCCGGTCGAGCAGCACGACGTCGACATCCGCGTCCAGTTGCTCCAGGCCCTCGTCGCCGTTCTGTGCCATGCGGACCTCGTACTCCTGTTGCAGCCACAGTTTGTACGTCTCGGCAACATCTGGTTCGTCTTCGACGATAAGCACCACAGGTAGGTCCGAATCTGACATAATGTTCTACTATCCCCCGTTTGCATATCCACGTACATAGCCCTGTGGGTGCGGGCGTGCAGCGTGTCTCGGCCGGTGACAGAACGATACCCACATCCGGGACGACGGCCAATAGGCGGGTAATGATTCGAAACCTCGCCCGTGGACAGCAGGCCTTCACGAGCAACGTGTTCCTCGTCACCGGGGACCGAACCGTTCTGGTCGACGTCGGCAACGAGTTCGACGTGGTGTCGGCCGTCGAAGAACACGTCGACGACATCGACGCTGTCGCGGTCACCCACACCCACTACGACCACGTCGAGAACCTCGACAGCGTCGTCGACGCCTTCGACGTGCCGGTGTACGGCTACGACACGGACCAGGACGGCGTCGAGCACGCCATCGCCGACGACGGAACGATACAGTTGGGCGACCACGACTACCAAGCGCTACACACGCCCGGCCACAAGAACGACCACCTCTGCTTCTACTCGGACGAAGCCGGCGTCCTGTTCGCCGGCGACCTCGTATTCGCCAACGGGAGCTTCGGCCGGACCGACCTCGACGAAGGCGACCGTAGTCTGCTCGTCGACAGTATCGAGCGGGTGCTGTCGGTTGTCGACGAGGACCTACAGGAGATGCACACCGGCCACGGGCCGAGCGTCACCGACGCGCCGTATCAGGACATCGAACTGGCGCTGCAAGCCGCGAAGTTCTGAGGCTGCGGCTGAGCGATAGTTTTAGTCGAACGCACAGGCCAGCAGCGCGTCGTAGGCGTGATCGTACGCATCGGCGACAGCCGCCGGGTCACCGCGCTGCTCGCTGTCGAGCGCGGGCAGGCGCACCGCGGCGACCTGCTCGATGAGGTCGACGACGTTCGGCACCCGTTCCTCCAGTTGGCCATCGCCGGGGCCGCCGGTGGCGATCTGGCAGGCCTTGCTGTACCGGTCGCCGTCGTAGATGCGGGCTCGGCCCGGCTCGACGACGGCCACGGCGTCCGGTTCGATGCCCGACAGCGGCCGGGCCACGTCGCCGTAGGACTCGACGACCGCCCGGTCCGTCGCTTCGATATCCGCGGCGAGCGAATCGAGCGCCTCGACGTGCATCACCCGCATCAGGTCGTTGAAATCGGCGATGGAGGTGACCCGTGGCGCGTTAGCAAGTGGGAGTCGTTCGGAAACGGACTCCGGCAGGTCGACGGTCCCGTTGACGACGTATTCGACGCCGGTTTCGGAACTCGGGCGACCGACCCGGTCGACGACGAACTGCTGGTTTTCCTTGCCGAGCAGCCCCGTCTCGGCCCCCGGCGAGGGGTGCCAGAGGCGGTGAATCGGGTTGATCTCCTCTGGAGCGACATCGCTCGGTGACGCGGCTGCGAGGCGCTTTGCGTCCTTGCCGTACAGCCGCCCCTCGCTCGTCGCTCGCTGGTAGTCGTCGTGGTCGAACCAGTAGTTGTTGCCCGCTCTGGGCTTGAACCCCTGGGCGCTGGTCCGCTCCAGCAGGCCGACGCTGAACGTGGTTTTGCCCGCGTCGACCCGGTCGCTGCCGGCGACGAGGAGCTTCATGACTCTGCGAGGCCGTACAGCCCGACGACGTCGTCGTCCTGCGGGTCGGCGATGACGAGGTCGTCCTGATTGAAGATCATCCACGGGATGGCCCAGTCGATGAACACCGACTCGTTGGC
The DNA here is from genome assembly GCF_000336615.1 of Haloarcula amylolytica JCM 13557. Lineage (GTDB taxonomy): Archaea > Halobacteriota > Halobacteria > Halobacteriales > Haloarculaceae > Haloarcula > Haloarcula amylolytica. The sequence goes on from NZ_AOLW01000015.1 coordinate 107,310, forward strand.
CTCGCTGAGTTCGGCGTCCGCCGGGAGGCCCTGCAGGAGGCGGGCGATTTCCGGGATGGTGTACAGTTTGTCGGCGTCGAGAATGTCCGCAGGTTCGTGGAGCTCGAACGACAGTATCTCGTCGAACTCCTGCTTGTCGACAGGCATACCTGCCGGTATGCCGAGCGAGTGGGTAAATCCCTCGAACTGGGCGGAACCCATTTACTCGCAGGGCCGGATTATACGCCAATGGCCGCGCTGCTCGTTGTATACGCCTTCATATTGCTTATCGTGGCCGTTGTCCTCGGGACGCTGTCGGTGTACGCGTGGAGCCAGCGTGACTCTCCCGGCGGGACCGCGCTCTCTGTTCTGCTCGCCGGGCTCTCGATATGGGACCTCTGTGTCGCAGTCGGCGTCTTGACACGCGGGACCGACGTGGCCCTCCTCTTCGCGTACGGCCTGTACGTCGGCGTGATGCCCGCGATAGCCGGGTTGTTCGTGTTCGCGCTGGCCTACACCGACCGCGCCCGCTATCTCAATCGGTGGACCTACGCACTCCTGAGTATCGAGCCAATCACGTTCTTTACTGCGCTGTTCACCGGCCCTGACGGGCTGATATACACTGTATCCGGCCCAACGGAAACGGGTATATACGGCTGGGAAATCGTTGGCGGGCCGGTGTTCTGGGGCCATCTCGTGTACTCCTATATCCTCATCGCTGTTTCGAGCGCGCTCATCATTCACTACGCGCTCAACTCGGGGGACCTCTACGGAAAGCAGGTGTACGCCGTCCTACTGGCTATCGTGCTCCCGTGGTTCGGGAGCGTCGTCAGCATCTTCGCCAGCACCCGAATCGAACTCACGCCACTGCTGTTGGCAGGGACCGGGATGATCCTCTCGTGGGCGTTTTTCAAAGGGCGACTGCTTGACATCTCGCCGGTCGCCTACCGGGAGGTCGTCGAATCCCTCAACAGCGCCGTGTTCGTCGTCGATACGGACGATACGATAATCGAGGCCAACGACGTCGGCCGGAAACTGCTCGGAGACGAAACTATCGTCGGGCAGTCCGTCGACGACGCGCTCGAAACGTCGCCCGAGCTACTCGAAAAGTACCGCGGTCTGAACGACGACGCCGAGGAAACGCAGGCCGTCATCGAGCAGCGCGACCGGTTTTTCGACGTCCAACTCACCCCGCTGTATGACTCCCACGACGCGCTGGTCGGGCGGGTGTTTCTCATTCACGAAATCACCGAGCAAAAAGAGCGCGAGCGGGAACTCGAACGCCGGAACCAGCAACTCGACCAGTTCGCCGCTGTCCTCTCCCACGACTTGCGGAACCCGCTGAACGTGGCCTCTGGTCGACTGGCGCTGGCCCGGGAACGAAACGACCCCGAGGAGTTCGACCGTGTCGAGGAGGCCCACGACCGGATGAGTAGCCTCATCGACGAAGTACTCGCCTTCGCCCGCGACGAAAAGACGACCGACAGGGTCGAGCTACAGCTCTCGGCGCTGGCGAAGGCGGCCTGGGGCCACGTCGACACCGGCGAGGCGACCCTGCGAATCGACGGCGACAGGGTGATCGTCGGGGACCGCGACCAGCTCCTCCAACTGTTCGAGAACGTGTTCCGGAACAGTGTGGAACATGGTTCCACGAGCAGTCGGACGGGGGCCGACGACAGTGTGGGACACGGCGGCGCGGGGGTAACGATACGCGTTGACGCCACCCCGGACGGGTTCACGATCAGCGACAACGGCCCCGGCGTGCCGCCCGAGGAACGAGAAGAGATATTCACGCACGGCGTCACCAGTTCCGAGTCGGGAACCGGCCTCGGACTGGCCATCGTCCAGCACGTCGTCGAGTCCCACGGGTGGGACGTCGAGATGACGGAGAGCCAGCCTGGCGGCGCGAAACTCGTTATCTCGGGGCTCGAAACAAAGCCGACACAGCTGTCTGAGACGACGTCCTGAGCAGCCGACAGTATAAGGCCCGCTCGGCTGTGAACTGCGATATGGCTGACGACGACCACATTGGTGCGGTACTCGCCCGGCTGTCCCGCGAACAGAAACTCGCCCTCGTTCGCGGCGCAACCGACCCGGAAGGCACGGCGACGGGATACATCTCTGGCGTCGAGGCGGCCGGGATTCCGCCGTTTCGCCTCGTCGACGGGCCGCTGGGCATCCGAGCCGAAGGACAGTGTGCGACCGCCTTTCCGGCGTCGATTGCGACCGCGGCGACGTTCGACCCCGACCTGGCTCGGCGACAGGGCGCGGCGATGGGCCGCGAAGCGGTGGCGCTCGGACAGGACGCGCTGCTCGCGCCGGGCGTGAACATCATTCGTGTTCCACACTGCGGTCGCAACTTCGAGTATCTTTCCGAGGACCCCGTCCACGCCGGCGTTGTCGGGGCCGGCCTCATCGACGGCATCCAGTCCGCTGATGTCGTCGCCACGGTGAAACACTTCGTCGCCAACAATCAGGAGATGCACCGCACGACCGTTAGCGCCGAAGTGGACGAGCGCACGCTCCGGGAGCTGTATCTCCCGCCGTTCCGCGCGGCCGTCGACGCTGGCGTCGGTTCGGTGATGACGGCGTACAACCGCGTGAACGGCACGCACATGAGTGACCACGAGCGCCTCGTCGGAGACGTGCTCAAAGGCGAGTGGGGGTTCGACGGCTACGTCGTCTCGGACTGGTACGGACTGGAGAGCACCGTCGGCGCGGCGAACGCGGGACTGGACCTGGAGATGCCCGGGGTGGCGGCCCCCGGCGCAGCGGAAGCCGCCGACAGCGACACCGCGGATGGCGACGAGGGTTTCGAGTGGCCCGACGGCATCCCGGACGCAACGCGGGCGGGCCTGTTCGGCGACCCGCTCGCCGATGCCATCGACGGCGGCGAAGTCCCGGCCGGCCGGCTGGACGACATGGTTCGGCGGATTCTCGGCCAGATGGACCGATTCGAGCGGCTGGACAGTAATCGGACTGCTGCCGAAGCCGGTGAAAGCAGCGACGCGCTGGCGGGCGAACTCGACAGCCAGCGGCACCGGGATATCGCCGCGGACGCGGCGGCCCGCGGAACCGTGTTGCTCGACAACGACGGCGTCCTGCCGCTGGATGACGGGGCGGACGTGGCCGTCATCGGGCCGAACATCGACGAGCCGAAACTGGGCGGTGGCGGGTCCTCTGAGACGACGCCGGTCCACTCGGTTACCCCGCTCGACGGGATCGACTCTCGCGCCGAGGGAGCGGTCTCGTCGGCGTTCGGCGTGCCGCGAATCGACTCCGTCTCGCTGTTCGACCTCCTGCCGTTCGTCGGCGAGGACGACGAAGCCGACGGTGCGGCTGGCGACACAGCCGACCGGGAGCCGTCGCTCGACGACGCTGTCACGGCCGCCGAGAACGCTGATGTCGCCGTGGTGTTCGTCCGCGACGCGACGACGGAGGCGCGGGACCGCGAATCGCTGGCGCTGCCGGGCCAGCAGGACGAACTCGTTTCGGCCGTCGCCGCGGCCAACGAGAACACCGTGGTCGTCATCAGGTCCGGCGGCCCCGTAGAACTTCCGTGGCGGGAGGACGTGGCCGCGGTCCTCGAACAGTGGTACCCCGGCCAGGCGGACGGCGACGCGGTGGCCGCCGTCCTCTACGGCGACCGCGACCCGAGCGGCCGACTCCCGGTCACCTTCGCCCCGGAAAGCGAGTACCCGACCGCGGGGAGCGACCGCCGCTACCCCGGCGTTGACGACGAAGTCCACTACGACGAGGGCGTGTTCGTCGGCTACCGGCACTTCGACGACGCGGACGTGGACCCGACCTATCCGTTCGGCCACGGCCACTCGTACGCGACGTTCGAATACGGCGATGCCGAAGCAACGGCCGAGCAGACTGTCGCAGTCCCCGTCGAGAACGTCGGCGACAGGCCGGGCCGGGAGGTGGTCCAGGCCTACGTCCGACCGCCGTCCGTGGACGACGTCGACCGCCCGGAGCGTGAACTCGCCGGGTTCGAAGCCGTGCAGTTGGACGCCGGCGAACGACAGACGGTGGAACTGACATTGGACGATCTGGCGTTTTCGCGGTACGACACGGATTCCGGCTGGACAGTCGATACCGGGACCTACACAGTCGAAATCGGCCGGTCCTCGCGGGATATTCGGACGACTGCGACAGTCGACCGCTAGCGCGTCTGCCTCGCTATCGACTGAAACGACGATTTAACGGTTGGAGCGCGTCTGAAGCGCAAAATCTACGGCCGGGGATTTCAAGCCCCCTGAATACATACAGCCAGCCATGAGTCAGACGCTCGAAACCATGGAGCCGAATCCGGTGTGGGTCGAAGACGCCTACTCCGACACCGTCGACGTTCTCACACGCTACGCTGACGAATTCGAGTACAAGATATGGGGCGGCGACTGGTGCAAGGACTGCCGGGCCCAGCTCCCCGACTTCGGGGCGGCCCTGAAAGCCGCCCATATCCCGGACGCCCAGATTCACCACTACCCCGTCGAGAAGGAAGACGACGGCTCGAAGACCGGCCCACATGTCGAGGAGTACGACATCGAACTCATCCCGACCTGTCTCTTATACACATCTNNTGTCGCTCGCCGACCAGATCGAAGACGCGATGGCGTGAGGTTACTCTGCTTCGTCGGCCGTTGCGCCCCAGTCTAACGCCGTCCCGAGATCGTGTTTCGGCGGCGAACAGGCGAAGTTCCGGCAGGCGTACACCGTCGGATCGCCGTCGACCGGCTCGCGGCCGGCCCAGATGGGCGGGGCCTCGTCCAGTTCGAGCGCGTCGAGCCACTGCTCGAACCGGCCCTCGTCGGCCGGTCGGTGAGCCAGCAGGCGGCGCGGGACGTACCGCTCTGCGAGGGTCTCCGTCCACTCGCTCGGATAATCGGACTGGTCGCCGACCAGCGTCAGCTCCAGCGCGCCCTGCTCGTAGGTGTCCGTCGCCAGCGTGAGCGAGGCGTGCTGGAGGGGGTTCGAGGAGACGCGGTCGGCGTGGGTCCGGAGGACTCGCTCGGCGACCTCCTCGAAGCGGTCGTCGTCGCTGAAATGTGACAGCGACAGCAGGAGGTCGACAGCGACGCCGGTACTGGAGGGCGTCGACTGGTCGGTCAGTTCCTGCGGCCGCGCGACCAGTGATTCGCCGCCGGTCGGCGTGAAAAACAGCGTGCCCTCGTCGTCGTCCCAGAAGGCCTCCGTGATGGCCTGGCCAAGGTCCATCGCGAACGCGAGGTGGTCCACGTCGCCGGTCGCCTCGAACAGCGTCAGCGCGCCGCGGCCGAGGAACGCGTAGTCCTCCAGATAGCCGTCGATGGCCACGTCGCCGTCCTTGTAGCGGCGATTGAGACGCTGTTCGGTCTCGTCCCACAGATGCTCTCGAACGAACGAGAGGGCGTCGGCGGCCACGTCGGCGTACTCGTCGTCGAGGACGATAGCCCCCTCGGCGAGCGCCCGAATCATCAGGCCGTTCCAGCCGGCCAGAATCTTCTCGTCGCGGGCCGGCCGTGGCCGCTCTTTGCGGGCCTCGAACGTCTCGTTTAGGGCGCGCTGGAGGCCCGCCGTGATTTCGTCCTCGCTTCGCTCGTATTCTTCGGCCAGCACCGACACCGGCTTCCGGACGGCGAGCACCGTCGCCCCCTCGAAGTTGCCCGGCTCAGTGACGCCGTAGTAGTCACAGAAGATGTCAGCGTCAGTCTCGTCGTCGACGGCGTCGTGGACCTGCTCGGGCGTCCAGACGTAGAACAGCCCTTCCTCGCTGTCGCCATCCGGATCTTCAGGTGGGATACTTTCGGCATCCAGCGTACTGAAAAAGCCCCCGTCGGGGTGTTGCAGTTCGCGCTGAACGAACTCGAAGGTCTCCCGGACGACCGACGCGTAGCGCTCCGAGCCGATGGCCTGGTAGCCGGCGAGGAAGGCCCGCGGGATCTCGGCGTTGTCGTACAGCATCTTCTCGAAGTGCGGGACGGCCCACTGCTGGTCCGTCGCGTAGCGGTGGAAGCCCCCGCCGACGTGGTCGTACAGCCCCCGGTCGGCCATCACGTCCAGCGTCTCCTGAACGACGTTCAGGTGGTCCTGCTGACCACCATCGGAATAGGCTCGCAGCAGTGCGTGCAGCCGTCCGTTCTGGGGGAACTTCGGTCCGCCGGAGCCCCAGCCGCCGTCCTGCCGGTCCGCGCCGCGGTGGGCGATGGTTCCGGCGGTCTGGATGATATCCTCCGCTGGGTCCTCTGGGTTGGCCGGCGTCGCTTCGAGGTCGCTCTCGATGGCCTCGGTCCACTGCCGGGCGCGGTTCTCCATCTCCTCGCGCTGTTCGGGGTCCGCCCACGAGTCCGCGAGGCGCTGGAGCAGGTCGCCAAAGCCCGGCTGGCCGCGCTTCTCCTCGGGCGGGAAGTAGGTCCCGACGTAGAACGGCTCGCCCTCGGGCGTGAGCCAGGCCGACAGCGGCCAGCCACCGCCGCCGGTCACCTGCTGGCAGATGCTCATGTACACCGAATCGAGGTCTGGGCGCTCCTCGCGGTCGACCTTTATCGGGACGAAGTTCTCGTTGAGTTGCTCGGCGATGGCCTCGTTCTCGAAGCTCTCCTCCTCCATGACGTGACACCAGTGACACGCCGCGTAACCGATGGACAGGAAGATGGGCACGCCCCGCTCTTTGGCGGCTTCCAGGGCCGTTTCGTCCCAGGGCTGCCAGTTGACGGGGTTGTCCGCATGCTGGCGGAGATACGGACTCTCCGCCTCGTCGAGTCGGTTTCGGGCCGTCGGGTCCGTGGCGTCGCTCATACCTCTGGCTGGGAGCGCCGCGGTGAAAAGGAACGCGACGCCGGCAGCGGTGCCTCACTCGCCAGCCAGTTGGATGCCACGGGCGATGACATACATGAGAACGACGCCGGCTCCGACGGCGAGGATAAAATCCCCGAGTAGGGCCAGTAATGCACCCAGTGCGGAACTCTCCGAGCCGAAGAACACGATGGCGTAGGGAGGGAGGCTCCCGGTGACGCACACGCCGATGAGTTTCGCCAGCGGAACGGCTTCGGAGATAATTCTGGCTGTCTCCAATTCTCCTGTAGCGGGGTCGATGAAGGGGCGGGGCGAGGGCATGCACCTGTGCGTCACAAGGTTGGGCAAAGTAGCTCTCGGTCTCGGTCCGGCGGACCGTACACGACAGCGCTCCCGACGTGGAAACGACCGTCGCAGTCAGCGAAAACCGGCGAAAAGACAATACTTACGTGAGAGCCCATCCGGCCTTCGGGTATGTCAGAGACAGTGCTGCTCGTGGGTGGCGGCGGCCGGGAACACGCGATTGCGCGCTCGCTCGCGGACTCACCGGGGGAGCTGTACGCCTGTGCCGGCAACCGAAACCCGGGCATCGTCGCCCTCGCCGACGGCTTCGAGGCACTCGACACGACCAATCCGAAGGCCGTGACGACCTACGCTCGGGAGGTCGACGCCACGCTGGCCGTCATCGGCCCCGAGGCGGCCCTTGCAGCCGGGGTCGCCGACGCGCTGGACGACGCCGGCGTCTACACCTTCGGGCCACAGGAGGCGGAGGCTCGCATCGAGACGGACAAGGCGTTCCAGCGGCGGTTCATGCGGGAGCACGACATCCCCGGCTGCCCGGACTTCGAGACGTTCGAGGACATGGACGCCGCCTGCGAGTACATCGACGAGTACGACGGCGACCTCGCGGTCAAGCCCGCCGGCCTCACCGGCGGCAAGGGCGTCCGTGTCATCGGCGACCAGTGTACCGCCGAGGAGGCAAAAGAGTACCTCCGGAGTTCCGACTACGACCGGGTCGTCCTCGAAGAGCGCCTCGTCGGTGAGGAGTTCACGGTGCAGGCCTTTGTCGCCAACGGCCAACTGCGCGTCACGCCGGCAGTTCAGGACCACAAGCGCGCCTACGAGGGCGACGAGGGACCGAACACCGGCGGAATGGGGAGCTACTCCGATTCCAGCCTCCACCTGCCGTTCATGGACGAGGATGACTACATGGACGCCGTCGACGTGCTCCGGGCGACCGTCGACGCGCTTGAGGGCTACAAAGGTGTTCTCTACGGCCAGTTCATGCTCACCGAGACCGGGCCGCGGGTCGTGGAGTTCAACGCCCGTTTCGGCGACCCCGAGGCGATGAACACGCTGCCGGTGCTCAACACAGACTTCCTCGACGTACTGACCGCCGCACGCGACGAGGAGCCGCTGCCACAACTCTCTTTCCGCCCGATGGCGACCGTCTGCAAGTACGCCGTCCCGGACGGCTACCCGACCGATCCCGACGCCGGTGCGAAGGTGACCATCGACGACGACGTCATCGCGGAAGTCGTACAGGACCACCGCGAGCAGTCCGGCGACGACGCGGAGACGGCCCCGGAGGCGCTGCTGTTTTACGCCAGCGTCGACGACCGCGAGGACGGCATCTACACGACCACGTCGCGCTCCTACGCCGTCGTCGGCCTGGCCGAAACGATTGGCGACGCAGAGGCCATCGCTGAGGCATCACTCCAACGGGCCGGCACGGAGGGGCTTCGGGTCCGCCACGACATCGGCACGGCCGACCTCGTCCAGCAGCGCATCGACCACATGAACGACATCCGCGGCGGCGCGGACTGAGCGCGTGGTGGCAGCGTCAGCGGCCACGCGACGGCGACGCGAGAGGCGGTGAGCCCCGGTGGCGCTGACAACTGTCGACGTGCGGTCGTCGCTGAACGTTCTCGGCGCGATTCTGCAATGGTTGGCTGTCCCGCTGACGATTCCTGTTCTGGTCGCCGTCATCTACGGGGAGTCGCCGGTCCCGTATCTGGCTACGATAGCGATTACGCTCGGTGTCGGTACGGCGCTCGCTCACCTCCAGCGCGACCGCATCGAGGACCGCGAGGCGTTTCTGATTGTCTCGCTGACGTGGCTGTCCATCGCTGTCGTCGGCGCGATACCGCTGTACATCGAGGGGACGGGCGTGTTCGCCAGCCCGGTCAACGCCCTGTTCGAGGGGATGAGCGGCATCACCACCACGGGCGCGACGGTCATCCGGGACTTCGACATCCACTCGCAGGCACTGCTGATGTGGCGGCAGGTGCTCCAGTGGCTCGGCGGGCTGGGCGTCCTCCTCCTTGCGACAGCAGTGCTCTCGCGGCTCTCGGTTGCCGGCGCACAGCTCATGGAGACCGAGACGCGGACGGAGAACGTCACGAAGCTCACCCCCGATATCGGCGACACCGCGCGCATCCTCGGCCTGCTGTACCTGGGCCTGACAGCCGCCGCAGCGGCGATTCTATTCGCGCTGGGTGCGAGCGGCCTCGCGCCGGAGATGACGCTTTTCGACGCAGTCGCCCACGCCTTCACGGCCATCGCGACGGCCGGCTTCTCCCCGCGGGCCGAGAGCATCGGCGCGTTCTCGCCGGCCGTCCAGTGGGCGGTGACGCTGTTCATGATTGTCGGCGCGACGAACTTCATCCTGCTGTACGCACTGGTTCGGGGCAATACCGACCGTCTGCGCAACAGCGAGGAGTTCCACTTCTACCTGGGGATTCTCGGGGTCGGTACTCTGCTCATCGGCGGCCTGCTCGTGCTCGACCAGGGATTCACCGGCGGCGTCGGGGCGACGGTTCGCCACGCTGTCTTCCAGACCGCTGCGATAATCACGACGACGGGCTACGCCTCGACAGATTTCAACACCTGGTCGGCCGGCGCGAAGAACGTCCTCTTCGTGATGATGTTCATCGGCGGGATGGCCGGGAGCACCACCTGCTCTATCAAGACGCTACGCTGGCTCATCGTCACCAAGTCTTTCTGGCGGGACCTGAACGTCTCGGCCCACCGTTGGAGTGTCCGCCCGGTCCGACTGGGACGGGAAATCGTCGATGAGGACACCGTCCGCGACGTGTATGCGTACACGCTGGTCGCGCTGGTGTTTTTTATACTCGGTACTGTCCTGCTCGTGGCCGACGGCGAGCGGGCGGGCGCACCGATAACTGAGTTCGAGGCGCTCAGCGCCGCCGCGTCGATGTTCTTCAACATCGGGCCGGCGTTCGGACAGGCCGGCCCCTACGGGACCTACGAGGGCTTTGCCCGGTCGAGCAAGGTGCTGATGATACTGCTGATGTGGGTCGGCCGAATCGAAATCGTCCCCGTGCTGGTACTGCTGACGCCGACGTTCTGGACGCGGTGACTGCCGGCGAGCCGACGGGTTTGATTACCGCGGCCCCGTACACGACGGACGTGAGTGGTCCACGACACGACGGTCTGACCCAGCACCCGACGCCCGGTCCGCACAACTCCCTGTTCCCGTGGCCGGACGCCAAACACCCGCTCCGGGTGATGGTCAACTACGTCGTCATCCTCGTCTGTCGCATCTCGCCGAGCCTCCGGCTGAAGAACTGGCTGCTCTCGCGGCTCGGTGTTACCGTCGGCGACGGCGTCGCCTGGGGTCTGGAGTCGACGCCAGACGTGTTCTGGCCGGAACTCATCACCGTCGAGGACCACGCCATCATCGGCTACGACGCGACGCTGCTGTGTCACGAGTTCCTGCAGGACGAGTACCGCACCGGTGAGGTCGTCGTCGGAGAACGGGCGATGATCGGGGCGGGCGCAATCGTCCTTCCCGGCGTCGAGATTGGGGCGGGCGCACAGGTTGCGGCGAATTCGCTCGTAGCAGACGATGTGCCCCCAGAAACGACCGTCGCCGGCGTCCCGGCCGAACCGCTCGGCGAGGACGACGCGGCGACTGACGGAACGTAACTCCGCTTAGCTCCGGATACGGACGATGCCTGTATTGAACACACGCTTGTTCGGGATGATGTACTCCTCGCCGTCGCTCTCGATACGCGTGACGAGGATATCCACCTCCTGAACGATGCCGCTCTGGTCGCCGATGACGATCTCGTCGCCGATGCTGTATGGCTCTGTCAGCAAGAGGTAGAGACCGGCCGCACCGGCCTGCAGGATGTCTTTCAGCGCCAGCCCGCAGACGAACACCAGCCCGAACGCGTACGCTCCGAGGAGAATGAGCAGGGCGAGGGTCTCGACGCCCAGTTGCCCGAGCGCGATGAGCACTGCCAGATAGAAGATGCTGTACTTGACGAGTTCGGGTAGCACCGTCGCCTCCGGCATCTTGACGCTGCGCAGTCGCTCGGAGACGACGAGCTTGGCCTTATCGCCCGCAATGAGGCCGATGATAACGGCGAACAGGGCGATAAACAGGTCGGGGAGGAACGAGGTGAAGCGAGCCCAGTACAGTTCCGGGTCGGTCAGTTGTGCGATGTTGAGGACGGCGGTGACCGTCGTGATGTAGATGAACAGCGCCGCAAGGTTCGAGACGATGCCGACAGTCGACGTTCCGAGCCCCCTTGCCGTCCGCTCGAATGGTGTGCCCTCCACCGCTTCCGGCACACCGAGTTCGCGCATGAACCGGCGGGACGAGCGCCAGACGAGATAGCCGAGAACGATGCCCACCGCCAGTACCACGAGCGAAAAGACGAACGTCCCCTGGGGCGAGAACACCTGCCGGATGATCGTGGCCCAGTCGAAACCAAACTGCATCCTCAGTACTCCTCGGGGTCGATTTCGAGGACCAGTTCCCCGCCCTTGAACGCCCGTACGAGCCCGTCGCTCTCCGAGAGAACGATAGCCGTCGCCATGGTGTCACGGGTGACCGCGCCGGCCGCCATGTGCCGAGCGCCGAGTCCCTTGGGGATGTCGACCCCTTCCGCGGAGGGTTCGAGGTACCGATACGCGGAGACGATCTTGCCGGCGTCCGAGATGACGAAGGCGCCGTCGAGCCGCGAGAACTCCTTGAGCATCACGTTGACGATGGGGTCGCCGACGTGGACGTGCGATTTCTCGAAGGGGTTGTACGACAGCGGCCGGGACTTGTTCATCACCTTCCCGGCGTCGCCGACGACGAACAGGGCGCCGACGGGCTTGCCCTTCTGGCCTTTCTTCCCCAGTTCGATGGCGACCTCGAAGACGTCGCGGACGACGCTCGCGTCCGCTCTGGAGTTGACGAACATGTCGTACACGCCGGAGGGCGAGAAGTCGTTGGTCTGGACCCGCACGAGCGTGTTCTCGGCCCCATCAAGCACCTCTGTCACGCAGAGCACCTCGTCGCCCTCGTCGACGATGCCCTGCTCCAGTGCGCCCTCGATACCAAAGCGGAGACGGCCTTCGAGGTCAGTGAAATCAATCGGTAGTTCGACGAACGGCTCCGCATCGAGGGTGTTCTCCGGGCCGACGACGACGATTTCCTCGTCAACGTCGTCGAACTCCTCGAAGAACGACGCGTTCGGGGAAAACAGGAACACGGCGTCGACGTCTGCGACCAGGTCTCCGAGCAGGTCGCGCAACTCGTTCATTATCAGAACGACGCTGTCTGTCGAAAAAAAGGTTGCGGGCGGTCAGCCACACGTCTGACGACGGAACCCCGAATCAGAGGTCCCTCGAAGGCACTGCCAGCAGACGGTCGAACGCGCCGCTCTCTCCGTGGCAGTGGCAGTACGTGCCAACGGTGTTGTATTCCGTGAGCCCGTCGTGTTCGCCGTCGATGCCGTCGCCCCGAACCATGTCGAAGGCGAACGACGCGTCGCTGCCGAGGGTCGCAGCGGAGTAGTGGAACTCGTGTCCGCGGAGTCGTTTCCCGGCGGCAGCCGTAACGGTGTCTGACTGCGCCGCTAGCTCTACGTGGTCGAGCGCCTGATACCGGTCCTGCATCTCGATTTCTGCTGGGAGGACGCCAGCCATCTCGTAGGTGTCGCCGTCGGTCGTCGTCAGCGACTCCGACAGCGCCATCAGGCCGCCGCACTCGCCGTAGACCGGGACGCCGTCGGCGGCACGACGGGCTATCTCGTCGAGTGTGCCGCCGGTTTCGAGCGACTCTCCGTGGAGTTCTGGATAGCCGCCGGGCAGATATATCGCATCGGCATCAGGCACTGAGTCACCGGCGACCGGCGAGAACGGCTCGACGGACGCCTCAGACCGGAGTCGTTCGAGTACTGAGGGGTAGATGAAACAGAACGCGCTGTCCTGTGCAACGGCGACCCGGCGGTCAGCCGGCGAGTCGCCAGTATTTCGCTCCGTAGTCGCCACTTCCGGTGGTGCCCGTGCCGTTTCGACCAGCCGCTCGATATCGATGGTCTCTGCCGCTGTCGAGAGTGCGTCACGGTCGAGCCCGGCCTCTGAGCCCATATGTAGCCCGAGATGGCGGTCCGGAATCTCCAGGTCCGACATCGGCGGAATCCGGCCGAAGTAGGTGAGGTCCTCGGGGAGTGCATCCCTGATGCCGTCGGCGTGTCGGCCGCCGTGGGCGCGCTGTGCGAGGATGCCAGCCACCTCGATTTCGACACCGATGCGGTCGGCGTACTGCGCGAACCCCAGCGCCGTCGCGGCGACGCTCTCCATGCCGGCTTTCGCATCGACGACCAGAACGACCGGGAGGTCCAGCCCCTCGGCGACCGCTGCCGTCGACGTCTTGCTCCCGTCGTAGAGGCCCATCACGCCCTCCACGACGCAGATGTCGCCCGCGCCGCGCCAGTAGGTCCGGCGCATCCCGTCCTCGCCCGCGAGCCAGGGGTCGAGCGTTCGCGAGGGCGTGTCGACGAGCGCCTCGTGGTGGCTCGGGTCGATGAAGTCCGGGCCGGCCTTGGCCGGCTGGGACTGATACCCGGCGTCTTCGAGCGCTGTCAGGGTCGCCAGCGTGGCAACGGTCTTGCCGACGCCGGAGCTCGTACCGGCGAGGACGACCCCCTCCATCGTCACGTTCCCTCCTCGGCCGTCGCTGTGGGCGCGTCGCCGATCAGGTCGTCGTAGATGGCCGCGAAGCGGTCGCGAACCTCCGCCATCGGGATGCCGGCGCGGTCGGCGAGCGCCAGCGCGCCGCCCATGCCGACCCCCTCCTTGGCCTCGCCGGCCACGAACCGCTCCATCGCGACGTGATCGCTCTGGTCGAAGCCGGGGTCCGTTACTGTCAGGTCGAGGTCGAGTCGGTCAGCCGACGCCCGCACGTCGGCGCTGTCGTCGTCGGCCACGTAGCTCGTCGTCGCGAGTCCAAGCGGTCCCTCGTAGCCGCCGTGGCGGACCAGCGCGGCGACGGCGACGCACTGACTGCCGCCGGCAAGCGTTACGGCGGTATCGCTCTCGACGGCTCCGGCGGTCAGCCCAGCGAGCGTTGCCAGGACGGGGTCACCCATCCGGCGGACGGCCCGCTTCGGTTCGTTTGCGGCGTCGCCCGGTGACAGCGAACTGGCCTGCAGGCCCTCGGCGACCAGTTTCTCCTTCTGTTCGGTCGGGTTCTCCGGCAGCGACGAGGAGACCATTCCCGGTTCGCCCAGCGCTCGAAAGACCCCGAGGGCTGTCGTCGTCCCGCCGGGAATGGTTTCGCCCAGATACAGTTCGTCGGCCGGGAGTGCCTGCCCGAGCTGTCGGGCGGCCGCGAACGCCCCGTGGGCCGTCGACACCGGGTCCTGCTCCGCGATGTCCTTTCCCGGGCGTGCGCCGACGGAGACTGTCGGCGCGCCCGTTTTCTCGGCCAGTCCGCCGTCGACCACAGTGACGTCAAATCCCAGGACGTCCCGGACGGCTCGTGTCACCAGCGCCGGCGTCGGACAGCCGCTCGGACTGACCGGTGTCACACTCGTCCGAACTGGCGTGCCGTAGGTCACTAACTCCGCGTCTGCCGCGGGCGTTACCGACATCAGTTCGGGGTCGGCTCCGGCGGCGCTAATCCCCGCCCGACCCGCGGTTTCGGTCGTTCCTGCGACGAGCGCAAAGCGTGTTCCGCCACCGGGTGAAGTCATTGTAGTTGTATTATCACAAGTAAACTTTAATATCTTGGTGCTGGGGCGGCGCATGATTTATACCGCACGGCCGCGGTTCCCCGAACATGGACGATTTTGACGAACTCCTCTCGTCGTTGACCCCGCGCGAGGACAACGAGGCGATCGCTTCCTACCAGAACACGACGGCTGTGGCCTGTCCATCCTGTGAAGAACCGTTCGACGATATGGTCGTCTGCAAGCAGGAGTTCACCTCCCTCAATCTCGATTTCGAGATGGACCTCTGTACGACTATCAACGACGGGAACGTCGTGTTGTTTACCCACAAGTAACTGCCGGGACAAGTGTCATCCCGTTGGTTCTCCGCCAATTCTCTACGCAGTAGTGTGGAATCCGGCAACAGCATCCCACCCTGATATCAACTATGATAATTGCAGCAATGGCTTTTTATACATCTCCCCCCATCTCTCACAATAGGCACCACACTGGTGCCGCACCACCCCACCCCCCACCCCCACATTCCTTACCTTTCCACTTCTGGTGAGGCGTCGGCTTCCACACCGACGGTTTTCGTACCCGATAGCTCATAGTCACCCCCACTACGGTAGTTCCAGGCAGCTCAACTGTCAGATCCGACTTGCCAGTGTGGCACACACGGCGCCGGCTACTCCGCTCACGACGAACCGACGGAAAATGGAAGGGGCGGGAGTCGAACCACGCGGAGCCCTTTGCGGGGTAACCACCAACCGATTCTGGCATGTTGGTCGGTAGCGCTCTACCACTGAGCCACCCTTCCAAGCTATCTATAATACGCTCCTGACAACCAAGTAAGTGATGATTCCGGGTGTTTCCGCGAGCCGACGCCTCCCGCTGGCTGCGCTTGCGCCGGTTTCCATGTCCCCAGCAGCGGCTTCCGGACGGATCGGGTTTCGCGTACGTCACTGTGTCCTGTTGGGGTAACAACAACTTATTTTGCGTTGGCCGGCGACACCCGTGTCTGTGAGCTACACGAAAGTCAACTACACCGACGTGGAACCGGTCGCCGATGCGATGCACTTCCTCCGGGACCCGCTGGACTGTGAGCAGGTCGGCGTCACTGTGCTGGACTGTGACCCCGGCTGGACCGGCAAACCGCACGACCACGCCGACGAGGGCCACGAGGAGGTGTACGTCCTTATCGAGGGAGAAGCGACTGTCGAGGTTGACGGCGAAGATGTGGCCCTCGCTGCTGGCGATGCGATCAGTCTCCCGCCGGAAGCGGAGCGAACGATTCACAACGGTGACACAGAGAGCACGTTCGTCCTCGTCGGCGCACCCTGAAACTCGCAGAAACAGATATCGTCGCCGGTGGTCAGGTCGTCAGTACGACCGGACTTTCGGCTCGTAGGTCTCCTCGTCGCCTTCGAGGATGACGGGCTTGTAGTAGAGTTCGGGGGTACCCTCGTTCCAGGCGAGCATCGTGTGCTTGATCCACTCGTCGTCCTTGCGTTCTTGGTGCTCCGCACGCCAGTGTGCGCCACGGAACTCCTCGCGTGCGAGCGCGCCGAGCGTGATGGCCTCTGCCACGTCGAGGATGTTGCGGGTCTCGATAGTGTGGATGAGGTCCGTGTTGTAGGTCCGGGACGGGTCTTCGACGGCGACGTTCTCGTACTCCTTGCGCGCCGTCCGGAGGTCCTGAAGGGCCTTCTCCAGACCCGCTTCGGTCCGGAACACGTTGACGTTCTCGGTCATCGTCTCCTGCACGTCCGCGCGGACCTCGGCGTGGTTGATGCCGTCGGATTCGATGAGGGTCTCGACGCGCTGGCGCTCCTGCTCGACGGTGCTTTCGAGGACCGCCTTTGGCTCGACAGCCGCCCCGTCGGCGGCGACGTCGTCGCTGCCGGCGTCGATGGCACCGGGTTCGACCGGCGGTTGCACGTCGCCGGGCTCGCTCTTGGCGGAGGGGCCGGTCTGGATCTCGGCGGTCTTCATGTCCTTGCCGGCGGCGTGGTGGCCGGCGCGGGCCCCGAACACGAGCAGTTCCGGCAGGGCGTTACCCCCGAGCCGGTTCGCGCCGTGTAGCGAGACACACGCCGTCTCGCCGGCCGCGTAGAGGCCGTCGATGCACGTCTCGCCGTTCTCGTCGCACTCGATGCCGCCCATGGCGTAGTGCTGGCCGGGCTTGACCGGCATCGGCTCGTCGAGGCCGTCGACGCCCTCGAAGTCCTCCGCGAGGTGGAGGATGTTCTCCAGGCGGTCGAGAATGCGCTCTTCGCCGAGGTGGCGCATGTCGAGATCGACGTACTCGTCCTCGACGCCGCGGCCCTCGTTGACTTCAGTCAGTTCGGCACGCGCGACCACGTCACGGGAGGCCAGTTCCCCCTCGTTGTTGGCGTAGCCGTGCTCGAACATGAACCGCTCCTCGTCGTCGTTGTAGAGGATCCCACCCTCGCCGCGGACCCCTTCGGAGATGAGGACGCCCGTCGATGGCAGCGTGGTCGGGTGGAACTGGATCATCTCCATGTCCTCCATCGGGACGCCGGCGCGGTAGGCCATCGCACAGCCGTCGCCGGTGTTGGCGACGGCGTTCGTGGTGTGGTCGAAGGCCTGGCCCAGTCCGCCGGTTGCGAGAATCACGCCGTTGTTCGCGCGGAAGCCCTGAATCTCGCCGGACTTGATGTCGTAGGCGACACAGCCGTGACAGACGCGGTCCTCGGGGTCGTCGTGGTCAGTGACCGCGAGCTGGGTCACGTACCACTCGTCGTACACCTCGATGCCGCGCTTGACCGCCTGCTCGTACATCGTGTGCAGCAGGTGGTGACCGGTCTCGGCACCGGCGTACGTCGTCCGCGGATAGGAGAGGCCACCGAACGGCCGCTGGGAGACGCGGCCGTCGTCCTCGCGGGAGAAGGGCATCCCCCAGTGTTCGAGCTGGATGACCTCTTCCGGGGCGTCCTTGGCGAAGGTGTCGATGGCAGGGGCGTCGCCGAGATAGTCTGACCCCTTCATCGTGTCGTACGCGTGGAGGTCCCAGGAGTCCCCTTCCTGAAGGGCGGCGTTGATTCCACCCTCCGCGGCACCAGTGTGGCTCCGAACTGGATGGAGCTTGGTCACGAGGGCCACATCTGCACCCTCTTCGTCCGCTGCAATAGCCGCCCTGAGGCCAGCGCCACCCGCGCCGACCACGATGACATCGTGTTCGTACATTGTGAGAGTGTCTCTTGGCGTGGTTTCGGCTTAGGATTAGCCAAACTTAAGCCTCCCTGTTGCGTTACCGAGTATGGCTCCACTAGTGGGTTGCATCTCGCTCCTGATATCGGGACGTCTTGTCAGGGAGACTGAATTCTTGACCTATCCGATGGAATTATATCACGCGCTGTGAATACTTAGGAACCAACTACTGATACTAGACCCGACGGATAGTCCCACTACGGGCGCTGACCCGTCTCAAACCTGATGCCAGACCAGTATCTCACGTCAACTGATGACTTCGAAGCGGTGTTAGCCGAGGCACCATCAGTACTGACAGTTACTGATGGCGAACTGATAATACGGTTTGTGAGCCCAGCGATCGAACGCGTGTTAGGGTACGATATGGAGTCGCTCGTCGGCACGAACTGGCTGGATCTCGTCCACCCGGAGGACACGGATCGCGTTCTTGCCACGCTTGCGGGCGAACGGGACGACGACGGGGCCGAGTACCGGTTCCGGAACGCCGATGGCGACTGGGTCTGGCTCGAAACCATCGTCTCATCGGACACCGAGACAGACCGCGATTGCCTGGTGTTCACCTCCCGCGACGTCAGCGACCGACCGCGCTTCGAGGCCCGGTTTCACCAGTTCGTCACCCACACCTCCGACGTGCTCACTGTGTTCGACGAGCAAGGCAATGTCGAGTACATCAGTCCGTCCGTGGAACGCGTCCTCGGCTACGACCAAGACGAAATGCAGGACTCGGACCTCTTCGAGTACGTGCATCCGGACGACCTCTCGAACGCCCTCACCGAGTTCGGCCAGATGATAGACGACCCGGGGTATATCGCCGTCATCGAACACCGCTATCGCCACGCAGACGGCGACTGGATCTGGGCGGAGTCCCGCGGCCAGCAGGTCGAGAGCGGCCCGCTGGAAGACCACGTCGTCGTGACGACTCGCGACATCTCCGAGCGGAAACAGCGCGAACAGGAACTCGAGCGACAGAACCAGCGCCTCGAGCGGTTCTCGGACGCGATTAGTCACGACCTACGGAACCCGCTGGACGTCCTCGATGGCTCGCTCGAACTCGCGCGTGAGACAGGGGAAGACGCGCACTTCGAGCGCGCCGAACGGAGCATCGACCGGATGTACACGCTCATCGACGACTTGCTCGTGCTCGCCAAACAGGGCGTCGACCCGGAGGAGATCGAGACAGTCGACCTCAGCACCCTCTCGCAACGGGCCTGGTCGATGGTCGACACACAGGACGCGACGCTGGAAACTGAGGCCGCCGACAGCATCAAAGCCGACGAGGGGGCGATGCTGGAACTACTCGAGAACCTCTTTCGGAACGCTATCGAACACGGTGGCGACGACGTGACTGTCACTGTCGGGACGGAATCGTGGGGGTTCTACGTCACGGACGACGGGACGGGCTTTTCCGACGGCACCGCGGACCTGTTCGAACCCGGCTACTCGACGGCCGATGAGGGGACCGGATTCGGCCTCTGCATCGTCGAACAGATCGTCGACGCACACAACTGGGAGGTCATCGCGACTGACAGCGAAAGCGGCGGTGCGCGATTCGAGTTCATCTGCCGCGATAGCTGAACTGAGTTCTGCGCTCGTGCCTGTGATCCCCTCCAAAACCCATCTCACCCAGTTCCGCGCGCGGGTATAGACCGCTGTAGCTATTCGGCTCGACTCACATTCGCTGCCGCTGTCGGACTCCGAACGCGAACCTGAAAACTAGCCAGTCGAATCGCGTTACCAAAACTTCAGGTTGTTCTTGACCGCTTCCCGCTTGAGCTCCTGGATATGTTCGGTTAGCGGGATGTCCTTCGGACACACTTCGGTACAGGAGAACTGGGTCTGGCAGCGCCAGACGCCGTGTTCCTGTTCGATGATGCGCAGGCGCTCCTGCTTGCGGTTCTCGCCCTCGCGCTCGTCCATCGCGAAGCGGTAGGCCTTGTTGATGGCGGCGGGGCCGAGGTACTCGTTGTCGCCGGCGGCGATGTTACACGAGGACATGCACGCACCACACCAGATACACCGCGTGGACATCTTGACCTTCTCGCGGTTCTCCCGGGTCTGGCGCTGCTCTTCGAGCTTGTCGTCGGGCGTCTCGTCGGCGTCGAAGTACGGCTCAACGGCCTCCATCTGGTCGTAGAAGTGCTCCATGTCGACGACGAGGTCCTTCACGACCTCCTGGTGGGGCAGCGGCTCGATGCGGATGGGGTCGTCAAGCTCCGATATCTGCGTCTTACAGCCGAGGCGCTGTCGCCCGTTGACGAACAGCGCGTCCGAGCCACAGACGGCCTGCCGGCAGGAGTGTCGGAAGGTCAGCGAGGAGTCGTAGTGGTCCCGCGCGTAGATGAGCGCATCGAGGATGGTCATCCCCTTGTGGAACGGCACGCGGAAGTCGTCGAAGCGAGGTTCCTGCTTCCCCTCGACTTCGGGGTCGTAACGGAACACTTTCAGCGTAATCGTGTCCTCGTCGTCGAGCGTCTCCTCTTCGACTTCCCGCTGGGCCTGCTCCTGTGCCTGTCGTTCGTCTCGCTGTGCGCGCCGACGGTCGCCCGGGGATTCGACCTCGGGCTCTGTCTCTTCGTCGGCCTCCGTCTCGGTCTCCTGTTGTTCGATTTGCGTACTCATAGTTCAGACGAGGGTTGTCATGGCCAGCGACACGCGGGTCCCCTGCACGATGAGCAGGATGCCGGCGATGCCGAGCAGGTACTTGACTGCGTTCTTCCGGGAGCCGGTGAGCCCCTGGTTGACCAGCGCGTTGTACACGCCGTTGACGCCGTGGAACGTGGCGGTGACGAGGAACAGCCACATCGTGATGAGATACCAGGGTCGGTTCATTCGGGCCTGCGTACCCAGGAAGGTGAGGTCGGCGGCGTGGTTCACGAAGTGCAACAGCATGAAGTGGAACGCGAGCACGCCGACGAGGAACACTGCCGTCAGCCGCTGGAACAGCCAGCGACGCCCGCCACGGTCGAAGGAGGAGTAGTGTTCAGCCATCAGGCTAGCTTCCCCCCGAGGAACGTCGGCACGCTGGCGACGACGATAGCGCCCGTCAACAGGAGCGACGCGTAGAAGCTCTTGTCTTGCGATTCCAGCCCCACACCCAGGTCAACCATCAGCAATCGGATGCCGTTGAGGATGTGGAAGACGGCGACGGCCAGCAGACCGACTTCGAGGAACCGGACGATAAGCAGCGATTCGAGGCCGCTGATCGTGCTGGTGTAGAGGTCGCTGCCTGCCTGCGCGCTCGCCGGATCGACGCCGACTGCAGTGCTCAGCACCGCGATGTGGGTGAACAGGTAGCCCACGAGTACCCAGCCGGTGAACTTGTGGAAGATCCAGGCCCACATCCCGGCCGTGAACTCCCGCCACCGTCCGAAGTCCTCGACGGTGCCGCGATTGTAAGACTGACTCATACACTGGGGGGTTAGTCCGGGGACAGATAGTAGTTTCTACAGCGGACGCGTATCGCCGGAATCCCGCCCGAAGACGTTCGTCAATTGACTACTCCACAGTTACCAATCGTCGTCGTCCAATCGTCGGTTCCACTCGATAGCCCGCTGTGTCCGGTCGTCAAGTCGGACCAGATGGCAGAGGGGGTTGCCGGGGTACACCAGTGGGTTCTCGAGGATGCCGACCAACAGGCCGGTAAACGGCGCACGCATCAGCGTGTTCTCCGTCTTGAACGGGTTCGTGATCGTACATATCACGTCGTCTTCGTACACCAGGTCGCCGCGGTCGTAGTGCATCTCTACCAGGCCGCCCGAGTCCGCACGGATCCAGGTTTTCTCGCCGCTGTCGTCGATGACTGTCCGCCAGCCCGGCCACCGGACCGTATCAGAGTCTCGGAGGCCGAACTCCGCGAGCACCGACCGAACGCTCTCCAGGGCCGAGTCGATGAGCGGCCGCTGGAAACGGTGGGCTTCGCCCATCTCTATCGTGATCGTCGGGACGCCCGCATCGCTCAGCTCCCGTCGGAGCGACCCCGACGGACCCTCCGAGGAGATGATGACGTTCGACGAGAAGGCGTTCGCGACCCGCGCGACCTCGGGGTCGTCCATGTTCGCCCGGACGTGGAGCATGTTCGTCCGCCCGCGCGTGGACGTGTGGAAGTCGAGGCCCACGTCACACGGGGCCAGGAAGTTCCGGAAGATCTCGTGGGCCATCCGTTTCGCGCTCGTCGATTCGGGGTCGCCGGGGAACGAACGGTTCAGGTCCCGGTCGTAGATCGGCAGATATCGCTCCTGTGCCAGAAACGCTGGGACGTTCAGCACCGGCAGACAGATCAGCGTCCCCGCGAGTCCGTCGTGGTTCCATTCGTGGGCCACCTCCCGGACGACCTCGATACCGTTGAGTTCGTCGCCGTGTGCAGCCGCGGTGAGAAACACTGTCGGACCGGGCCGCTTGCCGTTGACGATGGTAACCGGCATCCGGACGGCGTCCCCCAGATACGTCTCGCTGACCGTGTAGCGAACGTTGCGGGTTTCCCCCGGCTTGACGCGGCCGCCGTCGAAGGTGAACGGCTTGGCCTCTTCCATGCCATCACAACGAGAGTCGGCGGCTAAAACCCCTCCGGGACAAGCGAGTATCCGTACATCTATACTGTGCCCGACAGAAGACGACAGCATGAGCGACCAGGATATCACAGTTGGCGTTCTCAGCCTCCACTCCAGCAAGGAGTCGAAGGCCATCCTGAACGCGGTCGACGAGATGGGCTACGACACGGAGTGGCTTCGCACCGAAAACACCGCGATCAGCGTTACCGACGGCGAGATGACACTCGAACCCAATGTCGACGTGGTCGCGAACCGTCTGTTGCTCTCCAGCAACGAACACCCCGCGGAAGGGATCGGGCTCGGGATGACTATCAGTCGGCTCGCACCGACGTTGAACGAACCGATGGCGGCGACGACGGCCCTGCACAAGTTCGCCAGCGCCGCCGCGCTGGCCGACGCCGGCGTCCCGGTCCCGGACGCGCTGCTCGCCCTGTCGAGCGACCTGCTGAACGAGGAGCGGGACCGGTTCGGTGACCGCGCAGTGTACAAGACGGCCATTGGTACCCACGGCGGCGGGACGTGGATGGTCGATCTGGAAAATCAGGTCAACGCACAGGTCGGCGGCCGTTACGCCTTCTTACAGGAGTACATGGAACACGACGAGAAGCGCCACCACGACCTCCGCGTGTACGTCGTCGGTAACCAGATCGTCGGCGCGATGAACCGCTACGCGCCCGAAGGCGAGTGGCGGACGAACGTCGCGCTCGGCGGCGAGGTCGAAGACATGACCGGCGAACTCCCCGAGCGCGTCAGGGAGATCGCGCTCGATTCGGTCGAGGCCATCGGCCTGGACTACGCCGGCGTCGACATCGTCCAGAGCGACGACGGCTACTACGTGCTCGAAGTGAACCCCACCGCCGGGTTCCGCGGGCTGTTCAAGGCCAGCGGCGTCAGTCCCGCCCCCTACATCGCTCAGCTCGCTATCGAGCGGGCCGGCGGAAGTGTCGACGAGGAAACCGTCGAACGGCTCTCCGACCGGCTCGACGACTCAAAGCCCGCGTGCACGCCGAAGAAGCCACAGCCGAAAGCACAGGAGAACGTCGTCGTCGGCTACATCGAGGAAGTCGTCGTCACCGGAACGCAGGGGACCAAGTCCGTCCTCGCGAAGTCAGACACCGGCGCGACCCGGACCAGTATCGACGCCAAGCTCGCCGCGGAAATCGGAACGGGGCCGATTCTCGACATCGTGAAGATCAAATCCGGGAGTCTCAAGTCCGGTCGGTCACGCCCGGTCGTCGACCTCGTCGTCGGCGTCGGCGGGACCCAGCACACCGTCACGGCCAGCGTCGAAGACCGCGGGCACATGGACTACCCGCTGTTGCTGGGTCGGGACATCCTCAAGCACTACCAGGTCGACGTGAATCGCCGCGCGGACGACGAATCGGAAGTGGACACCGAGGAAGAGGAACAGAGCGAAGAGTAGCGACGAGCCGGTACCAGCTTCCGAACCGGCTCAGTCCTCACTCACTTCCGCGACGCTCTCGGCGATGTCCTCGCTGGCCCGCCACAGATACAGGCTCGCGTAACTGCGGTACGGCGACCAGCGCTCGGCGTACTCCCGCATCTCCGCGCGGCTGTACCCGTCGCCGACGACGGCCTCGAATCCCTTGCGGATGCCGAGGTCGCCGACCGGGAACACGTCCTCGCGGCCGAAGGCAAACAGGAGTTGCATGTTCGCGGTCCAGTCGCCGACGCCCGTGATGGCGGTCAGTTCCTCGTGGATTTCCTCGTCGGCGGCGTCCTCGAACGTTTCCAGCGAGTAGCCGTGTTCCAGAAACGCGTCGGCGACCTCGTTGACGTAGCGGGTCTTCTGTCTGGAGAGGCCGGCGTCCCGGAGGAGGTCGTTGTCAGCATCCCTGATGCCCTCGGGCGTCACGGTGACGGCGTCGAACAGCCGTTCTCGTGTCGCGGCGGCCGAGGCCATGGACACCTGCTGGCGGAGAATCGAGACGACGAGCCGCTCGAAGAGGTCCGACGACGGGTCGAGCGTGAGTTCGCCGTGTGTCTCGACCAGCGGCCCGATGTCTGGGTCCGCACGTAACGCCTCGTGTGGCGAGTCACTCATTGCGCTGTGATACTGGCTCGACCGAAAAGAACGTGTCTGTCGCCGTCAGCCGTCGGCGATGATCGGGTCGGGCGGTGGTGAGGCGACACCAGCCGCGCCGACTGGCTCCGCCGGGTTGCCGACGACTGTCGTGTCCGGGGCCACGTCGTCGACGACGACAGCGCCAGCGCCAACGGAGGCGTCTTCCCCGACGGTGATCGGCCCGATAATCGACGCGTCAGCGCCGATGGTCGCACCGTCCTCGACTGTCGGGTGGCGCTTCTCCCGACGCATTGACGTTCCGCCGAGCGTCACCCCGTGGTACAGGAGCACGTCGTCGCCGATCTCGGCCGTCTCGCCGATGACGATACCCATCCCGTGGTCGATGAACACGCGCTCGCCGATGTCTGCGGCGGGGTGGATTTCGACGCCGGTCAGGAACCGCGTGACGTGGGAGACGAGCCTGGCGAGCAGCGTCCGGTCGTTCGCCCAGAGCCAGTGGGCGACGCGATAGGCCCAGATGGCATGCAGGCCGGGGTACGTGAGTGCGACCTCCACGGCGCTCGTCGCTGCCGGGTCCTTTGCGAGTGCTGTACGGATATCCGCTTTCAGTCGGTCAAACATGGTGTGTGTTGTGGGGAGAGCGTGTCGTCTGCGCACGAGACTGTCGGTCGCGGTCCGAACCACTGGACGGGAGTTACTGGGGACGACAACAGCAGCGGGAAGAGCGGCAACTGATCGCGGTCCGAAGCGGGCGAGTAGCGCGACGTGGGACTCGGTCGCCCATGGTTGGTCCAACTACGTCGCTCGGTAGCTTAAAAAGCAGTGATTGGAGAACCCGGCGTACCGGCTGGAATGAATGGAATGTCCACTGGTGAGCTCCCGCTGCGACTACTGCTCAGGTCATGCCTTTCCCGAGCAGCTCCCGAGCGATGATGTTCTTCTGGATCTCGGTCGTCCCCTCGTAGATCTGGGTGATCTTGGCGTCGCGGTAGAAGCGCTCGACGTCGAAGTCGTTGACGTAGCCGGCGCCGCCGTGAATCTGGACGGCCTCGTCGGCCGTCTCGACGGCGACCCTGGAAGCCTTCTCCTTGGCCATCGACGCGAGCTGTGTGAGCTGGTCGTCGGCGTTGTCGACACTCCAGGCGGACTTGTACGTGAGCTGGCGCGCCGCCTCGATCTCGGTGAACATCTCGGCGAGTTTGTGCTGGATGGCCTGGAACTCCGAGATGGACTGGCCGAACTGCTCGCGGTCCTGGGCGTACTCCAGGGCACGCTCGGCGGCCCCGCGGGCGATACCGACACCCTGTGCGGCCACGCCGGTCCGGGTCTCGTCGAAGAACTGCATTATCTGGAGGAAGCCGGCCCCGCGCGTGCCGACGAGGTTGTCCTCGGGGACGCGCACGTCGTTGAGGATGAGTTCTGCCGTGTCCGACGCACGGATGCCGAGCTTCCCCGTAATCTTCTCTGCCTCGAACCCGTCGCGGTCGGATTCGACGAGAATCTGGGAGAAGCCGTTGTACCGCCCCTCCGCGTCGGGGTCGGTCTCACAGAGGACGACGAAGTAGTCGCCGACCGAGCCGTTGGTGATCCACATCTTGTTGCCGTTGATGACCCACTCGTCGCCCTCCTTGCGCGCCTGTGTCGACACCGACGACACGTCCGAGCCGGTGTCGGGTTCGGAGATGGCCGCGCCCATGATGGCGTCGCCCGTGGCAACGGGCTCTAAGTACTCCTCTTTCTGGGCCTCTGAGCCGAACCCGATGAGGGCGTCAGCACCGAACGCGGCCGACTGGATGCTCAGACCGATACCGGGGTCGGCTGCGAACAGCTCCTCGGCGATGATAGCGTTGGTCAGCGTGTCGTAGCCTGCGCCACCGTACTCCATCGGGATGTTCGCGCCTGTCAGCCCCATCTCAGCGGCCTTCTCGACGATCTCTCGAGGGAACTTCTCTTCCGTGTCGTACTCGGTCGCGACGGGCTTGATTTCGTTTTCCGCGAACCGGGCGATCTCGTCCTGTATCTGTCGCTGCTCTTCTGTCAGTTCGAAGTCCATATGTGGTGTGTTGACGTGAAATGCATTAATGGTTTGTAATCCGAAATAAACTTGAGAGTGGTTTTCTAATGAGAGAAACGTTGAAGCCTCGGCCGGCAGTGGAACGATATGTCATGGATTTCGAGGATATTGACACTATCGCCGTGCTCGGTGCCGGGAACATGGGCCATGGAATCACCGAAGTGGCCGCCATCGCAGGCTACGACGTGCGGATGCGGGACATCAAAGACGAGTTCGTCGAGGACGGCTACGACAACATCGAATGGTCGCTGAACAAGCTGGCCGAGCGAGACCAGCTCACGCAAGACGAGGCCGACGCGGCACTGGACCGCGTGACGCCGCTTGTCGACGTCGAGGAAGCGGTCAGCGACGTCGACGTGGTCATCGAGGCCGTGCCGGAGAAAATGGAGATCAAGAAGGACGTGTACACGGAGGTCGAAGAACACGCGCCCGAGGACGCCATCTTCGCCACGAACACGTCCAGCCTCTCCATCACGGAGCTGTCGGAAGTGACCGAGCGCCCCGAGCAGTTCTGTGGGATGCACTTCTTCAATCCGCCGGTCCGGATGCAGCTGGTCGAGGTCATCTCCGGCGCACACTCCAGCGACGAGACGCTGGACGCCATCGGGGCGCTCGCCGAAGACTTCGACAAAACGCCGGTCCGCGTCCGCAAGGACTCACCGGGGTTCATCGTCAACCGCATCCTCGTCCCGCTGATGAACGAGGCCGCGTGGCTCGTCCACGGCGAGGAAGCGACCATCGCCGAGGTGGACTCGACGACGAAGTTCGACATGGGCCTGCCGATGGGGTCGTTCGAGCTCTCCGACCAGGTGGGTAACGACGTCGGCCTCCACGTCCTCGAATATATGCACGAAGTGCTGGGCGAGCCCTACGCCCCGTGTCCCCTGCTCGAGGAAAAAGTCGAGAACGAGGAACTCGGGAAGAAGACCGGCAAAGGCTTCTACGACTACGAGAACGGCGGCGTCGACATTCCGACCGACGCCGGCCGCGAAGACGTCGAGCACCGCCTCGTCGCCGTGATGGCAAACGAGGTCGGGAAGCTCGTCGAGAACGACGTGGCCCCGGTTGCGGACATCGATCAGGCCGTCCAGCTCGGCGGCGGCTTCCCGGACGGTCCCGCGAAGATAGCCGACAAGACTGGTCTGGAGACGCTTGTCGACACACTTGAAGAAACCCACGAGAAGACCGGCGCGGAGCGCTATGCTGTCTCTGACGGCCTCCGAGAGGCCGCGGCGGAAGGTGGCTTCTACGGCAGCGAAGACGAGGGCGACGCCGAGTTCGATAATGTCACCGTCGAATATCCCGGTGATATGGTCGGTCACATCGAACTCGACCGCCCACACCGGATGAACACCGTCAGCCCTGAGCTGATGGACGACCTCGCCGACGCCGTCGACCTGCTCGAAGACGACGACGAGGTGCGTGCCATTCTGCTAACTGGGGCCGGCGACAAGGCGTTCTCCGCCGGGGCAGACGTGCAGGCGATGGCCTCGAACGCGACGCCGCTGGACGCCATCGAACTCTCCCGCAAGGGCCAGCAGACCTTCGGGAAGCTCGAAGAGTGCTCGATGCCGGTCGTCGCCGGGATCGATGGCTACGCGCTGGGCGGCGGGATGGAACTGGCGACCTGTGCCGACCTCCGCGTGGCCTCGGAGCGCTCCGAACTGGGCCAGCCCGAACACAACCTCGGCCTCCTGCCGGGCTGGGGCGGCACGCAGCGCCTCGCCCGCATCGTCGGCGAGGGCCGCGCCAAGGAGATTATCTTCACGGGCGACCGCTACGACGCCGACGAGATGGCCGAATACGGCTTCATCAACGAGGTCGTCGACAACGACGCCCTCCACGAGCACGCACTCGAACTGGCCAAAGACATGGCCGCCGGCCCGCCGGTCGCACAGAAACTCACCAAGCGCGCGATGCTCGCCGGCCGCGACGACATCGATGCCGGCCTCGAAGTCGAATCACAGGCTTTCGGTCATCTCATCGGGACCGACGACGTGATGGAGGGCATCAACGCGTTCATGGGTGACGGGGAGCCGAACTTCGAAGGGAAGTAAGCGCGCAGACCGTCGGCCGTTTTTACTGCTGGGACTACTCTACCTGCTGGCCGGTCGCTCCGCCGCCGACCTCTGTTTCGTCGAGCCGGATGATGTCGTCGGACTGGGCCATGCCGGTCGTCATCAGCAGGCGGATGGCCGCCCGGACACTGAGTTCGGACTCGTAGGTCTGACTCTCGGGAACCATCACGAGCATCCCCTGCGTGGGATTGGGACTTCCGGGGATGAACACACTCGACGCGCTCTCGCCGGCCGCTTCGGAAACGTCTGTGGGGCTCGTCCCTGTTTTCAGACCCAACTGGTAGACGCCTTCGCGGGGATACTCCACGTACACGACGGACTCGAAGTCCGACTGCCGATTGACCACAGAGGTGGTCATCTGTCGAATGCTTCCGTAAATTGTCCGGACGACGGGTACGAACGTGACTAGCTGCCCCGTCTTCCCGAAGAGGTGCTGGCCGACGCTCCGTTGGGCGAGGTATCCGAGAACCGTAATGAGTGCGACGATAACCGAGAGCGTCAGCAGTTGTGCGAGCAGAACGTTGTTCGCCGTCACCGTTGCCAGCCGCGTCCCGCGGATGAGCGGGTCAAGGAATCCACCGACCCACCCCAGGATGATACGGACGATGGCGATGGTTGCCACGAGCGGCCCGACGAGAACGAGCCCAGCCAGAAAGTTGCTCTTGATGAACGAATTGAGGGTCATATCAGGGGAACAGTCGGTCGGCCGAATAAAGTGTGATGGCACCTGTCACCACACCGGGGTATCTCTGTGAGTGGTACGCATCCACAGGTAGCGTCTATTTCGATGGGGTTAAATTGGTGCACCCGGAACGCAAGAGTACGCTCGGTTGGTGTAGTCCGGCCAATCATCTTGGCCTTTCGAGCCGAGGACCAGGGTTCAAATCCCTGACCGAGCACATTACTGTCGTAAACAAACCAGTGAGCGGCTGCTGTGCCCGCTGTTCGACGCGTCAATATTCTGACCGGCCCGTACGTAGCCGCGAATTCAACCTCCGAGCTTCGCAGTGTCGCCGCTCTGTGTATTAATATTTGACAATTATATAGATAAAAGAACACATATTTATATATGTATATAAAGCCAGTAGTATATGAAACGGCGAACATACGTACGTACGATCGGAAGCAGCATCGCTGCACTCAGCCTCGCAGGATGTAGTGGGAGCGACGGGGGAGACGGAGACGGCGGAGACGGAACCAGTGAATCGACGCCAACGCCGGAACCAACGTATGAAGTAGATCAGGAGGCACCGGCACGGCTGAAACTGCTCTCCGTGAATGGGCCAAAGGAGGTCGCGTTCGGTGACACCATCGAGGGTGACGTGACTGCCGTCAACGTCGGTGGTGAGCCGATATCCGGGAATGCAACCATAGAGTTCGTCCATTCGGAAGCAGCTGACACTGAGCCACAGACAGTCACAGTCAACGCTGACGGACTGGCGTCCGGCGAAGAAGTCTCGCATAGCTATCGTGTCGACGCCGAGTACGCCGGCGCGTGGGCGTTTGAACCGTCGTCGGACTTCTACGCCGTCGACGATACGGTCACGTCAACCGTGTCGGTCCTCCCGAAGCAGGGGAGTACTGGGGAAACTATTGAACTCGCGAGTGGCGTTCAGGCCACAGTGTCTGATATGTCCTACGAACAGATGATCGCCTACGAACTGCCCTCTGGCGAACGGGCTTTGGGCGATAACACCGTCCATGCCATTCGCGAAACGGTCTCAGATAATATCCTCCTGATTCTGAGCGTGACGTTCGAGAACGGAACTGGTGAGGCGAAGACGGTGTCGAAAGACGACTTTGTCGTTCCCGAATCGAGCTTCGTGAGCGAGTCGGCCGCAGGTCGTGACGGAACGAACGCAGCCGGGGAGAACATCAACCCAGGGCAGACCTACAGCGGCCATCTGATTTACGCCGTCCCGAAGGCCAAGATCGACGACCTCACGTTCGGCATAAATCTCGCAGAAGGGAGTGCAGTCGCTGATATCGAAATCCCGCTTCAGTCACCCGGTGGCTTCCCCGAGTTCGAACTGGCGAACATCGACGTTCCGCCGGAGGACGTCACGGGCGATGAAGCGATAGTCGAGATGGAGGTCGAGAACGTGGGCGACAGCGCAGGGATGTTCAAGTCCATCTTCGAGTTCAAGACGCCCGAGGAACCAGGCATACTTGCCGGCTATTCCGCAGATACGTGGTACATTGACTCTGATGGCCCTTACACGCAGCGGATTCCCGCTGGGGAAACCAGAACCATCGAACTAGTGACGGAACCGGACGCGGACAGGCGGTGGGACTACCGGACGACGCCATTCGGGGCGGAGTGGACGTTCGAGGCCGTGGAATAGGTGTAGATACGGTTTTCCCCACGACCGAAGCAGCGTGACTTCTCGCTAATCCGCCTCCCGAACGAGTCAACAGCGGTAGGTATTTTTCGGGTCCGAGCAACGGACCGACCATGCAAGCAGTCGTACTCGCGGCAGGCCAGGGGACGCGTATGCGGCCGTTGACAGACCACACACCGAAGCCGATGCTCCCGGTCGCGGACCGGCCGCTGGTGGCACACACCGCCGACACGGCAATCCAGGCGGGGGCCGACGAACTCATCTTCGTCGTCGGCTACGAGGCCGAGGCGGTCCGCTCGTACTTCGGCGACGAGTACAACGGCGTCCCGGTCAGCTTCGCCGTTCAGGAGGAGCAACTGGGGACCGCCGACGCGGTGGCCGCTGCGAGGGAGCACCTCGACGGCCCCTTCGCAGTCCTCAACGGCGACAACCTCTACGACGCTGCGAGTCTCAGCGGCCTCTTCGACGCCGCGCCGTCGGTCGCCGCCTATCGCGTCGACGATCCGACGAGCTACGGCGTGCTGTCGACCGAGGGCGACACCATCACCGGCATCGTCGAGAAACCGGCCGACCCGCCGACGGACCTGGCCAACGCCGGGGCGTACGTCTTCCCGGCGGAAGCGCGGGACTGGCTGGACGTGCCGCTCAGCGACCGCGGGGAGCGTGAAATAACGGACGTGCTCGCGAAAGTCATCGAGGAATCGACGGTCACCGCCGTCGAGGTCGACCGCTGGCTGGATGTGGGCCGTCCCTGGGAACTGCTTGCGGCCAACGAGTGGAAACTGGGCCAACTGGACCGCCGACTCGACGGCGAGGTGCGGGGCGACGCCGACCTGCGTGGCGAAGTCGTCGTCGAGGAGGGCGCAGTCGTCGAACCCGGCGTCGTCATCGAGGGACCGGCGCTGGTCCGTTCGGGCGCACACGTCGGCCCGAACGCCTACGTCCGCGGGGCAACCCTCCTGGGGGAGGATACCCACGTCGGCCACGGCGTCGAACTCAAGAACACGGTGTTGATGGCCGATTCGAACGTGCCCCACGTCTCCTATGTCGGTGACAGCGTCATCGGCCGTGAGGTCAACTTCGGCGCGGGAACGCAGGTGGCGAACCTCCGCCACGACGGCGACCCGGTCCGGATGACGGTGAAAGGCGACCGCGTCTCGACGGGGCGGCGGAAGTTCGGCGTCGTCGCGGGAGACGGCGCGAAAACGGCCATCAACACCAGTCTGAACGCCGGCGTCGTCCTCTCGTCGGGCGCGACGACTATCCCCGGCGAATCCGTCACGCGAGACCGATAGCGGGCATCTTCTATCGAGCGTCTGTTTGCGGTAACTACGTGTAGCTAGCCTTCTGTAACCGATTCGACATTCGTGTACGTTCGTGACGTTCAGTGCAAGTATGTGGGATTAAGTGGCGTGAAAGACACTCTCAACTAAGATGGTCGACCCGACATCAGATCACCACGAGAATATCGACGAGGACGAGGCACCGGAGTGTGCTACCTGCGGCGACGCTATCGCTAACGAAGTGACACACCGCGTCATCACATGGATAGAAGACGGCAGCGTCGAAACCGCCCACTTTTGCAACGAGGACTGCCGACTAGAGTGGCAGTAACACGTCTGTTCTAACTGTCTTCCGGACGGTGTACCGCTTTCCGGGTGCGCACCCGCGACTCCGGCCGTTCGGGTGCATCCCTTCGCTGGCAAACTCGCACGCTCTTTTCAGTCCACCTGCGCATCGATGTGGTGGACTGCGTCTGGTGAGAGGAGTCGCCCCGTGGGTAGTTCGACCCAGCCGTTTGCGAGGACGCGAACCGCTCCCTCGTGCAGGACTGTCTCTTGCTCGATATCGGCGTACACGATGGCGCTCTCGTACTCTTTGACGAACTGCTCCACGGCATCACCCCAGGCTGGTTCCGTCGAGACGACCATGTGATGGCTATCTCGCTCTCATGACAAAGCTTTGGTGCGACAGGTTGCCACTCGTCGCCCCTTCTTCCAAAACCGTTGACGGAATCAACTCCGACAAACCAATTGAGTGTTAACATCCTGCACATATTTGGGCTGGCCTAGTGAACACTGCGGTATGACATGACTGCGGGCAATCACTCTGACTGGCGGACGGCCGAGGAAGCGCACACTGATGACGTCATCGGCGACGACACGCTGGGCGAAATGTTTGCCGCAAGCGCGGTCCGGAACGCCGACACGACCGCCCAACTGTACAAGGGTGGCGTCTACGATCGGTCACTGACTGACGACGTGATACCGGCGGCTCCCGACGGCGACTACGCCGAGATCAGCTACGAGCGGATGCATCACCTGGTCAAATACTTGGCCGCAGGGTTCCGTGACCTCGGTGTCGGCCCGGACGCCCGGGTCGGTATTCTGGCCGACACGCGGATGGAGTGGGCGCTGAGCGACTTTGCCGTTCTGTCTGCGGGCGGGGTGGTGACGACCGTGTACACGGATTCCTCGCCGAAACAGGTGCAGTATCTCCTCTCGGACCCGGAGGCGAGCGCCGTCGTCGTGGAGAACGCCGAGATGCTGGACCGTGTCCTGGCTATCGAGGACGACCTGTCGCTCTCGTTCATCGTCGTCATGGACGACACTGACGTGGACCGCGAGGACGTGTGCACACTCGAAACAGTGTACAGGCGCGGCGAGGAGACGTTCAGCGAGTCGGCGTACCAGTCCTGGCTGGACGACCGCGACCCCGACGATCTGGCGAGTCTGATCTACACCTCCGGGACGACGGGCCAGCCGAAAGGGGTCCAACTCACCCACCGCAACTTCCGAGCGAACGTCAATCAGGCCCGCAGGCGAATCGGGCCACGGCCCGACAAGTCTTCGGACCTGCCGACCGTCACCGCCGAGACGCGGTCGATAGCGTTCCTCCCCCTGGCGCACGTCTTCGAGCGCCTCGCGGGCCATTTCTTCATGTACGCCTCCGGCGCGGCTGTGAGCTACGCCGAAAGCCCGGATACGCTGGCCGACGACCTCCAGACTGTCGAGCCGATGACCGGACTGAGCGTCCCCAGAGTCTACGAGCGTATTTTCGACAATATGCGAACGCAGGCCAGCGAGTCCCCGCTCAAAAAGCGGATTTTCGACTGGTCGATGGACGTGGCCCGCGACTACGCTCGGACTGACGACCCGGGACCGATACTCACTGCGAAACACTCGCTCGCTGACCGCCTCGTCTACAGCACTGTCAAAGAACGGCTCGGCGGGAACATCGAGTTCATGGTCAGCGGCGGCGGGAGCCTCTCGAAAACGCTCTGTGAGACGTTCCTCGGGATGGGACTGACGATACTCGAAGGGTACGGTCTCACTGAGACCTCACCGGTTCTGACGGTGAACCCGCCGGAGGACGTCCGTCCCGGAACCCTGGGTGCTCCGCTGACAGAGGTCGACGTTCACATCGATACCGGCGTCGTCGACGCCAGCGAGTTCGACGACGTCACTGGCGACGTGGGCGAACTACTCGTCGACGGCCCGAACGTCACGCAGGGGTACTGGAACGCGCCCGACGCGACGACGCGGGCCTTCACCGAAATCGACGGCACCCAGTGGTTCCGCACCGGCGACATCGTCGAACGGACCGACGACGACTTCCTCATCTATCACGACCGCCTCAAGGAACTGCTCGTCCTCTCGACGGGGAAAAACGTCGCGCCACAGCCCATCGAAGACCAGTTCGCGACGAGCGACCGGGTCGATCAGGTCATGGTCGTCGGCGACGACCAGAAGTTCGTCGGCGCGATAATCGTCCCGAACTTCGAGGAACTCCGCCGGTGGGCCGACCGCGAGGGCGTCGACCTCCCCGACGACCACGAAGCGCTGGTCGAGGACGAACGCGTCCACGCGTGGGTCCAGACTGCCGTCGACGCGGTCAACGAGGAACTCGAACGCGTCGAGCGGATCAAGTCGTTCGCGCTCGTCTCCCGGGAGTGGACCGCCGAGAACGACTTGCTCACGCCGTCGATGAAAAAGAAGCGCCGCAACATCCGCAGCGCGTACCGCGAGAAACTCGCAGAGATATACGGCGAGCAGCAGGTCGAGGTAGCCTGACTGATGGTCGCAAGTACTGCTGTCGCCGCCTCAGTCCGTGACGACCACGTCAACGGCCCGCTCGCGCGGACCATCACAGTCGACGAGCAGCACGGACTGCCACGTCCCCATATCGAGCCCTCCGTCGCGGACGGGAATCGTCTCGCTCGGCCCGACGAGCATCGCCCGGACGTGTGCGTCCGCGTTGCCGTCCAGTTCGTCGTGGTCCCATCCGCTGTCCGGGACGAGGTCGCCGAGTGCGTCACCGAGGTCGCCGAGTAGCCGCGGCTCGGCCTCGTTGACCGTGACGCCCGTGGTAGTGTGACGGACGAATACGGTGCAGGTCCCCTCGGCGTCTTCGGGAATCACGTCCCTGACTCGCTCGGTGATGTCGACTACCGAGAGCTGGTCGTCAGTCGCGACAGTGAACCGATTCGTTGGCATATCTCCGCCCACGAGCGGACGGGACTCAAGCGTACCGCTACGCTCAGCGTCGCAGGTCGGAAAACCCGTCCTCGTTCAAACTCCGCCCTTCAGGCAAGCCACTCGTCTGGCTTGGTGTTGTAGTCGATGTCAGTTGCTGTGAGGTGTTCGACCTCGGACCAGTCGACATCGGTGACAGTCACTTCGTCGCCGTCGTAGCGGATGCGCTTGCCGACCTCTTCTGGTTCGGGTTCGCGGTCGCGGCGCTTGGCGACCTCCACGTCGTGGTCGTCGAACTCCTTGACGATGGTCAGAAGGTTCACCGGGCGGCCCCAGAGTTCGAAGGTCCGCTTCAGGACTTCCTTGGCTTGGCCGATGTCGAGCATCACGCCGTTGTACTGGTGGGCCAACAGCAGTTCGTTTCGGTTCTGGTAGTTACCGTCCTCGACGACGACGGTTGGCTTCCCGAAGTTGGTGAACTGCAACATGAGCTTCTTCTTGACGTCTTCGTGGTCCGTCGAGGTCACCCGGTAGTCGCCCGAAGCATGGGTGTACTCGTAGGTGAAGTAGTCGTTGTCGTCGACGAACTCCTGAGTGAGGAACTCGTCGAGGAAGGTCACGTCGTTGTGGCTCTCGCGGATCTCGCGCATGCGCTCCCAGCCGCGGGTGTAATCCACGTCGGCCAGGGCCTCTTCGACGCTGTCGTAGCGCGAGTCGTCGAACATGTAGCGGGCGGTCCGCTCCAGTTCCTCCTGACCGATACGGGAGACGAAGCCGCGGTACTGGGGCTTGACCAGCGAGTAGTGCCGCTGGGCCAGTCCCTCGTAGGTCAGCACCTTCCAGGGGTACTGTTCGATGTCGAACTCACCGTCGCGGGCCGCCGCCAGCCCATCGCTGTCGACCCGCGGGTCCTCGGGGTCCAGTTCGTCGAGGTGGCTTGGCACGTCGGTGAGCCACTCGGGCGGTTCGAGGTGCTCCTGTACGGTCTCGTAATCGACGCTCTCGTCGAAGTTCCGCCAGGTGATGCCCTCGACGCGGAGCAGGCGCTCGATGACCTCCCGGCGGTTCTCCGTGTTCTCGACGTACTCCCAGATCTCCAGGCCGAGGCTGTAGGGGTTGAGCCCGCCCGACCCCAGCACCTTCGACATGTGGTCGGAGTAGAGGACGAACTCGTCGTCGCCGGCGAACCGCTCGCCGGTCATCATGATGGATTCCCAGTAGGAGGCCCACCCCTCGTTCATCACCTTCGTCATTTTCTGTGGCGCGAAGTAGTAGGCCTCCCGACGAAGCAGTTCCAGCAGCTCCTTCTGCCAGTCGTCCATCTCAGTGGCGCGTTCGGCGTCTTCGTCGTACTGCATGCCGTGTTTCCGGAGGAAGCCGAGCACGTCCTTCTCCGGTTCGGCGGGGAACGAGACGTTCTCGTCGTCGTCGCGCTGGGCGTCGAGCCACTCGTCGTCGAACACCTGCCGCTTGACCTCTTCGGAGAGGTCCAGGTCCTCCAGCTGGTCGGTCACGTCTGCCCCTTCGATGTCTTGGAACTCCTCGGGCACTGTCTCGACCGGGCTGTAGGGGACGTGCTGGTCGATGTTGTCCTCCAGACAGAGGACGTGGTCGATGAACCGCTCGACCTCGGCGCGCTCGATGTCGGGGTCCTGCATGTACTCCTGAATGGTGTCGCTGTGGCGGGCGAGCATCCCGGCGGCATCGGGCCCGCGGCGGCGGTCCTCGCCGGACGCGTCGGTCGTCGTCCGGGAGGAGCCGTCGGTGAACATGCGGAACCACTCGTTGTTGGCGAAGAAGTCCGCGTGGGCCTCGACGTGAGTGATGACGGCCTTCTGGTCGGCCAGCGTGTTCGACTCCTGTAAGAACGCGTGGGCCGGGTCGTCGTTGTTGACGATTTCGAAGGCTTTGCCGCCGAGGAACTGGCCCTGCTTCTGCTGACGGTCGTACTGCATCCCCCAGCGCCAGTGCGGGTACCGCTGCTGGAACCCGCCGTAGGCGATGAGTTCGTTCATCTCGTCGTAGTCGACGATCCAGTAGTTCACCGGGTACGGTTTCAGCCCGAGCTTTCTGGCGAGATTGCCAGCCTCTTCGACCGGTTCGTCGAGTTCGTCGGCGACGCGCTGTTTCGCGAATCTGTCGTCGTTCATTGGTCCTCCGTACTGAGTATGTCGTAGATGGCATCGACCACGTCCTCCGGCGAGGAGACGTACGCGACCGCGACGTTGTCGGCGTCGCGGAAGGAGCGTTCGACCTCCTCGGCGTGGGTGGCGTTGATTGCGTTCCCGCTCGGCTGGGTCTCCACGTAGGCGTGGAGGTTCGCCGGGATCTGTTCCATCAGCGGGATGACTTTCTCCTCGGTGTCGTTCGAGGAGTTCTCGCTGTCGCCCGCCGCGAACACGTAGCGGTTCCACTCGCTCCAGGGGTACTCCTCCTCTAAGATCTCCGCCGCGAGTTCGTACGCGCTGGAGATGCGGGTGCCGCCGCCCGAGCGGATGCCGAAGAACTCGTCGCGCTCGACCTCCCAGGCGTCGGCGTCGTGGGCGATGTAGACGAACTCGGCGTTGTCGTACTTGCCCGTCAGGTACCAGTCAAGCGGCGTGAACGTCCGCTCGACGAGTTCCCGCTTCTTCTGGCGCATCGACCCGGAGACGTCCCGGATGTTCACGACGACGACGTTCTTCTCGCGCTCCTCGACGATCTCGGGGTAGCGGTAGCGCTCGTCCTCGCGGCGGAAGGGGATCTGGTCGACGCCCTCCCGGCGGATGCGCTGGGACGTCTCGACCTTCTCGACGTTGTCCTCCATCTCCTCGATGGAGTCCCAGACGCCTTTCTCGTCGTCGGGCAGTTCCTCGTAGGCGTCGTCGATCCACGCCTTCGAGACGGGCATATTCTGCTCGCGAGTCCACTCGTAGACGGTGGCAGGGCCCCAGCCGTCGACTTTGAGCGCCTCGCGGACGTAGTCCTCGTCGAAGTCCATCGCGAGCTTCCGCTTGAGCCCTTTCTTGAACAGCCGCTCGAAGTCGAGTGTCGAGGAGGGGCCGGTTCGGGTGATATCGGTAAAGTCGCCCTCCTTCTCCTCGATGACTTTCTTGCCCTTCGGTTCGAGGTCGAGCCCCAGTTGCTCGTCGAGTTCCTCGGCGAACTCCTCGGGGTCCATCTCGTAGTATTCGTGTTCGCCGCCCTCCTCGCCGGGTTCGCCGTCCTCGTCACCGTCGCCGTCGCCGGGCTGGGGTTGTGGCTGGCCGACCGGGTCGCCCGGTTCGGCGCCTTCGCCCTGGCCGACGCCGCCCTGGTCGCGCTGGTCGTACTCGAACTCGGGCAGATCGACGATCTTGATCGGGATGCGGACCGAGTCCCCGCGTGACTGGCCGAGGTCGCCGTACTGGATGAACTCAGCGAGGTCCTGTCGGCGCTCCTCGCCCACGTCGCGGTACCGTTCGAGGTCGTCTTTCAGTCCCATCTGTAACTCACCTGGCTCATGACGTGCCGGCTCGTCAGCTCAGCCGACGCCTCAGTGTAGTCGAACATCTCGACCATGTTGTCCAGCGTCTTCGCCTTGAGGCGGGCCGTCTCAGTCCCGGACGGTGGGTTGTCCCACTGCCCGGGCTCGAAGTCCGCGTAGGTGCGCTGGATGTCGTCCCAGTCGTAGCTGCCGAGGACGGTGTTGATGACCGGAATCTCCTTGGGGTTCACGTCGCCGACGCGGAACTCCTCGTCGCGGCGCTGCCACGCGTGGCGGTTCAAGGCGGTGATAATCTTGTCCGTCCGGAACTGCTCGACGGCGTGGTCGGGCTCGTTGCCGTCGTAGTTCTTCTCGTCGAAGCGGCCCAGGTGCTCGATCTCGAACACCTTCATCTTCAGCGGGTCCGGGTCGACGAGTTCGCCCCGCTCGTTCTCGATCTGGTCGTCGGACTCCCAGGCGTAGACGTGCTCGATGTACTCCTCGACGGTCGCCTCGTCGACGCGCTTGTCCCGCATCATCGCGTCGAGCACGTCCTGTTCCTGCTGGCCGAAGATGTAGTTCTTGACGGTCACGACCCGTTCCTCGTACTCCGTGGCCTCGCCCGTCGAGAACACGGGGGCGTCTTCCAGCCCCTCGGCGACGGCGTTGAGCACGTCCCGGGGCATCAGGACGTGTTCGACCGGGAGGTCGGGATGGTGTCGGTCCTGTGGCTCGTGCAGCAGGTCGGCGACGATATCTCGGACGTAGGTGACCGGGATGCCGTGGTCGCCGTCCTCGGCGGTGGTCTCCAGGTCGTAGTCCTCGATGTCGACGCGCTCGTCGCCCTCCATCAGGTAGCCCCGGTCGAACAGCAGGGCCTTGTCGACGAGGTCCAGCCCGGTCGGGATTTCGGCGCTATCGAGCCGCGAGACGACGGCGTACAGCGCCGCGGACTCGATTGTGTGTGGGGCCAGCTCCTTGTCGGTCGCCGTCTCGACTTGGTCACGGACCGAGATGGTCAGGGGCTCCTGGATCCACGTCTCCAGTTCGTCCCAGGTCTCGGGGTCCCACACCTGCGTCTCGTTGGTCAGTTCCCGCCGCAGGAGCTGGGCTTCGAGCGAGAGGTTCGTCAGGTACGTGAACTCGTGTTTGTCCAGTCGCCGCTTGAGCGCCTTCAGCGGGTCCTGGCCCTCGCGGTCAGCGTGCTTGTTCAGCTGGGCCTCCAAGTCCGGGTTCGAGATGATGATGAGCTGCGTGTCCACGTCCATCCCGATTCCCTTGTCGAGTTTGACGTGGGACTCGTCGGGCACGTTCAGCAGCTTCTGGAGCAGGTCGGCGTGCTGGGCGGCGTCCTCGACGACGGTCAGCAGGCCGTTGCCCTGCGAGAGGACGCCGTCGTAGCTGAACGCCTGCGGGTTCTTCCGGCCCCGCGAATCGAGTTCGCGGAGCATCCCGTGCATCCACGAGCCGACGAGTCGCTCCTTTGGCGTCCCCTCGTCCTCGGAGTGGAGGATGCCGATGCCGTGGCCCACGTCGACGACAAAGTTCTTCACCCGGAGGTGGGACGGCTGAGTGACCGCCGAGAACAGGTCCGTCTCGCCCTGTCGGCGGTACTGCTCTTCGAGGAAGTCGTAGGCCTCGCGGGAGAACGGGTCGAGTTCGCCGTCGACGCGGATTGGGATGTGGTCGTCGAGGCGTTCATTGACCTCGGCGAGCAGGTCCGCACGGACGTCGTCGGGGAACACCGTCAGCGGGTGGGCCTGGACGGGACTCTCGTACCAGTCGTCCTCGTCCTCGACGGCTGCGTTCCCGTAGGTCATGCTGGTGGCGCTGCCGCCGGCCCCGGCGACGTTCCACTCGACGGTGTAGCGCCGGCCTTCGGGCGTCTTCGAGTACTCCCGAAGGCCGTTGATGAGACAGCGCTTCAGTTCGGATTTCCCCGTGGCTGTCGGCCCTTCGAGCCAGATGATCTTCTCGTCTTTGCCGCGACCCGCCGCGATAGAGCGGAGGTCGTCGACGAACGCGTTCAGGACCTCGGTGTTACCGAGGATGGCGTGCTCGCCGTCGTTGTACGGATCGTCGAAGAAGCGGTAGCGCTCCTTCTCCTCGCCTTCCTCGATGACCATCCGCGTGCCCGCCGCTTCGATGGCGTCGAGCAGGTACTTCGAGGCATGCGCCGCGACCTGGGGCGTTTCGAGGACGGTGTCGACGTACTCCGCGAGGCTCATCGGGGCCTCGTAGGCGGCGTCGAGTGACTCGTCCGCGCGGTCGATGTACTCCTCGCCGGTCATTACTCTTCCATCTCGCTTTTGGCGACCTCCGCGCCGGCGAACTCGAGGACTTCCTTGGCGCCCTCCTCGGAGTAGCCCTGCTCGATGAGGGCGTCGACCCACTGATTGCGCTCCTCGTCGTCCATCTCCGAGCTGGAGACCAGCGCGGAGAAGTTGATGTTGTGTTTCTTGTCTTCCCAGAGCTTGCGTTCGAGGGCGCGGCGCAGGCGGTCGTTGTCCTGTGGATTGAACGTGTCACCCTCGCGGGCGCGCCGGGACACCCAGTTCGACACTTCCTGCCGGAAGTCGTCCTTGCGGTCCTCGGGGAGGTTCAATTTCTCCTCGACGGAGCGCAGGAACTGCTCGTCCGGCTCCTGTTCGCGGCCGGTGAGTTCGTCCTCGACGGTCGCGTCGTCGATGTAGGCCATGACGTGGTCCATGTACTTCTCGCCCTGACGCTGGATCTCGTCCATGTCGTAGGCCAGCGCGTGGCGCACGTCCTCGATGGCCCGCTCCTTGTACTCCTCGCGGACGAGTTCGAGGAAGCGGTAGTACTTGCTGAACGACTCCTCGTCGATGGAGCCGTGGTTTTCGAGGTTGCCTTCGAGGTGGTTGAACGTCGTCAGCGGCGAGAGGAAGTCCCGGCTCCGGTGCATCGAGTCCATGATGGCCTCGGCGATCTCGTCGCCGATGAACCGCGGGGAGACGCCGTCCATCCCCTCGCCGATGTCGGCCATCTTCTCGGCCTCCTCGCGGAGTTTCTTCACGTCGACGTCGTCGGCTTCGTCGATTTCGCCGTTGTAGGCCTTGGCCTTCTGGACGAGGTCGATGGACTCGTTGTCCGGCTCTTCGATACGGGTGAGGACGCCGAACAGGCCTGCCATCTCTAGCGTGTGGGGCTCGACCTGGATGTCCGGCAGGTCGGCGTTGCGCAGCATCTTCTCATAGATCTGAGCTTCGGCCGCGTACTGGAGGACGTACGGGAAGTCGATGCGCTTGGTCCGGTCGTTGAACGCCTCCATCTTCTCGTCACCCTTCTTGTCCCGGTACTCGGGCATGTTCGTCCGGCCGACGATGACCTGGTCGATGTCGATTCGGGGGTTGTTCTTGGGCTTGATTGTCTGTTCTTGACTGGCATGGAGGAAGTCATAGAGGAACTCCCGCTGGAGCTTCAGCAGCTCCTCACCGGAGAATATCCCGCGGTTGGCGTTACAGAACGCCCCGGAGTAGTCGAACGCCCGCGGGTCGCTCTCGCCGTAGATGGCGATCTTCGAGTAGTTGACGTCGCCGGTGAGCTCCGTCTCGTCCTGGTTCTTCTTGTCTTTGGGCTCGAACGTCTCGATACCGCGGCGCTGGTTCTCGTCCGCGACGAAGCGGATTATCTCGATATGGTTCTCCAAGACCGATTGGAGGTCGTCGTCGTACTCGGCCAGCAGCCGGTCCATGTAGAACTCCGAGGCGGGGTCAAGCGACTGCTCGTTCCGGATGGTGTAAGGCGCATCGAGTTCCGCGTTGATGTCCTCGATGACCTTGTCCCGCTGCTTCTGTGGGAGGAGCACGAGCGGGTCCTGGTTCATCGGCGACCGGACCACGTCGTCGGCAGGGTCCTGGTCGTGGATGACGTCACAGAGGTTCGTCCAACGGAACGTGTACATCCGCCCGTCGTCCCGGCTCGTGTAGTCCTCGAAGTAGCGCCGGACCTGGCGGTCGAAGTCGGACTTGCCCGACCCGACCGGCCCCAGGAGGAGTTTGATGCGCTTCTCCGGTCCGAGCCCGCGAGCGCCGGATTTGACCTTGTTGACGAACTCGTGGATGGCCTCGTGGATGACCCGCCCGTAGAAGGTGTTCTCGCCGTCGTTGAGCGGGTCCTCGCTCGCCAGTTCGTATTCGACCACGCCGGCCTCCTC
The DNA here is from genome assembly GCF_000336615.1 of Haloarcula amylolytica JCM 13557. GTDB lineage: Archaea > Halobacteriota > Halobacteria > Halobacteriales > Haloarculaceae > Haloarcula > Haloarcula amylolytica. Next base: position 150,440 of record NZ_AOLW01000015.1, read on the forward strand.
GTCGTAGGTCTTGCCGTAGTAGTCGAACATGTCCGCCACGCGCTGGTGGGCGTTGCGGGCGATCGTCGGTTCGTCGTACAACTGTTGTAGATACCAGTCGAACGTGTTCGTCTTCCGGAGGTCCGCCGGTATCGTGTCACGGTACTCCTTGCTCAGCGCTTCGAGTGTCTCTTTGTTCTTGCTCATGCTATCTCAGTAGTTCGTCGTGGCTGCAGGCGACCACCGACTGTTGCGGGACGGTCCCGGGGCTGTGTGGCTACTCGTCGTCGGTGCTGTCCGCTGCAGATGTGACCGCGTACAGCCGCCGAATCACCCTTCGCTGCAGGGTGACGCGTGTGCCCTTCCATGGCTGACCTGCCGGGCGGAACACGGGGACTGCTCCGACCTGCTGTGGTAACGGGAGACAGTGTGGAACTGTTTCCGATACTATTTACCGTACGAACTCTGTTCGTATAAGAACTTTGCCCTCTTGTGGGTATACCGCCGATAAATTCCGACGCTGCGATAGGCCGAACACGGGGATGGTGGGCCATATGTATGTTACCGTGCATCGTTGATTTCGAGTTGGGTTTATATACTGTGTCGGTTGTCAACTGTTCTCTTCGGTGTGTCGGCCAGTGTTTAGCGCTGGATTGATGTGAATCTGTTGCTGGTTTGATTGGCCACTGAGAACATCCCACGCGATATTGCGGCTCGACGTATCGACGCTGCCGCCGTCAGCACGAGTGTCGGTATCCGGGCCCGGCGGATTTCGGGACGGACCAGCGGATTCTTGCCGGTCCACGCCAATTCGACGGTATGGACCTGTCGGCCCTTCCCGAAGACTGGACGGTGTGGAACGAGACCGACGACAAGCTCATCCTCGCGTACCGCCCGGACATCTTCGACTCCGAGCAGTTTCCAGCGCCGTGTCTCCCGACGATCTATCTCACGCGCGGGAAACGAACCCGACGCCCCGGCGCGGACCGGACCGGGGAGAGCTGGTACGTCACCTTCTATCTGGAGCCCGACGTCGAGCGCGACGCCGACTCCTACGAACGCCGCGACACTGCCGTCGAGGGTGCCGTGGAGCTGGCGACCCGGTTCGCCGACGGCGAACTGGACTACCACTCGCTGTATCAGGTACCCCGCGAGGCGTATCTGGACAAACTGGACGAGCTGACCGGGCGGTCATGACGCTTTACCGTGGCGACACTCTATAGCCAAGTATGACTACTGTCACGCTCGTCGGGACGCGCCTCGCCGAGGTCGGCGAGGAATTCGTCTACCGCGGCGAAGCTAGCGGCTGTGAGGGGTGCCCGTATCGGGACCAATGCCTCAATTTGACCACGGGGAACCGGTACCGGATCACCAACGTCAGACAGAGCGGCCAAACGCTAGACTGTGCTATGCATCAAGACGGCGTGCGGGCCGTCGAAGTCGAGCCTGCGCCGATCCAGGCGAACGTGCCCTCGAAGGGCGCGTATGCTGGGAGCAAGGCCTCGCTGATGGGCCCCTGTCCTCACACTGAGTGTCCCAGCCATCCCTACTGTGAGCCCGCCGGCGCTGAATTTGACGAGGAATATCGGATTGACGAGATTATCGGCGATCCGCCCCACGACTACTGTATGCTAGATCGTGACTTGACGTTGGTTGAGTTGGAAGCGCCCGGAGAATAGGTCAACTACCCCATCTTATGGCCCTTACTGCGTTTGGACGGCATCGCCGAGGCCGCGATCCTCTAATATATCCAGCGGGGAGAGCATATCGAGCTGGACGACACCGGGGAGCCGACCGATCTGGACGCCGGCGGTAAAGGTACAGCGCGCCCGGACCTCGCCCTCGCTCGTGTCCAGCAGCGTCGTCGCCCGGTCGAAGGCGTTCTGCGTGGCGTCGTTGACTGTCGCACCTGAGCCGACCACCTGGATCGGTGCCATGTTTTCCTGCACGTCGACGTCGTGTTTCTCAGAGAGTTCGGTGAGAAATGCATGGGCGAGAACCTTCGTTGTAGTCGGTCTATGCTTCGTATGGAGCAATTTGTTCGTTTGTGGATCGACAGCGGCGTACATCCAATATCTCTCACCGTTGAGTTGGATCACAGTTTCGTCAACCGCAACGTGATCCGGTGTCTGTCCATATTTGGGCTGTAAATCTGCTTTGTGAACCCAATTATAGACAGTTGATCGAGCGCGTTGGACACCGAATACCTCAAGCACTGAGACAGTATCCGAAAGTGAAGTCCAGCCAATGCAATTGAATACTCAGCTTCATCAGCAGTCGCGGTGTCGCTTCTCGCTCCACAAAATCTAAGCCGATTCGGTCGATACTACCGCCGAGGCCGGCGTTTTTGGGCATAGACACTTCAAAACCGCCGTGCCTTACTCTTCAATCCTTATCTGAACACTACAGAAATATCTTTAGTAACATTTAATTTTCTAATTATTAATCGTATATATCTACTGATTGGGGTGGGAAACCTATCAGTTATCTCGAAAATCTCGCTCGCAGAAATACTGCCAATGTTGAGTGCGACTATACTGTACAAAATGAATCCGATTGGCGGAACAACAATGAGACTATATGGATTTGGTAGTAGCCATGCTGTACCAAAAATCACTGGAGCAGATACGGCAATCGTAGTCGTGGTCTTGGCTAATCTAAGATCAGAGATTGGGTCGAATCCGATTTTTTTACATACACTAAGATGTAAAAATAACATCGAACTATAACTGATACTTGTCGCAATTGCTGCTCCATTCATCCCATACCGTGGAATAAGTATAATATTCAATACTATATTTAGTCCTGCAGCCAAACCCGTAGCAGCGATTAATAACCGAAAATCGCCTTTCGCCTGACCAATTCCCATAATTGGACGCGTAATCGAAAATCCGAAAGTCCCTGGAAGAAGAATCAGTAAGGGAGTTACAGTGGGTGCGAATTCTGCGCCATAATATAGGGGAATAAAATCCCTTGCAAGCGCTGCCAACCCCATCATTAGCAACGCCGTCAGTAGTACATTGTAGCGTGTCAATTTTGATGACAGCTCCGATATTCTCTTACGCTGATCGTTGTTCCATAGATCCGCTACCGAGTGCAACAATAGTTTCTGTAATGACATTGGTGCGAACCATAGGAATTCGGCAATTACCAATGCCGCTCGATAATATCCAGTCTGATCCTCTGGAGCTAATGTTTCTACGAGCATAACATCTACATGATAAAGCGAATAGAGGAACAAAATGAGTATGAAGCTCATGAAATTAAATGACATAAGATCTTTACGTGGGATGTTACGTTGGAGCGTAAATATAGACTTAATCAAATCAATCCTTTTCGATAAACTAATTAAACCCATAAGAACTAACATCATTGTTCCTGTGATGTGTCCAATGAGGACCCCGTTGACTCCATAATTAAAATGTACAAGTGCGATTGCAGCCACCCCAAATACCAGTTTATTCAGAACATTCAGTGACTCACTTATGTGCTCTAGACTAAGGCCCATCAAGCCACCTCTAACAACTGACCGCAACTGTCGAGCAAGCAGCAAGAGAATTGAAATATACAAATAAAATTCAAACTCCGGACCCAAGAGCCTGCTCACTACACCACTTGCTGCAAGTAATGCTAAGCCGACAGACACGATTATACCGATTCCAGATGCCAACTTAAGATAGAAGCCAAATACATTGGCTTCCCAGTCTGGTCGATCGTGGGTCTCAGCGATATACTTACGGGTGCCATCAAATATTCCAGCATTTGTAATAATTGTGGTAATTGATATAAATGATAATACAAATGCGTAGTCACCATAATGGCCCTGCCCTAGCATTCGGACCAATAATGGTGTAATTAATAACCCGAGTAAAAGTGAGGAAAATTTACCAGTTAAGATTGATATGAATCCTCGTAGCATTTTCAGCGATCAGTGTTAATTATATCACCGCAACTTTTGACAGTTTTATATCCTGGTTGGCCCAGTAAAGAACCCAAAAATTGTCCGATAAGGACCGCATCTACGTTTTCCTCATAGTATATTGTCTTTGCGAAACTAAGTATGGCTTCGAAAGACCATACATCGTTGTATATATAATCAATGCCACGCCGCCTATATGCATTGGCAAGCGCGCGATCACGGAGATGCTTGTTATTTTCATAGAGGTGTTCAAAGTCGTTGATGATGCTAAGCAAAGCATCAGAATATTCTAACCCCTCTGATAATTTGTTACCAAGGTCTTTTTTCACTACCAAGCACTCATCAACAAAGTCACATTCGCCGTGAGCTGATGCCCGTATTTTAAATGGCATATCAGTCGCAGCGGGGTATGAATTAAATGGGGAGAGTTCTCTCATTAGGGGGCCATCAAACAGTAGCGTTGAGGTGTGGGCTGGTTCAACATTAAATTGTAAGATTAAATCCAATATATCGCCCCTTGCATCCTTATCTGGACAAAGAAAATTATTTTTTTGATCTTTCAGTCCACAGTACACGACTGTAGCTGAAGTATTTGATTCCATGACCGACACCTGTTTTTCAATTTTTGTGGGGCGTAATATATCATCATCATCAAAGAGCTGTATGTATTTTCCCTGCGTTGCGTCAATTCCAATAGATCGTGATTTATTAACCCCTATATTACCATCATTTGGTATGTAGGTTAAATCAAACTCTTCAACAACGGGAGCTGCATGCTTCTCTCCTGAATCATCTACGACGATAATTTCTATATTGTCGTACGATTGTGACTTGACGGATTCAATTGCCTCCCTGAGCCCATCATTGCGATAATATGTGGTAATAACGACTGAGACTAGTTTCTCATCCATTACAAGATGAATTTACCTTGATACAATTAGCTCTTATTATTCGACAATTATTTCTCACTCATTCCTCCTGGGAGATCTTCCTCAGCCAGCAAGTTGGCGAGCTTAGTTTTCTTTAATCGAGCGCTTCATGGCCCCAATATGCTGTTTTATTCAGACTCTTCTACTGTGGGTAATGATCTCAAATAGAGTTTCACACCGCAAACCTCTATGTATGATCTTTATCATATACAACTTCAATACTATGTTAGGCATAACCTCGAAGAATAATAAAACATCGCTCTAGCACTGCTTGTTCGATTCAGCAGATTGTAAGTGCTCCAACTGAAATTCTTGTACAATTTAATTTAATGAGGGGTGTCGTAGAGGATTTCACACCGTGATCACGGTATTTTCTGGATTGTATCCGGTTCGTAGTTGGTGATTACGACGACGAGGCGAAGGCACAGTGCAAGAAACACTTGCACTCGTGCGTGGACGCGGTCTCGGGTGAGCACACACCATAGGCCGCAGTCCTTCAACGATTCGTTAGCTCGTTCGACTCTCGTGCGGCGGTTGTACGTTTGTCTAACGTCGATTGTTCGACCGAGACGATCATGCAGCCGTATCTGTGATAGTACTCTTCAGTCGTTGGATCGTACACTTCGGCGCGTCTTGATCGGCGGGTATCGCACTCATATCTGCTGAATCGGTGCAGTAGGTCAAGTCGAGCAGGCCGCGGCGGGCGGCCTGCTCAATGAAGTGGTCCAAGACTTCGTCGACGACGTGTCCAAGATCAGTGAGGAAACGATCGACCGCGTTTCTTGACGGTGGTCGATCGAAGCCACGGCTCATCCAAACGGACGTGTTCCGAAACTCGCGTTCAACGGGACGAATGCCGTAATATCGTGGTAGTAGCAATGGAGAAACCACGCATCATCTCTGGTGGCTCATGCTCTCGTGTTCCCCCTGTCTCCGCCGGGGTGAACACGTCTAACCTTCGAAAACCAGAAGGAGAGATGCTCAAACAACGCTAGCGTCTCTGACCCCACGACATTGAAGAACGTCTCTACCGAAGAATCATCTAACAGGGTCGCTGAGCTCATTCCACCTCAGCGTTCACCCTGCTCTCTGGTGCGATAACCGTTCTATGACACCCTCTTAGCGAGTCTACTACATTTGAGATGCTTTGGTCACCTTATGCTGCGACATTTCAGTTATGGTGTTGTTCAACGTGTTAACATTTCACTTCTTACTTCATTACGGTTTTATATATCTGGTTGAGTTATATCCGACTGTGAATGCCGAATTCTCCCCTAAAATTCTAATTCGTTCAGCTCGATCACTTCACCAACCTCCTGCCGGCGGTGCAGGCCGCTTGATGTGTAACATTGCGAGGTCATTGGGCAGCACGAACTGGGAGGTCAACATTCTTTGTCCACAACCTGAAGAGGTGGTCCCGAAGACAGAGTTAGGTCAAAATTGTACTTACCATTCATTTCCCTACTCAAACCCAAAAACGGCATCCGAACGTCTATTCGGCTCGGTGAGGGGAATGAATAAATTCCGTTCACTTATACAGGCTGAAGATCCAGACATTATTCTGGATGACATTTCTCATATTCCCTACTATCCTGCACATTTCTTTTCAAAAAACTCAATAAATTCGATTTTTATGCACACGGCATTTTTCAACTCCGCTTGGGAATTTAACGGTCCTATAAAGGGTTCTGTGGTAAATATTATTGACCGGTTGTTACCGTATATGAACGACCCAGAACTGATCTGTGCTAGCAGGAGCACAAAGCAGAGAATGAAACAAAAAACTAGATACAACGATGGGTATATATTGAACCCTTGTATCAATATCTCCGAGTTCCAATATCAGTTTGACTCAAAATCAAAACGACTTCTATATTTGGGACGTCTCACACCTCGTAAAAATGTCTCCTGTCTTATAAATGCCTGGGCTCAAATCGAACCTAAATACAAGAATTATACACTATCTATCGCTGGGACTGGAAATCAAGAAGAATCTCTAAAGCAATTGGCTGAGGATCTAAATCTTGAGAATATTGAGTTTCATGGATATGTTGGTAAAGAGAAAAAGCAACGCCTTTACCGCGAGTCACTGTTATTTATTGTTCCTTCACTCATGGAAGGATATATGACGACAGGACTTGAGGCTTTAGCATCTGGTACGCCGGTTGTCGGGTCCGATACATATGGAATCCGAGACTATATCAACGTAGATTCAAATGGATTCTTATTTGAGACGAATAACGAACAGCAATTAGCAGAAATATTGGATAGCGCCCTATCTGACCCAAAAACACTACAGCCGCTAGCAGAGAATGGGAGGAGGCTGGCGGAAAAGCATTCATTTGAAAAGTTCAAAAAAAAGTCCAATAAGGTATTTGAAAATTTGTTACGGAAGAATTAAATATATCCCAAATCTTCCAACCTTTCTTGAGCATCCTCATCGATATTTTCGTTTGACGTCGTTTCTATTGCGTCAAATGAACTAATCCACGTATCAAGTGTGGAGCACATCTCATCAACCACGTCTGGTTTATATGCCGATAAATCGTCCTTTTCATCTTGATCTTTCACAATATCATATAGTTCCGTAGACCCATCTGACCCACGTATTAATTTATATTGCTTATTACGTATCGTTTTGAGCGATCTATCATACATATCCATACAGTTGTTCGGGTCACCAACCCGTTTCTCGATGGATTCGCGTGAAGGCTGGGGTGTAATATATTCCGCGATTACATGGTCTCTGTCTTGTTCAAAGATAGGTTTTCCTTGAGTCTGATTGCTAAACGAACTGCTCCCAATACCTATCTCTGAGAGTAAGGTTGGTGCTATATCTGTGAGCTGTACAAGATCGTCAATACTGCCTTGATCAGTGAACGAACCACCATGTGCTACAAGTGGAACGTGTAGAAGAGAATCGTATAAACAGTATTGATGATCCATTAGGCCGTGGTCACCTATGTTTTCTCCATGATCTCCAAGAATCATAAGAACGGTATTATCCCATTCACCTATAGACTTTAAATGGCCGACTAGAGCACCTATCTTGGAGTCTACGTACGCAATCTCAGCGGCATACAGGCATTTAAGGATCTCAAACTCAGACCCTGTAAGCGAAAGCTGGCCGGTTACATACTTCCAAGGGTTTTGTGGGACCTCTATTGCGTCCTCATAGCTGACATCATCTGGAAGGAACTGCTCTGCTAACTCACGTTTAGGTGCATATTCTAAATGAGGCTCAAGATAGTTTATGAACATAAAGAACGGCTCTTGTTTTGAATGTGAGTCAATCCACTCTGTAATCCATTCGGTAGTTTTCCGAGCTCCCTCATCATCTAGTTCACCAAAACGAAGCTTAGCATATAATGCGTTGAGAACGTTTTTAAATACATTTCCATTAAGCATCTCTCTCATAATAGCCTTCCACATATCTCGCCCGTTATTCATCAGGCCAGCCCTCCCTAAGTCTGTCTCAGATTGAATATATTGCCACCCCTTATAGAAATCATCAAATCCCCTCCCAAATCCAAAAGATTCGCTAATCCACGCGTTATTTGAAGCGCCAACTGTGGCATAACCCGCCTCTGAAAAAACCTCTGCGAGAGTCGTACTCTCATCTGGCAACTGTTTTGATCCGGCATGGGCCCCATGCTTCGACGGATACTGTCCCGTAAAGAGGGACCCATGAGAAGGTAATGTCCACGGAGCTGCACTAAACGCATTCGTGAATTTGGTTCCAGACTCTGCAAGAGAATTGATTTCTGGCGCGACTTCTACCCCATTTTTTTGCCCATGAACGAAATCATACCTCGCTGTATCCATTACAATCAGAATAACATTATTTGCTTGTTCCATCGTTGAGAGGTGCTTTGTGTCGGTGGGTAATATGTTTACCCAATACTACGAAACCAATCGAGATTTAATATAGAGTGGAATAAACGTTCATGACTTTTTTAGCCCGTCGTTTCCACGTTAGATTTTCAGCAACGTACCTACGTGCGTTTCGCGACAGTTGTTTTCGCAACTCATTATTTTTAAACAATATACTGATTTCGCGTTCAATTTCATCTGGTCTTCCGGGCTCAAGTAAAACGCCGGACTCGCCATCTGTAACGACTTCGGGAACACCTGCGATTTCCGTAACAACGGGAGGAACTCCCGATGCCATCGCTTCTAGCATCGTGAGTGGTAGTCCTTCGGAGTAAGAAGGCCGACAAAACACGCTAGCAATATCGTACATCTCTGAGATGTCCTCGACGAAATTATAAACCGTCACCGACTCGGATATGCCCTCTGCTTGAATCATCTCGTAAACATTCTCTTCCATGGGCCCACTCCCCACGATGTGTATTGTTGCATCTGGATGTGTCTCAAGCAACCCTGGAAGTGCACTCAATAGGTCCTGAATGCCGTTGTTGCGAACAAGTCGCCCGATGTATAGTAGTGATTTTTTCTCAGTAGGAACTGGAGAGAACTCTTTTATATCGACTGCGTTTCGAATTACTTCTGTTCGATCCGCTCCGAGCGACTGGGTGATTAACTCGGCAGCAGCACTGACGCAGATCACTTGGTCGCTTTGAGAGATAATGAATCGACTAATAGTCTGCTCAAACACTCTCGCTGCCGCTCCTCCAACCCCCGAGATCATCCCGATATCTCCTAAATGAACCGTCGTCACTAGTTTGTAGTTTGCTCGCACTGAGTAGGCAGCGGCCAGTGCTGATGTATAAAAGAATCTGTTATGTGTGTGTACTATATCCGGCTGAAAGTCCCGAAGGACGTGTCCAAACTCACGCAATGCGGACACAGACAACATACTCTGTAAACCGACTTTATTGGTAAGATCAACTCCGGAAGACGTATAAAAAGAAATGTCAGGGATATCTGCCAAGTCGAATTCACCAGTCCCGTCATCAAGTGTGAATACACCAACACTGAATCCGTGATCAACTAGATGGAGTGCCAACTTTTGTACAACCTGTTCAACTCCGCCATCACTCGGTGGTAAATGGTCAGAACACAGCAAAACCCGATCCCCAGATCTCTGTTCCATACCAACCGGGTAGACGTTACAACTCAAAAGGGTATCTCTTTAAGATATAGAGAATATAGTGTCAGTCTGTACCTCATATGGATCGTTTCACTCATTTCTTCTGTACACAGCCCCTGTCCATCTTTCCAAGCATATACCAATAGGACAATAGAATTGATATATTCGCGTCATTTGGCGAAAGCCACAATTGTCTATAGCGGCCGAAGCGCGGTAATCCACGATTATAAGCACTACAAAGTCCCATTAGATAAATTATAATTGGTACCACAGGTATATCGGTAGCTCTTATCAAGGCTGGCCATTTGGCTAGCGCTCTTCACTCGTAAAAGTTGGATACACAATTTCCCCATCAGCGGACCCACCATATCCATGAGCCACCATTGTCGTACACTTGCCGGGCCCTATTATCACTTCTAAGCCTTGACATTTCCCCATCGGAGATGTATTTCACGTACTGGCGTCGGTTGGGGGGTTCAACAGCAACCCAGTCCTGGTTTCGCTCTGAGATGACGATGTACCCTCGTCCATCAAACAGACTTGAGACGGACTTATTCGTCGTATACCCGAGATCGTCCGGGAGCCCACTGTTGGGTCTTAGCTGGTGGAACGGACGCTCCGTCCAGGGAATATTTGAAGCACGCTGCGTTCCGATGGTGTACTCTGATGCGATCGCCGACACCCGAAGCGACCGTGTGTTGAGGTCGTAGTTTGCGTAGGTCATGTGATGGTTTACCCCTTCAAATTCGGCCTGGGTGGCGTGACGCCGCTCATCATAGACGTTGAAGACTGCAAGACTGCCTGCTGTGATGACGACCAACACAAGTGCGCTTGTTGCAACGGAGTTGAGTAACACGCCGCTGCGTAAGTTGTCGTTGTGTGTATGTAGCACTGCCATCCCGAGGCCAATCAGAAGAATTGCCCCGAAAAGTGTCAGTTGGTTCATACGGTAAAACTCGGTAATTATTGCGCGGAACATCACGAATATTACACCGATAGTCCCGCCAGTGACATAGATGGCACAAGCCACCACTTCGCCGGACTTGATATCTCGGCCGTGAAACAGCGTGTATCCGAACCACAGTGCGATAACGCCACCTGCTGCGAGATATAAAATAAGGGTTCCGAACTCGCCAATGGCGTAGCGCCGGATGACTTGCCAAGTCGTGTAGCCTGAGGCTCCTGCCTCACCAGCCCTTGCTGCTGCACCCGGAGAGGCCGCCACGAGTGACAGAGCTGTCTGGCGAGCCAATCGACTAAATGTCGGCATCGCAAAATACCAAGCCACAAGAGGGATTGCGATCAAGAGTCCCCATGTCACACGATACTGGCGCTCGATCTCAACGGTGCGCCAATTATATGCTGTGACGGCGATGAGCCCACATCCGAGCACGACTCCCGCGAGGGCGGCCGACATCGGGTGGATAAACACAATACCGAATAATAATACAGCCGCACAGAGTGTCGCTGAGACTGTGTTTGACCCAGCCAATTGGCCTTTCCGCAGGGATTCGGCGACAAACAGCGTGATGGGCAACAGTGCGAACGCAATAAACCACGGCATCAGATGCTGCATATACTTTCCTAGCACGAGCGGAACCGCTGCAATGAATACGCACTGTCCGGCGGGCTTTCCGCCGAGGGCGCGTCCGAACACCGCACAGCCGGCGACGAAAACTCCTGTAACAAGGTACATCACGATCGGCTGGAGTGCCTCAACCGGTAACCCTGTGATGAGGGCGGTCTGTGCGACGATGAAATGCGTCCCGGGATACATATTCGATGCCGGACTCGCTCCGGTTGACATGATATACTCAGCGTATGAAAAATGCATCAGGGCGTCAGCCCGAGAGAACGACCAGAATTTGAACCCAGTTGCCTGTGGCAGGAAGTATAGCACGCCATATGTGGCTCCTATGATCAGAGCACCGCGAGCGAACAGTGGCCGCCGCTGGGCAAATGTTCCACGGACGAGAAGGCCAAGACCGCCAACAAGTGCCAACACTAGTCCAGCCCAAACCCAAATTGGGACGAAATCATAGAAACTCGGTGTATACCCTGCTGATTTTGTAGTGCCGACTGCCCCAATCGCAGCGGCACTAATCCCTACTGTGCTCGCTGCTGTTAATCCCCGATCCAGTTGGTTCACATCCTCCTGTCAGTTATCAACCTAGTTAATATTTCTCATGCCGATTATTGAGACTGTTTACGTCTCTAATTCAGTTCTCAGCGGCTTCTCAGATTACACCGATAGCTGAATTTCTGTTGTGGGTGTTTTTCAGACACATTCTCTCGCCATTTGGGTAGCGAAAAATAACGGTATCGCTTTGGGATAAGTCAAGAGCAATTGAAATGGTCAGATTTACACTCTCATTCGTCCCTAAGTTTGTTGTTGAGTTGGCTCTTTCAATTATTTGTCCATCTATTGGGAAAGTGTTCTAGCAGACGGGGGTATAATTTGGTGTCTGGATCTAATTCAGGCCGGGAAGCGGGAGAAACCAGGGTCACACAAGATATCTTGGACCAAGGGGAAATTATGAATGAAGTCAGGCCCGTCGCTCCATTCCATATGTTCCACGCATTGACGATTGGCGGCGCATCGAAGAGCCATGCACCGACTTGTGTTACGTCGGCCGAGAACTCATCGTGATCCTTGGTCCCGTCCTGTCGCCGGTACGGCTAACGACTAACCCAGCGCACCGTGACCGAAGCCGACCCACACACCTCGTAACGAGTGAAACATCGTCATGGGTCCCCGCCCTTCGCTGAGCTCTCAATGGCTTGGATGACAACCTCTGGATCCCGAAGCAGTCGATGTTCCAGGTAGCTCCCTTCACCCTGTCCACCCCCTGTGTGATTCGACTCAGTCACCCCGAGAAACGACTGTTCTTTCAGCAGCCGGTACACGCGATCCTCGGAGAGTGGATCCGCTCCAGCCTGCTCAGCGACCTTTAAATAAAGCGTATAGATCTGATGAGTTCGAAAAGCTTCCTGAGCTGGGTTGTCGACGGTAAGTAGCGCCAGCGCTCGGAGGATGTATTTCACATGCGGCGTCGTCCCACGCACGAGTTTCTCGAAGCGGTTCACCTCCGCTCGTTGGACGGCGTCATCGACGTGCGAGACTGTGACTGTCTCCGTCCCCTGTTTCTCAGCGAGACGACCAGCTTCGTATAGCGTATCGATCGCTTTCCGTGCATCCCCGTGTTCTTTGGCTGAGAGGGCAGCGACCTTCGGGATCACATCGTGCTCCAACACGTCCGGTTCGAAGGCATCCGTCCGGTTGTCCAAGATTGCTCGTAACTGACCAGCATCGTAGGGGTCAAAGACGAGTTCGTTCTCCTGCAGACTTGAGTCGATGCGTTCGCTCAAGCGCTCGCGATATTCGATCTTGTTACTGATGCAGATGGCGCCGACGTGTGTCTCTGCCTTCCCGCTCTCGCGAGCCCGAGAGAGGCTGCGTAACAGTTCATCATCGTCTAACTTGTCGATTTCATCGAGAATGACGACCAGTGAGTTAATGTTGTACTCCTCAAGTAGGTCCCAGGTGATGTCACGGTAGTCGGCGGCTCCGATCCCGACACGCGGGACGTCGATATCTGCGTCGAGGCTCGCCACTAGTTTGCGTGCCATCTCCCGGCTTGCCTTTGCGTCGGTCTGATAATCGGAGCAGTCGACGTACGCCTGCTGAAACGAGATATCGTTTGCCTGTGCCTCGAAGTGAGCCTCACGAGACACACACCTCGCAACGAGTGACTTTCCGGTTCCGGTCTTGCCGTATATGATCGTACTCTCCGGTGGGCCGCCGACCGTTGCTGGACCGAGTGCTTGCCCGATAGCGCTGACTTCGTCGTCCCGCCCAACGACTCGCTCCAGATCGGGGACGTGGCCGACGCGTACCAGTTCCCTGTTAGCAAATATTCCGCCGGTTTTGAAGATATTATCATCCTCATCTGAGTCTGACATTATTTACTCTATCAAATCCGTCCCTGTATGATAAATGTAGCGACCAAGCAACGAGTGAAGTTTAGTAAAACCGGTCTAAAACCATTTTAGTAGCTTTTCACATAAATTTATATATGTCTGAGTGGAGTTTCACACACCCACTACCGAGTGTAATCGCCTACTGCCCACACTAGGCTACTTGAAGTCACGCGCGGGAAGGCATGCAGTCCACGATGGACTATATCTAGATCGGAGTACCTTACCCTCATTTCACCACTGGCGCAGCGTCTACTTACAGTAAACGCCGAACGACTGGCCGAGAATACACAGCTTACGTTCGGTTCATGATCCGCTCATGACGAGTATCTCTCTGTCAACGACGATCAGCGGTCAGTACACTCGGTACTTGGTGCGTGCCTGCGAGATCCATTTGTGGACTATTATAAAACGCAGTCGGGTTGCATATTCGATGCAACCCGCAACTTCACGGCTTTTGTCTCAGTCCGCTTTTCGTCCCGAAACCCGCTTACTTGCCGCTCATCAGAGACGCTGTGGAGATCCGATCTTTCACTCGGTGTGGGGTGTGTCTGAGACGAGAATCTATCGGACAGACAATGACAACCAGCCAGTACACTCGGTATCAGGTGTGTCCGGGACAAGCTTTCCGCCAGTCAGGCAGGACCAGCACACCTGTACCAACGGCAGATCCACCCCAAAGCACCACCCACGGCAGCAGCCGCGTAGTCCATATGAGAGCTCACGAGGGAAGCGATACGACAGTCCGGACACGAGCGATTCGAGCGCGGTACGACGTCATTCACCACCGGGCGGTGACAGGTGCACTCTTCCCTCGGTGGATGCAAGGTTACCTACACGAGCTCGCCATGCTGGGAATCACCAGTTGGGTTGAGTAGGATACAGACGACGTTGGAGGACGGTACTACGAGTACGCTCTTGCTGCGAATCCACTCCCTGTATCGAGACAATCAGCAAAACGGTAGGCCACATGGGTATTTTCAAGGAAGTACAACAGCATCTTGATCGGAGTCACTGAGCTGTCCTCGATACGAGGTCGTCCGGTTCATCACGGCCAACAGCAATCCCCGCGATCATTGCCTCGACAGCACCAATCTGTTCCCCGGAGCGAGCAAGATCACGTTGAACGTCCACGGCACGACGCGCAGCTTCGCTATCGTATGGCACTAACGGACTGTCGTCGAGAATCTCATCGAACTGTTGGCCAGTCGTTGTCGTTGGGTCGATACCGATCCCGACGTCGGTATAGACTAGGGTTGGACAACAAGTAGTTCATCGGAGATCTCATCGAGTTTTGCAACTGCTCCGGCGTCCTCAGCGAGTAAATCAGTCAAAAAGCATACATCGAGAATCACTGTTCAATCTGGCTCTCATCGTTGATGCGTCTATCGACATCATCACGGAATGAGCGGGATTTCTCTTGAATCTGCGCTACTTCGTCATCTTCTGCCAACCCGACCAATCCATACAGTGGATGTTCCTCTTCGGTAAGGATACGATCAATAACGTCGCTAAAGCTCTCACCTTCGCCTTTCTTACGACGCAACCGCTCGTACGTTTCCTCTTTGAGATTAATTGTTTTACTCGGCATTTGTGTATGACTTTCTGTGAATATATCTATTCGGACGACTGTGTACTGTCGTGGAGGTGGCTGAGGGGTCTGCTATTCTGCGACAAGGTTGTGATTGCAGTACTACGCTACGTCGTGTGTCCCGGGTTCAGATACCAATACAGGGGACATTCGAGACACTCGACGAGACGGCGACTGGGTAGGAGAGCGATAGAGTACCGCTTCCCACGAGGTCCGTATGAATCAATTGGAACGCACTCGACACGGTGGGGAATCACTACCGCGGGCGCACTGGCTGTTCGTTAAGAGAATGCCATGCGACACGCAGACTTCTCTCCCACACAAGGTATTTCCTCCCACATCAACGTAGCACTACTACCGAGTCAGAGAATGGTCCTCCCAATCGAACATTTCATCATCGCCCTCCTTCCCGTCGCAGTATACGCCCTTCTCCGCGATCGACAGCTCCCAACGCTTCACTTACTGGCAGTGACGTTCTTCGGCAGCCAGTTCCCGGATCTCATCGACAAGCCACTGGCGTACGAACTCCATTTGATTCCCTCTGGACGGGTGTTTATGCACTCGCTTCCGTTCGCGATTCCGCTCTCGATTGCCGTCGTCGCCTATGCGGTCCGAACGGATCGGACTAGACTTGGGGCGGCGTTCGCGTTCGCCCATCTCTCACATCTGGTGGCTGATAACCGACAGCTCCTTCGCCCGGACCCGTACGTGTCGTCGGACTTGCTCTGGCCGCTCCAGCGGCCCGTTATGCGCCCGGCAGTCCCGCAGTGGGTCGGCGAGGGTGCAGTGAATCTCCACCTCTGGACCGGGTTTTCCGTGCTCGTTCTCGCACTGGCGGCGTACATTCTAGTAGCGGACCTGCAGACCCAACTCGACTTCAGATTGTTTTGAGGGCTCTCACCAGTCGGATCCATGATATTTTAGACCGACGGGGAACGACGGTATCGTATGCGACGATTGGTCCTCGCCGTCTGCTTCGTTGCCCTCTTCGCTGGCTGTGGCACATTCGTGGGTGATAGTCCGCCGCCGAGCGACGAACGCGCCGTCGCGGCCGTCGAGGAGGCGAACAGCACTGTCGCCGCCGTCGAAGCGTACCGATTCGGAATGGATATGCACGTAACTGCGTCTGACGGTGAGCAGTCACGGACCGTGCGAGTCGATGGTGAGGGTGCGGTGAACGTCTCGGAAAAACGGATGCAAGCGACGACGCGGACACAAGACCAAACGGTTGAGTCCTATGTCGACGGGTACAAAGCGTACCAGGGCTGTCAGGAACCCTGGGACGGCTACGGCGTCGAGAACGTTTCGCGCTCCGAGCCGTGGGCAACCGCGACACCGCTCCATCGGCAAGTACTGCTCTTCGAACGCTCGAACGTCTACTGGCGGGGCAACGAGACGCTCGACGGCAACCGGACTGTCCTCGTCACGGCGTCCCCGAGCGCCGAGACTATCGAGTCACTGATGAATCGCCGACAGGCTGGCGACATGGCGCTCAACCGCGGCTCGCTCGAGAACGCGACGGCGCGACTCTGGCTTGACCCGGAAACGAACCAGCCAGTAAAATCGGAACTCCGACTAAAAATCTCACAGCGAGGCGCGACCGCAACCGCGACAATTACGCTCAGATACACTGACTTCGACGAACCGACCAAAATCTCGGTACCACCGGAGGTGTACGACGACCCCTACGAACTCGGCTGTCCCGGTACCAGTTGACCCACTCGTCAGCAACAGAGAGAAACCGCTGAACGGTGGGCGAGAAACTCGCTCAGTCCGTCCAGTCCTCGTACAGCCCGCGGCCGACGACACCGAGGCCGACGAGCGTTATGAGGTTGAGGAGGAGGCCACCGACGACCGGAATTGCGAACGGGACGGCCAGTAACAGTCCGCCAGCGACGCCATCTGTTGCGCTCACTGTCCCGTCATCGCCGATAACCGAGTTCCCGACCCAGACGGCAGTAATGCCGGTACCGATGATACCCAGGATGCCGATGAGAAGCAGCCCGGGGATCGAGATCAGAGCGCCGATAACCGTCAGCGCGAGTATCACCAGCCCGATGGGGAGGAAAATGCCGACGAGAACTCCCCAGCCGATTGCGCCGCCGAGATCGTTCTGAATCTCCCGCACGGCGTTAGTCGTATACTTCGGGCCGATAGCGGCGGCTGCAGCACCTAATACTGCAAGAATGACGAACCCGACACCGAATCGGAGAACGACTTCGAGCGCCGGGCTAAGACCTCCACCCGGGGCTGTAGGCTGTGCTGTTGCGACCCCGGAGAGTCCGAGTACGGCGAGTAGACTCCCGAGGCTACTAACGGCTTGCTTGGAGGGCATAGTAGCGTCTTCTCGGTTTCATCTGCGGTTGTAAACCTCTTCTGTATGTTCGTGATCTGTCATCGCAGCTGGCGATACAAACGCTCCTGCTATGTTTCGTCCGTCTGTCGGCCGTTGCCCCGAGTACTGACGGCCGGTTCCACGGCCAGGACTCGATCCTCGGTCTGAGTGCCAACAAGCCTGACACGATGGATGGCCGCACCGTCGGCGCTACTCTGTGAGGTCGACGACGTCGGCGTTGGCGAGGTCCACCAACCGGTCCGGTTCGACCGCAAACACCGCGCTCGGCGTGCCGGCGGCAGCGTGGACGACATCATAGTGGGTAAGTGTCGGGTCGACCGTGATCGGGAGGGCCGTATCGTGACAGATCGGGGGGACGCCGCCGATGCTCCAGCCGACGACGCTCCGAATGTCGCCCGGGTCGGCCATCGACGCGGTTTCTGCACCGTAGTGGTTCGCGACCGCGTCAAGGTCAAGGCGGTTCGCACCGCTCGTGATTGCGGCGACGAGGTCACCGTCGCGATTACTGCCTGCGAGTGCGACGACGATGGTCGACGCGATGGCGGCCGTCTCGCAGCCGATGGCCTCGGCGGCCGCTGCGGCTGTTTCCGTTCCCGACCCGAACTCCGAGACATCGAGGTCGACTCCGTATCGGTCACGGGCCCGGTCCGCGAATTCCGCAGCGCGTTCGTGCATACCTCCTCTGTGCACCTCCCCCTGTAAAAACGGGGCCGAAGACGAACAGGACGATAGCTCAATCGTGTCGGTCGAAACGTCGCCTGCCGTCCCAACGTAGTACGATTCCTCCCAGAACCCACCGCCCCACAGATACCCCTCTAAGAACAGTTCGTGCTGTTCCCGCATCTCTCATGCTGTGAGGACGAACTACTCGACCCGGACAAGATCGAGTACACCTCGTACGAAGTCGTCGCCCAGAATGATGCCTAATCCGACGGTGAAGTCACGACCGGACCGAAACCCCGCGGCAAACCCGTCTCAGTCAAGCATCCCGATCCGATCCGCGGTAAAGCCGAACACGTCCTCGTAGCCGTAGGCTGAGAGCAACACCGGGTGGAAGGCCTCCTCCGCGACGACAGTTTCGTCGTCGGCTGCTGCCACAGGGTCCCCCTCTGGCACTGGCTCGAAGTTCCGGACGAACACCTCGTACTGTTCTGCTGCTGCCTTCGGAATCGGCTCGCCAAGCTGGAACACTGGCAGTGGCGTCTCCCGTTGTGGCGGTGACTCGGTGGTGACTCCAGTGGCAGCGAGGAACTCCCGGATGACCTGCTCCGCGTTCTCGGCGGCTTCCGCGGAGCCCTGATAGCCACATTCGACTTCGACGACTGAGTCCACCGTCGCGAACAATCGCCCCTCGTTTGCGCCTTTCGTCTGAACGACGGCGTCCACGGAGAGGGCGCTACAGAGTGCCTCCATTTCCGGCGTGAGATCGTCGACGAGGGCGAACATTCCGTCGTAGGACTGTGTGGAGTGCAGCGAAAGCACGGTACAGTCGTGGAGTTCTGCGGCGAGAGCCGCGGCCAGCCGTGTCTCGTGGGACTCGCTGTCAGCGTCGCCTGGGAACGATCGGTTGAGGTCCGTATCGAGATATCGCTTGTTTGCGTCGAGGGCGGCCTCGTTCGCGATGATGAACTTGACCGGTCGCTCGACCTCCGGCGGGTCGGCAAGGACGGCTTCGATGCCGTCCCGACCGCACGGTTCGTCGCCGTGGATGCTCCCCACGACGGCCACCTCCGGAACCCCGTCTCCCAGTTGCTCGATTCGCATCTGTCCGTGCTAACGCTTCCAGCCTTTAGAATTATCCGGATTCGGTCAATGTTCGAGCGACTCCGCGAACTCGATGTCCTCCGGGCGACACGTCGGGCACTCGCCGTCGAGACGGATCTGCCAGCCCTGGAGCGCTGACGGGTCCGACAGCGCGTTCGTCACCGTCGTCCGCACATCTAACAGGTCGACGCCGTAGTAGTCGTTAGGGACGCCACGGAAGTACTGCAGCGATGTGCGAAACAGCGACCGCATCCCGTCGTCGTCCTCGAAGTCGAAGTGCTTGTACGCGCCGGCGGCGACCTGCACCATCCCGTGGAGGAATTTGCTCTCCGTGTTCCCGCGGCCGTAGTTGTACCATTCGTCCTCGAAACAGTCGTGTGATTCGTGGAACTCCCCGGAGTTGTACAGACGGACGCCGTGGACGACGGCCCGCCTGAGCGTCTCGTGTTCCCATTGACCGTCGGTTCGCCAGCCCGAAGGGTTCCCGTCGGGGGCCTCGACGGTCGGGTCGCGCGTGTGGTCGTCCATGCCTACGCTACTGGTTCACGGTGGGTCAAACCACCGGTTCTATCGGCGACAGTCGCCATTGGAACGCAATGCACACCTGATCGCGCGGCGGCAGTGCGGCCAGTACGCAAACGCTTTCAATTACTGACACAGTGTCCCACCGGCTCTGAGTCGCTTCCGTACGACATTTATACCGTACCGCCATGTGTACCGAATGCACTACGCGTGCGAGGGTAGCCAAGCCAGGAAACGGCGGCGGACTCAAGATCCGCTCCCGTAGGGGTCCAAGGGTTCAAATCCCTTCCCTCGCATCGTATAGGGGCCGCACAACGCGGCGCCGAAGGATGCACACGGAAGGGTTTGAACGAGAGAAGGCGGGGCGGTTGCCCGTCTCCGCGTAGTTCAAATCCCTTCCCTCGCACTGTTGGACCGACGCGGTCCCTCGCAAACAGTGAGCGGCCATCGTCACGGTCGCGAGTACGCCATCGACCCCGATGGTGTCTCGCTCTGAAGACGACGGCCGACCGGTGCCGGAAGACTCGCACGGAGCGATCTTCCCTCGCAATTCTCCGAACCGATCTGCTAGAGACGTGTCTCAGCGATGCGGCACCCTGTGACACCTGCCCGATGAAGCTGGCTCTCCCGTGAATTGCCCAGATCAGTTCAGTAAGTACCGCTCTAAACGCGGGCTACAGTTACTGAGACATTATCTAGACTCTTTTAGCATCGGTTAGTTACCATCTTATTTGTGGATATATATCAAAAACTCATAACTACAGGAAAACAATCAATTATGCCTCAGTTCATATACTATATCGGTCTAGAAGGCTTCTAAAGGCTTCAGAGTAGTATCACTGCACAAGAAATATACCACAGGCTTCAGTAATGTTTCAGTAATGGTAAAAACACCAATAATAAAGCCGACTGTCATCTTCGTCATGGCAGTCGCGTTGATACTCGCTGGTCCGTTATCAGTGACGACCACTGTTGAGGCAACCCCCGTCGCTGAGAGCCAGTCGCTCTCGGTGACCGAAAACGTCGACGTGTGGGACCGGTCCCCGCTCACGCTCAGAACGACGTCAGAAGGGCCGACCACGATAGTGGCACCGCGGACGTTCCTCAACGTCGAATCAGCTGCGACTGGCGACTTGCCGCTCAACAAGCAGACGATGACGATCCACGAGCGCAACGAGTCGATAAATATGTCCTTCGAACCCAGAATCGGTGCCGGAACGAGAGCACTTGCCGGCGACGAGGCGCAACTGCTGGCTGTCAAGTTGGATGAAGCACCGACTACGGCAGGGGCAAACGCCAGTAACATCTCCCGCGCTTCTCTCGAAGATGTCTTCGCAAATAACTCGGACACTACGTCGTCGGAGCTACTCGATGACGCGGAAGACGTCGGCACGATAGACGAGGATGGCGAACTGCAGGCGTCCTACACCCCCGAATCGGGCGGCGTATACGGCTTCGTTCTGGTGACTGTCGACGAGGGCGATGAGGGGCTATCGGTATCGGACGGTAACGTCTCCGTCAACGGGAACGTGACCGTCGTCGGTGTCGAACAGGCCGTGGTGCAGGACAACGCCTCGAACGTCGAGCGGACCCAGAACCCGGTCAACCCCGGCGACAACGTTACGCTGGCTGTCGACACTGAGATGGAAGACGAAAACGCCACCCACGCGGTCCTGCTGGTCCGACAGGGCGAACTCCAGCGGCAGTCGAGCACGGTGACTGTGTCGGGCGAGCTGAACGAGAGCTTCTCGGCTGACCAGATCACCGTCGAGAATTCTTTCGATAACATCAGCGGTGTTGGGACGGTTGAGAGCAACACTGGACTGGGGAGTTTCAACCTCTCCGAGAACCAGTCGATACCTGCAATCGGGTTGCAGGGGCTGTTCGGCACGGTGGTTTCCGAGGCCGAATCGGACGCTGGCGGGGACGTTATCCATGCCTCTGCAACGATTGTCAGCGGTGACGCTGACGCCAACGTGACGGTCCAGACCCTGGATTCCTGGCCGAACGGTGCGTATCAGTACGTCCACGTCGCAGTCGGTAACGAAACCGGGACTCTCAACTCGGATACCGGCACGGTGGCAGTGAGTCCGGGCGGCGGCCCTGATAACGGTGGTGGCCCGGGCAACGGTGGCGGTCCCCCGGACAACGCTGGCGGACCGAGTGATGCTGGGGACGACGAAGAGAACGTAGAGTAACTGATCGGGCGGCCTTTACTGGTGGTGT
Organism: Haloarcula amylolytica JCM 13557; assembly: GCF_000336615.1. Lineage (GTDB taxonomy): Archaea > Halobacteriota > Halobacteria > Halobacteriales > Haloarculaceae > Haloarcula > Haloarcula amylolytica. The sequence goes on from NZ_AOLW01000015.1 coordinate 172,757, forward strand.
CCACCGAACACAGCACCTCTTTGTGCGCCGACGTGTGCAGATTCTACTCGATGACACGGCCGACTGTTGGCCGATTGCTGTTAAACCCGGGTCCGCTGTCGAGCATTTACTATAAGGAATGCGTCAAACCGGGGACCTGTCATAAATACGAGTAGGGTAATTTGCCGAGACACGACTCACGAGTCGCGCTGCAAAATCCCCAGACAGTGGGTACGTGTTTTGTAACCGTCATATGACACTGTGTAGCGTCGAATGTCACTGCATAAGAATTATACCGCGCCCCTCCGAAAAAATTCAGTAATGTATAAAACAACAAACGGAAAACGCACTGTAATTTGTGCGATGACAGTGCTGCTGGTGTTAGCCGCCCCCCTGTCGGTAACGTCGGCGGCGGCAACGCCAGTCGATGAAGGGCAAACGACAGCGGTGACGGAAAACGTGGATGTCTGGGAACGGTCGCTGCTCCCGCTTCGGACGTCCTCCAGCGGCCCAACGGCGATAGCAGCCCCGGAGACGTATATCAACATCGAGTCTGCTCAGACCGGTGACGTTCCCCTCAACAGGGAGGAGTACACGATTCACGAAACGGGCGAATCAGTTGATCTGACGTTCGAATCAACGACCGGAGCCGGAACGACTGGACTTGCCGGCGACGAGGCGCAACTACTCGCTGTCAGACTCTCCGAAAACCCATCTTCGGCCGGGTTTAGTGAGGGAAGCGTCAGAACTGATCTAGCTAGTATCTTTACGAACGACTCCAACGCTAACTCGGTCGAACTGCTAGACGACGCGGAGGGTGTCGGTTCGATAGATGACAACGGTGTACTCGAAACGTCGTACACACCTGCCTCGGGTGGTGCCTACGGCTTCGTTCTGGTCACTGTCGATGACGGACAGGGCCTGTCTGTTTCGGACAACAACGTCTCGACTGATGGGAACGTGACCGTCGTCGGCGTCGAACAGACGCTGGTTCAGGAAAGCCCGTCCACGGTCGATGCGACCTCCGACGATATCACCGCTGGCGATAACGTCTCGCTCGATATCGAGACCGAACTGGAGGACGACTCTGTCACGCACGCTGTGTTGCTACTCGACGAGGACGAACTCCAACAGCGGACGAGCACCGTCCGTGTGACCGGCGAAATCGATGAGAATTTCTCGGAAGACCAGGTCACGGTCGAGAACTCCTTCGACGGCGTCAACGGCGTCTCGTCGGCCGACGATGACGCTACCCTCACCGGTGAGGACTCGACGGCAGCAGGAGCGATGCCGTCAGCGGGACTGATCGGGCTGTTCGGGTTCGTTCTCTCCGAAGCATCGCCGGATTCGACCGGTGATGACGTGATGCACGCCTCGTCGACGACGGTCTCCGGTGCCTCCGATACCACCGTCGACGTCGAAACACTCGAATCCTGGCCAAACGGGACGTACACGTACGTTCACGTCGCTGTTGGCGAAGACTCAAACGATATCAACTCCGCGACCGGGACAGTCACGCTATCACAGTCGAACGAAACCGATTCCGGCGACGATGATGACGATAGCGACGACGGGAGTGATGGCAACAACGGCGGCGGCGACGACGGAAGTGATGGCAACAACGGTGACGGCGACAACGACGACAACAATAACGGGAGCGATGACAGCGATAGCGGAGATAGCGATGACGATAGTGGGAACGACGACTCCGATACCGAGGGGACTGAAGAAGACACTGAGGACGAAGCTACGACCGACACCGACGACACTGAGACAGTCGAGACTGAAGACGGAGAGGTGCCAACGGAAGCAGCCACGACCGCAGGTGGTGGGGCACAGCAACCCGACGAGACAGGCACAACCGGAACGGAGGGCTCGGTCGAGACCACGAGTTCGAGCGGCCCCGGTTTCACCGTCCTCGTCGCGGTGCTAGCATTGCTAGGCGCTGGATTCCTGGCACGTCGGGACTGAGGAACTTCCACAGTTTACGCGGCATTTGTCTATTCTCTGATGAATCTCTTTCTCTGACGAATTTCTCTCCTGTTGTGTACCTAACTGGAGCTAGCTTTCCTGCATAACTGAGTTATCCCCTCCTAGCGGCTGCGGATACAATATTGCTGAAAGGGGTAATTTTATGTTATTTTACATATAACATTGCTATGTAAGGTACATACAATGGGGGACTACGCAAAGCCATCCCGTGCGGCGAAAATCAAGTGCATCAAGTGTAACTCACCGGTCGTGCTCACCGTCGACGAAGAGTATATCTGTGTCAGCTGCGGCGAAGCACCGATCGAATCGGCGACACCGGTTTGAGACAGGCGTTTCAGCTTCACTCCGCGATCCCTATGGGCGGGAACAGTAGCTTCGATATCTGACGGGGAGCCCGAAATCCGCCGCTTGAGACCCACTGCTTCAGTGGCAACGACCGTCGGCCGCGAACGGCTTACCGTTGTGGTATTTCGGCTGGGACCTGCTCGTATCTCCGGTACACCGTCACGAGGCTGTAGCTGATGGCCAGTCCGAAGACGACCAGGGGGACGGCAAGCGAGAGCAGGCTGTCGGGCGAATGCGCCGCAAACGACGGCGTTCTATCGGGGGTTGCCGACAACAGCGGCCAGAACAGGTTCGGAAAGAAGTAGTAGTCCGTCCCGAGTCGCACAATCGGATAGAAGTCGCCGGCGATGTGTGAGAGGTAGCCGGCGGAAAACACCACTGCGTACCGCCCGTAGCCCTGACGTGCAGCCAGCAGTACAAGGATGGTGAGGACGGGTAGCGAGACGACCAGCGAATGGGCCAGCATGCGCCCGCTCGGAAGAATAGCGAACGTCCACGCGAGCGGCTTGTCGATTACGTCCGGGAGTTGCGTCGCAACAAGCAAGAGCAGTACCATCGGCCCAGACGGGAGGTGATGCCACCGAGCCACCGTGTATACCGTCAGCGGAACGGCTGCGAGGAGGAAGTGGCCTGCGGGGTACACGGTGAAACCAATGATCCAGGCAAGGAAAAGCTGTTTGCCGGGTTAGATCTCAAAAGAATGGGCAGTAAGTCGGTCCCTGTTTTACCTGGGGGAGCGCTGCTCGCTACGAGAACCTGGGTCAGCCGGTTACGTTCACCCAGAGGTGGACTTCCCGGTACGCAGTCGATTGGTCCACGGTCTCAGGTGGTGACCCGCGGTACAGCAGGTACTGGAGCCGAAGCCCCTCCCCAGTCATCTCGGGCGTCACCTCGTGCTGACGGTGCCAGGTCTCGTTGTGTCCCAGCGTCGGCTGGAAGCGCCGCAGTTCCGATCGTTCCCGAACCCGGGTCTCGTTGCCGACGCGTTCGACGCGTTGTAACTCGGCGATTACGGTGTACTCCGTCCGTTCGTGTTCCTGATTCCCGATACCGATGATCAACGAGCGACCCTCGCCCTGTTGAAACTCCGTCGGATAGCCGTCAGCGACGAGTTCCCCGTCTTCGTCTTCGGTCAGCAGGTAGAACTCGCTGAACCGCTCGCCGTCCTTTGGTACTGTGACCGCGTAGCCGACGCTGGCGGCCGCAAGCAGGATGCTCAGGACCAACAGCACGTTCAGGACCGCGTCCGTCCGCGAGGCCGGCGAGAACAACTCTTCACGGCCGGCACTGAGCCACGCGCGATACGGGACGCGAAACCGTTCGTCAGCGGGTACCGCCCAGCGTCGAACAGCCGCGACAGCGGTCAACACGAGCGTCAGCCCGCTGAGCGACACGAGAATCGGGAGCAGACGGATGCCCCACGGCGTGAAATTCAACACCAGGCCGACCAAGGGAACGAGGGCGATACTGAGTCCGAACGAGAGCGCGACCCGTTCGATACCGTCGATTCCGTCGGCCCGGGGATCCGAAACGGTCTCGTCGTCGGCCGTGGGGCCGCTCCCGGCCTCCGGAAACAGCGCTGCGATGAACGCATAGCCGGGAATGAAGAGGACAAACACGAGCCCGGCGACGATGCGGACCGGCGTGTCGGAGATGACCGGCAGCAGGGCAGCCAGATTCGTCAGAATCACCACGCCGATAACGCCTGCTAGATCGGCCGGGAGGTGGCGGAGTTGACGTGGCAAGAGTAGTTTCCACGTCTGGGTTTCAGCCATTGGCAATGAGTCATGTCGGCACGGTAAAAAAATAGCTGATTGCGTCGCTTTCTGTCTCAGTACACGACTGCAACTGTCTCCGATGAGCCAACCGAACGCATTTTATCAACCCAGCGGAATAACTCGGTGTGTTCCGGAGCCAGTCGTGGGCCGTGTTCGTCACCCTGACAATACTTGGACTTACAGCGGGCGCTGGTGGGGTGGCAGCGATGGGGACCGACGATGGGGGTCCGGCTCTGAACCGGCAGGTGGAGACACCGACGGACGACAACGAGACGCAACAGGAAAACCCGGATTCGGTGTCGGACGGCGAGTACGGCGATGAAACGGCCGCCTGGTTGGCTCGGACGATGGGGGGGCGGCTGGAGAACAGCAGCATCGCGCTATCGAACGAACAGTACGAGCAAGCGCAGAGCGTCCTCGGCGACGACTACGACAAGCGTCTGGAGCAGTACGTCGACGTTGCCGGTGACACGTCGTCGGATACGGACGACACCGCCGCGAGAGAGTTCGAAGCCGCGCGCGAGAACCAGCGGAATCTCACGAACGAGGTACAGCGGTACCGCCAGCAATATACGGCGTATCAGGCGGCACGCGAGCGCGGTAACGAACGCGAGGCTCGCATCACTGCGCGTGCGATGGAGCGAACGGCGTCGAACATCAGCGACAGGAGCCGAGAACTGAACCGGAACTTCGAACGGATAGAGAACACCACGTCTGTCGACCTCTCTTCGGGACAGACCGAGATCAACGAGACGACAGAGAACGTCACGGCGACGCAGGCGGCTATCCGTGAAGAGACACTCGTCGGGACGACGCTCACAGTTCAGGCGAGAGACTCGACTGCATCGTTCAGTGATCCCGGAACGGTCTCCGGCCAGATCCGGACTGAGAACGGCTCGGTCATCGCAGACGAGGCGGTCGAACTCAGGATCGGGAACCGGACACAAACTGTTCGAACTGATTCCAGCGGTGTGTTCGAAACGCAGTACCGGCCACGCTCAGCCAGACTCGGGTCGCAGTCCGTCCCGGTCGAGTACGTCCCGGATGCCGACTCGGTGTACCTGTCCGACGACACCACGTTCACGATTGACGTGAAACAGGTGACGCCGAACGCGACGAGCGAAATCGCACCGGGGACGGTAGGGTACGGCGACCGACTCAACGCGACGGCGTCCGTGACAGTCGAGTCGAGAGGTGTCGACGGGGTACCGGTCGAGTTCACCGTTGGTGATACTGTCGTTGCACGAACGACGACCGGACCGAACGGAACGGCGACAGCATCGACCCGAGCCCCAGCGTCGGTAAACGACGGTGAGCGTGTAGTTGTCGCTCGGGTTCCGTACGAAAACCGAGCGATTGCGGGCGTCCAGTCGGAGACCCCTGTTGTCGTCGTCGAGACTCAGACGACCCTCTCCGTGAGTGCGTCACGCACGGATGATGGGGCCCTTGCCAGGGGGCAACTCCAGACCGTTGCCGGGGACCCTGTCGCGGGTCGCCCGGTACGCCTGCAGGTCGGTGCTGGCGGCACCCAACTCGTCGAGACGAACCGGAACGGGTCGTTCCAGACCGTCCTCGAATATCCGCAGAACAACGAGACAGTTACCGTTACTGCCACGTACGACGAACCGAGTTCGAACCTCGGTAACGCGACCGCAACGACAACGCTGGCCGCAGGAGCCGGCGGCGGCAACCCACCGGTCGGCTCCGATTCGGATAGCGATCTGCTTATCGATACCCTGGTAGCGATACTGTTCGGCTCTGACGAGAACCCAGAAGTAGCCTTTGGGAACGGGATCATCGGATACAGCTGGCTGCCCGTCCTGGGCGGCGGGGTAGCGCTTGCAGTTGTCGTCGGGGCTTGGTTTATCGTGTCGCGGCGCCGCCAATCCCAGGTGAACACGACTTCCTCGGTGGAGGCAACTGAGGTATCGATGAGTGGATCCGACCAGGCGACGACGCCATCGAACGCGACGAGTCCGACGTTTGCGGACCGCGTCGATACGTATCTGGATAGCGGGGACTACGATGCCGCAACGATGGTAGCGTACACCGCAGTCCACGATGAGCTAGCGGTGAAAAACGGTATTGACGAGGGGGCGACACACTGGGAACTCCTCCAGCAGAGCCAGGAGCACGGCGTTCCCGAGGAACGGATGGCGGATATCGAAACGGTGGTCGAAGCCTTCGAGACGGCGGCGTTCGCACCGACATCGGTTGATCCGTCACGCGCGGAGGCAGCCGTCGAACGTGCCCGCAAGATCAAGTCGAACGGGGACCAGTGACTGCTAATCGTCATGGACACTCCGGGTGTGTCTAGAGCCTGGCAGCAATCCCGGATTTCCAACAGGGCTAGCAGTAGACCGAGAGACTGTCAGGGCTCCCGAGTCGCCCGTCGAAATGCGGTAACTATCTTACACCCACCCGCTGTAGGACCCGCCAATGAGTGACGGCCGGAAGGGGCGATTGCTGCTCATCGTGGCTGTGCTGGCCGTGGCAGTCGCGGCCCGGTTGACGACGCTCCACTGGACACCGCTGCCCTCGACGCTAGACGGATTCGGCTACGTCGCTCTGGCCAGGGACACGCTCGAAACGGGGGCGTTTCCCCTCACGCGGTTCCGTGCGGACAACATCGTGTTTACCGCTGTCCTGACGGTCGTCGGCGCACTCACCGGTGAGCGGCCGCTGTACGTCGCCCAGCCGGTCGTCGCGGTCACCGGTGCAGCGTCCTGCCTGACGGCGATGGCGCTGGTCAAACGCCTCGCACAGTCGAGTCGGTGGCGTCACTCGCGGACGACGCTGGCGATGGGCGTGGTCGGGATGGGGCTCGCGGTGGAAGGCATCTATCTCCGGCGGACCGGACAAACGGATGAGGAAGCGCTGGCGTTTCTCTTGCTGCCGCTGTTTGCGATTGCCGTCCATCGGTTGCTCACGACGGAGCGATACGGGCGTCGATGGGGCGCAGTTGTGGTCGTGCTGTTCGCTGCCTTCCCGCTCTTGCATACGTTCAGCTCGCTCATCGCTGCGCTGGTACTCACGGGGGTGCTAGCCGCCCATCTCGCCAGGATTCCGTCGCGTCGTGACGCCGTCACTGCGCTCGTCGCCGTCGCGGGCTTCTGGGTGTACATGTGGGGGTACTACCGGATCGCAGAACGCTCGCTTCTGGAGGTCCCGTACGTCGACCGCGTCAGCGCGTATCCGGGGCTCTTCTTGGCCTGGGTAGTCGTCCTGGTGGCGACACTGGTCTGGTTCCAGCAGACGAGCGGTCGCCTGCAGCGGGTGACCATCGGCGGCGCGGTCGGCCTCTGGTTCCTGACGCTGGGTGCGAACGCGGTACAGACCGTGTTTCCCGGGACACAGACCACGCCGGCCGGCCTCTTGGTGCTCGTCGCGGCCTTCGCCGTCCCGGTGGTGTTTGCGGTCGTCGGCCTCCCGCTTGCGAGCCGCGACCGCCGGCTGATCGGCCCGGTCGTACTGGCGTTGCTGCTGGCGCCGATTGTCATCGTGTACTTCTCGCTGACCGCCTCGCTGACGCCGGAGTACTACGGGACTGCGCTCCGGGGCCAGACGTTCGTCCACCTGCCCGTGTTCGTCCTCGCCGGCATCGGCGTCGCGTCGGTCGCCTACCGGTGGTCGCCGTCGCCGGACGGCGGGCTTGGAACGCCGAAGACTCACAGCCACCGACTCGCAACAGTCCTGACGGTCATCGTCGTGGTCGCCGCAGTTGCGACGATGCCTATCGCCTTCGTCAATCTCGACACGCTCGCGTTCCCGACCGGGGCGACCGAATCGCAGTTCGCGGCCGCGACGTTTACCGCGGACCACGTCGACGAGCAGTGGGCGTCCGACCACCCGTTCAGCCGTATCGTCGATCTGTACTATCCGGGCGCGTCCAACGGAACGTACCAGCCGACCGCCCGGTGGCTCGGTGGTGGGACGGAACCCAACTGTCCGACGCTGTCGCGGGCGTCGTGGGGGACGACAGGGGCGCACCTGTTCCCGGCAGCGAGCGAGAAGACCACGCCCGCGGCGCTGGCGGAGTGGCGCTACGAGAACGACGTGGTCTATGACACGCGCGGCCTCGACTCCGTGTACCTCGTTCGGCCCGGCGGGAACCGAACGAGTTGCTGACGGGTTCTGAACGGACCCGGTTCGATGGTCCCCCCATCTTCACTTCTCCCGGGTATGTAACCGTGGCATACAATACGGGGCCGGCAGAAAGGCCGACAATGACTGACCCCGTCCTCGTCGGCTCGGAGTTGTGTGTCACACGACGGGGCACCAGGATTCTCGACGGCGTCTCACTCACGGTCGGGTCCGACGCGGCGATGCTCGTTCAGGGTCCTAGCGGGGCCGGCAAGTCGACGCTGTTCAACGTCCTCGGGCTGCTAGAGTCCCCGTCTAGCGGCCGGCTGGAGATCGACGGCCGGGACGCGAGTACCCTGTCCGAACGCCAGCGCGCCAGCCTGCGGCGGACGACGCTCGGGTTCGTCTTCCAGGACTTCCAGCTCATCGGTGACCTGACCGCCCGTGAGAACGCGTCGCTCCCGCAGGAACACGCAGGCGACCGCGACCCAGACTGGCTGGACACGCTGTTCGACCGCCTCGGTATCGCCGGGCTCGAACACCAGTACCCCGCGACGCTGAGCGGGGGCGAGAAACAGCGGGTCGCCATCGCACGGGCGCTCGCGAACCGCCCCGAGATCGTCCTCGCCGACGAACCGACCGGACAGCTAGACCCGGACACCGCCGAGTCGGTGCTGAACCTCCTGTTCAGCATGAAGGAATCGACGGAAACCGCCCTCGTCGTCATCAGCCACGACCCGCAACTGGCCCAGCGGTTCGACGAACGGCTGTTCATCCGCGGCGGCACGCTCGTCTCCGATGCCGCCTCGACGCCGAACGCGAGCCCGTCCACGGAGACGAACTAACGAACCGATGGGATACAGAAACGCCCTCCTGTTTCGCTGGTCCAGACGGGACCGGCTCACCGTCGTCGTCGTCGCCGTGACGGCCGCGTTTCTCATCGGTACGGTTCTGCTGTTGTTCACTGCGGTCACGTACTCGGAAACGTTCGCCGAGCCGCTCGCGAACTCCGGGACGGTCACCTATCACGACGCGGAGACCGGCCCGCCCGAAACTGATGGGGACGTCACCGTGCTCCCGACAGCGACGGCGACTGTAAACGAGACTGACGTTCGTCTTATCGGTATACCACCCGATACGCCCAGGGTGCTCATCGAGGGGTCGGCCCAGTGGCAGGAGGGGCGGTTACCGACGATTCCGGACGGCGTTGACGGCCGGGGACCGGTCTCTCAGCAGCGGACCCGAACGGTCAGCGGGTCAGACGGTACCGTCTCGCTCACCGTTGTCCCACAGGAGCGGGGGACGACGTTCCTCTCCAATCAGTGGTACGCGACGAACGCCTCGACCGCACAGCAGGTCGGCGTCACCGGCTACTTCGTCATCGACCACAGTCCGAGCGGGACCGGGCTGGGAAGCCTCCCAAGTGAAGGGGCACCGCTGGTCAGCGCGCTCCTGTACGTCCTCGGCGGTTTAGAGCAGGTGCTCTGGGCGCTGGGCATCGCGGCGGCCGCCGGCGGGCTGTTGGTCCTCATCGTCGTCTACAACGTCACGCGGATGAGCGTCCGCGACCGCCTCGACGCGATACGGGTCATCCGCTCGACCGGCGCACCAGGGTGGCGCGTGGGACTCCTGTTTACGCTTCGAGCCGGCCTCCTCGTGACGACCGGCGTGGTGCTGGGCTACGCCGTCGGACTGATCCTCATCAAGGCGCTGGTCAACGTCGCGATCTACGTCGGTCTCCCCATCGCACTCGACGTTACCGTCACGGGCCAGAGCGCAACCGTCGTCGGTGGCGTCGCCGGAATCTTCGTCTTGATGGGCCTCGCTGCCGGCGCGCTCGCGGCCTACCCCGCGGCGACCCGCCCGCCGGCCTCGCTCGGGAGCCGTCATGCCCGGTCCGGCCAGTCCGAGCAGTCGACGCTTGCGAGGGTCCGAAACTGGGTCGCACCGACGTTCCTGTCGTGGCGCTCGGTCGTGCCGACGGCGGCGACGCTGACCGTCTTCGGAATCACGTTCCTGCTCGTCGTCTCACTGGCTGGCCTCGCGTCCCCGCTCGGCGGTGCGGCGGGCGGCTCCGGGACTATCACCGAAGCCGGCGCGCCCCATCCGCTGAACAGTCGCCTCGACGCTGAGTACGCCGCAGCCCTGCGGGCCGACGGGACGCCGGCCAGCCCGGAAATCATCTACGCCCAGGTTTCGGACGGCCAACCGTACATGGCCCACGGGGCGGAGTACGACGCCTTCGCGAACGTCACCGGGGCCACGCTGGTCGAAGGCCAGCGACCACAGCGGCACGACGAGGCCGTCATCGGGAGCGACCTCGCGCGGACGCTCGATGTCGAAGTCGGTGACGAACTAACCGTCAGCGGGAGCGTTAAGCCCGGTGTTCGCCGGGTCACCGTCGTCGGGCAGTACGACGCCCCCAGAACGCTCGATGACCTGCTCATTCTGCCGCTCGACTCCGCGGCCGACCTGGCGACCGGGCCGGGACAGGTCCACATGATTCGCGTGAAGGGGCCGGTGTCCGAGATCGACGACGCCGACGGTGTCGCCGCCAACCGGTCGGGTGCTGTCGTGACGGGGCTATCGGGTCCGGGACGTGTCACGAAAGGTGACGCTGTCAACCTCTCCGTCGCCGTCCGAAACGTCGGCAACGAGCGGGCGGACCGGGAAGTCACAGTTCGGTATCGGGGCGAACAGCGAACGACGACGGTCGCAGTCCCGCCGGGGCAAGAGCGGACCGGGACTGTCTCCTTTACCGCGTCGGAACTGGGGACTGCAAACGCCACTGCCGGGGAGTACACCCATTCTGTGACCGTTGTCTCGCCGGACGCCATCGAGATTCCGAGCCAGCTACCGTCACAGGCCCCGCCCGGGTCGGGGCTCTCAGTTCCTGTCGTCACGAAAACCGGAGACCGCGTTTCGAACGCTACCGTCACGGTGAACGGGCCGTCGCTCAGAACTGGATCGAGCGGTGTCGCTGTCGTTCCCCTGCCACGCGAGCCGGGGAACTACACGATAACAGCTCGTTCGGGCGACCAGACGGCGACACACGACATCCAGATCGTCCGTGGTACCGAGCGGGAACTGTACGGGGAGTTGTCGATATCGCCGTCTTCGGGGTCGGTCCTGACGACACCAACCCTCAGGATCGGGCTCGCAAACCCCTGGCAGGAGCCGATCACCCGTGACGTGCGCGTCGTCGGCCCCGGTGTCTCCCGGAACCGGACCGTCTACATGCCGCCCGGCAACGTCACACAGACGCGGTTCTCCCCGGACGGCGGACGAAGCCAGCCCGGAACGTACACCTACCGAGTGACGGCCAACGGGACCACCCTCTCCACAGCGGAGTACGAGGTGACCGGGGACCGTCGGCTGGCATCCGCGGTAGCAAGTAGCGGGTCGTACGCGTCCGGTACGCCCATCGAGCGCTCCGTCGAGGGCGTGTTCGGGAACGTCCAGTTGATCCTGGGCGTGCTTGTCGTCCTCTCGGCGCTGAGTACCGTCGGCAGTACCACGGCGACGTTCGCACAGGGAGTCCACGCGCGTCGGCAGGCTATCGGCATCCACCGCTCGACCGGCGCGACGCAGTGGCGGGTCCTGCGGACGATTTTGGGCGATATTGCCCGTATCGCGATCCCAGCGACTGGCCTCGCTCTCGGTCTGTCGATCGTCGCGTTACAGCTGCTGGAGCGGGCTGGCTGGCTCGTCTTCTTCGGTTTTCGCCTCTCCGCGCGGACGCCGCCGACCATCCTCGCAGCGATATTTGCCGGCGGCGTCTCGCTCGCCCTGTTCGGTGCCCTCGTCGCAACGGTGCCGTATCTGACAGCGTCACCGGTCTCGTTGCTCCCGAGCGGCGACCGGACGCGGACGCCCGACGACGAGTCGGTCGACGAGAGCCAGCCTAGCGACGACTGAACCGAACTGCTAGGTTAGCTGTATGGCTCAGTCGGCAGCCGTCGGTCGGAACTTTGACTGTCTATCGAGCAGAACGCCGTACCATGGCGACCCGACAGCGCCAGCAGTTCATCTACGGCCATCTCATGTGGGTGCTTGGCACCATCCTCGTGTTGACCCTGCTGGACGCGCTGACGCTTGAGCTGTTCTTTGTCGTCTCGCTGATCGGGTTTCTCGTCACTGTCGAACTGGTCGCACCGCAGGCCGTGTCGCCGCACTGGCGACGGCGGCTCTGGTGGCTCATCGGGATCGGACTGGTGGGCTTTGCCTACGTGGTCATCAAACGGATCCTCGATATTCTACCGCCGGGGCTGGTCTGATGGCGCTGACACCGCTCTCCGAAGACTCCTGGCTACCGTCGCTCACTCTCCCGCAGCTCCTGCTGGCCGCCTACACCGCCCTCACGATCATCGCGGTCGTCTACGCCGCGAGTACGTCCTCAGCAGCGTTCGGTGCGTACAACTCCCAGTGGGACGGGGCAGGTGAACTCCGAAACGTCGCAGCTGACGCCGGTGCAAACGTGACTGTCGGAACGAACGTGAGTCAGTATCCGATGACCGGTGCGAACAGCACTGTTGCGGTCGTTCTCTCGCCGACGGAGCCGTACTCGTCGAGCGAGCGCACACGGCTCGCGGAGTTCGTCCGAAGCGGCGGGACACTCGTCGTTGCCGAGGATTACCGCCCACAAGGGAATGCCCTGCTCGCTGCCGTCGGTGCTGACGCGCGTTTTGACGGTCGCCCGGTGTACGACAACCGAAATTACTACCGTAACTCCTCGCTCCCGGAAGCGACGCCTGCCGGCGACTATCCGGAGACTGCCGGCGTCGATACTGTCGTCCTCAACTACGGGACGACTGTCAGAGCCGGAAACGCGACGACGCTCGTCAACACCTCCGAATACGCCTACCTCGACACCAACGGCAACGGCGAACTCGACGGCGAGGAGCAGTTAGCGTCCCGACCCGTTGTCACGAGCGAATCGGTCGGCGACGGCCGTGTCATTGCCGTCGGTGATCCGAGCATCTTCGTGAACGCGATGCTCGAACGCGGTGACAACCGACGGTTCGTTCGGAACCTCGTCGCCAGCCACGACGACGCACTGCTGGACTACTCACACGCCAGTAGCGTCCCGCCTGTGGCCGCTGCCGTCCTGGCCGTCCAGCGGTCAGACGCGCTGTTACTGCTCTGTGGCGTCGTGCTGGTCGGGGCGCTGCTCGCGTACGACCGCCGTCTCGACGAGCATCTCCGGGATCGCCTCCGGGAATACAGTGGCCGCGAGTCGGACCCGAACCTCTCCCGGGATGGCGTTGAGAAGTATCTCAGAGCCCGCCATCCAGACTGGGAGACCGCACAAGTAGAGCGAGTAACGGAAGCCATTATTAAACAGCGGGCCGAACGTCAACGCAATGACTGATCCGTCGGTGCTGTACGACCGTCTCAAGGAGGAGACGGAGACCGTTCTTATCGGTAACGAGGAAGTTCTCCGACACATTACTGTCGCCATGCTTACACGCGGTCATGTGCTTCTGGAGGGGGTCCCCGGTGTCGCGAAAACGACGATCGCCACGCTCGTCGCCAACGCGACGGATCTCCAGCACTCCCGGGTCCAGATGACGCCCGACCTCCTCCCTGCGGATATCACCGGAACAACGGTGTATCACCAGCGAAACGGCGAGTTCGAGCTGCAGAAAGGCCCCGTGTTTACCAATCTGGTCATCGCCGACGAGATCAACCGCGCCCCGCCGAAAACACAGAGCGCACTCCTCGAAGCGATGCAGGAGGGACAGGTTTCCATTGAAGGGTCGACGCTCGAACTCCCGACGCCGTTTACGGTCGTTGCGACCATGAACCCCCTTGAGATGGAAGGGACGTTCAAACTCCCGGAGGCCCAGCGCGACCGGTTTCAGATGAAACTCGTCACCGAGATTCCCAACTCCGAGGAGGAGCGCGCGATCCTCGACCGATTCGACGCGAACCCGACGCTTGACGCGGACTCTATCTCGCAGGTTATCTCCCGGAGCGAACTTCTGGACGCCCGGTCAGTCGTCCCCGAGACGCATATCGAAGACAGCATCAAGGAGTACATTCTCGCTATCGTCGGCGCGACACGGGACCACCGAAACGTCGTTCACGGGGCCTCACCGCGGGCGACAATCGCCCTGCAGAATACGGCCAAAGCAGTCGCTCGTCTGAACGGCCGGGAGTACGTCATTCCGGACGACGTCAAAGAGATGGCGCTGCCGGTGTTGCGGCATCGTCTCATCATGAACAGCGATGCCGAACTAAGCCAGATCAGCGCCGAAACGGTTATCGAAGAAATCCTACAGTCGATTACGCCGCCCGGGTCCGACACCGACCACAGTACGGGTGTCGAGACAGCGGTCGGCGACGGCGGAACGAAACGGAAGTTCGAGTAGCGACTGGACCGCAGTTAGCTGTTTTCCGGGGCTGGTGTCGTCTCTCGTTCTCGGGTCGCCGCGCCATTGGACTGCGCCGATGGTTGTTCGAGTGCGTTCCACGAAACGGTCACGACACCGCTGAACCGGTCGTCATCGCGCGTATCGACAGTAACCGGTCGATCAAGTCCCGTGGCAAACCCCACCGCGAGCAAGGACACCACTGGGTGATCTAGCTGGTGAATGTCGCCGAACGCGGGATTGTCGACGGCAATAGAAGCAGTTCGGTTCCCGCCATCGATTTCGATTGTTGTGTCCTCGACGAGTTCGAACTGCTCGGACAGGGCTGCGGTCAGTTGTGCCGCTATTGCATCGGGATCGTTACCGAATTTGCCGGATATCGTTTGTTCGAACTCGGTGTACAGACGGTCTCCAGTCGGGGGAAGCGATATGCCCTGTTCCGCCTCGGCACCGCTCGTAACGAACAGTTCTCCCAACTGCTCTGGATCGGGCACCGCGTACTCGACGTGCTGGGGGACGAACAGGCGCGCATTCGTCTCCGGACGGGATGCCGTTGGGACATACACCGTCTCGGTCTGGAGTTCCAGTTCGCTGACGAGGTGCTGTTCGACATCGGCCAACGTGTCGAACACCGTGTCACCTGTCTCTTATACACATCTCNNNGCTCAGAGATGTGTATAAGAGACAGCTGCAGGGCTGGAAAGAGGAACGCTGCTATGAGGGATAGTCCACCGACCGCAAAGAAGCCCACTGCGGTCCGTCTGAACGTTGCCCGCTTCGCATGCGCGTAGGAGTCGCGCAACCGGCGGTTCTCCTCCCGTAACACTTCCAACTCTGCTTCGAGTGTCTGGCGGTCCCGTACAATATCCGTCTGTTGGGTGCTGTCATCGGCTGATGCGTCCAGTTGCGTAGGCTCGGGTTGGCTCATAGGAAATCACGGTCCGAAGCTGCGTCTTCAGTCACGATGTCGAGTTCTATCAGCAGATAGCGATGGAAGAGATAGCCGACGATGGCAATTCCGATAACCACGGTGGCCCCGACGCTGAGGGGGGCCAAGTCCCAGCGCCAGAGCGACAGCCAGGCGAGACTGCCGAGCAGCGGAACGACAAGTGCGACGAGGCTGCCGGCGACTCGCCTGTCGGGTGTCTCGATAGTTACCGAAAGCAACGCAAGGAACAGGCCACCTTCGACGAGGACGAGCGGTAGCAGTGATGGTGTATCGACTGTGACGAGCGCTATCTGTCCGAGCACGACCGCGAGAACGGGTGTACTGGACAGGTAGAGACCGCCGAGGACAACACCGACGAAACCAAGCCATACCGGCCCGCCCCAGACGAGTCCGCCTGTGGCCACGACGATGCCCAGCAGGCCGAGCACGGTGGGTAGTGATCGGCGCGAGCGTGCCGTTTTCAGTGCGACGCTCATGCGTACTCCCTCCGGTCTGTGTTCGCTGGGCTGCCGGACAGAATAGCCGAGATCTGGTCCGGGGACCCAACCTCGTAGGCTGTCACCGAATCGACCTCGTTCAGTTCACGCCGGAACTGATCGAAGGTTCGATACCGTTCGTATGCGGTATCGAGATCGGTGAGGAGGTCCGTATCGAAGGCTACTGATGGGGCCATAAACACGACGACCTCCGTTGCGTTGCGTCTCGCCAGTCCAACCGCGTTCCGTAGCTCACTCGGGTTGCTGTCGTCGGTACAGATGACCAGCAGGTTCGCGCTGCGTATCTCGTGTGGTGCCGCCTGGAGCCCGTTGTACAGCGGCTGGTTGGGAAGGTGTCGTTTTGATCCGGCGGCATCTCGATACGCGAGCAACGTCGTTTCCATCGGTGATTGTGTGTCCGCCGTCGGGTTCACCGTCCCTGTCATCCTGCCGGTGTGAGCCGCTTTCGTGGTAGCTGTTGCCGACGTCTCAGTTTCGGTGTCGAGGTCGTTGATCCGATGCCGGCACGACCTGTAGGCCTCGGTTCTCGCCACAGGGATTCTCGATTCCGTCACGCCCGCGTCGTCAATAGTGAGATAGCCCAGGGGATCACGGATCGTTTCGGCACGCTGCTGGAACGCTGCGGCGACCGCTTTGAGGTGATCTAGCTTCGTTTCGCCAGGTGTCCCATCACGCAGAGTCTGCCGGTGATCGAGGACGAGAACCACGCTACGGTTACTCTCAGCCTCGTAGTTGCGGACGTGCGTCTCGTCTAGTCTGGCAGTCGCCTTCCAGTCGACGTATTTCAGTGCGTCACCCGGGACATATTTTCGAATCTCCTCAGCTGACAGGCCACCCGTCCGCCCCCGGGCATCGTGCTCGCCGACACCGCGTAGCAACTGTTTCCCGCTCTGGCCAACGTGAATCGGGCCGACCGACGGCGACTCGACTGCTAGTTCGGGGCCGGGAGCCGTCGTGAACGACTGGGTAAACAGCCCGGTGCCGTCACTGACGGTTACTGTGGCTCCGGGAACGGTGTAGTTGCCAACAGTCTCCCAGGTGAGCGGAAGCGTCACCGACGAGGACTGCATCGACGCATCGAGATTGATATCCGGAGAGGTACCCGCTTCCATCCGCGCTGCGAGTGGAATCCTTGCCTCGACGGAGAGCGGCAGGTGATCGCCGGCGGCGGCAACTGATGCTTCGAGAGTGTACTTCGTTTCGGCGTCGGTCCGTATTCGGGACCGGTCGAGCGACTGGCTGACGGTGAGTTCGTCCTCGAGTCGTGAAACGCCACGGACGAACGCAAACTGCATTGCGAGCAGCCAGCCTGCGAGCCCGACGGCCCCGACGACTAACAGGGGCGCATCGAGCAGCCCACCACCCACGACGAGACTACCGATAGCAGTGATCGTGAGCCAGAACCGCCGGGTGACACGCATTAGCTTCGGTTACTGAACCGAGCCCATTGAAGATACCGACAGACACAGCCGAGTCCTTCAGAGATAGGTCCGCACCTAGTATCGAAATCGATATTGATATTTAGGGGATTATCTACTTAACCGTCACTCGAAAATTCTGAGTCATGAATGGTCTGAGTTCACGTTGTGTCGGAATTCGGGAACTCAGCTAAATGTAGCTATTGGAATCAGTATTAATATTAGAACTATGCTCACAGACATCTCAGCTGGCGCCCGCCGTCTCGCGAACAACTGGTTCTGTCGCCTGTCGACGGTTCGCGTCGGTGCCGTCGTCCTCGTGACGCTGCTTCTCGCCGGTGTCGTGTTTCCAGTCGCCGGGACGTCGCCGCAGGTGAACACTGCTAGCGGTGGCGGGGCCGATACTCCGGACGTACAGCAGGCTCAGGCCGATTCGAACGCCACTGATACAGACGGCGACGGGCTGTCGGATTCGCTAGAGCGCTCCGTTTACGGCACTGACCCGACCGACGCGGACACGGACGGCGACGGCTATCCGGACGGCATGGAAGTCCGCTGTGAGCAGGCTCTTCCGGATGCAGACCCGCTCCGAACGGACATCTACGTCGAAGTCGACTCCACACAGTCAACGACGCTCAGCGACCCGGTCCGGACATCCATTGTCGAGACGTTTGAGAATGCACCCGTTTCGAACCCCGACGGTTCCACCGGGATCGATATCCATCTCGTCACAGACGATACGAAGCTCTCGGCCAACGGGACGGTACACTCGAAATCCCGTGCTGGTGCCGGGAACGACATCTACGACTTCCGGGCCAACCACTCCGAGCACCGTGCTGACGGCTACTACTACGTCCTGCTAACTGACGACGTCGCCTACAACGGGGACGACTACTTCGTCGGCGCGGGCCGACCTGAAATCGCGGCGATGGAGCGGTTCGATTCACCGAAAGTCACCGCCTCGCTGTTCATGCACGAATTCGGGCACGCGATGGGGCTTGACGCCCATCAGGACGGTATCGACGAGGAGCGGTACTCCCAGACAGAGTACGACAGCGTGATGAACTACAACGGGCTGTACAGACAACTTTCCTATTCCAACGGCACCGACAGTGTAGGCCGAAACGAGTGGCAGTTCGTTGCCGAGAACCGAACACAGCCCGACATCGACTGCGTCGAGAACGGAACGTGCCCTAGCAGGTGTACGCAGAACTGACCAATCCCGCTAAAGCGACAGTCAACGGTTAGCTGCTGTCTGCTAGCATACTCATGAAGAACGACCCGAACACTGTCTGTAGCCCCAGCACCACGACTGTCGAGGCCAGAAGGGTCGCTGTAGCTGACGGTAACGCCGCCTCGCCGGCGAGCAGCCACTGTCCGAACACGCTCCCGAGGTACAGAACGCCGACTGCAGCCGCGAGAATGCCGATGGACGCGCCGTGCTCCAACTGGAACCGCTCCCGTATCATGCCGACAAGCACACCCTCGGGCTTGTTTATCGGGTTCGCGGCGATGGAACTGAACAGCGCGAGCGTCCAGACCTGATACCCGACGATTGCCAGCAACGACCCGCCGACCATCGTCTGTATGCCGAAGTTGACGCCACCGATCGACAGCCGAGCGATTGATAGCGACATCAACACTGCCCCGACCGATACTAGCAACAGAGCCGGATACGAAAACAGGTAGTCCGGCGCGTTCACGAGCATGAACCGGACGTGCCGCCAGCCGTCACTGAAACTGTCGAGTGTTTCCTCGCCTTCCCGCTCGTGGTAGATAATCGGGACTTCTTCGATGGTGAGGTCGTTCGCGCCGGCCTCCATAATCATCTCGCTGGCGAACTCCATCCCGGTCGTCTCTAGCTCTAGCGTTTCGAGCGCGTCCTTGGTGAACACACGGAAGCCGCTGTGTGCATCGCTTACACCGGCTCCATAGAACGTGTTCAGGAACCGCGTCAACAGCGGGTTTCCGACGTATTTGTGGAGTGGCGGCATCGACCCGTCCCGGATCTCGCCCTCCAGTCGGCTCCCCATACAGATGTCCGCGTCGCCGTTCTGGACCGGTTCGAGGAGCTGGGGAATCATCTCGAAATCGTACGTCGTGTCAGCATCGCCCATCGCAATGTACTCTCCCCGTGCCTTGTCGAACGCGTAGCGATACGCATAGCCATAGCCCGGTTCATCAGGTGTCACGACTGTCGCACCCCGTTCGCGAGCTAACTCCGGAGTCGCGTCGGTCGAACTGTCGCTCACGATGATCTCGGTCGGCACACGTAACTCCGAGATCGCTGTCTTGATCCGATCAATACATTCGACGATTCCTTTCTCCTCGTTGAGGGTGGGCATCACGACGCTCAAAACCGGCGTGACTTCGCTCTCCGGCGTGACGAGAAACTCGTCTACAGTCTTCGTGATCCCCTGCTGACCCGCTTGATTTGCCTGATTTGCTTGTATCGTCATTCCCGTACCTCGGCTATCGCTGGTGCGTCTGGTAGCATACACTCTCCACTCCCCTGGGCGGCTTTCGATGAATACGGCTAGTAGGCCCCATTTTATCTGAGTTCAATGCCGAATTTCTGATATGTACCGCACGGCCTCCACACAGAGTGTCATGTCAAAGCAGCGTATAATAAAGCTGTCGGGTAGGATAATCCATCATTAATAACAATAGTTCTCATGAGAACCCCTCTCCTCCTCTGAATGTACACGATTTCTTCGACCCATGACCACAGTGTGGCGTGCCATCTATCAATAAAGCACATTATTCACGCACTAATGTACGTTGTGAAGCAGATATCTATCAGACTAGTAGACTATGTCTCCGCGGGTTCACCGCCGGATAATTCAAGCAAGGTGATAAAACAGGGGCTGTCAACATGAATCCACGTTTGTGAATGTCGAACTACACCGGGAAACTACTACGACAGGCACTGAGAAACTGTCTCGGATAGTCTGTAATCGGGAAAATGCGTCAATTCAAGTAGACACGCTGCGGGTACAGCCACCTGATTCCATGTGCCGGTCGGTGGCTTTGGTGTCATGGTTGCTGAGCGTCTCACACTGGGCGACGAAGCCGACTCCGTATCTCGCCACCAACAGCGTGTATCCGAGGCAGTCGCTCCTCCGATGCACTGATCAGCGTTGCGACGCTCAGCCCAAGGACGTAGACGACTCCCAAAAGCATGATAACCGAGATGTCCTTGCTGAACCGAAGTGCCCCACGTATCGATGCCATATACGTACATATCTGGACTGAGTATAAGCCGTTGGGGTCTGATTATTAATATTTGTAACTGGACGGCCGCTGTTGTCCAGAGCCGTAGATTTAAGCCGTCCTATGTGCTAAACGATAACATGGCCACAGATCAGTCCGAGGGGGCGAGCCTGCATGTGCCACCGCTGGAGAATACAGCGTTTTTCTCCATTGAGGACGACGACGGCTACGTCCGTATTGAACAGTCACTGGGGAACCAGGTCCTGTACACGCCCAATGAGGCGCGGGACATCGCTGAAGCCATTCTCGACGCTGTTGACGAGGCTGTCGAAGAAGAGTAACCCATCGCTGGCCGTCGGCCCTGTTTTGCTGGAAGGCGAGATGGTTTGAACAAGGGAGGTCCAGCGTCAGGTATGACAGATGCAAGCCACCGGGCGGCGGTCGCCGAGCGAGCGGCCCGTGCTGGCGGTGTCGTGGCCCGGGAGCAGTTCCGGGGCGACCTCAGTGTCGAATCGAAGGCCAACAAAAACGATCTCGTCACGGAGACGGACCGCGACGCCCAGCGGCAAGTCGTCGCCACGATTCGAGCGGAGTTCCCCCGTGACCGGTTCCTCTGTGAGGAAGACCTCTCAACGTTAGCTGGCCCGGACGTTGACTCCGAGCCTGAAGCGGTCGATAGCATCCCAAATAGCGGCTCTGTGTGGGTCATCGACCCAATCGACGGGACGGCGAACTACGTCCGTGGGATGCGTCTGTGGGGAACGGTCGTCAGCGCAGTTGTCGACGGCGAGCCGGTCGCATCGGTGACCTATCTCCCCTCCTATGGCGACCTCTACGCCGCCGGCCCCGAAAGTGTGACACGAGACGGGACCGAACTGTCGGTAAGTGGTCGAACCGACCCGGAGACGTTCGCCGTGGCTCCTGTCGGCTGGTGGGACCGCGACGACAGGGACGAGTTCGGTCGGCTGTGTAGCGCTGTCGGCGACCGCTTCGGCGACATCCGGCGTCTGGGTTCGTTCCAGGCCACGCTGGCACACGTTGCCGACGGGGCGCTCGAGGGACTCGTTTGCACGCGCCCGATGGCCTCCTGGGACACGCTCGCTGGCGTCCATATGGTCAGACGGGCTGGCGGCACGGTCACTGACCTCGATGGCGAGCCCTGGACCCACGACAGCGATTCCGTCGTCGCCTCCAACGGCGAGGCACACGAGGCCTTCGTGGCGGCCGGCAACGAGGCACTCGCTGAGGATTGAACACAGTTTCGCCATCAAACCGCGCCGCGTCTGGCTCGCGGAAGTCCGCTCCACGCACATGGGACCGGAACGCTAAAACCGCCTGCCACCGGTCACTCGGCCATGGAAACGTTCGAGCGAGCCGTCGATGAGTACGGGCCCGGCCAGCTCTGGGTGGGCTCTTTCGTTGCCGTCCTCCTCGTTGCGGTCGGAGCTGTCATGGCTGCTCCAAAGGCCGTCTGGGATCGGTTCCTCTGGCAGTACTTCTGGGGGCCAGTGTACGCGGACGCCAAGGCGGCCAGCTGTGCCGAGATGACTGCATCCGGACCACAACCGCTGTACGATGGCTGTAGGGCGGCTATTCAGGAGGGACGGCTCATCGCCGAGCCGGGATACACTATCGTCTCCGAGATCGGCTACATGTTGATTCTGGTGTATATGCTCGTCGGCGTCTACTTCCTCCTCGAGCGACTGGACATCGCCGAGGACCCGAAGCTCTACTTCGCGTTCGTGCCGTTCATGCTGCTCGGCGGCGCGTTGCGGACTGTCGAGGATGCAACCGACCGCGCGGTCGATGCCGGCGTCTCACCTATCGTCGAGTACCCGCTGAGTTCGCTCATCATCAGTCCCGTCATTTACGGCACGGTGTTCCTGCTGACGCTGCTCGTCCTCGTCGTCTGTGTGGACCTCGAACAGCGCGGCGTCGTCGACAGCTACTACTGGACGACCGGCGCTGTTGGTAGCATTTTCGTCGCCGTGACGCTGCTCTATCTTACGGTTGTCGCGCTCACACGCGAGTACGCGACGCTGTACCCGTCGGTCCTCATCACGACTGTCGCACTGGCGTCGGCGTTGTCGTACGGTCTGTACCGCCTGTTCGAGTCCTATCGACCGGCGCTGAACGACGGAACCGGCTATATCGGCTTGCTGGTCATCTGGGGCCACGCCATCGACGGCGTCGCGAACGTCCTGCTGGCCGACTGGCTCGATGCGCTCAACGTCCCGCTGACGTACTACCCGAAACACCCGGCCAACGCATTCATCATTGAAGCCACCGAATCTCTCCAGTCTGCCGGTCTGACTGCTGCTATCGGCACGTCGTGGCCGTTCTTGATTGTTAAGCTCGCCGTCGCCTCGCTGGTCGTTTCGCTGTTCAACCAGGAGTTTATCGACGACAGCCCGCGGTACGCACTGCTGTTGCTCATCGCTGTTACCGCAGTCGGCCTCGGGCCGGGGACGCGGGACATGCTGCGGGCGACGTTCGGCATCTGAATACGGACTGTCCGGTATCTGACTCTCGCTCGTCGGCTGTTGCTACGGGAACGGATGATGCTCCCTGTCGAGCCGCGGCTCGAAGCCCAGGTCAGCAGGCACGGATTCGGCCCGCTCGCCGAAGAACGAATCACCGAAGAACAGCGGCTGTGCCGACGGACAGACGACGCGGACCGCCTCGAATCCGAGCTGTTCGAGGTCGCGCGTCGTCAGCCGCGCTCCGTAGGGCGTGAGTCCTGCGTCAGCTGCCCGGTCACACAACGTCTCTAGCTCCGCCTCGCCGGAGAGGTCTGCGTCGGGGCCGAGCGAGTCCAGCGGGACCGCCGTCTCGGTGGCCGTCAGGTCGGCCCCCTCGCCGGGTGATTCGGCGTAGCGCCCGATTGCTCCCTGTGCGTCCATGGCCGCCTCGGGACCCATGCTGTCGAGTTCCATCCAGTTCTGGAGCGCCTCTTCCAGCGCACCGACGGCGGCCGTACCCGGGTCCAGATCCGCATCGGTGCCGAGTGCGAAGCGAGGCCACTCGTCCTGTTCCAGTGCGACGGTGATGACCGGCACGTCCACGTCCTGTGTCAGTAACAGCGCCGTCACGTCGAGCCCCTCGGACGCCGCGCGACGCCGGAGCGTGTCGTACCGCTCGTGGTCGTCGACGGCAACTCGAAGCGGCTCGAACGTCGAGTACCACGACAGCATCGCGGCGTCGCGCTCGATGACCTCGTACAGCCCGGTCAGCAGTGCCTCTGTGACGGTGTTTCCGAGCCCCAGCCCGGTCGTCGTTGCCGGTCTGACGGCGTCCGATGGCGGCGGATAGTGGACGGTTTCGGCGGGAAGCGACCGCCGTTCGTCGGTCAGCAGATTTTCGGCCGGGACCCAGGGAAGCGCCGTCGAGTCGTCCCATTCGGCTTCGTCCCTGACGAACGCGTCGGGTGCGACGGCATCCGGAACATCGACGACCGTCCCGTGCCGCAGATTCCCGTCTCGGTAGACCCCGGCCGCGTACCGCTCGTAGTTCTCGCCCAGCGCTTTCATGAACGCCGTGTCCCAGTCGATAGCGACACCGGCGGCCTTGGCGGCGGCCGACACGTCGCTGAAACCGGCGGTGTCGGCGAGCGTCGACAGGTAGTACGGGGCGGGGAACGACTCGACTTCGCCGACCTCCGTGGCGATACCGACCCGGTCGTCGAGGCCCAGTTCCGCCCGCGAGAGCGCCTCGCTGTCCGGGGCCGTTCGGCGACCGTCGCCGAGGGTACGGCTCGGCGTCTCACTGCAGTCACAGCCCGGGACGGGGAGGAACCGGCGCTGCGTATGTGGGAGTTCCGTAACTGTCCCGAAGAGGGCAGCGTCCCCATCGAGAAATCGGGTGACCAGTCGACCAGCCAGCGCTCCCGCGAATCGTTGCGTGGCCGCCGCCGGGGCTTCTGTGATCTCCTCGGTATCGTCGACCGTCGCCTCGACCCGAGTCCGCAGACAGTCGAAACAGCCCGTCTCGGGTCCGAAGCCGCTGATCGCGGCGTCGGTCACCGGGACGCCGCCGACGCCGCCCAGTTCGACGGCGACCCATGGGACGTCATCGCCTTTCGCTCGGTCGTTCCACGCCGCAAACGTCTCTGACCCGACGGTATCGACGACGACGGCGAGGTCGCCACTGCTGTCCGCCGGTGTCGACGGCTGTGCTACTGTAATGTCGATATCAGCGAGAAACGCAGTGAGTGCGTCGACGGCCGGTCCACGCCCGACGACTTCGACAGTTTGCATGCCGAACCCCTCGCGGTGGAGCGGGAAAAACCTACGCGGCGAGGATCGACTGAGCCACGGAGGCCAGCTCGTCCGGCTCGGCGTCTTTGAGCCGGTCGTCACCGAGCATCAGGCGGAGCCGCGGTCGGCCCACGTCGATCGGGACCTTCTCCGTGTCGATGAGGTTCATGTCTTCGAGCTTCGTCTTCGTCCGCGAGAACGTCGCCTTGCTCGCCAGTCCGACGTCTTCGCCCCATTTGCTGATGTCGTACAGCAGTTCGCCGTTCCGTGCGGCCACGAGCAGGCTGATGGTGACCTCGTCGAGGCCGTCGCCGTCGCCGCGAGCCGTCGACAGAGAGCTGAGAACGTCGTTGAAGTCCGACGCGGTTTCCGGGCCGATGTCGGCTTCCAGCGTGCTCTGGACGCGGTTGAGCGGCGGTGTCCGGAGCGAGTACTCGTCGGCGTCTTCCCAGGTCGAGCCGTAGTAGTCGTAGGCGTTGTCGACGAACGCCGCGTCGTCGGTCCCGAGACCGCCGACCGTGTCGCTGATGGTGACGAGCGCGTACACCGTATCGACAGTTACCGCGACCGAGTGGTTCGGCACGTCGTCGAGCAGTCGCATCGTGAGCCGCTCCTCGTCGATGAGGTCGGCTGCGGTGCTCGCAACGAGGAAGTCGTCCATGACGTCTTTCAGTGCGCGCTCGTCGGCGAGCAGCCGAACTTCGGGAGCGCCCGAATCTGCGTCCAGTGTCGATACAAGCTCAGAGATGGTCCGCCGCGACGGGTTCACGACGTACACCGGCTCGTCAGTTGCCCCAAACACCGTGGTCAACATAGACCCGACGTCGTCTTGCAGGAGATTTTCAGTCATTGTCCCTTGCCAGTATATAGTGTATTATTATATTTAATTTTACCGGCCAAACTGTGTTGATTTCGCCAACATTCCGACAACACCCACCGGCGGACAGCGATAAAATATCGGTCAGTTGTCCTAAGCAGAAGCCGTTCGCCTCACGGACTGAACCACCTGTTCTGCTCGCTGTCGTCGCGCGAATTCGCTCGAATCAGTGGTTACTGTCACTGTCTCCTACCCGCCGGAAGCCACGACTGGAGCACAGTATCAAATCTGTACCTGAGTGCGTACGGAGAGTGTCGCATCAACACGGCTCCTCGGGTGGCCGGTTCGAAAATAGATGGCGGCCGTCTCGGCTTCCATCACGGAGTCTGACAGCTTCGCGCTCGTCAGAAGTCCGTCCGGAGACGCGCAGCGAGGTCGTCGGACCAGTGAAACTCCCCGTCGAAGATGACGGGCAGTGAGGTCTGTCCCAGCGCGTCGGCCAACTCCGTAGCGCCGAGCGAGTGGCTCGTCTGTTCGCCGTTCAGCGCGGCGCTGTCGTCGAACGGCAGGCGGTAGCTCTCACCGGGCCGTTCCGGGGACACGACCGTACACTGGACGTCGAATCCCGTCTCCCCTTTGGAGACCCAGACGACTGCGGGGTGTGCGGGATTGGGAACGATAGAGTAGGTCCCGTCGCCGACGACCGCGTAGTCCTTGCACATCATTATCCGCCGGCGAGCGAGTTCCAGCGCTCGCTGAATGCTGAATCCGTTACTGAGCAGTCGCGCGAATGCGGTCCCGACCAGGGCGGCGTGTTTGTCCAGCACGTCGGTGAGTGTCACCGCACCGGCGACCGCGCCCTGTTTGACGAGGTCAAGCCCTTCATCGTAGGAGCCACAGGCGTTCAGGAAGAACGTCTGCGTTCGGGCTTCCGACAGCGACGACAGCGCCAGATTACCGTCGGGACAGCGCAGTCCTTCCTCGTCGCAGTGGCCGATGAAGTGGACGAAATCGGCCGGCTGTTCGAACACGTCGGCCAGTTCGTTGACCGACAGCAGTTCGCTGACCTGGACGTCCATCGGCAGGTCCGCGGCCCGATATATCTCCGTGACTTCCGTGTGTTCGCCGGCCATCTCCTCGTCGTTGAGGACGACCGCGACCCGTTGGCTGTCGGCGTCTCGGTTCTGACTCCGGTATCGGTTCACGTACGCCTCCGCCGGCGTTTTGCAGGCGTCTATCGGGTTCCCCGGCGCGAGCCACGAGTGCAGTTGGCCCTCGCGCAGGTTCGGCTCGATGACCGGTGGGCGCTCGGCCGAACCGCGGCTCAGATACGAGTCCGCCAGCGTCCTGTCGAGAAGCTCATCCTGGTCGAGCCGGGAGCTGTCCGGCAAGTAGATGAGACTGAGCCGGTCGAGCAGGAACGGCAGGCAGCGGACCCGTTCCGGTTCGGGTGAGACGTACGTCGAGAGGGGCCACTCCGGCAGAATCGAGTTCACGGCCTCGTCGGAGACATCGATGTACCGCTCGAGCCGTCCAGCCGGCGACAGCGACCGAACTGTGTTCGGGTCGAGCGAGAGCGCGGACGTGATACGAGCGCCACTCTCGGCCGGATCGACGCGTCTGACCAGACAGTCGAGGTAGAACACCTTCCGGAGCAGCGCCGCGACGCCGGTCTGTAGCGACGGCCACGCGTCGAAAGAGAAATGTACCGATGTGCCGTCGGCCGTCAACAGCGCCGCATCCCGTGACTCGACTCTCACTTCGGCCCCGAGATAGTACGCCAGCGGGGCGCTGACGAGTAGTTCAGCCTCGCACTCCGGAACGCGGAGTGTGATGCCGGTCTCCGGACGGTTCTGCCGAACCGGTTCGGGAATCCGGGTTGTTTCGCCGGTCGTGACTATCGGCGGATGGCCGCGGAGTTCCGGATGTGAGCGGGACGGCTGCATCGTGTGATGGGCCCCGCTCAGATGAGTAATCGCCGTTGCGAGTCCTGCAGGTGTCGCGGGGACCTGTAGATGCGGTCGCTCCGCGCTCGTCTCCCAGACGAACCCGACGGTAATACTCGTCGGCTCTTGGAAACCGAGGACAGAGGTAATGCCGGCCGAGTGGAGCGACGCCGGCCCGTCGAAGCGGACGTGGATCCGAATGTCGTCAACGACGCCCAACGGCGACCCTCGGTCGCTATCCGCAGCACGGGCCTCCATCGTCAGCAGGTACTCCCCCTCCTCTAGGGTCGTCGGTGAATCAACTACTCCAGTATTCGTGTCAGTAGCGACTCGGGTTACCGTGGCATCCACCGCCGGCAGTGCTAACTCGGTGACGGACCCGCTGTAGCAGTCGTCGACACGGTGTGGTAACTGTTCGCCGTCCGTACCTTCTCGATCGTGTAACTGGCGCACCAGTGCGCTCGGGTCGACCGTTTCTCCATCCCACTCCGGCGGGTTACTGCTGTTCCGGTCCACCCGCTCGCCTGCCACCCCCCAGGTGACCATGCATAGACATGTGGAACGTCATCTGATATATACGTACGGGTGTCAGGACGTCGTCACCCCAACTGTACCCGCGGCACCGGACAATGTGCGATAACATTACACATGCGTGGGCCAAAGGGTAGATTATTGTCGTATCGGTCCTGACTCGGATACATGAGCTACGAAACCGTACGGGAAGCGGACCCGGCAGTCGCAGACGCCCTGGAGGGCGAACGAGGCCGGCAGAACGACACGCTGGCGATGATCGCCAGCGAGAACCACGTCAGCGAAGCTGTGATGGAGGCACAGAGCTCCGAACTGACGAACAAGTACGCCGAAGGCTACCCCGGCGAACGCTACTACGGCGGCTGCGAGTACGCCGACGACGTCGAGGAGCTGGCAATCGACCGCGCGAAGGAACTGTGGGGCGCGGACCACGTCAACGTCCAGCCACACTCCGGCTCGCAGGCCAACATGGGCGTCTACCTCGGCGTGCTCGAACCCGGCGACAAGATCCTCTCGCTGGACCTGACGCACGGCGGCCACCTCTCGCACGGTCACCCGGCGAACTTCGCCGGGCAGGTCTACGAGGTCGAACAGTACAAAGTCGACGAGGAGACCGGCTACATCGACTACGAGGGACTGCACGACCACGCCGAGGAGTTCGAGCCGGACATCATCGTCTCGGGCTACTCCGCGTACCCGCGCGAAGTCGACTTCGAGCGCATTCAGGAAGCCGCCGACGCAGTTGATGCTTACCACCTCGCGGATATTGCCCACATCACCGGCCTCGTCGCCGCCGGCGTCCACGAGTCGCCGGTCGGCGTCGCCGACTTCGTCACCGGCTCGACGCACAAGACCATCCGCGCCGGCCGCGGTGGCATCATCATGTGCGACGAGGAGTACGCCGACGACATCGACAGCGCGGTGTTCCCCGGCTCTCAGGGCGGCCCGCTGATGCACAACGTCGCCGGCAAGGCCGTCGGCTTCGGCGAGGCGCTGGCCCCCGAGTTCGAGCAATACGCCCAGCAGACCGTCGACAACGCGGTCGCCCTCGGTGACCGACTCAAGGAACACGGCCTGGACTTGGTCTCCGGCGGCACGGACAACCATCTCGTGCTCATCGACCTCCGTCCGTCCCATCCCGACACCACCGGCAAGGAAGTCGAGGAAGCGCTCGAAGAGGCCGGCATCGTCCTCAACGCCAACACCGTCCCCGGCGAGACTCGTTCGGCGTTCAACCCCTCGGGCATCCGCGCCGGTACGCCCGGACTCACCACCCGCGGTTTCGACGAGGACGCCTGCCGCGAGGTCGCCGATTTCATCTACGAAGTCGTCGACGCTCCACACGACGACGATGTCGTGGCGAAAGTCAGCGACCGCGTGGACGAACTGACCGACGAGTACACGCTGTACGAGTAGCGACAGGCCAGCCCTGTAGCGCGGATTCCGCTGTCCGCCCACTGGCATCTCCCTTTTTGACATCTCTCCCCGACACATCCGGTATGCCCCGCACAACCCGACGCCGGACGCTCTATGCTCTGGGTACCTCCCTGTCGGTGTTCGCTGGCTGTACGCAGTTCGAGGTCGAATCGGGGGCGGAAACCGGGCAACGCGACGGCGGCGCGAGCGAGCCGACAGCGACGGCCACGGCGGCAGAGACAGACGCCGCTACTGCGACAGACCAGGAGTCGACTGCTGGACAGACCGAAACAGCCACAGAACTCGACCTGCGGGAGGCCAACGTCGTCGGGGTCGAACTCACGGACGAGAGCGGCGGCGACTACCGCTTCGACGTAACACTCTATCACGACGACGACGGCGAGGACGGCTACGCGAACTGGTGGCAGGTCGAGACGCTGGCTGGCGACCGACTTGGCCGCCGGGACCTCCGGCACGCCCACTCGACGGACCCGTTCACCCGCTCGGAGACGCTCCCGGTTCCCGACGAGGTGGCCTGCGTCGTGGTCCGCGGCCACGACCAGACTCACGGCTACGGCGGCCAGGCGATGACCGTAACTGTCCCGGACGGCGAGACGCGGGCCGTCGAGCAGGGAGCGGAGCGCCAGTCAGTCAGCGAATCGGACTGTCCCTGAGCGAGAGCGCGCCTGCCTGTCGCGGCCGGCCGAAATCCGGGACGTTCATACCGCCCCGCGCCGCCGTTGTACCTAATGACAGAGATTATCGACGGCAACGCCGTCGCACAGTCGATTCGGGACGACCTGGTCGCGTCCATCGACCACCTCGCCGACGCGGGCGAGCGCCCGTCGCTGGCGACAGTCCTGATGTCCGAAGACCCGGCCAGCGAGACCTACGTCTCGATGAAACAGAACGACTGCGAGGAGGTCGGTATCGAGGCCATCGACATCGACATCGACCCCGACGCGGACGCCGCCGAACTGTACGACACCATCGAGGATCTCAACGCCGACGACGACGTCAACGGCATCCTGGTCCAGATGCCGGTCCCCGACCACGTCGAGGACAGGTCGGTCCTGCGAGCCATCGACCCGATGAAAGACGTCGACGGCTTCCACCCGGAGAACGTCGGCCGACTCGTGGCCGGTGACGCGCGCTACAAGCCCTGCACGCCCCACGGCATCCAGAAACTCATCGAGAGCGCAGGCGTCGACACCGAGGGCAAGGACGCCGTCGTCGTCGGCCGCTCCGACATCGTCGGCAAGCCGATGGCGAACCTGCTCATCCAGAAGGCACCGGGCGGCAACGCGACGACGACAGTCTGTCACTCCCGGACTGAGAACCTCGCCGAACGGACACGGAACGCCGATATCCTCGTCGCCGCGGCCGGCGTCCCCGAGATGATCGACGGCGAAATGATTGGCGAGGGCGCAACGGTCATCGACGTGGGCATCAACCGCGTCGACGCCGACACCGAGAAGGGGTACGAACTCGTCGGTGACGTGGAGTACGAGAGCGCGAAAGAGGTCGCGGGCGCGATCACGCCGGTCCCCGGCGGCGTCGGCCCGATGACCCGCGCGATGTTGCTGTACAACACGGTGAAAGCGACGGGCCTCCAGCACGACATCGACGTGGAACTCCCCTGAATGCCGGAACTCGCGGCCTTTGAGGACCGTGATGTAGTCACCCGCCGGGTGACCAGAGAGACCGACAGAGCAGGTGTAGAGGGGGTCCGCACTCGTTCCGACCGGGGGCTCCACTGGGCGGTCGGCGCGCTCGTCACCGACCCAACGGACCGGATACTGTTCGTCTACGAGGACGAGATATGGAAGCTCCCGGGCGGCGGTGTGGAAGCTGGCGAGACATGTCAGGAAGCGGTTCGCCGGGAGGTGCACGAGGAGACGGGCGTCGAGAGTACCGTCGACGAACTGGCTGCCGTCACCGAGGTCACGGTGGCCGATGGCGGCCGAGAGGCGACGTTCTTTTTCGGGACCTATCGCGCGACGGCTGACTCCACGGACCTCGCGTCGGACCCCGGACTCGACGGCGAGTCGATAGAGACCGTCGCGTGGCGAGACTCGGTACCGCAGGACTGTCTCGACGGGACGCTGGTCCGGCGGCTCCGATAGCGGTCTCAGACGGTGTCGTCCTCGATGCCGGCGAGCCAGTTCTCGGCTCTGACGAAGGCGCTCTCGTCGCCGGTGCTGTACGACCCCAGGTCCCGCGCCGCGTGAACGAGACGGTTGGCGTCCGCGGGGTCGACATCGCCGTCCAGCGCCTCGATCCGCTTTCGATGGTCGCGAATCCGTCCGGAGAGCTGTCGCGCAGTAGGGTCCGGATCGTTGTCCAGATACGTCCGTACGTCGCGCTGATAGCTATCGACGGCGGCCGCCATCGCCAGGCCGTATGGCACTCGAAGCTCCGACGGGACTGACTCGACAGCCGGACGGTCGCCGTCGTCAGCACCGCCGAGAAGTTCGTAGAAGTACCGCTCCGCCGGGTCGCCGCTGCGCAACTCCCGGGAGAGGTGTGCACCGACGTGCTGGAGTTCGACCGCGGCGACGAACGTCGGGTCGAGCGAGCGAAGCTCGCCCGCGTCGATGAACCCCCGCTTGCGTGTATACTCCCGACAGCGCTCGGCGGCCGCGTCAGCGATCTCCCGGGTCGGATCCGCGTCGATCCGGCTCCGGACCGGCGTCAGGTCGAGGGTGGCCGGTGCGTCGGTGTGTTCGGTGTGCTCGTCGATGCCGACGCTGTGGATGCTGCCACAGTCCGGACAGGCGATGCTCCCCGTCTCGTAGTACCGCCATCGCGTGCCACAGTCCTGGCACTCGCGCTCCCCGCGGACTTTCATACGTGATGCTGAGAGGCCAGCCCTCAAGATTGTTCCGTGAGGGCTGTCTACGCCAACGTATGCGCTCGGAAGACGAGATCCGCGAGCAGTACGAGTTCCTTGCTGAACAGCTAGACGACGAGGAGATGGATCACGAGCGGGTCCGTATGATGTTCACCCACTACAAGCGGGCACTTGGATGGGTGCTCGAGGAGGAACATATCTAGGTTAGTTACAGCTTACATTCGCTTCTAATTCGATAACTAACATCTGCTGGACGGGGCCGGTACTTTTAAGTTATTCTGCCCCATTCGACCAAGTGACGCTTCGCTTGGAGGGCCGAAGCGTCAGCGGGGACCAATTCAGGGCGGCAAGCGGTCGCGTTTTTCGCGACCGCTTTCCACTTACTTCGCTGCTAACGACCAGATACGAGCGATTGCTGTACATCCGAAAAGGAACTGGTGGACGATACGACGTACTCGATAGACCACTCTGTGTCTGTCGCGTTCTCGGGCCACTCCGGTTCGACTCCGATGCTGAGTTACCGTCGCTCCCTCCGGACTCTCGCGCTCGGCGTTCACCTCGAACTCCGCCTGTGATGGCGGCGCGACGTGGCCCCGACCCCTCCCTGCGCTGAGCGTGATCTCAGATCCGTCTCCTGGAGAGTCGACCAGCGTTCTGAGATATGCTGCGACGGCGCTGTGGTCGAGTCCTTGCTCGCTTTCGAGCAGGACTGTTTCTACAATCCTCTCTGTGTCCTCCAGTGACAAATAATACTGTCGCCATCAGTTTCCGAAGAATGATGATATACTGACTGTATTTACCATTTGAACAAAACGATGACTGAGGGCCTAAATACAGAAAATTCGACACTCCGGACTACCGAAACCACATCAAGTTCTCTGGGCCGATATATTTAACAGTATAGATACTAAATCATTACATAGGAAAATCGATGCACGACTTGACAGGATTCCAGCGTGACCTTCTCTACGTGATCGCTGGCAGGGAAGAGCCCCACGGCTTAGCTATCAAGGAGGAGCTCGAAGCGTACTACGAGAAGGAGATCCATCACGGTCGTCTGTACCCGAACCTCGACACTCTGGTCGACAAGGGACTGGTCGAGAAGGGCCAGCGCGACCGCCGGACCAACTTCTATACGCTTACGCGCCGCGGGCGTCGTGAGATCGACGCCCGCCGCGAATGGGAAGACCAGTACGTCGACCTGTAAGAGTGTCGCACCGCCCCTTGTGCTGAGACCGTCGTTTCGCCGGTAGCGGTGGGTCCGTCTTCAGTGATGGGAGCGGGTAACCCTACGATGACGGCATTCGTCGCTGGAGTCGTTTACGTCGACAAGCCGCTCGTCTTTATCGACGACGAAGACAGGGTCGGACATCTCCTCAACGAGCGTGTGCCGCGCGACGGGCATCAAGTCGAGGAGGTCAAAGCGAAAGAGCGCGATCGCGAAGACAATCCCCGTAAAGGTGAACGCGAACGCCGTCTGGTCGGCGGACCCCATCGGACCGCTACCGAACACTACGCTCGCAATCAGCGGATTAAAACTGGTAGCGCCGGTCGTCCTTGTCCTGTTGCTGGGGGAAGTCGTTCCCGGTCATCTGGTCGAAGGTCATCCCCGAGAGGTACTCGTCGTACGTGCAGTCGTAGCTCGACCGGAGGTGGAAATCCAGCGTCCCGCGGTCCACGGTCGACTGAAACAGCATATGGACCGCGCGCCTGACGAGTTCGTCGGGGTCGTCCGGGTCGAGTGCGACTGACAGCATCGCGAGTTCGTTGCGCGTCTCGCGGTCGATGGACAGTTCGAACTCGTCGTCGAAGTCGCCGTACGCCGCTTCGATATCCTCCTGTAGGTCGTCGAGGCTCATACGAACGGGAACGATGAGCGCGAGGAAACCCCTTACGACTCGTCTGGGACCGCTCCATCGAAACGCAGACCACTACGATTATAACATATGATAAATTATATCATGGGTTGAACATAACGATTGGTAGCGGTCGACTACCGAAGGATTCAGATTAGATAATGACAGGTGGTGGGGACGAGACAGCAGCGTCCAGCCAGCCCGACGGGCTGCTAGAGCGGCTTCACACAGTCCTCCCGGACGTGTACACGCGTAACTACGTGGCGAAGTTCGCTGTCGCGCTGGCGGTAATCGTCGTCGTACTCACAGCCGTCGGCTTCGGCAGCTACCTGCAGATACAGGACCGGGTCGTCAGCGACGCGGCGACGGACCTCGAAACGTCGGCCACGCATCGCGCCGACAGCATCGGGCAGTGGCGGACGACCACCGAGACGGAGGCCATCGCTATCGCAGCCGCAGGGGTGTACGGCACTGGGACGCCCGCAGATATCAGACAGTACCTCACCACAGCAGCCACGGCAGAGTCGTCACAGATTCGTTCGCTCCACTACGTCTCCGCCGTCGACGACTCTCAGATAGTCGTCGCGAGCACTGGGACGAACACAGAAGGCCGGTCACCGTGGGCGGTCGAACCCGCGTGGGAGTCCCCCGTGATGGCGACGATGAACGGCTCCACCGACACTGGCACAGTGATCCACTCGACAGCATACGCGGACGGTGACAACCACTCGATGGCGTTCGTGACTCCCGTCTCCGATGGCGATGGAGCACTAGTGCTGGTTGCCCGGGTCCCGGTCGAGCAGTTTCAGGACGGGCGCGACGGGTTCGAGACGCAACTGCTCACTGGGGACGGAGACCCGCTTATCGGGGGCCAGGGCGGTTCCGCGCCGATCAGTCAGGACGGCCTCCGGGCCGCAACAGCGGGCCGAACGACGACTATCGAAACGGGGTCCCATGTCGCGACGTACACTCCCGTCAACGGTACGTCGTGGGTGGTCACGACAAGTTCGACGCGAGAGACACTGTACGGAACAGGTCGGCTCGTCCGCTGGGGCTTCCTCGCTGTCATCGGGACGGCAGTCGCCTCGCTGGGCATCGCGGGATATCTTTTCGGACGGCATACGGTTCGGCCCCTGAGACAGCTTCGTAACCGGACGCAGGCCATGGAACAGGGTGACCTCGGCGTCGATATCTCGACGACTCGGCAGGACGAGATCGGGAGGCTGTACGACGCCTTCCGAAATATGCGGGACACGCTCCGGAGTCAGATCCGCCAGGCCCAGGCGGCCCGTGAGGAGGCCGAGCGGTCGAGCCACGAACTCGAACGCCAGAACGAGCGGCTGGACGAGTTCGCGTCGACGCTGAGCCACGACCTCCGAAACCCGCTCACAGTCGCTCGGGGACACGTCGAACTGCTTGCGACGCGGCTGTCGGATCCGGAGACGGATGCGGCCGACCTCCAGTCCCACATTGAGAAACTCGAAGACGCACACGACCGTATCGAGTCGATAATCGACGACGTGTTGACGCTGACGAGAAAGGGCGCAAGCGTCGAGGAGACGGCCCCGGTTCCGCTGGAGGCCGTCGTCACCGATGCGTGGGACAACATCGACAACAAAAGCGCCAGCATCGAAGTCGCGGGCAGCCGAACCATCGACGCCGACCGGACGCGGCTCTTGCGAGCCCTCGAGAATCTGTTTCGCAACGCCCTCGACCACGTTGGCCCGGAGGTGACCGTCACGGTCGGGCTGACGGAACACGGCTTCTACGTTGCCGACGACGGACCGGGTATTCCGAGCGAAGCGGTCGACAGCATCTTCGAGTACGGTCACACGACGAGCGCGGACGGTACCGGGCTCGGCCTCTCTATCGTCAAGACCATCGCGGAGGCCCACGGCTGGCGGCTGTACATCGATACGACCTACCCCGACGGCGCGATGTTCGTGTTCGCGGACGTGTTCAGCGAGGACGAGCCGGACTGGTACGAGACCGAGTTCGAGTGGGGACGGTCCGAAGTCGACGACTGATACTGTTGGCTGTAACTACTGCAAGAGATCCGCCATCTCAGGGCGGCGATTCTTTCCGGACGTACAGCCGACAGTATGGGCGGCAACGACCGCCACGCACAAATCAGGACAGGGCTAAACGGGGGTATGACTGACCAGTCGACAGCGACGGACCGCTCGGGAGGCGTGCCCGCGGACCCGTCGGCTGTCCAGGACGCGCTCGTGGAGTGGTACGAGGCGGACCACCGCTCGTACCCGTGGCGGGAGACGACCGACCCCTACGAGATTCTCGTTTCCGAGGTGATGAGCCAGCAGACGCAACTGGACCGCGTTGTCGACGCCTGGGAGGACTTTCTGGACCGCTGGCCGACCGCGGCGGCGCTGGCAGAGGCCGACCGCTCGGATGTCGTGGGCTTCTGGACCAGTCACTCGCTGGGCTACAACAACCGGGCGAAGTATCTCCACGAGGCCGCGGGTCAAATTGTCAATGACCACGACGGTGAGTGGCCCCGCGACCCGGACGGCCTCAGCGACCTGATGGGCGTCGGCCCCTACACCGCCAACGCCGTCGCCTCCTTCGCGTTCAACAACGGGAACGCCGTCGTCGACACGAACGTCAAGCGCGTCCTGTATCGCGCCTTCGACGTGCCCGACGACGACTCGGCGTTTGAAGCGGCTGCGAGCACGCTCATGCCCGAGGGACAGTCGCGAGTCTGGAACAACGCCATAATGGAACTGGGCGGCGTCGCCTGCGAAAAGACGCCGGATTGTGACGGCGCACAGTGCCCCTGGCGCGAGTGGTGTTCGGCCTACGAGACGGGCGATTTCACTGCGCCGGACGTCCCGACCCAGCCCGAGTTCGAGGGGAGCCGTCGACAGATGCGCGGCCGCGTCATTTCGGCGCTCAAGGAGTACGACGAACTGCAACTGGACCAGCTGGGGCCGCGTGTGCGCGTGGACTACGCGCCCGAAGGGGAGTACGGCCGCGAGTGGCTCCGCGGGCTCTTGGAAGACCTCGCGGACGACGGCTTGGTCGATGTCGAGGACAGCGACGGCGAGACGGTCGCGCGCCTCCAGCGCTGACCGCCAGTGGCATACACCCTTGAACCCATGCGGTCAATACGGTGCCAATGGCTGGCTTGCTCGGTTCGGTCGCTCTCATCGTCGTCGCAACCGCTGTCATCTGGAAAGGGAGCGCGTACTTCGAACGGGCCGCGGAACGGCTGAGCAAGTACTACGGGTTGCCGGTGGCGGTCCACGGCGCGATCGTCGTCGCCGTCGGATCGAGCTTTCCCGAGATAAGTTCGGTCGTCATCAGCACCGTCGTCCACGACGAGTTCTCGCTGGGCGTCGGTGCCATCGTCGGGAGCGCGATATTCAATCTCCTGGTGATCCCGGCCCTCGCGGCGCTGTCGAGCGAAGAACTCCGGTCGACGCGTGACATCGTCCACAAAGACGCCCAGTTCTACGTCATCAGCATCCTCATCCTGTTCATCGTGTTCGCGCTCGGGGCGACGTACGTTCCGGGCGGGACCAATCGGGCGGCTATCCTGACTCCGACGCTCGCGGCCATTCCGCTCGTGACCTACGGCATC
Organism: Haloarcula amylolytica JCM 13557; assembly: GCF_000336615.1. Classification (GTDB taxonomy): domain Archaea; phylum Halobacteriota; class Halobacteria; order Halobacteriales; family Haloarculaceae; genus Haloarcula; species Haloarcula amylolytica. The sequence continues at coordinate 210,662 of NZ_AOLW01000015.1, forward strand.
TACGTCTTCTTGCACCAGCAGGACGCCAGCGAGCACGTCGCGGACGAAACCAATAGCGTCCGACCGGGCCGTGAGTGGGGGATGCTCGGGGTCGGGCTCCTCATCATCACTGTCGGCGTCGAGGCGATGGTCCAGGGCGCGCTCTCCCTCGGTGTCATCTTCGACACGCCGACGTTCCTCTGGGGGTTGACCGTCATCGCCGCCGGGACGAGCCTCCCCGATGCCTTCGTCAGCGTCCGGGCCGCGAAAAACGACGACAGCGTCACGAGCCTGACGAACGTCCTGGGAAGCAATACGTTCAATCTGCTGGTGGCGATTCCTGTCGGCGTCCTCCTGGCAGGGCGGGCGACAATCGACTTTCTCGTGGCGATTCCGACGATGGGGTTTCTGGGGTTCGTGACGCTGGTGTTCATCGTGTTCATCCGGACAGACCTCGAGCTCTCTGACCGCGAGGCGTACACGCTGCTTGGTCTGTACGTGGTGTTCGTCTGCTGGATGGCCCTCGAATCGGTCGGGCTCATCGAGACGGTCAGTGGCATCTGAGGCGGGACCACATTGCTGTCACTGGCGGAGAGCCAGTACAAGTTTCGGACAGCGGGAGTGATACCAATGGCTGTCAGGATAGACTATCGGCGTCCCGCTCGCGCTACTCGTCGCTGTCCTCGGGCGATATTTTGCGGGAGTAGACGGCCTCGTCGTGGGGATCGCCGCCGATAGTGAGCATCCGAGTGTTGGTCTGTTCGAAGCCGAGGTTCTCGAAGAACTCCCGGCTCCGGTCGTTCGAGGCCAGGTCGAGCGCCCGGAACTGCTCGACGCCGTGTTCCAGAAAGATGTCTTCGAGTCGGTCGTACAGCGCCGTCCCGACACCTTCCCCGTGGTAGTCCGGGTGGACGTACAGCCGCAGCATCGTCCCCATCGTATGCATGGTGATGCCCTGGGTGAAGCCGATGATCTCGCCGTCCTGCTCGGCGACCAGTAACGTCGCCTCGATGTCGTCGAGGTCGTTGGCGGGGACGCCGCCGGCCCACCCGTGGAGCGCGCTGCCCAGCGGGTCGGCGTACCAGTCGGATATCGTCTCGTCGATGACGTCGGACTCCAGCGAGTCGTAGGCGTCGTGCCACGCTGCCCGTGCGACCCGGCGTATGCCGTCGGCGTCGGCGTCGAAGGCTCGGCGGATGGTCGTCATGCGTGTCCCGACGACGGACAGACAGATTGTTCCGAGCGGTTGCTACAGTGGGTAGACTGACGTGATAGGCGACGCAGTACCCAAGGCTCGGCCAGATGCTGAGGCGTGTCGCGTACCATAGATGCTGTGTCTATCGGTTCGTTTGTGCTATCATGGCTAATATCCTCTCCCCGGTGTGTGAACCATTCTCATAATCTATCATGGTTTATCATTAGGTTTATGTAGTTGACACCCATTGGTGGTCTTGTATGAGGACAGTCATCCTCGGTGTCATCGGCTCCGACGCGCACGTCGTTGGGATTACCATTCTGGAACGAGCGTTCGAAGCGGCAGGGTTCAACGTAGTCAACCTCGGTGTCCAGTCGTCCCAGTCGGAGTTCATCGACGCCGCGGATGAACACGACGCCGAAGCGATACTCGTTTCGTCGCTGTACGGCCACGCCGAGCAGGACTGCCAGGGGTTCCAGCAAGAGATCAACGAGGCCGGGCTGGACGTGACGACGTATATCGGCGGCAACCTCGCTGTCGGGCAGGACTCCTTCGAGGAGACGCGCGAGACGTTCAAAGCGCTCGGTTTCGACCGGGTCTTCGATTCGGAGACCGACCCTGAGGAGGCTATCGAGGCGTTGAAAGCCGACCTCGGCCACCGCTCCCGCGAGGAGGCGTCGTCCGAGAAGGTTCAGCTCGGCTCCTGAGCCACGGGCTCCTTTTCTTGCCGCTAGCGCCAGCGCTCCGTGCGTAATCCGGAATACGCTCAGCTACTGCCGTCGTCGACCACGCACAGCCCGGGGTGCTTTACGACCAGAGTGCGAATGGTTCATAATGTCACACATGACAGCTGAGCTGAGTGACGGCACCGAAATCAAGAACATCCACGACGTGGTCGAAGGGTCGAACGGCGTCCATCTGAAGAAGGAGGTCGGCAGTGGCGGGCTCGAACGGGTCGCGTACATCCCGTACCCAAATCTCCTCTACGTATACTACGACAACTGAGCGTCGGCCAGAGCGACCTCCATGGCCTGACAAACCGACAGCGGGAAAGGGACTAGCGCCGCGCCTCGTCTCCCCCATCGATATACCGGCCCCACTCCATAGAGCCGCTATGTCCGAATCACACGTCGTCGGTGTCGTCGGCAGCCTCAGAGAGGAGAGCTACACCAGGGTCGGTATCGAGCGCGCGCTCGCCGCTGCCGAGGAGTTAGGTGCGACGACGGAACTGCTGGACCTTCAGGAGTTCGACCTACCGGTGTTCGATGCCGACCACCGCGAGGCCGGCGACGCCGTCGAGTTCGCCGACAGCGTCCGCGCGGCCGATTCGATTCTGCTCGGGACGCCGGTGTATCACGGGTCCTACTCCGGCGTGCTGAAAAACGCACTCGACTACTGCGGCTTCGACGAGTTCGAACACAAGACCGTAGGGTTGCTGGCGGTCGCCGGCGGGAGCTTTCCGATTACTGCGCTCGAACACCTCCGGTCGGTCTGCCGCGCACTGAACTGCTGGGTCATCCCGCATCAGGCCGCAATCCCGAAGGCGCGAAATCACATCGCGGACGGCCGGATAACCGACGCCGACATCGAAGAACGCGTGACGACGCTCGGCGAGGAAGCGGTCCAGTACGCGAACATCGAGCCGGACCCGGCGTGTTTCGAGAGTACGGAGAACGTCGGAGCGGACGATTAGCGGTGAGGACCGCCGCGCGTGTCCGAGCCGTGAGGGTCCGGTCCGCAGGAGCAGATGATTAGCGGTGAGGACCGCCGTGCGTGTCCGAGCCGAAGGGGATCGCTGACGGATAGAAGGAAACGGTCAAACCGGCTCGCGCCCAAGTTTCAGGCGTGACTCAGTGGGTCGAGAATCCGACCGGTGGCCGGGACCGCGGGCCAGCCGCGCTGGTGCGCGCGTGGGTCGAAATACTCAGCCGTCCGCGGCGCTTTTTCCGCACCGGCGTCGCGCCGGGCGACCAGGCTCCGGGGCTGGTGTTCGCGGCGACGGTGGTCCTCTTCGAGGAAGTGAGCCGCTACGCCGTCGTCAAGCTGGCCCAGCGGGGACTGCTGTCTACGGGGCCGTTCGACTACCCCGCCATCGGTGGCTTCTCGCCCGGCGTCGCGGTGCTGGCGCTGTTTGCAATTCTCGTGTTCGTCACGCCGGCGACAGTGCATCTGACGGCCGCACTGCAGACCCTGCTGTTGCTCCCCGTCGCGTCGGACCGCGGCGGCGTGAGCGAAACCGTCCAGGTGATGTGCTACGCGATGGCCCCCTGTCTGCTGGCGGGGCTGCCGAGCGCAGAGGTCCGGGTGCTCGTCACCGCCTGGGGTGCGGGCCTCTATCTGCTGGGAACCGCTGTGGTCCACAATATCCGACTTCCGGTCGCCGCAGTCGTCGGAGCCGTTCCCGCGGCGATCATCTTTGGCTACGGTTTCCGGGGCTTTCAGGCCGTCTCAGTGCTGGCCGCTAACTACGGGTTTTAGGGTCCGCCGGCGTGCGTTATCGCACGATGCTCAGTATCGACATCGACCAGTTCATGCTGGAACTCAAGGACGGCGCGTTCAAGAGCGTCGGGCCGTCGAACAAGGAAGCGACGATCAAGATGTACGACGTGGAGGGCGTCGACGTTCGCGAGTACGGCGACAAGCGCGTGAAAATTGCCTTCGAAGACGAACAGGGGAGCGAAATCGAGGTCGCACTGTTCCCGGAACAGGCGAAAGCGGTCGCTTCAGGGCTCGAACTGCTGGAAGAGGAGAGCGAGATGTTCGAATAGCGGACCCGTTCAGTTCGTCCGGAATTCGACAACCGTTTTAGGCCCGACATGCTTGCACCGTGTAATGGGTTCGTGTATCATCTGCGGCAAATCTGTCGAAGGACGCATCTGTGACCTCCACGAGGAGGACGCCCTGTTCGAGTTCCGTGGCTCGCGTGCCGACCAGCTATCGGTCGACCGCTACTACCGCGGCAGTGTTGACGGCTTCGCCGAGTTCGGCGTGTTCGTCGACATCGGCGACAGCGTAACGGGGCTGCTCCACCGGAGCGAACTGGACCAGCGGCTCGATTCCCTCGACTGGGACTCGGGCGACACCGTCTACGTCCAGGTCAAGAACGTACGGGACAACGGCAACGTCGACCTCGGCTGGTCGATCCGCCAGTCCGAACGCGAGTTCCGCGGCGTCCTCGTCGACGACCCGGAAATCGGTCACTCCGTCCTGCTTGAGAACGAAGACGACGAAGACGAGACACAGTCCGACGATTCGGACGAGGAGGCGTCTCGACCCTCAACTGACGAGTCAGCGGGACAAAGCGACGACGAATCGGACGCGGACGAAGGCACCGAATCCGACGACAGCAGCGCCACGAACGCCGGCGCAGTCAGTCGGGCCAGCGATGACGACCGCGTCGAAGGCACTGCGGCCGTCGGCGGCAACGACAGCGGGTCGAACACCGCCGTCATGACCGAGTCCGACGAGGAAGCCGACGCAGAGAGCGACGAAAGCGAGGAGCAGACGGACGAGGCGACCACGGCCGAACCGGTCGCCGCGGCTATCGGCGATCTCGACGACCACGTCGGTGCGGACGTTCGACTGGAAGGCGAAGTCGTCGGCATCCGACAGACCTCCGGGCCGACGGTGTTCGAACTGCAGGACGAGACCGGCACTGTCGATTGCGCGGCCTTCGTCGAGGCAGGCGTCCGCGCCTACCCCGAGGTCGAAGAAGACGACTACGTCCGACTCTCGGGCGAAGTCCGCGAGCGTCGCGGTGAACTGCAGGTCGAGACCGAGGAGCTCGATGTCCTCGAAGCCGAGGAGCGCGAGGAAGTCGAACAGCGGCTCGCCGACGCCCTCGACGACGAGGCCCGACCTGACACGGCCGAACCGCTCGCCGATGATACGGCGGTTGCGGCCCTCTCCGATGATCTGGTCGAAGCGGCGACCCAGATCCGGAAGGCAGTGCTGACGGACCGTCCGGTCATCGTCCGCCACGCCAACACCGCGGACGGCTATCTCGCCGGCAGCGCGCTCGAACGCGCCGCACTCCCGCTGGTCACCGAGCAGCACCGCCGCGCCGACGCGAAGTACCACTACTTCGACCGGCGACCGATTGAGGGCGGCGTCTACGACATGGACGACGCGACGAAGGACACGACGACGATGCTCGACAACCGGGAGCGCCACGAGGAGAAGCTCCCGCTGTTCGTCTTCGTCGCCGCCGGCGGCACGCGCGAGAGCCTCGACGGCTTCGACCTGCTGAACGTCTACGGCGCGCCGAGCGTCGTCATCGACGACATCGACGTCGACGGCGCGGTCGTCGACACGGTCGACGCCGTTGTCTCCCCCTCGGCCGACGCTGTTTCAGAGACCACGTCGACGGCACTCGCGGCCAACGTCGCCGCACACGTCAACGAGGACGTGCGCGACGACCTGCAGCACCTTCCGGCCGTGAGCTTCTGGGAGGACATCCCGGAGCCGTATCTGGAGGCAGCCAGCGAGGCGGGCTACGACGAGACCGCGGTGTCGGAGCTCCGCGAAGCCGTCGCGCTCGAAGCACATTACCAGTCCTACGAGGACAAGCGCGAACTCATCACCGACCTCGTGTTCGGCGACGACGAGGAAGACGTGGGCGGCCTGGCCGGCCACATCGCCGAGCAGTTCCGCGAGAAGGTCGACGAAGAGGTGGCCACCGCACGGGCCAACCTCGACCACCGGAGCGTCGACGGCGTAGACATCGCCGTCCTCGACACGGACGCCTTCACCCACCAGTACGAGTTCCCGCCGGAGTCACTCCTGCTCGATGAACTCCACCGGGATGTCCGCGGCGAGAGCGACGCTGTGCTCGGTATCTCGACGGACACGATGTACGTCCGTGCTACCGGGGACCTGGACCTGCACGAGCTAGTCAGCGAGGTCAGCGAGCGAGTTCCCGAAGGCGGCGTCGCGACGCGGAGCGTCCGCGAGGGGACCATCCGCTACCTGGCCGGCGAGCGACCGGCCGTCCTCGACGCTACGCTCGACGTGCTGGCCGACGAACTGTAGCGCAAGAGGCTTTTTCTCCCCGCCGGCTGTCTGACCGGGCATGAGCGACGGCCCCGTCAACGAAGCCGACCTCGACTGGACCGACCACGACCACGGCGACCGGACGTTCAGGCGCAAGCAGCTTGGTGACGCCGCCGGGGGCGAACAACTCGGCGCGAGCCTCTATGCCGTCCCACCGGGGAAACGGCTCTGGGTGCGCCACTACCACGAAGGCAACGAGGAAGCGATATTTGTCCAGGCCGGGACCGGCACGCTCTGGCTCGGCCCCGATGCTGAGGAACACGCACTCAAGCCGGGCGATTTCGTCGCGCTTCCGGCCGGCGAGGAGAGTGCGCACGAAATCGAAGCCGGCGAGTCTGAACTCCGACTGTTGATGGTTTCGACGATGGAGGAACCGGATATCACCGTCTACCCCGACCGGGAGATGGTCGGGCTGTACGCCGGGTCACCGCCGGGCGGCGAGAAGGCGGACCGGACGTTGTCGACGTATCTCGACATAAACGCGGAAAAAGAGTACTGGGAGGAGTGAGCCTCAGCGGCTGCCGACTTCGAACTCCGACAGCATCGTCTGGAGCCGTTCGGACTGCTCGGCGAGCGATTCGATGCTGGCACTGACCTGCGACATGGACGCGGCCTGTTCCTGCGCGGTCGCGGAGGCGGTCTCGGTCTCCGCGGCGGTCGCCTCGCTGATGTCTACGGCCTCCTCGACCATCGACACCGCTTCCTCGGTCGTGGCGGCTTGGTCGTCGGTCGTGTCGCTTATCTCTTGAATCCCGTTGTCAGTCGCCTCGGCGTTCTCGGCCACTTGCGTGAACGTGTCGACGACTTCTTCGACGGCTTCTGTACTCTCCTGCATATCCTGCTTTGCCCCCCGTGCCTCTGTGACCGTGGTTTCAGTCTGGGCCTGGGTCTCCGCGATGAGCTGTTCGATTTCGGTCGCAGAGGCCTGCGTCTCCTCCGCCAACTGTTTGACCTCGTCTGCGACGACAGCGAACCCGTCGCCGCCCGACCCGTTTCCGGCCCGTGCGGCCTCGATGTTGGCATTCAGGGCCAGCATGTTCGTCTGCTCGGCGATGTCGCCGATGAGATCGACGATCTCACCGATCTCTGCCATCTTCTCGTCCAGCCGCTCCACGTTTTCGACGGTCGAATCGATCGCTGTCTGGACCTCTCGGGAGCCCGCTATCGCTTCCTGTGCCGTCTCCTCGCCGGCGTCCGCGATTTCGGCCGTCTCGCGGGACCGCTCCGCGACGGTTTCGGCGGAGGCAGCGACCTCCTCGACAGTTGCCGACAGGTCGGTCATCTCGCCCGAGACGGTTTCGAGCATTTCCCGCTGGTCGGCCGCCCCGCTGGCGATGCCCTGAATCGATTCGCTCATGTCCTCGCTGGCCCCCGTTGCCTCGTTGGCACCGGCCGTGGCCTGGTCGCTTGTCGATGCAACCTCTTCGGAGAATGTCTGTATCTCCTCCATCGCCGACTCCGTCTCCGTCATCATCTTGTTGAACGACTCTGCGATCTGTGCCATCGCGTCACTCTCGCTGTCGGGGTCAATCCGGACCGTGAGGTCTCCGTCGGCCGCCCGGGACATCGCCGCGCTGTAAGCGTCGGCCGTGGCTTCGAGGTGCTCGTTGAACTCTTCGACCTCTTGCTGTCGGGCCTCGGCCTCGGCTTTCGCCTCCTCTGCTTCGGCGATAGCCTGTTCCATCTCGGCTTTCTTCTCCTCCAGGTTTTCGACCTCCTGGGTCTTCGCTCTGGCCTGTTCGAGTTGTTCTTCTGCCGCTTCACGGGACCGCTCGGTCGACGACCAGTGCGCCATCAGCGCCGCAGCCAGCATCAGGACGAACCCCGCGTGAATGAACGCCCACACCCACGGGTTGTTGATCGCCGCTGAGTGGTTGTACACCCGGCTCGGGTCGATCATGCCGAAAATCCCGTGCTGGACGGACACGTACCCGATGCCGAGGAAGAACGGCAGCCAGTCTTCGTAGACGGCGACCACAGCCATCACGACGAAAAAGTGGAAGTGAGCCTCGATGTACCCGCCGGAGAAGTGGACCAGGAACCCGGACGTCGTGACGAGTCCCATCGTCGCCAGCGCGGTTCGCGTTCGCCGACCGAACCAGGGCAACCTCGCCAACACGGCGAGGCCGACGACGACCCCGACCTCTGCGAGAACGTGGAGCGTGTCGATCTCGGGAAGCGTCGCGCCCGTGACGAGCGATTCAGTTCCCGAATACAGCCCGAGTGCCAGCAGGAACGGCACATGCGCAAGCAGCAGAATGAGGATATTACGGTGTCGGCCGCGCCACGTCTCGTCCGGGATCGTATCGCCGCTCGGAATGTACGTAATGAACTCCTGGAACCGTTCCGTCGGCGTCAGTTCCCGGGAACGAGTTTGTGCAGACCCACTGGTCGTGTCTGGCATATATACACAGTCGAGGAGAGCAATGACTAAAAGACTCCCCCGGCAGTATCATTCTAAATAACGGAGTAGAGGGCCTGAGACGGGCCTTCAACGACTCTGGAGTTGTTTTCAGACGGCTCATTCGCTGCCGACTGCGACCCGGGTCCCGCTACGTATCAGTCGCCGAGACGGACCTGGCTGCCTTCTTCGCACCGTAGTACGCCCACTCCGCGCTGTAACAGAACACGCAGCCGCGGAAAGTCGGCCGGTCGAGGGTCCCGGTGTCGTCCGGTTCGCTGCTCATACCCTCCTTTGGTACGACAGCACAATGAACCCCACGGCCACCCCGGTCGCTGACGATACCCGAGCGACACGCTTATTCGGCCGAGACGCCGATTTCGCACAACGCCGATGAGCACGGAGACGCCGGACCCAGACGAGACAGAGACCTTCCAGCAGGTGTGTGCGGAGCTGGTCGACCGGATTCTCGCAGGCGAGGTCGAGCGCGACGACGTCGAATCGGCCAAGATCGACGTCTGTCGGGAGTACTCCGCGCCGAAAGTGCCGAAAAACTCCGAACTGCTCGACTACGCGCCACAGGAGCACCGCGAGGTGCTGGAGGAGGTCCTCCAGCGCAAGCCCGTTCGGACTGCCTCGGGTGTCTCCCCCATCGCTATCATGACCTCACCCGAGCGGTGTCCCCACGGGAAGTGCCTGTACTGTCCCGGCGGTCCCGACTCGGAGTTTTCTTCCGCGCAGTCCTACACCGGCCACGAGCCAGCGGCCGCACGCGGCGAACAGAACGACTACGATCCGTACGGTCAGGTCACCCTCCGGCTCAACCAACTGCGGGAGATCGGTCATCCCGTCGACAAGGCCGAACTCATCGTGATGGGCGGGACGATGACGGCCCGGAGCCACGACTATCAGGAGTGGTTCGTCAAGCGAGCACTGGAGGCGATGAACGACTTCGACGTGGACGGAGAACCGACGCCCGCGGAGGACGTGAGCTTCGCCGAGGACGACTACGAGTTCCGCTATCTTGAGGACGTCATCGCGGAAAACGAGACCGCTGACGTCCGCAACGTCGCCACCACGTTCGAGACGAAGCCGGACTGGTGTGATCCGGAACAGATCGACCGGATGCTCGACCTCGGCGGGACGAAAGTCGAGGTCGGCGTCCAGACCACCTTCGAGCGGATCAACCGCGAGATGCACCGCGGCCACGGCGTCCAGGCCTCTATCGACGCCAACCGCCGCCTGCGCGATTCGGGGTTCAAGGTCGGCTTCCACATGATGCCGGGCCAGCCCGGGATGTCCAGGGAGATGTGCCTGGAGGACTTCCGGCGCATCTTCGACCAGACGGACTGGCGGCCCGACTACCTCAAAATCTATCCGACACTGATCGTCGAGGGGACCGTCACCTACGACTGGTGGCGCAAAGACGAGTTCGACCCGTTAGACAACGACGAGGCCGCCGAGCTGGTCGCCGAAATCAAGGACATGATTCCCCGCTACACCCGCCTCCAGCGCGTCCAGCGAGACATCCCGGCGGACTTCATCGAGGGCGGCGTCTGGAAGTCGAACCTCCGCCAGCTCGCCTGGCAGCGGATGGAAGAGCACGACTGGACGTGTGACTGTATCCGCTGTCGGGAGGCCGGCCACAGCGACGATGCCGCCGAGAACATCGAACTCGACGTGATGACCTACGAGGCCTGTGGCGGCACGGAACACTTCATCTCCTTCGAGGACTTCGAGAACGACGTCCTCGTCGGCTTCTGTCGGCTCCGATTCCCCAACGACCCGGTGCGCCGGGAGCTACAGGACACCGCAATCGTGCGCGAACTCCACGTCTACGGCAACGCCGTCGGCGTCGGACAGCAGGGTGACGACGAGGACCACCAGCACAAAGGCTACGGCAAGAAACTGCTGGAAAAAGCGGAAACACTGGCCCGGGACGCCGGCTACCCGAAACTGGCCGTCATCTCCGGTATCGGCGTCCGGCAGTACTACCGGGAGAAGCTGGGGTACAAGCAGGACGGGCCGTACGTGAGCAAGCGTCTCTGATAGCCTCACAGCTGCAGTCTAATCCTTACCGGCCTCAGGTGTGTCCCTGAGCGTCTCATCGATAGATTACAGCCGCACTGTTGTGGGTCCCGCCAGCGAGAGATGCTTTCATCGCGCGACAAGTGACAGGTGCTGACCGAAAGAACGGCCGCCGTTTGAGGTACTATATGTATATCGACACACCGGCCGAGTGGGCTGGGTGCGCCGAACAGACCTGTACCTGTAATGCCGGGGGTCGGCCCTTATCAGAGTAGAACCGGCGGTAGCGGGCGAGATACGTGATAAGAGTACCTTACTTTGCGATTCGCTCCCGCTAACTAATTAGCATACTATCATCGGCCCAGCCATGGGTAAGATTACGGGCCTGTGGCTATCAGCGATGACGCTACTGGCTGTGGTTGCGGTGTCGACGGCCCCGGTGTTCGGGCCGGGTGTCGCAGCCGCGTCCAATCACGAGACAGCGGCTATCGAGGTGACCGACGCCTCGGCGACAAAGACCAACAGTTCCGGTACGACCAGTGCGCCGTTCTCGGTCGTCTCCGGGATGGAGTTCCAGGTGGAGGTCACGGCTGAGAACACCGGAGACAGCGATGGGACGAAACAGGTGGCCGTCACGGCAAACGGCGAGCGAGTTGCGAAGGTCGACGTCGCGGTCGGCGGCGACCAGCAGACGACGGAGACTGTTCCCGTCACCCTCGACGACACCGGCGAGTACGACCTCGCCGTCGATGGAGTCCCGGCCGGAACGGTAACCGTCGTCGAACCGCCGAACATCACGGTCACCGAGACGACAGTCGACCGGGCTACTGTCACACGAGGCGAAACCATCGAGGTAACTCATACGCTCGAAAACACTGGCGGGCAAACCGGCGAACTGACGATCATCCCGAAGCTTGAGAACACGGACACCGGAGCGTCCCGGATGGTCAACGAACTCGCCGTCGAGGTCGGTGGCGGCGACACGGAGACGACCTCGTGGACGCTGGACACCGGGAGCCTCGACGAGCTGCCTGCCGGGGCGTACGAACTGCGGGACGGTTCCGGCTCGAACCCGACCATCACCATCGAGGAATCCAAGCAGTTCACCGTCGAGTACTCGCAGCTAAGCGACGACTCGACGGTCACCGGCGAGCCCGTCGACCTGACGGTCCGGATGCAAAACCCCAGAGGCGGGGACGGGTCGGCGACAGAGGACGTCGTTCTGCAGACTGACGGCTCCGAAATCGCCACCCGGACCGTCGAAATCGAGAACGGCGATACGGAGACGCTGGAGTTCTCACCGAGCTTCGACAGCGAGGGTACTTACGACCTGACTATAAACGGCGAATCGGTCGGGACCGTCGACGTTGCGGACGAGGGCTCGCTCCAGATTCAGGACGCCGGGCTCATCGACACCCAGGTCAATACTGACACGGACACGGGTGGCATCGGGACCCGCGAGCCGGAGCTGTGGGTGACGGTGGAGAACACTGGCGGACAGACCGGAACGATTACGCTGCCTATCGAAGTTGGCGGCACGCAGGTTGGCCAGGAGTCGGTAACAGTCCCGGCCGATGAGACAGTCAACGAGACGCTCCTCTATCGACTCGAAGGAGCTGTTGACGAGGGCGACCACGAGGTCACGGTCGACGGCGTCACCGCCGGCACCCTGACTGTCGGCCAGCCCGATATTCAGGTCACCGACGCGAGGTGGAACAGAACAACGGTCACTCGGGGCGGAACGGCAGAACTGACGGTGACGGCCAGAAACGACGGGACCGTGACCGCGAAGCAGGAGTTCTGGATCGAAACGGAGAACGAAGCCGTCGACGCCGTCTCGTTCGATCTGGAACCCGATGCATCCGATACGGACACGTACGTGCACACGTTCGAGGAGCCCGGCACGTACCAGTTCACGGTCGGTAGCGAGACTCAGACCGTCACGGTCGAGCAGCCAGCGACGTTCGAGGTCTCCGAAAGGGCGCTGAACACGACGAGGGTGGGCGAGGGCGAGAGCGTCGCGGTCACCGCGACGGTCACGAACACCGGCGACCAGGCCGGTACCTACGAGGTTCCGCTTACGGTCGCTGACGAGCGGGCGAACACCACTGAACTGCAACTGGGGCCCGGAGAATCGACGACCGTTTCGTTCACGGAGCCGTTCACCGCCGTCGGCACGTACCCTATCGACCTCGCCGGCGAGCGGGTCGGGACGGTCCGGGTCTCTGAGGTGGCGACGTTCGAAACCACTAGCGTCGACCTGAACCGAACGGACGTCGTCACCGGGGAGCCGATAGCCGTCACCGCGACAGTCCGGAACGAAGGCGACCAGACCGGGACGGCCGACGTACGGCTGCAGGCGGACGGCAATACGATAGACACGCAGTCGGTGACACTCGACGGCGGCGAGGAAGCGACCGTCACGTTCGCCCAGTCGTTCAGCGATGCGGGGACGCGGGACATCGCCGTCGACAACCAGTTCGGAGCCAGTGTGACGGTTACGGAACCGGCGACGTTCGAGGTCAGCAACGCGGCGGTCAGTAGCGAGTCTGTGACCCAGGGGGGGTCGGTCGAGCTTAGCGCGACCCTCACGAACACCGGTGGCCAAGCGGGGACTGTCACCGGCGAATTCGCCGTCGCAGGATCTGTTGTGGAGAGCCGAGAAGTAACGCTTGAGGGCGGCGAGGCGACGGAAATAACGTATAACCACGTCTTCAACGACAGCGGGAACTACGTAGTCGACATCAACGGCCAGCGGGCTGGCACTGTCACGGTCAAGGAGCCGGCGGCATTCGACACGGCTGCCGTCGACCTGAACCGGACGAGCGCTCGGACAGGCGAACCGATTGAGGTGACTGCCACCGTTGTCAACAACGGCGACGAGACAGGGACCTCCCCGGTGCGCCTCCAGACCAACGACGACATCGTGGACACGACGAACGTCACGCTCTCGGGCGGGCAACAGACCGAGGTCTCCTTCGTCTACGTCTTCGAGAGCGGCGGAGAGTACGACGTGGCGGTCAACGGTGACTCCGGCGGAAACATCTCAGTGACCCAACCCGCGACGTTCGAGGTTCGCGACGCACAACTGAGTAATTCGTCCACCGAAACCGGCGAGTCAGTGGACGTGTCAGCGACTGTCGCAAACGTCGGGACAGAGAGTGGGAACTACACCGCGGCGCTCACAGAGACCAACCAGACGCTCAAGTCCAGAACCATCGGCCCGATTGCCGGCGGTGAAACAGTAACTGTCTCCTTCAGTATCTCCTTCGACAACGAGGGCAACCGCTCGCTCGCTATTGGCAACGCCGCCACCGAAACGCTTGCCGTCGAAGCCGAAAGCAGTAGTGACGGCGGTGGCGGAGGCGGTGGAGGCGGTGGAGGCGGCGGAGGCGGTGGAGGTGGCGGCTTCGATCTCGACGACGAGTCGGACGAGACCGACGACGGCGGCGGCGCAGAGGCTCCTGCGATCTCGCAGTCCCAGATCGACAACGGAGTCACTGTCCGAGTGACTGCCGACGCCGCGAACTCGACGGTCACCCAGTCGCTGAACCGCTCCGGGCCGTCCGAGACCGCGCCGGCGTTCACCCTCTCTGCACTCTCGCTCGACGTGACCAACGACAGTGATGGATTCAACGTGACGATGCTCGGCCCGCAGGCCACGCCGAACGACAGGACCGAAGTTCAGGCAGACGGTGTGCACGGGTACGTGACCGTCACTTCCGGCGCAAATGCGTCTGCCATCAGTCGGGCGAGGTACACCCTACGGCTCAACGAATCGGCGCTGCCGACCAACGGATCGATGGACGCCGTCCGAGTGTTCCAGTACCACAACGGGTCCTGGAGTCAGCTACCCAGTACCGCCAACGCGACGAACAGGTCCATTCGGGCGACATCATCAAATATCTCGACTATCGCTGTCGTCTCCCCGGTCGCTAATACGTCCATCCCGACGACGACAGCCAGCCCGTCGAATACGAATGCATCGACGCCGACGCCCGCAGAACTCACTGTTGCCGATGCATCCCTGATGGCTGACTGGGTCCGGGCCGGCTTCAACACATCGGCGCGAGCGACCGTCGAGAACCCGACCGACGAAACCGTCGAACAGACGCTGACGGTCACTGTCGACGGCGATTCGGTCGCTTCTCGGACCGTTCGACTCGACGCCGGCGAACAAACTACCGTGACGATGGAGTTCGAGGCTGTCGACGGTGCAGTCGCGGTCAACGGCGTCAGTGCCGGTGACCTCCGCGTTGGCTCGAATTCGGCCCCGAGTACAGGCGGGTCCGGGACTGACGAGACTGGTGAAAGCGGCGGCGGTGCGGAGCCAGCCTCCGAGACGGTCTCGGCCTCCGGGCCAGGATTCACCGTTCAGCTGGTCGCACTTGTGCTGGCGTTAATCGGCGGTCTCGTCCGAGTCCATCGTAGAGTGTAGAGGTCGTACGGACGGCGGATTTTCCGGCCTCACTACCGGTTCTGTGTATGAAGGCCGACCTTACCGATGGTTTGGCTGCTGGGTAACTAATCCTTTACTCGCGTACCTCCCTGTATGAGCGAGGTCAAAAAACTCTTTGCTGCTGTCACTATCGTTTTCGGCACCGCTGCGCTCGCGTCCGTATTCGCTGTCGGCAGCGTGGGTGCCTCCGGCGCCGGCCCCCAGAACGGTGTATCGGACGCCGCAGTGAGCACACCCGGAGCCGCCGTCGAATCTATTATCGAATCCGACTCTGAGAGACTACTCTTTCAGGCGAACGAGACGGACACACCGACCGACGGCGAGCAGACTGCGGAGGCCCAACAGACGCCGACGGAACAGCCGCAGACAGACTCCGAAGAAACCGAAGACCCGACTGAAAGCGACCAGACGGAGGTACCCACGGAGAGCCCGGAGACACCGACTGAGAGCGACCAGACGGAGGTACCCACGGAGAGCCCGGAGACACCGACTGAGAGCGAGGAAACGGAGGAATCGACCGAAAACGAAGAAACGGAAGAGCCGACGCAAACCGAGGACCCCACAGATAGAGAACAGGCCGAGACACAGACCCAGACTGAAGAACCGACTGACAGTGAGGAGACCGAGGAACCCACCGACCGTGAGGAGACTGAAGAACCGACAGACGCTGAAGAGACCGAGGAACCCACCGACCGTGAGGAGACTGAAGAACCGACAGACGGTGAAGAGACTGAAGAACCAACGGACAGTGAAGAGACCGAGGAACCGACGGACGGTGGAGAGACTGAGAAACCAACGGACAGTGAAGAGACCGAGGAACCCACTGACCGTGAGGAGACCGAGGCACCGACGGACAGTGAAAGAACTGAGAACGGTACACAGGAGGAAACTGAGGCGGATAGCGATGTCGGCGCTGCCGACACTGACGACTCAGGTGGCAACTCCGACGACGATACCGACTCCAGTGGAGACGGTTCGAACGACTCAGGCGACTCCGACAATAGCGGCTCCGAGGACTCTGACGGCTCGGACAACGACGATGACTCCCGGTCTGACGGTGGAATCTATGACGAGATCACGGGGACGGATGGCGATAACAACGGGACGGCGACCGATGGGGCGAACGCAACCGCGCGGAACGGAACAGCAGGCGGGGGCGCGCCCGCTGGCAACACGGCCGGCGACGGGAACGAAACCGCCGGATTCGGGACCGAAGTGGGTACCGATGGGGAACCCATTCCCGAAGGACAGGGGAACGCCGATTTGCGGATCAGGGAGGCCTCACTGTCGGCTGACTGGGTTCGGGCCGGGTTCAATACGACCGTGCGAACGACAGTAAAGAACGCCCGTCCGCGGCCAGTCAACGAGACACTGACGGTGACGGTCGACGGCGAACCGGTGACGACGGACGAAGTGGCGCTCGATCCCGAGGAAGAGACGGTCGTCGAGACAGAGTTCGAGGCGGTCAACGGAACCGTCCGGGTCAACGGCGAGACGGCGGGTCCGCTCACAGTCGAAAACCAATCCGTTCCGGCCACTGACAGCGACGACAGGGCAACGACCGCGGCACAGGGCCCCGGGTTCACTCTCCCACAAGCGGGCGTCGGTGTCGCGATACTCGCCGTCGTCGGCTGGACGCGTCGGGGCTTCTGACGGCAGCGGGACCATTGAATCGGACCACTGGCGGGCGGTCCGAACTGCTTGTGTGGTGGATTTTTACTCGTACCGCCCGACTGGTCAGTATGGCTCGTAACCTCGCAGTCGTTGGTGCCGGTGGTGCCGGCGCGGCGGCAACGTACGCACTCCGTGATGCGGACGTCGACGTAACAGTGTTCGAGAAGAGCCGCGGCGTCTGCGGGCGCGCTGCGACCCGGCGGCACGGCGACTGCACGTACGAGTACGGGGCGAACTATCTCAAGGCGGACGACGGCCGCGTGACGGAACTGGTCACGGAGTCGCTCCCGACCGAGGGACTCGTCGATATCGAGGAACCGGTGTACGCGTTCGACAGGACCGGGGAAATCGACGCCGGACGGGACGCTGACGAACACAAATGGACGTACGAGGCAGGCATCACACAGCTCGCAAAGCGGCTGTTCGGCGAGACCGACGCCGAGGTAGAGAACGGCGTCCGGGTCGAGCGCCTGGAGCGCCAGCGCGACGGCTGGCGGCTCGAGGACGACGACGGAGCGGATCTGGGGCACTTCGACGCCGCGCTGCTGACACCGCCGGCCCCGCAGACGGCTGACCTGCTGGGGCAGTCGCGGTGGGACCACGACGACTGCCGGGAGCTTCGGCAGGAGATCGCTTCAGTCCCCTATCGAACGGTCATCGCCGGAGTGTTGCACTACCCCTTCGAACTCGACGTGCCGTGGTACGCCGCGGTCAACAGCGACAAGGACCACGACATCGGCTGGATCGGCCGCGAGGAGTGCAAGGACGGCCACGTCCCCGACAGCGACTCCCTGCTGCTGGTCCAGATGAACGAGCCGTGGTCGATTGCGAACTACGACGAACACCCGGACACGCTCGTCGACGACATCGCGACGCGGACGGCTCGACTGCTGGACGACGACCGCTTGGCCGACCCGGACTGGACCGACCATCAGCACTGGCGCTACTCCCAGCCCGAGGGCGAGGGCGACCACGACCTGCTGGCGTGTGCGGCCGAGCACGACCTGCACTTCGCCGGCGACTGGGTGGCCGGCGAGGGGCGGCTCCACGCGGCGCTACGGAACGGACTGGAGACGGGCGAGGCAATCGCCGACGGCGGCTAACGGAACGCCTTTGGGTGCCCGCCGACAGCCACCGACATGGACCACAAGCGGGAACTGACGAGCGTCGACCTCGCCGCCCTGGAGGGCGAACTCGCCGGCTACGAGGGCGCGAAGCTCGACAAGGCGTACCTCTACCCCGAGGACGACCTCGTCAGACTGAAGCTCCGGGACTTCGACCGCGGCCGCGTCGAGTTCCTCATCGAGGTCGGCGACGTCAAGCGCGCCCACGCCGCCGATCCGGCACACGTCCCCGACGCACCGGGCCGCCCGCCGGACTTCGCGATGATGCTCCGGAACCGGCTGTCGGGGGCCGACCTCGTCCGCGTCGAGCAGTTCGAGTTCGACCGCATCATCGAACTGGAGTTCGACCGCGAGGACGCCTCGACCACAATCGTCGCGGAGCTGTTCGGCGACGGCAACGTCGCCGTGCTGGACGAACACGGCGAGGTCATCGACTGTCTGGAGACGGTCAGGCTCAAATCACGCACCGTCGCGCCGGGGACGCCCTACGAGTTCCCCTCGGCGCGGTTCAATCCGATGACCGTCGATTACGACGGCTTCGTCGCTCGAATCAAGGAATCCGATGCCGACCTCGTCCGGACGCTGGCGACGCAACTGAACTTCGGCGGCCTCTACGGCGAGGAGCTGTGTACCCGCGCCGGCATCGATTACAACGTCGCCGTCGACGAACTCGACGAGTCTGATTTCGAGCGGCTGTACGAGCTCATCGACCAGATGGGGACGCGCCTACGTGAGGGGGACGTGGACCCACGGGTGTACTACGAGGCGCTCGATGACGGTGATGGCGCGGGCAGTGCAGACCCCGACGACGAACCGGACCGCCGACGCGTCGATGTGACACCGATCCCGCTGGAAGAGTATGAAGAACTCTACAGCGAGTCTTTCACGGAGTTCAACCCCGCGCTGGACGACTACTTCTTCAATTTCCAGCGGGAGGAGGAAGTCGAGGGCGGCGAGACCCAGCGCCCGGACTTCGAGGCCGAGATCGAGAAACAGAAACGCATCATCCAGCAGCAGGAGCAGGCCATCGAGGACTTCGAGGCCGACGCCGAGGTCGAACGGGAGAAGGCCGAACTGCTGTACGCGAACTACGACCTCGTCGACGACGTGCTTTCGACGGTTCAGGCCGCCCGCGCGGACGACGTGTCCTGGGACGACATCGAGGCGAAGTTCAACGAGGGGGCCGACCGCGGCATCGCAGCCGCCGAAGCGGTCGTCTCACTGGACGGAAGCGAGGGGACGGTGACCCTTGACATCGACGGCACGCGCGTCACGGTCGACGCCTTCACCGGCGTCGAGAAGAACGCCGACGAGCTGTACAAGGAGGCCAAGCGCATCGAGGAGAAAAAGGAAGGCGCGCTCGCCGCCATCGAGAACACCCGCGAGGACCTCGAAGCGGTCAAGGAGCGCCGCGACGAGTGGGAGGCCGACGACGGCGACGACGAGGCCGACGAGGACGAGGGCGAGGACGAACCGACTGACTGGCTCTCGATGCAGTCCATTCCCACCCGTTCGACCGAGCACTGGTACGAGCAGTTCCGCTGGTTCCACACCTCGGACGGCTTCCTCGTCATCGGCGGACGGGACGCCGACGACAACGAGGAACTCGTCCAGAAGTATCTGGAGGGCGGTGACAAGTTCTTCCACGCGCAGGCCCACGGCGGCCCGGTCACGGTCCTCAAAGCCACCGGTCCCAGCGAGCCGTCCACGGAGGTGGACTTCCCGCAGTCTTCACTGGACCAGGCCGCACAGTTCGCTGTCTCGTACTCCTCTGTCTGGAAAGACGGGAAGTTCGCCGGCGACGTGTACATGGTCGACCCCGACCAGGTGTCGAAGACGCCGGAAAGCGGCGAATATCTGGAGAAGGGCGGCTTCGCCATCCGCGGCGACCGGACGTACTTCGAGTCCACGCCGGCCGGCATCGCCGTCGGCATCACCTGTGACGACGAGACGCGGGTCATCGGCGGCCCACCGGCGGCCATCGAGGGCCAGGCCGCGACGAGCATCACCGTCGAACCGGGCCAGTACGCCCAGAACGACATCGCCAAGCGGCTGTACCGGGAGTTCAAGGACCGCTTCGCCGACGAGACGTTCGTCCGCAAGGTCGCCAGCCCGGACCAGATACAGGAGTTCCTGCCGCCCGGCGGCAGTCGGATGGCCGATGACTGACGATGCAGGGGCAGAGCGAACACCGCACTGGAGGTAGTTGGCTGCATGAGTGACCTCGGGAAAATCGACCGCGAACTGTTCGATACCGTCATCTACCCGGAACTGGGTGCGGACCGAGAGGACGTGGTCCTCGGGCCGACACACGGCGTCGACTTCGGGGTCATCGACGTTGACGGGGAGGCGCTGGTCACAGCCACCGACCCGCTGTCGGTGCTGCCCGACCTCGGCTTCGAGCGGGCCGGCCGGTTCGCGCTCGACGTGGTCCTGGCCGACGTCGCCGTTTCCGGTATCCCGCCGTCACACCTCTCCGTGACGTTCACCCTCCCGCCAGAGATGAGCGACGACGAGTTGGCGGCGATGTGGCACGGCTTTGCGGGGCGGGCCGAGGAAGTCGGCGTAAGCGTCGTCACCGGCCACACCGCCCGCTACGCCGGCGTCGACTACTCCTGGGTCGGTGGTGCGACGGTGCTCGGCGTCGGGTCCCACGACGACATCGTCCGGCCGGACGGCGCTCGGCCGGGCGACAAACTGGTCGTCGGTACCGGCCCCGGGGCCGAAGTCACGGGTCTGTTCGCGACCCTCTTTCCGGAGCAGGTCGGGCTGTCGCCCGACCGAACCGCTATCGCACAGGAGCGACTGGCCGACACCGCGCTCGTCGAGGACGCGATGGCCGCGGCGAACGCCGGCAACGTGACGGCGATGCACGACGCCACCGAGGGCGGCATCACCGGCGCGTTCATCGAAATGGCCGACGGTGCGTCGGCACGATTCGACGTGGATAGCGAGGTGATGCCGGTCGCCGAAGGCGTCGGCGCGCTCTGTGACGCGCTCGACATCGACCCCTGGCACGTCAGCAGTTGCGGGACGCTTCTGGCTGCCGTCGATCCTGCGGACGCCGATAGCGTCGTCACCGCGCTCCGTGACCGTGGGACGCCGGCCGCCGTCGTCGGCGAGGTGACCGACGGCTCGGGGCTGTACGTCGACGGCACCCGACAATCCCACCCCGGGGCGGACCCGTCGTGGGATGCCTTTGGGCGCCTGCAGGCGGCTGCCGAGGGCGACACAGACCAGCGGTGAGACACGGAGCCCCTCCCGACGCGAACTGACAGCACGTCACACCTACTGCTATATATGCTTGTAAGGCGTATTATACTTCAATGTGACATATCGTCGTGACTGACGTGGCAGCGACCACGCCAGCCAGGCTACTGTCACGGAGACTCATCATGTTCCAAGAAGCCATATCGTATCCGCGGGACGGCGACAGCGCAGTGAAAACCATCGCTATCGGGGGTGCGTTGCTGTTCCTGAGTTTCCTCGTCGTTCCGCTGTTCTTCGTGTTCGGGTACGTCGTTCGGTCACTCCGGGCCGTGATGAACGGGGAGACGACGCCGCCGGAGTTCGACGAATGGGGCGACCTGGGCATAGACGGGCTGAAGGCGTTCGCTATCGGATTCGTTTACTCGCTGGTCCCGACGGTGATCACAGGGACAGCACTGTTTCTCACTGTTGCCACCTTCGGACCCAGCGAGACCGTCTTCAGTGGCGTAATCACGGGATTGCTCCTCACAGTCGCCGCGCTCGGAATGCTCGCGATTTCCCTGGCCGCAGTGTACATTGTTCCGGCCGCCGTCGTCGCCTACGTTCGGACCGACAGCGTCGCTGCGGCGTTCTCGCCGAGTGACCTCCGCCCGCTCCTGTTCAGCCGCACCTACGCTACTGGCTGGGTCGTCGCGTTCGGTATCAGCCTCCTCGCCGGCGTCGTCGTCAGCGTCCTGAGCGCCACCGTCGTGGGTTCCGTCCTGACCCCCTTCGTAGTGTTCTACGCGTACGTGGCCGGGGCCTACGCTATCGGAACCGCTGTCAGGGAGATGCCGGATATCGCCTCTGAACCCGCGACACCCGCTGCAGGCTCGGTCGCCTGATTAGTTCGGTCACGGGTTTCCTGTCCCAGCGAATCGAATGGCAGAACACTTGTGTCCCTGAAGCGGACGCTTCAGTATGCAAATACAGAGTCAGGAGACCACCGCCGAAGGGGCAGAGCGCATCGAGGTGGTCCCCGAGACGCTGGACGACCTCTGGCATCTCTCGTACGTCATCGAGCCGGGGGACCTCGTCTCCGGCGACACGACGCGGCGCATCCAGCGCAACGACGACAACCTCCGGGACAAGGGCGGCGAGCGCGAGCCGATGTGGATTCAGATCGAAGTCACCGACGTGGAGTTCGCGAAGTTCGCCAACCGCCTCCGGGTCGGCGGCGAAATCGTCGACTGCTCCCGCGAGGACCAGCTGGGCTTTCACCACACGCTCAACGTCGAGGAACACACCGAACTCACCGTCGAGAAACACCTCAAACCGGATC
This sequence comes from Haloarcula amylolytica JCM 13557, assembly GCF_000336615.1. Taxonomy (GTDB): domain Archaea; phylum Halobacteriota; class Halobacteria; order Halobacteriales; family Haloarculaceae; genus Haloarcula; species Haloarcula amylolytica. The sequence goes on from NZ_AOLW01000015.1 coordinate 233,105, forward strand.
AGGCCGACCGCCTTGAGGAGGCCGTCGAAGCGACGGAGAACCCAGACGTGGCGATTGCGACCGTCGAGGAGGGGGAGGCCCACGTCCACACTGTCGCCCAGTACGGCACCGAGGAGCGGGCGACCATCACCTCGACGACTGGCAAAGGGGAGTACGCCCGCCCGCGGAAGGAACTGTTCGACGAACTGGCGTCAGTGCTCAAACGCCAGGACGTGGACGCCTACATCCTCGCCGGCCCCGGTTTCACTAAGCAGGACGCGCTCGACCACTTCCAGGACGAAATTCCGGACGTCGCCGAGCAGATTACCGTCGTGGATACGTCTGCTGTCGGCGACCGAGGCGTCCACGAAGTGCTCAAACGCGGCGCTGTCGAGGACGTGCAACAGCAGACCCGCATCGCCGAGGAAGCCGACTACATCGACGAACTGATGGAGCGCATCGGCTCCGGCTCGGAAGTGGCGTACGGCCCGGAGGAAGTCGCCAAGGCGGCCGATTACGGCGCTATCGAGACGCTGCTCGTGCTCGACGAGCGGCTCCGACTGGAGCGGGCCGGCGAGGGCGACTGGGACATCGACGTCGACCAGATCATCGAGACGACAGAGCAGAAGGGGGGCGACGTGACCGTCTTCTCCGCGGAGTTCGCGCCCGGCCAGCAGCTCTCGAACCTCGGTGGCATCGCCGCGCTACTTCGGTACCGACTCGATTGAGACCGCGGATTTGCGGTATATGTCTGCTACCAGTCACTCTCTCGGTGAAACTCCCGAAACCGTTTTTTGCCCCGCTCACTATTGCTACGTCGTTCCAATGTCTGCGAGGAGTGGGTGATATGTCGTTCGAAGAACAACAGGACTTTGCCAGACAGGTCGCCGACCTGAACAAGTACGGGCAGGCGCTCAATCGGTGTGAGTCCGTCGACGAGGTCGTTTCCCTCACGCTCGAAGCGATGTCGCTGCTGTTCGAGTTCTCCTACTCTACGTTCGTCGAGGTTCGTGACGACGACCTCCGGGTCGTCCACAGCACGAACCCGAATCTCGTTCAGGGCGAGTCACCCAGTGACCTGGCTCGACGGGCGCAGGAGGCTGGCGAGACGGTCGTTGAACAGGGCACTGACGCCGCTGTCACGGCCGACTCGGACGTGACGGGTGCGCTGGCTGTCCCGGCCCGAATGGGTGACGAGGTGACAGCGGTGTTGGTCACTCGGTCCCAAACTGTCGAGGAGTTCGGGGACGAGTACGTCAGGCCGATGGAAATTCTGGCGACCCACGCCGCGACGGCCATCTCCAACATCCGTTCCCGCGAACGGCTAGAACGGGCACACCGGGACCTGGAACGGCGAAAGGAGATGATCGAGATGTACGACCGGCTTCTCCGCCACGACCTGGGCAACGACCTTCAGGTCATCGCCGGGTTCGCCGATGTCGTCGCGGGACAGGTCGACGGCCAGACCGAGGAGTACGCCGGCAAGATACAGCGTGCGGCCGAGAGCGCCGCCGACCTCATCCACCGCGTCGGCGATCTCGTTTCGACGCTCGAAGCACAGGACAACCCGGAGCCACAGGACCTCGCGACGGTCCTCGGGGACACAGTCCGGGATGTCAGAGCCAACTACGGATCACTGACTATCGATTTCGAGCCGTCAGCGTTCGAGTATCAGGTGTACGGCAGCGACCTGCTCGACTCGGTGTTCACGAACATCATGTCCAACGCGGCGGTCCACAACGAGGACGAGGTCCATATGCGAGTGGCACCGGCGGAGGTCACCCCTGATGAGGTTACCGTCTGTTTCGCCGACGATGGGTCGGGTGTCTCGCCAGACCTGCGCGAGAATATCTTCGAGATGGGCGTGAAAGGACAGGAGAGTCCCGGGACCGGCTTCGGTCTCGGGTTCGTCCGGGCGCTGACCGAGTCCTACGGTGGCAGGGTCAGCGTGGCCGAAAGCGACGCGGGCGGGGCCGAGTTCCGCGTCACGCTCGAACGCGTCTAGCTGACTGTTATCGTCAGACCGTCCTCGGCGAACTGCACGTCGCCGTCGTAGCTGTCCGCTATCGACGCCAGCATCTCCTCGTGTCGTCCCTCCGTGTGTGGATACAGGTGGGTGAGATACACACGTCCGACCTCGGCGTCGGCATCACGAAGCGTCTCGCCGAGCCTCGTCGGCGTCGGGTGGTTCGACACGTCCACGTCGTCCGGGAACGAGCAGTCGTGGACGAGCACTGCCGAGCCGTCGGCGAATTCGACGAGGTCGGTGAACGCCTCGGAGTCCGCGCCGAGCGTTATCGCCGGGCCGTCATCGACGGACAGCCGGTAGGCGAAACACTGCATCGAGTGGCGCGTCTTGCAGGTGTCGCCGCTGAAGCCAGCCAGTTCGAACGGTGCGCTATCGAGATCTCTGAGCGTCAGGTCCAGTCGGTCCTGCATATAGTCGTGTGTTTCGAGCAGGTCCCGAACCAGGTCGCTCGTGCCCGGTGGCCCCGCGATTGTGAGCTCTGTTTCGCCGGCCAGCCAGCGGGCCTTCATCAGCACGTCGAGGTCGGAAACGTGGTCCAGATGGTGGTGGGTCAGCAAGACGGTGTCGACGCCTTCGTAGCCCGCGTCTGTTCGGGCCAGCGAGTGCAACACGCCACTGCCACAGTCGACGAGCAGCCGGTTTCCGTCGCGTTCCAGCAGATAGCCGGACTGCATCCGAGAGCCGGTGGGCATGGCGCTTCCGGTGCCGAGAAACGTGAGACGCATACCGGACGACAGCGAGCGAACGGACAAAGGCGTTGGTGTCTGGGGGTGGGGAAAACCACCAGGGAGCGTCAGCGGAGTGAGGGCGGTGGCCGTCGGCGGGGACGGGGTCAGGGCGGCTCGGGGGCAGGTCACCCGTCGACGGCGCAGTTCATGCTTTGGACGGGGATAGCAAAAGCCCACCTGTGGCTCAAAACGCGTTTTAAGCGAACCCGAGCCGCGACAAAACCGCGAAACGGAGCGGGAGACACTTGTGCGAGCACGACGAGATGCGACTATGAAGAAATCACTCGACGAACACGCCGAGCGGTTCTCCGAGCACGCCGACGCCTACGACGAGGACCAGGATTCGGCGGCGTATCGCGCCTGTGTCGACTTCGTTGTCGAGCACGCGGCCCCCGAAAGCGACGACGTAGTCCTCGACCTCGGCACGGGGACCGGAGCGATCGCGTTCGCGCTCGCGCCCGACGCGGGCGAGGTTATCGGCCGCGACATCAGCGACGGAATGTTGGACAAAGCCCGGGAGAAGGCCGACGAGCGAGGCGTCGAGAACGTTTCCTTCGGCAACGGTCGCTTCCGCGCACCGAACGTCGACCGCCCGGTGGACATCGTCACGTCGAACTTCGCGATGCACCACCTCGGCGACGACGAGAAACGCGAGGCAATCGACACCATCGCCGACCTGGGGCCGCGACGTATCGTCCTCGGGGACGTGATGCTGTTCGGCGACGACGACCCCGACGCGCCGTTTTACAGCCCCGAGGTCGACGACCCGGCAACGGTCGGCGTCCTTGCCGACGCCTTCACCGACGCCGGCTACGCACTGACGGGCGTCGAGATGGTCACCGAGCAGGCTGGCGTGCTGGTCGCCGAACGGATCGATTCGAACTGAATCGACTGGCCCGCTAAACCGGCTCAGCGGTAGTTCCTGTACGCCCAGAACGAGACGTACAGTGTCAGGACCAGCAGCCCACCGAGGAAGAAGGCCACGCCGGGTTCGAGGTCGATGCCACCACTGGCCGCGGCGTCGGTCGTCAGTTGCCGCGCTTCCTCGGTCATCGCTCTGGCCGGGGTGTCGGCTTCCGGAGCCGGAGTGCTTTCCGGAGCCGGCGTGGCTTCCGGCGTCTCCGTCGCCTCGGCTATCTGGAACCCGCCGTCGTCTGTCTCCGTCGGGGCTGGCGTGGGTTCGGCCGTCGCGGCCGTCTCGTTCGCCGCTTCGAGACTCTCGGCGTCCTCGCCGCCCTGGGCACCGTCACCGGCGGCTCCCGAATCGCCGGCCCCCGAACTTCCGAACTGAATCGGGAACTGCCCGAGCAGGAGTTGCAGCATGACGCTGGCGGCGGTGAGGATACCGACGACAGGCAGGACGCGGCGGACGAGCGACCGGAGCGACTGCTTGCGCTCCTGCGTTCCGACGAACAACACAAGCGGGTCCTCCGGGGGCTCGTACACCTTCATCTCCTGGCCTTTCTCGGAGTACTGGACCCCGGCGACGGTGATGAGTTCCTCGTCTTCCAGCTTCTCCAGGTGATAGGATACCTTCTGGATTGACATATCGAGCCGGTCGGCCAGTTCAGAGGGTGTTCCCGGATCGTCGTAGACGGTGTTGAGGATTTCTCTGGCCGTTTCCGAGGAGAGGGCATCGAGGACATCTGAGACGTCTTCGTCGACCCCGACGACCTGTAGCTCCCCGTCCTGTGAGGTGCTCGTGTCGGGACCGCGGGAGGGCAGCAACGACATATATTCCGTTCACTGCCGCCCAGCGTAATGAATCTCGTGGAACCTCACAGGCCCATTTGAGTCTCAGAGCCCGCTATCGAAGGCGAACGACACACCTTCTGGTGACAGCGGGACGTTCGATATGCAGTATAGTGCGGTCTGATTGCCACTACAGCATCCCGGTTACGGACTCTACTGCGTCCGGAGAGAGCGAGTCCCGGGGCGGCCGCACCGTCGCGTGGGCGATGATGCCGCGGTCGGCGAGCAGCGCCTTCACGGTGGGTGCGAAGCCGAACTCGGCACACGCTTCTGAGAGTGGTGAGAGGATCTCCCGCTGGACCGTTCTGGCTTCCGCCACGTCGCCGTTGGCGACGGCGGTGCCCGCCCGTTCTAGCTCGCTGGACAGTAGATGGGAGAGCGCGCTGACGCCGCCGTCGCCGCCCAGCACGAGCGACGGGACGAACAGGCCGTCGTGGCCCTGATAGACGGTGAAGTCCTCCGGCGTTCGATTGAGGACCGCGGTGACGTACGGCAGGTCGCCGGAGGAGTCCTTGAGTCCCGCAACGGTGTCCGATTCGGCGAGCGCGGCGACCGTCTCGACGGACAGCTCCTGTCCGACGGCCTCGGGGATGTTGTAAAGGTAGACTGGCAGCGGTGCGTCGGCCAGAACTGCTTCGAAGAACGCCTCGTTGCCCGCCCCGCTGGCCTGGCCGCCGTAGTACGGCGGAACGACGAGCGTACTGTCCGCACCCTGCTCGGCGGCGAACTGCATTCGGTCGTGCACCGTCTCGACGTCGGTCGCGGCCGTCCCGACGATGACGCGGCAATCGTTGGAGGCTGTCTCCGTCGCGGTTCGGACGACGGTCCGGTACTCCTGTGGCGACAGCGTCTCGAACTCCCCGGTCGTCCCGCAGGGAACGATGCCGTCGACGCCGGCCGCGGCGACGTGCCGGACCAGCGATTCCAGCCCGGCGACATCGAGGTCACCGTCGGCGTCGAACGGCGTCACCAGCGGCGTCAGTACGTCGAAGGACTCGGCCATGCACCAGGTCAGACACGGCGGTCGCTTAGACGTTTTCCCCGTCGATATGGCGGAACCCACTTGCCGCGGCGGTCCTACTGGTCGGTAAGAACCGACAATGGGAGGACGCGAGCGTCTCGCAGCGACAGACCCGGACTTCGACCCGGAGGCGGTCGACATCGACGACGCCGAGGTGTTTTCCCGCCTCGCGCCCGTCGTCCAGGAGTGGTGGGTCGAGCAGTTCGGGGAGTTCGTCCCCGGCAACGGCGGCTTCTTCACGCCGCCACAGAAGGAGGCCATCCCGCTCATCCACGAGCGCGAGAACGCTCTCATCTGTGCGCCGACGGGGAGCGGCAAGACCCTCGCATCCTTTACCGGCATCATCAACGAACTGTTCGGGAAGGCCCGCGAAGACGAGCTTGAGAACTCCGTCTACTGCCTCTATGTCTCGCCGCTGAAGTCGCTGGCCAACGACATCCACCGGAACCTCGGACAGCCGCTGGACGGCATCACGGCCAAACTCGACGAGCGCGGCGAGGACGTCGAAATCCGGCACGCGATTCGCCACGGCGACACCAGCGACAGCGAGCGCCAGGCGATGCTGGAGACGACGCCCCACATCCTGAATACGACGCCGGAGACCCTCGCTATCCTCCTGAACTCCCCGAAGTTCAAGCAGAAACTCGAAACCATCGAGTACGTCATCGTCGACGAGATTCACAGCCTCGCCGAGAACAAGCGCGGGACACACCTCTCGGTGTCCCTGGAGCGCTTAGAGGAGATGGTCGAGGAACCGCCGACACGCATCGGCTGCTCGGCCACCGTCGAGCCGCTGGACACCGTCGCCGAGTTCCTCGTGGGTCGCGAGGAGCCTGGCGGCGACCCACGGGACTACGAAATCGTCGACACGCGCTTTGCCCGCGATTTCGACATGGAGCTGTCCTGTCCGGCTGACGACCTCATCAACACGCCCCGCGACATCGTCACCGAGCGCTTCTACAAACAGCTCCACGAGCACGTCCAATCGCATACGAACACGCTCGTGTTCACGAACACACGCTCGGGAGCCGAGCGGGTCCTCCACAATCTCCGCGAGAAGTTCGACGACTACGACGAATCGAACTCCGGCTGTCATCACGGCTCGCTCTCGAAGGAGAAGCGCCGCGACATCGAGGAGTCGCTGAAGGAGGGGTCACTCGATGTGGTGACGACCTCGACCAGCCTGGAGCTGGGAATCGATATGCCTCACATCGACCTCGTCGTGCAGGTGGGGTCGCCCAAGTCCGTCGCCGCGTTGCTCCAGCGTATCGGCCGTGCCGGCCACCAACTCGGCGAGACCGTCGAGGGACGCGTCATCGCGCTGGACCGCGACGAACTCGTGGAGTGTGCGGTGATGCTCCAAAAGGCCGAGCGAGGCTTCGTCGACCGCGTGTTCATCCCCGAGAACGCCCAGGACGTGGCGACCCAGCAAATCTACGGCATGGCTATCAACGATGTTCGACCAGAGGCCACGTTCAAGAGCGTCCTCCGGCGGGCCTACCCATATCGGGACTACGACGACGAGAACTGGGAGCAGCTGATGCGGTACATGACCGCCGACTACCCCGGGATGGAGGACAAGAACGTCTACGCCAAAATCTGGCGGGACACCAACGACGCGCCCGACGGCGAGCACCACTACGACGCGTACGACGTGGGTGAGCACCTCATCGGCAAACGCGGCCGGCTCGCGCGGGTCATCTACATGACCAACATCGGGACGATTCCGGATTCCTTTACTTGTGACGTGGTGACCCGCAGCGACGATAGCTGGGTCGGCCAACTGGACGAGTCGTATCTGGACACGCTGGAGAAAGGTGACGTGTTCGTGCTGGGCGGGGACAACTTCGAGTACCGCTACCGCCGCGGGTCGAAGGTGTACGTCGACCGGACCGCCGCCCGCCCGACCGTCCCGTCGTGGTTCTCCGAGCGCCTCCCGCTGTCGTATGACCTCGGCCGCGAAATTCTCGACTTTCAGGGACAACTGCTTGACCGACTGGCCGACGGGGGAATGTCCGAAGTCCGCAACTGGCTCCGGGAGTTTCCCATCGACGAGAACAGCGTTCGAGCTATCGCCCGGATGTTCCGCGAGCAGGTGGCGTACGCCGGACCGGACAGCGTGGCTACGACCGACCGACTCGTCATCGAGGAGACGCTGGACCACGACGAGTACGAGCGTCACTACCACGTCCACTCGAACTACGGCCGACGGTTCAACGACGGCTTCTCGCGCTTGCTGGCGTATCACATCGCGCAGGCGGCCAGCGCGAACGTCCAGGTCGCCGTCGCCGACAACGGCTTCACGCTCTCGATGCCGCTGAACCGCAAAGTCGATATCGCGCGGATCGTCAACGACCTGGACCCGGAGACGGCCCGCGAGGACCTGCGGGCCAGCCTCGACGGGACGGACCTCCTCCAGCGGTACTTCCGCATCAACGCCACACGGTCGTTGATGATACTCAAACGCTACAAGGGGTACGAGAAGTCGGCCAGCGAACAGCAGGTGTCCTCGGAGATGCTGCTGGGGTTCGCCGAGGACCTCGGGGACTTCGCCGTCGTCGAGGAGACCTACCGCGAGATTCTGGAAGACAAGCTCAACGTCGACGGCATCGAGACGGTTCTGCGTGCGATACAGGATGGCGACGTGGACGTGGTCCGGACCCGCGTCGATTCGCCGTCGCCGCGCGCCTTCGGCCTCGCGACGCTGATGGCCAGCGACGTGGTGCTCGCCGAGGACGAGTCGGCCGTCTTACAGGAGTTCCACCAGCGAGTGCTGAACGAAATTGCGGACGGAGACGCCGACGACGGAGTCGTTGCGACCGACGACTGACGAAAGAGGGCCCGGGTCGCGTTCACTCTTCGGAGACGACCGGACAGTTGACGGTGGCTGCGCCGGCGTTCAGGACAGTCGCCGAACTGGCCGAGTCGAGGTCGGAAACGGCGGCGAAATCGGCGTTGTCGTAGATGTTCACCGACCACAGCGGCGAGTATGCGTCGTCGCCGGGCACCGTCGCCGTGACGTTGTGTGTCTGGTCGTTGCCTTCCTCGGACATGAATCCGGAGGCCGGGCCACCACCGTCCTCGCCGGGGTTCGTGTTGAAGCTCACGTAAATCGGGGACAGCGGAACGGAGCCGTCACGCAGCGAGAGGCTGGCTTCCTCGAACAGGAAGTACGAGACGACTTCGCCCTCGTACCAGCCCTCAACAGGCGACGCGGGACTTTCATCCGCGCTGTGACGCATCGACGCCGTTGACCCGTCGGGAACGATTGGACAGTTCTTGACTGTGCTCGTCGGCGAGATATCGAAGCCGGCAGCCTGAATCTCATCGACGCTCGTCACCGTGTTGGCCTCGTAGTCGTCGGGGACAGTCACCATGTGGACCTGCCAGAAGTCGTTGTACCCCTCGTCGCCAGGGACTACGTCGACGATGTTCAACTGTCCCTCGACGGGATCGCCGTTCTCGTAGAAGAGGGCGTAGATGGGCGCTGGCTGGGTCGACTGCACGTCGAAGTCGTAGTACTCGATGCCGTCCCCGCCTGGGCCATATCCTTGCGTCAGAAACAGCGAATCGAAGTCGATCGGTTCGTCGGGGCCGGGCAGCGCGTCGTTCTGGCTGCGCCGGTGTAACATCCCGGCGCTGTCGCTGAACCGGTCAATGCTGGCCCGCGGCGCCTCGCTGGGGTCGGTCGGACTCATCTCGCTGTCCATCGATTCAGTCATCTCCTCGTCCATCGCGTCAGTTTCCGCTCCCATTGACTCGCCATCGCCCTCGGTCATCGCGTCCTCCGCTGTCATCGATTCGGTCATTGCCTCGGTGCTTGCGCCGCCGCCGTCGTCACTTCCCGTACAGCCCGCGAGCGGGAGCGTGACACCTGCAGCAGCGAGCGTCGTCAGAAACGTCCGTCGGGTTCGTGACATACGCTTTGTCCGGCGTCGGGACTATACAAGGAGATTTTTGGAAGTTTCGGACAATTCAGGCCCTACTCGACCCAGTGTCTCGGTCAAAATTCTTCCAATTTCGCCCCTGAGCCAAACCGTTAATCCGCGGCCGGCCCCACGGGTGAGACATGGAGTCGCTCCACCCGCGGGTGAGACTGCTGTGGGTTCTGTCGACAGTCATCCAGGCGTCGGTACTCGGTGTTATCGCCTATCTCGTCGACCGGTTCGCGGTCTCACTGCCACAGACGGTGGTCGTCGGCGGCTGGGTCGTGCTCGTGGTGCTGGGTATCGTCCACGCAATCGCTGCCCACCGAATCTGGCGCTTTGACCTGCAGGACGACGCACTCTTTCTCCTCCGCGGTGTCGTGACCCGGACCGACACGTCGGTCCCGTACGTTCGTGTCCAGCACGTCGACACCACTCGCGGCCCGGTAGAGCGCGCCATCGGGCTGGCGAGCGTCGTCGTCTACACTGCCGGGACCCGCGGCGCGGACATCACGATTCCCGGACTGCGGCCCGAACGAGCCACCGAACTGCGCGAGCAGCTCCGTGACCTCGCGAACGAGAGCGAGGCCACGGACGCGGTATGAACCGGCTCCACCCCCGAAGTGCCGTCCTGCGAGTCGCCCGAGCAGCGCTGCAAGGCGGCTTCTTCGGCTTTTTTGGCGGGTCACTGGGAACCGGAATGTTCGGACTGCCAGCGTTCGCGGTTCCGTTACTCGGCCTGCTCGGCGCGCTGACGTTTAGCGGCTACGCGCTGGCGCGCTATTTCCGTTTTCAGTACGAACTCGACGGCGACACGCTTACTGTCGAATCCGGCGTCTTCGCCAGGCAGTCCCGCCAGATTCCGCTGGGCCGCGTCCAGAACTTAGACGTCGAGCAGAACATCCTCAACCGCCTGCTCGGACTCGCAATCGTCCGCTTCGAGACGGCCGGTGGCAGCGCGACGGAGGCTACGCTGGACGCAGTCGACGAGGCCGAGGTCAAACGCCTGCGGAACTACGTGCGGACCCACGACCGGGACCAGGCCGCCGAGGCAGAGACAGCCACCGCCGACACGGTGTCCGAAGCTGCGACACCTGGCCGGTCGGCCCACGCCGATCTGCCCGGCGTGACCGGCCCCAAACCGACACACGCTGGCGACACTCAGGCGAGGAATGACCTCGGGGAACCGGTTTCCGAATCGGACACGGCGGAACGCGACCAGCCGGACGGGTCGCTGCTGTTCGCGTTCACCCAGCGCGAACTCCTGACGTACGCGCTCGTCTCCGTTCGGCCGGCCGCGCCGGTCCTGACGCTGGCGTCACTCCCGCTTGGGATGGACGTCGTCTGGGCGGTTCTGCGGTTCAATGCGACCCTTGCCGGCGCATCGCTGAGCGGGCCGGTAGTTCGCTGGCTGACCGGCTCACCGGAAACCACGCGGCTCGCGGTCTTTGCTGCGCTCTCCGTCGTCCAGTTCCTCCTGCTCGCACTGGTCGTCAGCGTGGCGCTGACAGTCATCGAATACTACGGCTTCCAGCTCACGCAGGCCGACGACGACCTCCGGTACGAGCGTGGACTGTTGCGGCGTTACAGCGGCAACATCCCGCTGGAGAAGGTCCAGACGGTTACCATCCGCGAGAACGTCCTGATGCGGCGGTTCGGCTACGCGACGCTGGCCGTCGAGACGGCCGGCTACAGCGGCGGGAACCAGCAGTCCACGCAGGGCGTCGCCGTCCCGCTCGCGCCCCGCGAAGAAGTGTACGAACTGGCCCGCGATATCGAGCCCTTCGGCGACCTCGACTTCGACCGGTCGCCGAAACGCGCCCGTCGACGGTATCTCGCCCGCTTTTCGCTGGCCGCGGCCGGCCTCACCGCAGTCGCCTACGCCCTCGACACACTGCTGCTGGAGACTGGCTACTGGTGGGTCGCCGCACTCCTCTTCCTCACAGTTGCGCCGGCAGCTCACCTCCGCTGGCGACACCGTGGGTACGACCTTGGCGAGTCCGTGCTGGCGACCCGAAGCGGGTTCTGGCGACGAACGACACGCATCGTCCCGTACTACCGGCTCCAGACGGTGTTCGTCACGCGGTCGCCGTTCCAGCGGCGCCGCGACCTGGCGACTGTGGGGGCCGACACGGCGAGTTCGTCGAGCCTTCTCGGCGGCGTCGCTCGGGTGTACGACATCGACGAAGACACCGCAAAAGAACTCAGAGACACGCTTCGGGAGCGCCTCACCGCACACGTTGCAGGGCTGCGGACGGGCGATAGGGCCGGCGACGCGGACGCGTAGTCAGCCCCGCGCCCACTCGACCATCCGGCCGTACACCTCGTCGGTCGCCAGCGCGTCGCCGTCGCCGACGAGAACGAGCGCCTTCTTCGCTCGCGTGAGTGCGACGTTGATGCGCCGGTAATCCTCGAAAATCGGGCTGTCGAGCGTCCCGGTGGCGACGAAAGAGATGACGATGACCTCCTTGCTCGACCCCTGGAACCGGTCGACCGTGTCGACGGTCACGTCCGGGAGCCGTTTCGAAATCTCCGCGACCTGGGCGCGGTACGGCGCGATGACACCGATGTCGTCGGCCGGAACCCCCGCGGACCGATACGACGCGACGATGTCGGCGATCCGGTCGGCCTCGTCGGGGTTGGTGTTGCCGACCTGGCTTCCGTCCGGGTCGACGAAGGCCACGCGGTCCCGGAGCCACTCGGGCAAACTTGCCGTCGAGACGCCGTCGAGGTCGTCGAGTCGCTGGGCGGCCACCTCGCCGGTCGCCGGCCGCAACTGACCGTCGTAGAACTCCCGCGAGGCGAAGGCCTGGATGTGCTGGGCCATCCGGTACTGGCGGTCGAGCATCACGCCAGCGTCCGGGTGGGCGTCGATGAGCCGCTCGAACAGCGATGTCGTCAGCGTCTCGTCCTCGGACTGGACCACCGGCGGGAGCTGCTGGTGGTCGCCGACGAGCACGAATCGGTCGGCGAGCGTCGTCGCCGCGAGCGTCCCCGGTTCGGTCAGCTGGCCGGCCTCGTCGACGACCGCGACGTCGAACTCCTGGGTCTGGAGCGTGCTCCCGCCGCAGGTGGCCGTGGTCGCCGCGACGACCTGCGCGCTCTGGAGCCGACTCGCACATTCGCCGGGGTCGCCGCTGGTCTCCAGTCGGTATTTCTGCATATCTTCGCGGACGCCGCTCTTCGTCCCGACGCGGACGATGTCGGTGTAGCCCTGGTCCTCCAGCGCCTCCAGCAGATTGTCGACGGCGCGGTTGGTGAACGCCGAGAGCAGGACGCGGTCGCCTCGGTCTCGCGGGTCGCCCTGCTCCCCGCTCGCCTGTTCGGCGGGGCGCTGCCCCGCTCCCTCGACTAAGGCACGAACCATCCGCGCCAACGTGTACGTTTTTCCGGTCCCCGGCGGCCCGTGGACGAGCGCGAAGTCCTCAGCGCCGACGGCTAGCTGGACGGCCTCGTTCTGGGCGGCGTTGTTGTCGATGAAGGTCTCCGCGACCGGATCGAACTCCGGCTCTCGCCGGCCGAACAGCACGTCCTTCCGCTCGGGCGACTGGAGGAGGACGGCGTCGTGGAGCGCGTTCTGGAGCCGGTCGGTCGTCAGTTCGGAGGGATACACGTCCAGCCGGCGGAGGTCCAGCGGCTCGTCGGCCGTGACGACGATCTCCTCGTTCACGGCGGTGCCGTTCCCGCTATCCGAAGCGCGTGGTGCCTCGTTGCCCAGTCGCTCGACGCGGGCCAGTTCGGCGTTGCCGGTCACCGGGTCGCCGTCGCTGGCGAGCACGAGATTGCCTTCGCGGATCTTCGAGACGGCTCCCGTCCCGGTCGCCCGGAGTTCCCAGCGGCCGCCGTCGAGTTCCCGGCGACCGGTCGGTTCTAGGTCGATGAGCGCCCGGTCGTTGTCGGCCCGCTCCTCGGGCGTCTGCTCCCAGAGCTTCGCGTACTCCCGGTGGACAGCACGGCGCTCGGCCTCGATTGCCGTGTAGAACCGCTCGAAGTAGTCCAGTTCCTCCTCCGGCACCGCTCGGCCGACCGTTCCGGCCTTGGATTCCTGATCGAGTCGGCCGGAGACGGCCATGCAGGTGTCCTGCTCGAAGCAGTACTCGCATTTCGCGTTGGCCTCGTAGCCTGTCGGCACGCCCGAGTCGTACTCCAGCGCCGCAATCGCGTTGCGGGTCCGGACGACGTAGTTCAGCAGGCCGCTCCCGATGGAGAACTCCTTGGCCGGCGAGAGGTCGCCGCTCTCCTCGTTTCGGTCGACGGCGGCGTTCTTGGTGTAGAGGAGCGTGCCCGTGTCCGGCGCGGCGTCGACAGCGCTGCCCGCACCGGCCGCGCGCTCCCCAAGCATCAGCGCGTAGGCTGTCGCCTGAATCTTGTCCTGGAACCGTGGCTCCCGCTTGGTGTTTTTGCCAGTCTTGAGTTCGACGGGCATCCCGCGTCGGACCGCGTCGGCCCGCCCTTTCATGCCGAATCGCTCAGAGATGAGCGTCATCTCGGAGCGCCATTCATCGGTTTCTGTAAGCGTCCCCTGCTGGAGCCACCCCTGAATGGCCGACGCGTGGTCGCGCACGTCGCCGGCCACCTCGTCGGCCTCCCGGCCGAGCAGGCCGATGTCTAGCCCCGCGGCGTCGACCTGTTCCTCGATAGCGGTGTCGAGGTCCCGACCACGGAGCAGGTCGCCGAACACCTCGTGGACGACGGTCCCTTTCACCAGCGGATAGGCGTGCTCCGCGCCGTCGAGCTTCCGGAGGTAGTACATCCGCGGGCACTGCACCCACGCCCGGATGTCGGTCACGTCGACGAGGAAGTCCGGCTGGACGACGAGGGTGGCGTCGCCGCCGACGGAGTACTGCTGCTCGCCCCGGTACTCCCGCTCGTCGGGGTTGTAGACGGCGATCTCCATCCCCGTCTCGATGACCGCGGCGTTCTCGGTCCACTTCCCCCAGAGCGTCACCGTCGTCGGCTCGCCGGCCCCGCGCTCGGGCCGAATCGTCACCTCACAGAGGTCGCTTTCGCCGTACTGGGTGTTCACCGTCTTCGGCTCCTCGATGTCGACGACGACGCCGCGAACGCGGTCCGCGCTCACGGGTTGGCCCTCCCCTGTTGCACGGCCCAAGCGAGGGGGCGGACCCTCAAAAGTCGTTCGCGCCGCAGGTCACTCGCCGGTCGCATCGACATCCGAGTCGGCATCAGCAGCGTACTCTCTCAGCGTCTCCAGGTCGACGTCTTCGAGCACGTCCTCGCTCGTCGCGTCGAGGTTCACCGGCGGGGCACGCCCGGCCTCGTGGGCCTCTATCCAGCGCGGGACACAGACACACCAGCGGTCGCCGGGGTCCAGACCCGGAAAATTCAGCTCCGGCCGCGGCGTCACGAGGTCGTTGCCCTGGGCCTTGCTGTACTCCAGAAACTCCGCCGTCATCACGGCACAGATCTCGTGCCGGCCCGGGTCGCGCTGGAGCGGGTAGCAGTAGCCGTCGCGCATGAACCCCGTCTCCGGGTCCATCGAGCAGCGGGCCAGCTCCCCGCCGAGGACGTTGCGTTCGCTTTCCATACTACGTCTGGCTGTTCCGCAGGGTAAAGCCGTTCGCCTACTCGGCCTGCCTTCGGCTGCCACGCCGTTGGCCTGTCGCCGTTCTCAGTGGTGACTGGTCGGCATCTGTGGCAGTCAGGACCGATGGGTTCATTCTGGCCCAGGCCGAACGGGAAACTGACAATGCGCGTTCGTGACTGGCAGGACATTCTCGAAGACGTGATGGAGAGCAATGCCAATCCGGGGGACTGGCGTGCCGTCGGGGGCGACCGCGCGAACGGTATCGGCGAGGACATCTACTTCGGTCACCCCGACGCCGGTGTCTACCAGCTCAAGACCTACGCGAAGAACCCCTTCGAGGTACAGGGCGTCGGGTCCCAGGTGGCCCGCCGTATCGACGACGACATCGACCCGCTGTTTCCGAACGACGGGTCGGGCATCTTCGGCGTCCAGCAGGGACCGGCAGACGAGGACGACGCCAAGGAGAAGGCCAAGAACCTCGAAACGGTACTCGAAACCCACGCGGACGCACCCACGTCGCCGCAAGCGCTGCTTGAGGACATGATGGACGCGATGGACTCCCCGGCCTACGGCCCGATGGAGTTCGACCACCACGACCGGCCCGACCAGATGACCGAACTCACGGAGACGTTCGAGGAAGCGGAGGAACTACTCGACGCGGAGTTCGAGGACGTCATCGAGGAAGACGTAGCGCGGGGCTTCTACTGATGGCCGAACCGACGCGCGCCACCGGTTTCGGGGGGCGCTAATGGTCGGCCCCTCGATGACGGACGCCGACCGGCGACGCTTTCTCAGATACACGCAGGTCGGATTCGCACTTCTGATCGGCGTCTCGATGGGGCTGGTGACGATGTACGGCGGTGCCGAACTGCTGACCGTACTCGGGATTTTCGTCGGCGGAACCGCTGCCGGCGGCGCGCTCGCGTGGTACATCATCCCGGAGAGCATCGCGGAAACGCCGTACGAGTCGTTCGACAGGGGTCCGAAACCCGGCGCAAAAATGAAGCAACGTCGGCAGGAAAACGATGGCTCCGGACAGCGGGCATCCGAGGACGACGGCCGACTCTCACAGAACCGCGACTAGAGGAAATCGTCCTGCATCGCGGGGTCCTGCTGTTCGGATGCCGTCTGGTCGAAAATCTCTTCGTCGAGTGTCTCGGTCTCTTCCGTCGTAGTGTTGTAGGCCGAAATCCCTCGCTTCAGGAGGTCTTCGACGGCCTGGTCGCGGTTGAGGAACTCGCCCTGTTCGACGAGTCGCTGGATGTCCGAGTCCACCTGGTCCGGAAGTGACACCTTGATCTTGCTCACACTTGCCGCCTATACTGTTCGGACATAAAAACCCACCCCTGGTTTTGGGAGGGGTGAAAAAGGCGCACGCGCAGATGCGCGAAACCGTCACACACTTGCCGGCGGCCGACACGAACCAGAGTGTGAACGCGAACGACCGAGCGATCACCGCGCTGGTCATGCTCGCACACGGACTCGTCCACACCTATGAGATGGCGGTCCCGATATTCGTCGTCATCTGGCTCACCGAGTTCGACCTCATCAACCTCGGCATCGCCCAGTTCGACGTGACGACGGCGACCGTGGGCGTCATCGTAACGCTGGGCTATGGCCTGTTCGGGGCCGGCGCGCTCCCGGGCGGTATCGTCGTCGACCGTATCGGCTCCCGCCGGCTCATCACGGGCTGTCTGCTCGGTATGGGGGGCTCGTACATCCTGCTCGGACTGGCCCCGAGTATGGTCGTTATCGCGCTGGCGCTGGTCCTCTGGGGCCTCTCGGCCAGCGTCTACCATCCAGCGGGGCTCTCACTCATCAGCAAAGGCGTCGAACAGCGCGGAACCGGGCTGGCCTACCACGGCGTCGCCGGGAACCTCGGTATCGGCCTCGGCCCGCTCGTCGCCGCAATTCTTCTGCTGGTCGCCGAGTGGCGGACGGTCGCGCTCGTCCTTGGCGTTCCCGCGTTGCTCGCCGCCGTCTACGCCTCGCGAGCGAGTTTCGACGAGACGGCGGCGGTGACGGCCGCAACTGACGGCGGGTCGAAAGCCAGCAGCGGTATCGACTCGCTCGGGGAGTTCCTCACGGAGAGCAGGCACCTGCTGACAGGGAGCTTCCTGCTCGTGTTCGTCGTCGTCATGTGCTCGGGGCTGTACTACCGCGGCGTCCTCACCTTCCTCCCGGAACTCCTGCGGGACCTGCCGGGCTTCGAACCGATCCCGATAGAGACGCTGTTACCGCCCGGCGTCCTGTCGGCGCTCGGTATCGAGGCCGGAACGGGCCAGACGCTCAAGCCACAGGACTACTTCTACGCCGGCCTGTTGCTCATCGGCGTGTTCGGCCAGTACGCCGGCGGGAAACTGAGCGACCGAATTCCCATCGAGTACGGTATCGCCGGCTCGTTCCTGGTGCTTGCCCTCCTTGCAGTGCTGTTCGTTCCGGTGTCTGCCATGGGATTCGGTCCGTTAGCGGTGCTTGGTGCGCTTCTGGGCGTCGCCCTCTTCGTCGTTCAGCCGATGTATCAGGCCGCAGTCGCGGAGTACACGCCCGCCGGCACGCGCGGACTCTCGTACGGCTACACGTATCTGGGCGTGTTCGGCGTCGGCGCGCTCGGCGGCGGGCTGGCCGGGTCGATTCTGGCCGTTGCGAACGCGACGGCGCTGTTCGGGACGCTCGCCGGCATCGCCCTTGTCGCCGTCCTCGCGGGAACCGCCCTCGCGCGGCGTTCGTGACTGCCTGAGACCGGGGACAGGCCGTCGCATCGCTTGCTATTTCTGTCTGTGCGATGTACCTGCCTCTCAGATGGACGCCGCAGTCATCGTCCCGGCCTACAACGAGGCGGAGTCGCTGGCCCGCTGTCTGGCTCCCTTCGAGTCACAGCCCGTGGAACTGGTCGTCGTGGTCGGCGGCGACGACGGCACAGAACAGGTGGCCCGTGACACGCCCTTCGTCGATACTGTCGTTCGGTGCGACGAGGGCGGGGCGGGAATTGCCCGAAACCGCGGAGCGGCGGCCGCGACAGCGCCGATTCTGCTGTTTACCGACGCCGATACAGTCGTCCCCGAGGACTGGGTCCGCCTGCATCTCAGGCACTACACCGACGACGAGGTGGTGGGGGTCGGTGGCCCCGCACGCCCGCTCGAAGACAGCCTCAAACACCGCGTGCTGTTCAAACTGCTGTCGGACTACTGGTATCGCGTCTCGTGGCCGCTGGGCTTCGTCCAGCAACCGGGCTTCAACTGTAGCTTCCGGGCCGACGCCTTCGAGGCCGCGGGCGGCTTCGACGAGGACATCCCGTTCATGGAGGACACGGAGCTCTCCTTGCGGATGAAAGAGTACGGCCGAATCGTCTACGACGCCGACTCCTGTGTCGCTACGTCGGCCCGCAGAGAGGCCGACGAGGGATATCTCTCGCTGTTTGCGAAGTACGTCCGCGGGTACGCGAACCACTACATCCTCCGTCGGGAGTTCGATGCCGACTACTTCTGAGAAGGGTAGCCTTTTCAACGCACACCCCGGAGCAGTGACACGATGAGTAGCTGGCGGTCACTGTCCCGACGTGCTGTCGAACAGGTACGGTCGGATTTCCGGGACGACCCCTATCTCCGCTACGTGCTCCTGCTGTCGACTGTTATGGTCGGGTTCTGGTTCTGGCACCGCATCCCAAACTTCGCGACCCGTGACGAGTACAGCCGTCTGCTCGACGCGATGGTCGTCTACGGCTCGCTCCTCGAAGAACCGAGTTTCGAGGGGCTCAAAGCCGGCGTCGAGTGGGGCCGGGCCCCCTTCGGCGCGACGCTGTACCTCTATGCGCTGGCTATCCTCCCCGTCGTGCTCGTCGCCGCCATCACCGGCGACCTGGGCGCATTCACCACGATTGCCTTCCCTAGCTGGGAGTTCGGCCACTACGAAGTCTGGGCCGCCACGCCCGAGTGGATATGGACATGGAGTCTGGTCTTCATCCGACTAACCAACGTCGTTGCCGCACTCTGTGCCGTCTACCTCACGTACCGCCTCGGCGTTGCAATCGAGGGCCGCAACGCCGGCCGGCTGTCGGCCGTCGTGCTCTCGCTGACCTTCGGCTTCCTCACCATCTCGAAGGAGGCCGGCGAGGACATGCCGGCGCTCGCGTTCGTCCTGCTGGCGCTGTACCTGCTGGTCCGCTACGTCCAGACGGACGACGGGACGCTGTTTCTGGCGGCGAGCGCGGCCGGCGGCGTCGCCATCGCGTTCAAGCTGACGGCCGCGCCGGTCATCCTCCTCATCGGCGTCGCCTTCTTGTTGCGTGCCCATGCCGCCGACGCACCGCTGATGCAGACGCTGTACCGGCCGAAGCTCCTGCTGAGTGGCGCACTGCTCGGGTTCGTCATGATCATACTCGGGTTCCCGACCGCGCTCGTGGCGGGGGCCGAACCGTTCATCGAGCGGGTGTTCGGCGGCTCGACCTCGCGGATGAGCCATCCGACGGGCCCCGACGCCCCGATGTGGTGGTGGTTCCTCCGTGGCTACTTCAGCGCGCTGGGACTGCCGCTGGTTGCCGCGGCCGCGGCCAGCGTCGTGGCGACCGTCGCCGCGTTGCGCGACCGCGGTTCCGCCTTCCACGGCACCGTCCTCGTTCTGACGGGACTGGTGGCCTACATCGCGATGTTCTCCCAGTGGCACGATTTCCGCGTGCACCACCTCCTGCCGACGTTCCCGTTCATCGCCTTACTCGTCGGGGGCCGACTGGTGCAACTCCGCGAGCGCTCGTCGTCTCTGGCTCGGCCGGTGATGGCCGTCCTGCTGGTGACGACGGCCGTCTACGCCGGTATCGGAACGGCACAGTTCGCGTCGATGCCTCGGGACGAGGCGACGGCGTGGCTCGAAGACAACAGCGACGACGGTGACGTGGTGGAGACGTATCGCGTCCACATTCAGGACACTGCCGTCCCGCACTCGCTGACCGCCCGACACGTCGCCGGCCAGGACTCTGAAGCGGAGGAAGCGATGGCGTGCCCGCGATACATCCAGATCGGGTACCGGGACCTCCTGTATCTCAAGGAGGACACCTACTACCGGAACGGCGATGCACAGGCTACCTACCTCCGAACCCTCCTGAACGAGGAGTACAACTACCGGATAGCCGCCGAGTTCGGGGAACGGCCGCCGAACTTCGTGCCACAGCGACCGACCCCCGGCTCGTTCACCGACCTGCTCCGACTCGGCGTCGTCCCGCACACGGACCAGTTCGCCGACGAGCAGGAACTCGCGGCGAACCAGTACACCCTCATTCTGGAACGTGACGGCGAGTGCGACACGAGCCGGCATCCGCCGTTCTGAGCCGTTTTCTCGACTTCCCGCTCCGTTTTCCGCCGACTACTCCGTCGTCAATGACGTGACATCGAGTCGAACGGAGGGATACCAGCCCGCGAGCGAGGGTAGGTAAATACTGAGGAACCGGTCGACGAAGATGATGGGGATGATGACCTCCGCCGGAATGCCCAGCGCGACGAACACCGCCGTCGCCGTCGCCTCGGTGATGCCGATGCCGCCGGGCGTCAGCGGCAGGAGTGTCACGGTGTACGCGACCAGAAGATACAGCGGCAACGCGACCAGCGGTTCGAACGCGACGCCGAAACTCCCCAGCAGCAGGCCGACGCGGACGCCGGGCGCGAGCACGAGGTCGACGGCCCAGCCGACCGCGTAGCGGAGCCACACTGCCGGCTCGCTCGCGAGCGACCGAAACGTCGTGGTCGAACTGTCAGTAAATTCGAGCAGGCCGTCGAGCCGCGCCGCGAGTCCCTCACCGACGCGTGGAACCCGGACCGCGACTCCCGACAGCCAGCCGATGAGCCGATCCAGATAGGAGAGATTGAGGCCGCCAAACAGTATCGCGAGGCCGGCCGCGAAGTAGAGACTTGTCGCAAGCGCCAATAGCAAAATTAGTTCGAGCCGGAGCAGTGGAATCGCCAAAATAAGGCCTGCAGTCGCCGCGACACCGTAGTAGATCGCGAAGATGCTTGTGTGAAGCGCCGACGCCGCGGCGGCGTCGCTGTAGGCCATTCCGGTCTGGCTCCGGAGGACGAACGGCGCGGCCAGCCGTCCCGAGAGCCGCGAGGGGAGCAACTGATTGACGAAGTTCACGATGAGCGTCGTCCCGGCGGCTGTCCGGAATTGAACCGGTGCGAGCGGGGTGATCACCGCGTACCACGAGTAGACCCGGCCACAGATGCCGAGGACGCTGATAGCAAGGATAGCGAGGACCGTCTCGCTATCGACACCGGCGAGCAGGTCGACCGCGCTGGCGATGTCGAACTGGGTGAGCAGCCACGCCAGCGCAACGACGGCGAGACCGTACTGGGCGACCGTGATCCCCAGATCACGAGCCCGGCTCGTCACGGCGTCTCGCCCCTGTGTAGCCGTGTCGCGACCGTTTCGCCATCCGCCAGCACCGCCCGCGCGGTCGTGAACTCGAAGTCCTGCTGCAATATCCGCTCGACGGCCCGTCGCATCCAGTCGCCGGTCCTGACGTACACCCGTGTCGGCACTCCCTCGACAGCCGGCAGGTCCACCAGTTCCCACGGGTGGACGTACAGCATCGGCGTGATGCCCCGGCGGG
The DNA here is from genome assembly GCF_000336615.1 of Haloarcula amylolytica JCM 13557. Lineage (GTDB taxonomy): Archaea > Halobacteriota > Halobacteria > Halobacteriales > Haloarculaceae > Haloarcula > Haloarcula amylolytica. The sequence goes on from NZ_AOLW01000015.1 coordinate 254,683, forward strand.
CCAGCAGCTTCATGCCCAGAACCGTGTACCGCGGGCCGAAAAACCGGAGCCAGGTCCCGGTGAGGGGCAACTGCAGGCCGGGCATGACGCTCGCCGGGAACTCCGTAATGGTGTCCGGCGCGTTCGGACGGACCGCCGTCGCTGGAACCGGCTCGTGGACGTCGTACTCGCCGCCGTACCACCCCGGAATCGACCGGCTCGAGACGACGCTCGAGTCGTACGTGTACCCGGTGTCGGAAAGCAGGTCGAAGTGGTCGTCAGTGATGTCGAAGGCGGGCGCACGGAACCCGGAGACCTGCTCGTTGGTGACCTGCTCCAGCACGTCCTTCGACTGGCTCAGTTCCGCTCGTCTCCCGTCGCTGTCGAGGTCCGAAAGCAACTGGTGGGTGTGCGTGTGCGAGGCGATTTCCAGACCCGAGTCAGCGAGCGCCTGCACGGCGTCGGGGTGGGACTGGGCGACTGACGACACCACGAACGCGGTCGCAGTCGCGTCGTACTCCGCGAGCATCTCCCTGAAAAACCGGCCGCCGTCGAGGCCGACGCCGTCGCGGTCAGTCGTCCCCGACGCGCTCCGGTAGGCCGGTGTCTGGGTGAACAGTTCGAAATCTATCGACAGCACCGCGCGATTACTCATCCTGCTTGTCCTCGGTCTGTAGCTGGTGTTCCTCCAGTTCGCTCCGGAGGAGGCTCAGCTCCTCGTTCAGCCGCGACAGCCGGTCGTACATATGTCCGATGCGGTTGAGCAGGTACGTCACTGCCACGAACAGCGTCAGGTTCGAGATGACGAGGATAGCTCGGGCTTTCAGTTCCAGCCCCAGCAGCCGCGCCACGACCTCGAACACGTTGGGGACGATGGCGACGACGATGAGCCCCGCGCCGAGCAACAGCGACATCACGAACAGCTCTAGCGATTCGCGTTCGCTTCTGACGATGATGTACCCGTTCGCGAGGAAGGCCAGCCCGACGACCAGCGACAGGAGGTTGACCAGTGAGTAGTCGAATCCAAAGACCATGATTAGCGAAAGAGGAGGACGCGAAACACCGTGTCAGTCATGCGTAGCGGGTAGAGCACGAGCGTGTCGAGGCTGAACTGCGACTCGCCCTCGTCCCGGATCGGCATCTCTATCGATACTTCTTCGATTCGGTGGCCGCGCTGGGCTGCATCGAGCGTCTGTTCGACCGCCCAGTGGTTGTCCGAGCGGTGGAGGATGTCCTGTAGCGCCGACACGCGGTAGACGCGGAAGCCGCTGGTCACGTCGGTGATGTCGATGCCGCCGAGTTTGCGGACGACGGTCGTGAAGAAGGTGATTCCCAGCCGCCTGATGAGCGGGTAGTCGTCGATGCTCTCGTTCAGATAGCGGCTGCCGATGACCATGTCCGCGTCCGCGGCGTGGTCAAGCAGGGTCGGAATCTTCTCCGGGTCGTGTTGCCCGTCGGCGTCGACCTGCACGACGAAGTCGTAGTCGTGGCGGATCGCGTACTGGTAGCCCGTCCTGACGGCTCCGCCGACGCCGGTGTTAAAGACGTGTGTGACGACGTGTGCGCCGTGCTCGCGAGCGATGGCCGCGGTGTCGTCCGACGACCCGTCGTCGACGACGACCACCTCGTCGACGTAGCGGCTCGTTCCGTCGATCACCGACCCGATGGTGGACGACTCGTTGTACGCGGGGATGACGGCGACTGTTCGCACTGGTGGAAACGCCGCTAGCAGCGAACTTAGAATTGTCGTTCCGTGAACCCGTTCCGCCGTGGTCCCCTCGCTCGCGTTCGACCGAGTAAGGCACGACAAACCGACCGCAGTGACGGTTGCTGGTAAATAACATGGTTCATCATGAACATGGTAAGAATGAAAACACACCGCGCGGTACGTACTGGCATGAGTGTCGAGCAGGAGCAGACGGAACGGACCATCAGGTGTCTGGTGGCGAAAGTCGGACTCGACGGGCACGACCGGGGCGCACACGTCATCGCGCGGGCGCTCCGTGACGCCGGCTTCGAAGTGATCTACTCGGGGCTACACCGAGCACCCGACGAAGTCGTGCAGGCCGCCGTACAGGAGGACGTGGACGTCGTCGGTATCTCCATCCTCTCCGGGGCGCACAACACGCTCGTCCCGAAGATTCTCGACGGGCTGAAGGAGTACGACGCGTTCGACGACCGCCTCATCCTCGTCGGCGGCATCGTTCCGGACGACGACCAAGAGGAACTCCGCGGGCAGGGCGTCGACGAGATCTTCGGCCCGGGCGCGTCGATGGAGGAGATGATCGACTACATCCACGAGAACGCGCCCGAGCGATGAGCGACCTCGTCGCTGACCTGCTCGCGGGCAAGCACAGCGCCCTCGCCAGAGTCATCACACAGATAGAGAACCGCTCGCCGGGGTATCGGGAGATCATCTCCGACCTTCACCAGCACACCGGAACAGCCGACGTTATCGGCGTCACGGGCAGCCCCGGTGCGGGCAAGTCCACGCTGGTCGACAAGGTGGCGGCGACCTACCGCGAGCAGGGCCAGACCGTCGGCGTCATCGCTATCGACCCGTCCTCGCCGTTCTCCGGTGGCGCAGTGCTCGGCGACCGGATACGGATGGCCTCGAACGCGGGCGATATGGACATGTTCTTCCGGTCGATGTCTGCCCGGGGCTCGCTGGGCGGGCTGTCGACGGCGACGACCGACGCCGTGACCGCGCTGGACGCGTTCGGCAAGGACAAGATCATCGTCGAGACGGTCGGCGCTGGCCAGAACGAGGTCGACATCGTCCGCACCGCCGACACCGTCGCCGTACTGGTCCCGCCGGGGAGCGGCGACGACGTACAGATGCTCAAAGCCGGTATCCTCGAAATCGGCGACGTGTTCGTGGTCAACAAGGCCGACCTCGACGGAGCCGACCGGACGGTCCAGCAACTCCGGGAGATGCTGCAGGGGCGGAGCGGACGGCCGGACTCCGGCCATCACGGCCCGACCGAACTCGCCCCCGAACACGGCGACGCGTCCGACGACGACCTCGATGAGGAGGAAGACGAGTCGGAGACGTGGAATCCACCCATCGTTGAGACGGTTGCGAATCGGGGCGACGGCGTCGAGGACTTCCTGGACGCGCTGGCCAACCACGGGGAATATCTGGACCGAACCGGCCGCCGAGAGGGGCAGGCGCGGGAGCGCTTCGCCGCCGAGATTCGAACCCTCCTTCGGGAGGACGCCAACGAACTACTGGTCGACGAACTCGACCGCCGCGGCGGTATCGAGCACTACGTCGATGCCGTCATCGAGCGCGACACCGACCCGTACACCGTCGTCGACGAGGTCCTCGCGCCGCTCCGTGCGTGTCTCGACGAGCGCCGCGACGAGAGCTAACTTCGGAACTGTCGCGTTTGCGGAACCATGTTTGCCCGGGCCGATAGCGACAGTTATCTGACGTTCTTCCAGCATGTATAACACACTCCGGGCCCCAAGATGTCAGTATGAGACTCCGCAAGGCGCTCGGGGCGGTCGTTGGTGCGGTCGGCGCGACAGCCGCTGCCAACCGCGTACTGCAGTCGCGGGCCGGCGCGTTCGAACCGATGCTCGACGGGGAACAGGGGACGTACCGCTGGCGCGGGTTCGATATCGCGTACACTGAAGCCGGGGACCCGTCGGACCCGGACCTCGTGTTGTGCCACGGCATCAACGCCGCTGCCAGCAATCACGAGTTCCACACGGTGTTCGACACGCTGGCTGAGGACTACCATGTCATCGCCCCGGACCTGCCGGGATTCGGGCACACCGACCGGCCGCCGTTGCTGTACTCGGCCTCGCTGTACACGGCGTTCGTACGAGATTTCATTGAGGACACCACCACGGACGCGACCGTCGTCGCGTCGTCGCTGACCGGGGCCTACGCCGCCAGCGCGGCACAGGAAGTCGACGTCAAGGAACTCATCCTCATCTGCCCGACAGACAGTTCGATGGGGAGTCGCAACGTCGGACTCCGCTCGCTGCTCCGCGCGCCTGTCGTCGGCGAGGCCATCTACAACCTTACCGTCTCGAAACCCTCCATCCGGCACTTCCACGCCGACCACGGCTACTACGACATGGACAATCTCACCGAGGACGTCGTCGACTACGAGTGGCAGAGCGGCCACCAGCCCGGCGCGCGGTTCGCGCCGGCGTCGTTCGTCTCCGGCTTCCTCGACCCGGACGCCGACCTCGGTGAAACACTGGCCAGCCTCGACGTGCCCGTGACGCTGGTGTGGGGTGAGGACGCCGACATCACGCCGCTGTCGGAGGGTCGCAACCTGGCCGACCAGGCGGACGCGATGCTCGTCGTGTTCGGTGACTCGCTGCTCCTGCCCCACGTCGAACACCCCGGTGAGTTCGTCGACGTGGTCCGCGACAGAGTGACTTCGGTAACGGTCGAGAACTGAGTGTTAGCGCGGCCGGAACACGACGGCTCTGTCGCCGGTCGTCACGCGCTCGCCGACGTCGATCCCGACCACGTCGCCAATGGCAACGTCGTCCGGGTCCACGTCGCGGACGAGTCCCGTGACCGAAACCGGTCCGAAGTCGGCGATGGCGGTGACGTAGGGCGCGTCGTCCTCGAACTGCGGCGTCGGGACGGTAATCGTCGTGTGGCTCGCGATTTCGCCGGATTCTGGCAGATCGACCGCCGAGAGTTCCTGGTCGTGACAGCGCGGGCACACCCGTCGGGGCGGCAGCCAGCCGTGGCCGTTCGAACATTCGAGGTAGTAGCCGTCGTCCGATTCGATGCTGTCGAGCCAGTCGTCGTACTCGCCGTCTCGTGCGGATTCAGTCATTCTTGCACCTCCATGACGTGGACGGTCGTAGACGCCACTGTGCCGCCCGCGTTGTGCGCGACGCCGACGGTGCTGTCCGGGACGGCGTCGGCCCGCGGGTGCGACCCGTCGAGGAGCCAGGCAACGGTCGCCAACTGGGCGACACCGGTCGCGCCGACCGGGTGACCTTTGGCTTTCAGCCCGCCAGAGAGGTTTATCGGGAGGTCGCCGTCACGGGTCGTCTCCCCGTTGCGCGCCGCGGCGATGCCCTCACCGCGCTCGTAGAAGCCCAGCGATTCGATTGCGAGTACTTCCGCGATAGTGAAACAGTCGTGGACTTCGGCGAAGTCGACGTCGTCTGGACCGACGCCGGCGTCCCCATAGGCCTCTTCGGCGGCCTTGTCGGCGGCGGGGGTCTGTGCCAGATGCGGGCGGTCCTGCAGTGCGAGATTGTCGCCGCCCTGTCCGGTGCCGGTGATGGCGACTGGGGCGTCCAGGTCGTGTTCCTCAGCGTAGGCCTCCGTCGTCAGGACGGCAGCCGCGGCCCCGTCAGTAATCGGACAGGAGTCATAGAGGCCCAGCGGGTCCGCAATCGTCGGGGCCTCCATCGCGTCCTCGACCGTGATTTCCTGCTGAATCTGGGCGTGCTCGTTGACCAGCGCGTGCTCGTGGTTCTTGACGGCGATGTGAGCGAGGTCCTCGTGGGAGCCGCCGTACTGGTCGAAGTACGACCGGGCCATCAGCGCGTACGCCCCGGGGAAGGTCATCCCGGCGCGGACCTCGTAGAGGTCGTCGGCGGCGATAGCGAGCGCGTCCGTCGCCGCCGCCGTCCCGATATTAGTCATCCGCTCTGCGCCGCCGACGACGACGACCTCCGCTTCGCCGTTCCGGATCGTCTTGACGGCTTCACGAACGGCCGTGCCGGCTGATGCACAGGCCGCTTCGACGCGGGTCGCCGGAACGTCCAGGCCAATGGCCTCGGCCATAAGCGGGCCCTGATGGCCCTGGTGTTCCGCGAGCTCTCCCATGAAGTTGCCGTAATAGAGGGCTTCAGCGTCGTCCGGGTCGATTCCGGATTGCGATAGCGCTTCGAGTCCGGCCTCGGCGAACAGGTCTCGGCCGGTTCGCTCGGGGTGTTTCCCGAAATGTGTCACGCTAGCCCCGGCGATACGTGGGTCTGACATTATCTCCCAGTGTGCGCTGACGGCTTAAATGCCTACTGCTCGGATGCTTAATTAGCGCATATTCGGGGCCATAAACGCCTAAAAACGGGGTATGGGTTCTTTATCGAGGTTATCTCCCACGAGGGGTCTATCGCCCAGAAAGGAACTATCTCCGCTTCAGTTCACGATCTCGGCGATACGCTGGGGTTCTCCCGACAGCGCGGGTTCCGGCTCGACCATCTGCAGCACTTCGTGATCGGTCACGTCGGGATACGACTTCTGGATGGCGTCCTCGATGAGGGCCTTTTCGAGGCGGAACTCCGTCCCCTCGTAGACGACGTCTACGCCCTGTTCGTCGAACGACAGTACAGTCATGCCGCGAATTACGCACGGCACGAATAAAAGGATAGTCTCTCGCGCGGCCACACTGATTCAGGTGCTTCGACGGCCGCTCGACGTAACACGCGCTCCGGTCAGTCCGTCAGGATTGTTACGAGTCGCCGTCGCTGCCGACTCGGATGACCTGCAGCAGGGAGTAGACCGGGACGCCGCGGATGTCGCCGACGCCGCGCTTGTCAGCCAGCACGACGCAGGCCACGGGGTTGCCGCCCTGTTCGTGGATCGCGTCGATGGTTTCGCCCATCGTCTTGCCGCTCGTGATAGTGTCGTCGACGACGTAGCAGTCGCGGTCCCGGATCTGCGCGAAGTTCCGGGAGAACGAACCGTCGGTTGTCTCGCTCTCGTCGTCGTCCCACTGGTGTTTGGTCGGGGCGTACGTCCCGAGGTCGGTTTCCAGCTCCCGTGCAACGGTCGTCGCAAGCGGTGCGCCGGCCTTCTCGATGCCGATGGTGAGGTCCACGTCGTCGCCTTTCTTCGAGAGCAGGTCCGCCATCGCTGCCCCCGCGTGGTATAGCCGGTTGCTGTCCCGCCCGACGGCGGACCAGTCGACGTGGATATCGTGGGGACCGCCGTCGTCGCTCGTTTCCGGTTCCGTGCCGGTGCCGCTGCGTTCGACAAGCCAACTCGCCGTCTCGCGGGAGACGTTGAGCTCGTCAGCGATCTCGCCCTTAGAGAGGCCACGCTGTGCCAGGTCGGACGCGCTGTCGACGAGGTCGTCGATATTCTTCATACCACCATCTCCGTGTGCGAGGATTTAATAGGCAGTGTTCTTCACTTACCGAAAATTTATTTACAACACCAGTTGTATATTTCTACCGGCTGGGTTTCACTCCCCCTGCCGTCCGGGATCAGGTGGGACCACCGTTGGGTCACCAATGCTCCCCACCATTCCGACCCGGCCGACGTCAACCGTCTCACGGAGCATGGTTGTCCGCGGGACCGCACGCACCAGCGGTTAGGCGGGACTCTCCCGCCGTTCCCGTCCATCGTCTCTCCGAACAGAACCCGGCTAGCGACTCGAATCCCGGACCAGACACCGATTCGGCCGTTCCGTGTAACCCGGTTCAGTTGTCGCTCAGTTCAAAGGTGTAGAGTCGCTGCTCGCAGGTCGGACAGACGAGCGTCTCGTCGGGGTCCTGATGGGGACCCAGATGGCCGCCACAGCACGACACCGACGACGACTCGACCAGTTCGGCGTCACAGACCGGACACCTGTCGAGAAACATCCGGAAGGCTTCCGCGCCAGCGACTCTGAGCCGCTCGTCGTCGAGACGCTCGCCGAGGACCTCGTACGCCGCGAGCTCGGCGACGACGACCGGTCGGGGAAGGAGCTGCTTGTGGTCGGAGCCGAGTGCGACCCACTCCGCGTCGTCGGCGTACGGTTCTGTGTAGTCGACTCGCGGGAGCGACGCCTGCAGCGCCGTCGAAAGCGAATCGAGCGAGCGGTCGGCCAGTTCGTCCATTCGCTCGTGCCATGCCGTGTCGACAGCCGTCGCGAGAAACAGCCGCTCCCCTTCGACTTCGATAATGCCGGCCGCCGATAGCTCCCGGAGGACGGTTTCCCCGTCCATCTCCACGCCGTCGGCCAGTGATTCGCTTTCCCGGCGAGTCGGGTCTTCCCGAGATGTGTCTCCGTGTGGTCGGCCCCCGTGGAACCACTCGTCCGGGACCGGTGACGCCGCCACCAGCCGCGGGGCAAATTCGGGCGTGTACGGAACCAGATACCCCCGAAGGTAGACCACCGCGACGCCGACAACGGCGACCAGCAGGCTCGCCCGCGGGCGGTTGCGTGCGCGAAGGAACATGACACTGATTCCAACGAGCCCCAGATTCAGGACAGTACACGGCCAGCATCTGTTCTCTCCGGTGTACGACTCGTCGCTGAGGGTTCTGAATGGGTCCATCGGATCTGTTTCCTGCGGTGCGGACTCCCGGCTCATGTTCGGACAACGGTATGCAGTCCCAAAATTCTTTAACAACAGCTGTGGTATGAAGTGTCATGAGTGATTCGCCGGTGACATACACCACGCTCGGGTCGACAGGGCTCGACGTGTCCGAACTCTGTCTCGGAACGATGAACTTCGGGAGCGCGGAGCCCTGGATGCTAAACGACGAGGCCGAGAGCCGCCGGATACTCGAACGGGCGCTCGATCTGGGTATCAACTTCTTCGATACGGCCAACGCCTACTCGAACGGCGAGAGCGAGCGGATTCTGGGCGACGCCGTCGACTCCGCCCGCCGCGGCGAACTGGTGCTTGCTTCGAAGGTGTACTTCGATATGCACGACGGGCCGAACGGGGGCGGGCTCTCGAAGAAACACATCATCGACCAGTGTCACGCGACGCTGGACCGCCTCGGTGTCGACTATCTCGACCTCTATCAGATCCACCGGTGGGACGACGACACGCCCATCGAGGAGACGCTGGACGCGCTGACGTATCTCGTCGACGAGGGGCTGGTCCGCTATATTGGCGCGAGCACGATGGCCAACTGGCGGTTCCAGAAGGCGCTGTACACGGCTGACATCGAGGGGTACGAGCGCTTCGTCTCGATGCAACCGGAGTACAACGCCGTCGACCGCCACGAGGAGGCGAACCTCCTGCCGGTGTGTGAGACGGAGGGGGTCGGCGTCATCCCGTGGTCGCCGCTGGCCGGTGGCTTCCTCGCCGGGAAGTACGAACGCGACGAGGACCTCTCCGAGGGCCGAGCAAGCACGGACGAGTACACGGCAAACCGATTCAGCGACGAGAACTGGGCGGTCCTCGACGAGGTGCGGGCGATTGCCGACGCGAAGGGCGCGACACCGGCACAGGTCAGCCTGGCGTGGCTCTGCCATCAGGAGGTCGTCGACGCGCCGATTATCGGGCCGCGGACGATGGACCATCTGGAGGAGAACGTCGGAGCACTCGACGTCGACCTGACCGAGGAGGAGTGCGCCCGAATCGAGGGCCCGAAACAGCCACAGTGGCCGGTCGAGGGCAAGGACTGACCTGTGGACCTCGATAGATAACCATGCACGTTAACTGCGTACTCAGTTTCCCTGTACACACATGGACGACAGCGAACTAACCGATGTCCTCGAAGATGCCGGTCTCTCCCCGTATCAGGCGGAGGCCTACGTGGCGTTGCTGGGGCTGGGGACCGCATCGGCGACCGACATCGCTGACTCCTGTGACGTTCCGGACCCGCGGATCTACGACGTGCTCCGGGACCTGGAGACGAAGGGGTATATCGAGACGTTCCAGCAGGATAGCTTGACCGCCCGCGCCCGCAACCCCGATGTGGTCCTCGAAGATCTGCGGTCCCGGTCGAGCAAGTACCTCGACGCGGCAGAGACGATCGAGGAACGCTGGAACCAGCCCGAGATATCCGACCACGAGGTCAGTATCGTCAAGCGGTTCGAAACGGTCGTCAGCCGAGCCCGGGAGCTCATCGAAACGGCCGAAAACCAGATTCAGGTCGGCGTCGATCCGGAGCAGTTCTACGCGGTTCGTGAGGAACTCATTGCCGCCCACGACCGCGGCGTGAACATCAAACTCAGCATCTGTACGGGTCCTGGCGAGGAAGTACCGCCGCTTTCCGACATCGAAGGGACCTGTACGGAGGCTCGAAACCGTGAGATTCCAGCCCCGTTTTTCGTGCTGGTCGACCGGACCTGGACGTGTTTTGCGCCCCATCACGACTCAGTCAACGAGTACGGCGTCCTCGTCAAGGACCGCACCCACACCTACATCTTCCACTGGTTCTTCCTGACCTGTCTCTGGGAAATCTGGGACACGCTGTACACCGAACGGACGCCGGAAACGCCGACGACGTACGTCGACCTCCGTCACGCGGTCCGGGATATCGAACCGCTGTTGAACGAGGACGCGACTATCGAGGCTGTCATCCAGGGGTACGACACGGAAACGAAAGAGTCGGTCGAGCTGACAGGGCGCGTCACCGACATCGACTACACCGGGAGTAGTATCGGTCGCAAGGACCCCGTCCCACTGGCACAACTGGCCGGTCGAATCAGTGCGACGCTGGTCACCGACGACGGGACGTACGAAGTCGGTGGCTGGGGGGCCGTCATCGAAGAAATCGAAGCGACCGAGGTCACGATTACGAACGTCCATTACGAGTAGCGAGCCGCTGTTTTCGCAGGGCCGGTAAACTCTCCCTCAGTTTGCGCGTTTGAGCTCCGCTGTGTGGCAAACAGCTGTTTGACCTATCCGCACGTATATATACTGAAAGATTTATACGGTATTCAACAGTCAATAATATATCACGACTGGGGGCCGAGGCCGACAATTAACAACACCTGTGGTTAATTATGGACAACCTTTAAGGTGTGTCCGGGATAGCTCAGAATAGATATGTCGGACAATGGCACAAGCGGCGAGCGGAACTCGACAGGCGTCTCCCGGCGACGGTTCGTCCGTGCCGCCGGAGCAGCAGGTGTTGTCGGTGGACTGGCAGGCTGTGCTGACTTCGTCGGCGGTGGCGACGGCGGTAGCGGTGACGGGAGTGACGGTGGTTCGACTGGCGATGGTAGCAGCGGTGAGACGACGACGGTCCAGTGGGGTTTCGACCCGGTGGCCGTCCAGAACAACGGCGACGCAATCAAGCAGGCACTGCACGACAACGGCCTGTCGGACAACATCGAGATAGAGTTCGTCCCGCGTGACCAGGACACCGGTGCGGCCCGGTCGAACTACAACCGACTGCTCTCGGCCGGCGAGACGAACCCGGACATGTTCCTGATGGACAACGGCTGGACGAACATCTTCATCCAGCGGGGTCAGCTCCAGAACCTCTCGCAGACGCTGCCGGAGGAACTCCTCTCGGACGTGTCGGACAACTACTTCTCGGCGTTCACGGACACGGCCCGGAATCCAAGCACAGGTGACCTGTTCGGCGTCCCGGTGTTCCCGGACTTCCCGACGATGCAGTACCGCAAGGACCTCGTCGAAGAAGCCGGCTACAGCCCCGAAGAGAACAACTGGGCGACCGAGCCGATGACGTGGGAAGAGTGGTCGAACATCGCCGCGGACACCTACGACAACGCCGATGTCGAGTACGGGTTTACCACCCAGTGGGACATCTACGAGGGTACCTCCTGCTGTACGTTCAACGAGGTCATGTCCTCGTGGGGTGGCGCGTACTTCGGCGGCCGCGACAACCTCTTCGGGCCGATCGGCGAGCGGCCGATCACGGTCAACAACGAAGAGGTCATCAACTCCCTCAACATGATGCGGAAGTTCGTCCACGACGAGGAGTTCGACGGGCAGTTCGAGGGGTACGGCGGCGGCTTCACCCCGACCGAAATCCTCGGCTGGAAGGAGGAAGACGCTCGCGCGCCGTTCGTCAACGGCAACGCCGTCTTCCACCGGAACTGGCCCTACTCGCTGGCGCTCGGCGGCCGCAACCCGGAGGAGACCGAGGACCCGGCGCTCGGCGAGAACCTCGGCGCGATGCCGATTCCGTACGCCGTTCCCGAGGGCGAGGCCGCACAGCCCGGTACGGGCGGTACCACGGCCGCCCTCGGTGGCTGGCACATGACGGTCAACCCCAACAGCGAGGACTTAGACGCCGTGACACAGGTCATTCGCGCCGCCATGGAGCCGGACTTCCAGCTCACGCTGCTGTCCGTCCAGGGCTGGCTGCCGCCGCGGCCCGAACTGTTCAACTCCAGCGAGGCCCAGAACGTGCCCGTCGTTGGCCGGTACATGGACACGCTGCAGGTCGCCGGTAACAACACGATGCCGCGCCCGGTGACGGGTGTCTGGAGCGACCAGTCCAGCAAGATCGCACAGCAAACGAACCGCGCAGTCGGTCAGGAAGCCTCCTCGGCCGACGCGATGGCGACGCTAGAGTCCGCACTGGAAGAGACCGAGCAGACCTGAAGCCACGGGCAACCGTTACAAAACTACCCCTGTGATTATTTACCATGACACATTCAAACGACGGACGGAGGTAACCGAATGAGCACAGAAACCGGCCGTGAATCCAGACGTTCGGGGGCACTCGTCAGCGTGATGCGCTGGATGGAGAACCTCAGCGACACGCAGTACGCGTATCTGTTGTTGGTTCCCGTGTTCGTACTTCTGGGTATCGTCGCGCTGTACCCGCTGTTGCGGACCTTCGAGCTGTCGCTGTTCGCGCTCTCGGCGGACTTTTCGAGCACGACTTTCGTCGGCGCTGGGAACTACGTCGAGCTGTTCACCGGCGAGAAGAACCGGTACCTGCCCGGCGGAACGACGTTCCTTCCCGAAGGGCTTGGCATGAGTGCACTGCTGAACAGCGCACTGGTCGTCACGATAATCTTCGCCGTCGTGAGTGTACTGTTCGAGACGCTCATCGGCCTCGGACAGGCGCTCATCCTCGACCAAGACTTCTACGGTCGGCGGTGGATTCGCGCGGCTATCATCATCCCGTGGGCCGTCCCAATCGTCATTCAGGGGATGATCTTCTTCCTGATGTTCAACTCGAACGTCGGGTTCCTGACGCCACCGCTTGCTGACCTCGGACTGCTCGCGCCGACGAACACGCTCAACGACACGGCAAGTGCGACGTTTATCATCATCGTCGCCGACATCTGGAAGACGTCGGCGTTCATGGCCCTGCTCATTCTGGCAGGGCTGCAGAGCATCGACCGGGGCCTGTACGACGTGGCGAAGGTCGCCGGCGCGACGAAGTGGCAGCAGTTCAAGCTCATCACGTTCCCGCTCATTCTACCGACTATCGGCGTCGCCGTGCTGTTCCGGTCCGTGCAGGCGATGCGGGTGTACGGGATCATCGACACGGTGTCGAGCTGTACCGTCGTGCCGTCGCTGTCGTGTATGGTCGTCGCGACGTTCACCACCCGTGAGGGGACGTCCGCGGCCATCGCGTTCGTGACGGCCGCCATCATCGGGACGGTCGTAATGGGACTCATCGTCTGGCAAGGGGAGGACGCGATCTAACATGGCGACGCCAACCGACACCCAGGAGCAGTCGAGCGACGGACCGCTACAGCGCTGGACCCAGAGCGCCATCCAGGACCCGGAAAAAGTGTACCGGGCGCTGTTCTACGCGGCGATGGTGTTTTTCCTGGTGACGACGCTGTTCCCCTTCTACTGGCTCATCGTGCTGGCGGTGACCCCCGAAGGGAACCTGCTCTCGGGCAGTTTCCTCCCGACAGTAAACCTCTTCGGCGTCAGCGGGACGTTCCCGCTACCGGTTCCGAAGGGCTTCAACCCGGGCGCGTTCGTCACCGTCTTCGAACAGGTGCCGTTCCACCTGTACATGCTGAACAGCTTCGCGCTGGCGGTCACGACGACGGTCATCGTGCTGTTCGTCGCCAGCCTCGCCGGCTACGTGTTCGGCCGACTTCGGTTCCCCGGCCGCGCACTGCTGATGCTCGGTATTCTGGCGATCAGCTACTTCCCGCCGGCCGCGTTCGTCATCCCGCTGTTTCAGGCGTTCGCCGGCAACGCCCCGATTACAGTGCCGTTCACGTCCATCCCGCTGTTTACCCCGCCACGGATGCTGAACACCCCGGGATCGATGGTGCTGCCGTTCAGTGCGCTGTTCATGCCGCTGTCTATCTTCATCCTGACGACGTTCTACGGCCAGATTCCCGACGGGCTGGAGGACGCCGCACGGGTCGAAGGAACGACGCGACTGGGCGCGCTGTTCCGGGTCATCATGCCGCTGTCTGCGCCGGGCGTGGCGACTGCGGCCGTGCTGACGTTCATCGCCGTCTACAACGAGTACTTCTTCAGCTCGATCATGGCGACCTCGCCGGAGGCGGCCAAGTGGTCGCCTATCGTCGGCGGGATTCTCAGCTACCAGACCCAGTACACCACGCAGTTCAACCTCATGGCGGCCGCGAGTATCGTCGGGGTCCTCCCCGTCGTCATCCTCGTGATTGTCGCACAGGAACGCATCGTCAGCGGACTGACCTCAGGCGCACTCAAGGAGTAACACAATGGCAAGAGTACGACTCGAACACGTAACGAAGCGCTACGACGACCAGGGTGACGTGGTCACCGCGGTCGACGACATGAACCTCGACATCGACCACGGCGAGTTCATCTGTTTCGTCGGCCCGTCCGGCTGCGGGAAGTCGACGACGATGGAGACCATCGCCGGGCTCACCATCCCGACCGAGGGTGAGATATACATCGGCGACCGCGAGGTGACGAACCTCCCGCCGAAGGACCGCGGCATCGCGATGGTGTTCCAGAACATCGCGCTGTTCCCGCACATGGACGTGTACGACAACATCTCCTTCGGCCTACGGCTCCGGGACTACCCGCAAGACGAGATCGACCGCCGGGTCGAGCGGGCCGCGGATATCGTCCAGCTAGAGGGGATGCTCAACCGGATGCCCGAGGAGATGTCCGGTGGACAGCGCCAGCGCGTCGCTATCGCCCGCGCTATCGTGCGCGAGCCCGACGTGTTCCTGATGGACGAGCCGCTGGCGAACCTCGACGCGAAGCTCAAGGTCCATATGCGGACGGAGCTTCAGCGCCTGCACAAGGAACTGGACACGACCATCATCTACGTGACTCACGACCAGGAGGAGGCGATGACACTGTCCGACCGCATCGCCGTCCTCGATTCGGGACAGCTCCAGCAGATCGACCCGCCGCTGACCTGTTACAACGAGCCGGACAACCTCTTCGTCGCCGGGTTCATCGGCTCGCCGTCGATGAACTTCGTCGAGGGGACAGTCACCGAGACCTCACTTGAGACGCCGAACTTCTCCCTCGAATTCAATCCGTCGTCAATCGAGGGCATCGGAGTGGGTGACAGCGTGACACTCGGCATCCGCCCGGAGGACATCTACCCGGGCGAACTCAAGTCAGAGGTCCCCGACCCGTCGGGAATGATTACGGCGACGACCGACATTCTCGAACCGATGGGCGACGAGATATTCGCCTACCTGCTGCTGGGCGACGGCGAAACGTCGATGTCTCAGGAACTGGCGACGAACGACCAGTTGCTGATGAGCATCGACCCTGACTCGGACCTCGAAGAAGACGATGAGATCGGGGTCGTCATCGACCGGCGGAACGTCCACCTGTTCGACTCGGCCACCGGCGACGCGATCGTCCACGACCTCATCCCGTACGAGGCCGAAGGCACTGCATCCAGTAGCGAAGTAGAGTCAGACGACTGAAATGAGTAGCCACCTCGCGATGCTGTACTGGAGCGGGATGCTCGTGCTGTTTTTCTTCTGGTCATACGGGATCGTGTCGTTCATTCTGGACCTGAAGAACAAAATCGTCCCCGGAATCATCCAGTATCGGCGCGGTCGACGCCGTGAGAAGGCAAAGCAGGAACAGGAAGAGGAACGCGAAGAGCGTGAAAAGCAGTTGTATTAACCCGACACCGGGTGCAGCTTTCGAGACACATGACTGAGACCGTTCGGATAGGCATCATCGGACTGGGGAACATCGCGGACATCCACTGTACCAACCTCCGACAGCTCGACCAGCCGGTCTCGATAGCGGCGGGCGTCGACGTCGACGCCGATGCGCGCCGCCGGTTCGCTGAGACGTACGACGCGGCGGTGTACGAGGAAGCCGCGGCGATGTTCGAGACGGTGGATGCCGTGCTGGTGACGACGCCGAACAAGTTTCACGAACAGTACGTCGTCACAGCCCTTGAGGCAGGGCTCGACGTGCTCGTCGAGAAGCCGCTGGCCCACACGCTCGAAAGCGCCGAGCGGATCGCCGCGGCCGCCGAAGCGGCCGACGGGTTCTGCATGGTCGGCTTCCACAAGCGGTTCGCCGATCCAGTTCAGACGCTTGTGGGCTACCGCGACGCGGGCGATATGGGCGAGGTGTCTCATATCGAAGCGAACTACATCAGGCGTCGCGGCGTCCCCGGCCGGGGGTCGTGGTTCACGCGCAGCGACGTGGCTGGTGGCGGGTCGCTCATCGATATCGGCGCACACGCCATCGACTTGGCACTGCACGTCGCCGACCACCCGGAGGTCGTCGAGGTGTCGGGCGACACCCGCGCTCAGTTCGGCGTCGACGAGGAGTACGCGTACGTCGAGATGTGGGGCGAGGACCACGGTGCAGCCGAGTTCAGCGTCGACGATTCCGCGAGTGCCTTCATTCGCTGTGGGGACGGGACGACGATCTCTCTGGAGGTCGCGTGGGCGACGAACCGGCCGGACAGCCAGGAGTACTACGTCCGCGGGACCGGGGCGGGCGCGAAACTCGACCTCGCAGACCAGTCGCTGACGCTGTTCGAAACCGCCGACACCGGCCGGATGCACCACCGGACGACCGATATCGAGACGCAACGGTCGGACCCACAGCGACGGGAACAGGCGCGGTTCGTCTCCGCAGTCAGAGACGGGACGCCGCCGTCGACGAACACCGTTGAACAGGCGCTTCGCGTCCAGCGTGTGATGGACGGAATCTACCGCTCCAGCGAGACTGGCACGGCCGTCAGTGTCGGTGAGGCAGAACCCTGAAGAAAGACTTAATCCCCAGTGTTCTCACTCTCTGCCTGGCATGAAAGTGATTGGTGTTACGCGGGACGACGACGGCCCACAGCTCTTAGAGCGGGAGCGACCGTCGCCTGACCCGGGCGAGGCACTCGTCCGGACGCTCCGCGTTGGTGTTGACGGCACAGACCACGAAGTCCTGAACGGGTCCCACGGCGGGTTCCCCGACGGGGCGGACCACATGGTTCTCGGACACGAGGCGGTCGGCGTCGTCGAAGAGCCCAATGGCACGGGGCTCGAGGCGGGGCAGGTCGTCGCGCCGACCGTCCGACGGAAACCGAACGGTGAGACGAACGACTACTTCCGCCGGGGCGAGCCTGATATGGCCCCTGACGGCGAGTACACGGAACGCGGCATCGTCGGCGACCACGGCTTCATGGCCGAGTACTTCACCTCGCCGGCGGATTTCCTTGTCCCGGTCCCCGAGTCAGTCGCGGAGCACGGCTTCCTCGTCGAGCCGCTCTCGATCACCGAGAAGGCCAACGAGCACGCGTACGCGACGCGGGAACCGTTCGACTGGCGACCGGAATCCGCCTGCGTGCTGGGCAACGGCTCGCTCGGGCTGTTGACGCTGTGGATGCTCGACCAGGAGTACGACCGGACGTACTGTGTCGGTCGGCGTGACCGACCCGACCCGACGGTCGATATCATCGACGAGATCGGGAGCACGTACGTCGATTCCCGCGAAACGCCGGTGGACGAACTCCCGGAGGCCTACGAGGCGATGGACTACATCTACGAGGCAACCGGGTTCGCCCCGCACGCGTTCCAGACGGTCAAGGCGCTTGACCAGAACGGGGTCGGCGTGTTGCTCGGCATCCCGGAGCCGTGGGAGTTTGAAGTCGACGGTGGCTCGCTACACAACGAGATCGTCCTGCACAACAAGTGTCTCATCGGCACGGTCAACTCACACGTCTCGCACTTCGAGGACGCCGTCGAGACCTTACAGGAGCTTCCGGAGTGGTTACTCGATGACCTGGTCACGACGGTCACCGACCCGGAACACGTCGAGGCGGCCTTCGAGGATGGGGACGACCAGATAAAAGCAGTCGTCGAGTTCGATTCGCTGTAACCCTCGGGCAGGACCGCGCCCGAGCTTTTTGACGCCAGTTTGGTCTGAATATCCTCCCTCTAGACGGGTATCTGTCGGGCATATGTAAGATAGTAGATGTAAGATTGTGAGGTATTTACTCGCATTCGATTAATTTCTTTCTCCACTCAAACCCGAAAAATCGGGGAATATAGATGATATACCGGAATCGGATCGAATGTCAAATGCTGATTTTCGCTATACAGAAGTATTAAGTGCGAATCTTCAATAAGGAATTATGAGGTATTGGTGCAACCATGGCTGATGACAATTCAAACAGACGGTTGACGCGGCGTAACGCTCTTCGGATTGCTGGTGCAGCAGGTGCGGCCTCGCTGGCTGGCTGCGGTGGGAGTGACGGCGGTGACGGCAGCAGCGGCGATGGCAGCAGCGGTGACGGTAGTGACGGCAGCAGTGGTGACGGCAGCAGCGACGGCGGCAGTACTGACAGCGGGACACAGTACAGCACACTTGAAGTGGCCCACTGGTGGGGTGAGGGCGACGGACTGGAAGCAATTCAGTCCGTAATGGATGCGTTCAAGGAGCAACACCCGGACGTCCCGTTCGACGAGAACCTCATCGCCGGCGGTGCGGGTGAGAACCTGCAGGCGAACATCCGGACACGGGTGCAGAACGGCAACCACCCGAGTACGTGGCAAGCCTGGCCCGGAAACAATCTGCTCCCCTTCACCGATGCGAACCTGCTGAAGGACATCGGCGACTCCGTGTGGTCAGAGAACAGCATGGAGGACGCCTACCTTCAGGGCGTCAAGGACGCGGCCCAGCCCGCCGGGAACTACGTGACGGTGCCGCTCAACATCCACCGGATCAACAACCTCTTCTACAACGTCGAGGTCGTCGAGGACGCCGGGGTCGACCCGGCCTCCCTCGAAACGCCGTCTGACCTCGTCGACGCGATGGCGACGGTCAACGATGCCGGCTACACCGGAATGGCACACCAGACCGGGTCGCCGTGGTCCAGCTTCCAGATGTTCGCGACTGTTCTCCTCGGCGAAACGGACGCCGACACCTACAGCGCTATCTTCGTCGACGGTGAGGTCGACGCCAACAGCGACGCGCTCGAGTCGGCAGTCGAGACCACGCAGTCCTATCTCGACTACATCCCGAGCGACGCCGGTTCGATTTCCTGGACCGAGGCCAACAATCAGGTCATCAACGGCGAAGCGGCGTTCCTCCACCAGGGTGACTGGGCGGCCGGAACGTACATCACGAACGACCTGACGTACGGCGAGGAGTGGGACCATGTGTCATTCCCGGGAACCGACGGCTACTACGCCCTCAACATGGACTCGTTCCCGTATCCGGTCAACAACCCGTCCCCGGAAGCGACCACGCTGTGGTGCCAGTTCGTCGGGACGACGGAGGCACAGGAGATCTTCAACCCGAAGAAGGGGTCGATTCCGCCGCGGACCGACGTCAACACCGACCCGTTCAACGACTTCTCCAAGGACCAGATAGAGGACTTCCAGAACAGCGAGGCCCAGCCGCCGTCCGTCGCGCACGGTCTGGCCGCACCGCCGGCAGTCAAGTCCTCGCTCGAATCCGCTATCTCATCGCTGAACTCCGGTGCTGCGCCCGCGGACGTCGTCTCCCAGATTTCCAGCGCCTACTAGTAACGCAGCGACAGCACGCAGTTTTTTCGCCGTGGCGACTCGAACGATCGGAGTCACAGGAGTAGGCAGCCGCTGTGACGGGACAACCAACAGTAGCACAGAGTCACATGACTGGTTCTGAAACTGGCTGCTGAATAGAGTGCCGAAGTTCTTAGTACTCGACTCGCAAACGCTCCACTATGTCTAGTGACGACTTGGAAGCATCGCTCGAACAGGTAATTGCGCGGTTCAATCTCGGCGAGTACGAGATTTCAGCCTACCTGGCCGTGTTGCAACACGGTGAGCTGACAGCGTCGGAGATCTCGGAGAACACGGACATTCCACAGCCGCGGGTGTACGATACGGTCCGGAGCCTCAGCGACGTCGGGCTCGTCGAACTCAAGGAGTCCCGGCCGATGAAGGTCCTGGCTATCGATCCTCGGGAAGCCTTCGAGGGGATTCAGGACTCACTCGATGACCTCGTTGACGACCTGTCTTCGCGTTACACCGCGCCCGCTCGGGAGCCGGAAGCCGTCTCCCTCGTCAAATCCCGGCCGACGATACTCCGGTACCTCGAAGACATCATCGAGACGGCCGAGTACGAACTGACGCTGTCGTTGACGCCGGCCCTGTTAGAGCGGTTCGAAGACAGACTCGCAAGCCGGAAGCAGTCCGGCATCGCCATCGAAATTCTCATCTCGCCGGGCGTGGACGCCCCCGACCCGGCACGGTTCGATTACGAATCCATCGCGACCACTGTGAAGGCCCGCCGCGGTATCACGACCCCGGTCGTCGCCGTCGCCGACGGAAACTACTCGATGTACGCCACCCGTGAGAGCGTCCGCGGTGACACGGACCGGTACGGCGTTATCTTCAATCGGTCGGAACTCGGGTTTCTGGTGTCCGGGTTCCTCAACACGGTGCTATGGACGACGGCCGAAACGATTGCCAGCGACGGGGATGGGCTGCCGTTCCCGCGCCGCTACGGGACGATCAGACGCTGTATCTCTGACTTGGTGACATTGGACGGGGAGTTCTACGCGACTATCGAGGGGCGGGACGTGGAAACGGGCGACCACCGGGTCGTCGAGGGCAAAGTGGATCAGGCGTCGTTCAGTTCGAACCGCGAGGTCGCGACGCTGGTCGTTGAGACGGCCGAGGGGCCGGTCGAGGTCGGTGGACAGGTCGCTGCGTTCGAGGACATCGAGGCGTACGAGATCCGGATCGGGATGGACGAACCGCCCGAGAACTGACACTGTCGGCTGTAGCTGTTTCTCACGGTGACCGCCTGACTACTGACGGTCGATACGGAACCGACGGACGGAGTCCGAAGTAAACAGATGCGGCTGGACGAGACGACAGCGGAGACAATGAGCACCGTGGGCGGGCAACCCACGGTGATTGCATGACCCTTCGGGCTGGCGAAGTATGTCAGAGGCACGATATCGCCGGGCCCGAACGTGGCAATTCCACAAGACCAACGTGCTCCATCGCGTTCAGCGGGGACGTGGTCTTACGTGGACAGCAACAGTGTCTGTGTCACGAGCGGTAAAAAAGATGGACACATTGGCTGCAATAATATCCAATGCCCGGGAGAATAGTACAGCTTCCAGAGAGTATTCCATTACAAATGGAAACTGATATGTACGAAAAATATGAGCTACAGTATATGGGGACAGTATGGGCGTAGAATCAGTTATTCAGTACGTCCGAACGTCGTCCGTCCGGACGGACATCATCGGCTCGCTGTGTCCCGGAGCCAAGGCCACCAACGAACTGCTGTCAGCGGTCACTGCGAGCGAGTCCGCGATATACGATGCGCTCTCGAACCTCGAAGGCCGCGGTCTGGTCACCTCGATGGATGACGGCTGGCGACTCACCGGCACCGGCCGCCTCGTCGCGGATACGATTCACCGCCAGCAACGCCTCGAGGAACTCTTCGCCGTGGCCCCGCAGTACTGGGAGTCCCACGATACATCAGTTCTGCCACAGCCGTTCCGGTGTCGCCTCCCGGAACTCGACGAATACACCGTCATCCGTGGCACGCAGACCGATATCAACCGCCCGGTCCGCGAAGTCGTCACCCGCGTCGAGAGCGTCCAGAACTGCGACGTGGTCTCGCCCGTCTACCACCCGGAGTACGAGGAGGCGATGCCAGATAGCCCCGACTCGAGACTGGTGGTAAGCTGTGCTGTCATCGACGAGATGCTCGGCAAGGAGTCCGTCTCGCTCGATATGAATCGATACGAGGAGACGACGGTTCGTGTCACGGAGGTCCCGTACGCACTCGCCGTCGCCGACGACTGGATGATCTTGACGCTCCCAGAACTCGACGGAGCCTGGCCGTCGGCGAAAATCGTCTCCGAAACGGACAGCGCTATTTCGTGGGCACGGGACCTGTTTGCGCACCTCTGGGCGGATGCAACCCCGATAGAAACGTATCTCGCCGACCGCTGATTTTGGCAAACCTAAACATTCAAGAACCGTGGGTACTGACGGATGAGCAATGGCTATTCAGGGTTCACGGACTGACGAACCGGCCGGCTACACCTTCGACGACCTCGCGGTCGTTATGGGCACGTACAACGAGGAAGAAGCAATCGGCACCGTGCTCGACGACATCGCTGCAGTGACTGACGGGCGCGCCGAAGTCGTCTGTGTCGACGGGTCCAGCGACCGGACACCGGAGATCGCCTGCGAGCACGGTGCTACAGTTATCGAACAGGAACCGCAGGGGTACGGCGTGGCAGTCCGCAAAGCCGTGCTGACACCGGACCGCCCGGTCGTCGTCACGACGGACTGCGACGATACGTATCCGATGGAGCGTCTGCCCGATTTCCTCGCGGAGATAAACGACGGGGCCGACGTCGTCAGCGGTGACCGACTGTACTACGGGGCCGAACAGATGCCGGCGATGAACAAACTGGGGAACGAACTGTTCGCGCTACTCGCGAGCGTGCTCATGGGCAAGCGCGTCCACGACACGACGACTGGAATGCGCGCGTACCGCCGCGAGGTCCTCCAGAAGATCGTCTGGACAGAGAACACCGGGCTCTCAGCCGAACTGCTCATGCGGCCGCTGATGCGTGGCTACGACGTGCGTGAGCGCCCCATCGCGTACGACGAGCGGAAAGGCGAGACGAAACTCGACCCGTTCTCCGGCGGGGCCGCCATCGCGAAATCTATCGTCCGGGTTGCGCTCGAAGAACGGTTCCGGTAACACCGCCGAAGCAGTCGACGACGGGACCCGGCTTATCGGTCGTTCGGTGGCTGCTGATAGCTACCCGTTCCGCCGGGGTGGCCCTGTGGATTCTCGATGCCGACGAGCTTACCGCCGGTCGGCGAACTGTACAGCGCGAACAGGAGGTCGTTGACGAGGTAGTAGCGGACGCGGTGCCTCGGGTCGCCATGTGGGTCCGGATCAGAGGCCTTGACCCCCATTCCCCGAAGCCTATCTTCTTGCGTCGCAGCATCGACCGCCACGAAGTTGCTGTCTTCCCACTCTCGGGTGTACGCGTCCAGATCCGCGACTGCTGCCGCCATGTCCTCGGCTCGCTCGGGGTCTGCCTCGACCCGTCCGGCGACGTAGCTGTCGACGAATCCAGCGACGCCCGTCACCTCGCTCGGATAGACGATAGCGGCGACGGCGCGGTACGTCTCGCGCTCGTGGTCCCCGAAGCCCGATTCGGAACTGGCGGCGTCGGCCTCGGCTGACTCGGCAGCATCGTCGCTGCTCGACCTGTCCCAGGCGAGCGCCGCCGCGCCGCCGCCGACGGTGACACCCGCCGCGCCGAGTGCTTTCAGTGCGTCGCGTCTGGTGAGTTCGTAGTCAGTCATCGGTGAGTATCACGTATTCGCGCTTTTCGTGGTCGCGTTCATGCTGATGCCATCGCGATGCGTGCCCGGGACGTAGGCCGCTTCGCCGCCGCAGCGGCGCTGGTCCCGACAGACTTCGAGCCGCGGCGTCAGCGCCCGGACGCGTTCGTCGGTCTGCTCGACCGGGAGTTCCGCGCGGTACTCGAACCCCGCGCCGGTGCCGTAGTCGACGAACATAATCAGCGTCACCGTCCCGTCTTCCGGCGTCGGGACGCTGACCTGGTCGTCGATTCCGTCGCCGGTGAGCTGCGTCCGGTTCCGGTCGGTCGAGAGCTGCAGATCCAGCCGGTCCGTTCCGGTAACCGTTGCGTAGTCGTTCTCGCCTTCGCTCGTGAGCCGGATCGAGACCAGCGCGGCCTGCTCCGGAACCGACGCTGACACGTCCGTTTGGACCGTCTCCCCCTCCGCCACAGACACCGGCTGGAGTCGCGGTTCGACGGGCAGCCCCAGATACGGGACCCACTCCCCGCGGAACACGTAGCGGTAGTAGTCCCGCTCGGGATAGGCGTCGAGCACCTCGAACTGGCGGTGTTGCATCGCGTAGACAGTGTCGCCGTCGAAGCCGGGGTCGTTGCGAACCGACTGGAACGGGTGATTGAGCCAGTCGCCATAGGGTGTGGGAAGCAGGACGAGGCTGTTGTCGAGATCACGCTCCGAAAACGGCTCGTAGGCCTGCTCTAACTGCTGGGTCACCGCGTAGTTGTCCGAAACCGGCTCGGACGCCGTCGCGACGGCCGCGCCGCCGCCCAGCGCTGCGCCGCAGAGCGCGACCGCAAGCAGGACCGGACGGACCCGGTCGGCGCTGACCCGCGCCGTGACCAGCCGCTGCGTCCACCGGGCAACCGCAACGACGCCGACGGCACCGAAAGCCGTCAGCGGGACGAGCATGTCGACGTGGTAGAACGGGCCCAGGAAGGCGACCAGGCCGTCCGTCGGGTCCGAAAGGTCTCCGAGCATGTTCACGGTGCCCCAGAAGTAGCCGTTGCCGAGGGAGACCGTCAGGAGGACGCCGGCAAGCGCCGCCTGTCGACCGTCTATCCCGCGGCGCACGGCAGCCCCGAGACCGACAGCCGCAGCGAGCGTCCCCAGCGGGCCGGCGACGACCCACTGCGTGAGGAGTTTCCAGAGGAGTTCGGCGTTCGCGTCCAGCGACATCGCCGGCGTAAACTCCCGAGAGTAGCCCAGAATCTCACGGTAGCCGAAGCCCAGTCCGTCCTGTGGAGCGAACACCTCATAGGGGAACAACAGCGCGGAGCCGGTGACGACGCGGTTGTAGGCAAGCGTCGCGGCGACGCCGGTGAGCCCGCCGACGGCAGTCAGCGACAGTCGCGTGAACCGCGCCGGGTCGCGCGTCCGGAGCGACCACAGCGCGTGCGCGATGAACGGCGTCGCAAACAGCACGGCCGTGTACGGCCGCGCGAAAAAGGCGATGCCAATGGAGAGCCCGGCACACACCGCTGTCTTTCGGCTCCCGGTCCGGTCGGCGTGGAGATACGCCGCGGCGAAGCCGAGGTTCCAGAGCGTCGTCGGTACGTACGAGAGGAACACCGAGGCGTCGATGAGAAACAGCGGCGACCCGAGCATGAGGACGGTCGCGACCACGCCGGTTCGAGCGTCGAAGGCCTCGCGGACGGTGTGGTAGGTCAGCGCTAGGACACCAGTCGAGATCAGACCCAGCGCGACGCGGTACCCGCCGAGCAGTTTCCCGACGGCGAACATCGCCGCCGGAACCGGCGCGTACTTCGGATACAACCGCTCGCCGTCGGCCACGAAGAACCACGGCCGGAACGATTCCTCGACCGGCGGGTAGATGAACAGTTGCCCCTCCAGCAACATGGCGGCTTGCTGGAGGTAGACGCCCTCGTCGTGGTTGGTGGTGTGGTGCGGGAAAACGACGTGGGCGAGCGTGAAAACGGCGACCCCGCCCAGCAGCGCCACCAGCCCCGCCTGTACCCCCGGCCGGCGCAGTCGCGTCATTCCGTCGGGTACCAGGCCAGATCGTGGTCAGCGACCAGGTCGACCTCGACGGGCTGGCCTGGCTCAAACGTCTCGACGTGGTTGTGCATACAGTGGACGACGTCGCCGCTGTGGAGTTCGACCCGGTAGACGAACGAGGGGCCGTTGTACTGGCGATGGACGACGTAGCCGTCGGCCTTGGACTCGTTTGTTGGCATCGCCTGCAGATCGTCGGGCCGGACGAGTACGTCCACCATCGCGCCGTTGTACGCCTCGACCGGCCCGTTCAGCAGTTCCACGTCGAACGAACCGAGCCCGGTCTCGATGACGTCGCTGGTGACCCGGGCCGAGAGGAAACTCGCCTGGCCGAGGAAGCTCGCGACGAAGCGACTTTCGGGGTTCTCGAACACTTCAGCGGGGTCGCCGATCTGAGCGATGGTCCCGTCGTTCATGATGGCGACGCGGTCGCTGATCGACAGCGCCTCCTCCTGGTCGTGGGTCACAGAGATGGCGGTGACGCCGGCCCGCTTGAGGATCTTGCGGACCTCCTCGCGCATCTCGACGCGCAGGCGCACGTCCAGGTTCGAGAACGGCTCGTCGAGCAGGAGGACGTCCGGTTCCGGGGCCAGCGAGCGCGCGAGCGCGACGCGTTGCTGCTGGCCGCCGGAAAGCTGGCTCGGCATCTTGTCGTGATGGTCCGACAGGTCGACCAGTTCGAGCAGTTCGTCGACCCGCTCTCCGACAGCGTCTTCCGCCATCTCGGTCAGGCCGAACGCGATGTTCTCGGCGACGGTGAGATGCGGGAACAGGGCGTAGTCCTGGAAGACGATACCGACGTTGCGCTCCTCGGGCTTCCGGAACGAAGTGCCGTCGGCGATGACTTCGTCGGCGATGGAGATCTGGCCGTCAGAGGGGCGTTCCAGCCCGGCAATCATCCGGAGGGTCGTCGTCTTGCCGCAGCCAGAGGGGCCCAGAAGCGTCAGTAGTTCGCCGTCTTTCACGTCGAGCGAGAGGTTCTCGACGGCGACTTCGTGACCGTAGTCCTTGGAAACGTCGTCCAGTTCCAGGACGGTCCGGTTCGGGTTCGCTACCGCTGCGTCCACGTCGTCGAAGTCCGATGTTTGCTGTGTGCGTGTTTGTCGAGACATTAGCTTGTGTCCTCCCGTCGAAGAATGACCAGCATGGAGAGTCCGGAAAGGCCAACGAGCACGAGGGCCGGGACCGCCGCCTGTCCGTAGTAGCCGGCACCCTGGACGAGCCAGATGTACGTAACGAAGGTTTCGAAGCCCGTCGGGCGTAACATCAGCGTTGCCGGCAATTCCTTCATGGTCGTCAGGAACACCAGTGCGGCCCCGGCGGCGATACCCGGCGCGACGAGCGGCAAGACGACCTTCCGGAACGCCGAGAGCGGGTGGTAGCCCAGTGACCGCGCCGCCTCGATGTACTGCGGGTCGACCTGAAGAATCGAGGATTCGGTCGTCCCGACGGCCTGCGGGAGGAACCGAATCACATAGGCGAACACTAGCAGGATGACGCTCTGGTACAGGAAGGGGACGTACCGGAGCCCAAGGTACACCAGCGCGAGGCCGAGAACGACACCAGGGACCGCGTAGCCGACGTACGTGGCTCGCTCGGGAAGCGACGAAATACCCGACGTGCCGCGCGCGGCGAGGTACGCAATCGGGAGCGCCGCCACGACGCAGATAGCGGCCGCGGCGGCGGCCAGGCCGACCGAGTTCCAGGCATAGGACGCCTCGAACGCGAAGCCACCGCCGCTGTAGCCTGTGCCGGAGCGGAGGAGCCACTGGAGCAGGATGCCGATGGGAAGCACCAGACACAGGGACGCGATGGCGCCGCAAAACAGCAGTGCCGGTCCCTTCCAGTATCCGAGCCTGATGAGACCGGGCCGGCGCGAGCCGCTGCTGACGTAGGCGCCGTCCCGGCCCGCGCTGAGCCGGGATTCGACGGCGAGGATGCCGAGCGCCATCACGAGCAACAGCATCGAGAGCACGGAGGCGTAGTCCAGTCGGCGCGCGCCGAACTCGTTGTAGATCATCCGCGTGAACACGTCGTACTGCATAATCGCCGGCGTTCCGAAGTCAGAGAGCGCGTACAGCGCCACCAGCAGCGCGCCGGCGGCGATGCCCGGTGCGATCTGTGGCAGCGTGACGCGGCGGAACGCCTCCCAGCGAGTGTGATTCAGCGTTCGGGCGGCCTCGACAACAGTCCCGTCGAACGACAGCAGCGACGCGCGCGTAGTCAGAAATACGTACGGATACGTGAACAGTGTCAGGACGAGTATCGCGCCGTGCAGGCCGTATATCGTCGGTATTTGCTCGATACCGAGCGGCGAGAGCAGGTCCGCGAGGACGCCCCGGGGACCAAAGGCCGAGACGAACGCGAAGGCCCCGATGTAGCTCGGAACGACCAGTGGCAACGCGGACGTGATCGTCCAGAATCGCTTGAACGGCAGATCGGTCTGGGCGGTGAGAATCGCCAGCGGGACGCCGATGAGAATCGACGCGAAAGTGACGCCAGTCACCAGCGCCAGCGTGTTCAGCGTCACCGAGACGGTCGTATCGCTTGTCAGCAATTCGACCGCACGCGCGAACTCGATTTCACCTGCCCTGAGAAAAATCCATACCAGCGGTGCCAGTAACAACAGCGAGATCGCCAGCGAGACCACTGCGAGCAGCGTGTGCGGCGACGAGTCTCGTTCCGACGTCGTCGCCTGCTCCCGAAGCCGCTCGTACCGGTCTTTTGTGCCCATATTAGAGGACGCCGGCGTCCCGAAGTAAGTCCACGGTTCCGGCCACGTCGGCCAGTTCGGTCAGATCGATGTCCGGCGGATTCAGCTCGTCGATGCGCGGCAGGTCGCCGACCGGTGCGACGCCCGGAATCATCGGATACGCGAACGTTCGGGTGGCGAAGAACTCCTGGGCCTCCGCCGAGAGAACGTGCCGGACGAAGTTCGACGCCAGGTCAGCGTTGTCGGTTCCGTCGATGATTTCCAGCCCCGAGACGTTGACGAGCGCGCCGGCGTCGCCCTCGGTGAACGCGAGGCCGATGGGCGAGTCGTCGCGGGCGGACTGGACCCGAAGCGTGTAGTAGTGGTTGGCGAAGCCGGCGGTGAGTTCACCGTCGGCGCAGGCGTTGGAAACGCGGAACTCGTCGTCGTAGGTAGTGATACCGTGGTCCTGCATCGCCTGGAGCCACGACATCGTCTCGTCGTCGCCGCGGATGAGCCGCATCGCGGTGACAAAGGACTGGAACGCGCCGTAGCTCGGCGCCCAGCCCATGCTGTTTTCCAGCGCAGCCGTTTCGGGGAACTCCTGGACCGTCGATGGGATGTCGGATTCGGAGATCTGGTTCGTGTTGTACGGGATCGCCCGGGCACGCCCGGCGATGCCCACCCAGCGCCCCTCGCTGTCCTGGTAGGCCTCGGGAACCGTCGAAAGGGCCTCTTCGGGGAGACTCGCGGTCGCCCCGGCGTTTGCCACCGCGCCGAGGGACCCGGCGTCGATGGACATGAACACGTCGGCGGGACTCGCGCCGGCCTCGTTTTCCTCGATAATCGTGTTCGCGAGGTCGCTGGAGGCTTCGAGCCGGTGGTTCGCCGAGAAATCCGGATAGAGCTGTTCGAGCAGATTGATGAGGTCGAGATACAGCCCGCCCTCGCCACCGCCGAGATACAGCGTCAGTTCGCCGCTGAGGTCCGGCAACTCCTCGATGGAGGTGCCGCCGGGAGCGTCCCGCTGTTCCACCAGTGGGCCGGACCCACGGAAGTCCGAAAGGGAAATCTGCCCGACGCCGGTATCAGTTCCACCGTCGCTTCCACCCTCACCGCCATCGCCACCACCGAGAATACCGGAACAGCCGGCAAGCGCTGTTGCGGCAGTCGCGCCGCCGAGAGCGAGGAAGCGCCGTCGAGACTGCGTCACGTTACGTCCTGCCGTGTCGTTAGAATCACTCATTGTTTGATTTAGGGTTGCCTAAACAACTTAGGCCTTTCTAGTCGTCGGCGGTTGCGGGGACCTGTTCCGTCGCGGCGGCGTCCAGTTCGTCGAGACATTCCAGCCAGTCGAGCATGAATTCGCCGCAGTAGTTAAGGAAGGCACCGTTTTCCCAGTCGCTGAAATCGCCGTCGGCCATCGCCGTGGCGATCGCGTCGAACACTTCGGCATAGGAGTCGGCGTCCGCGCCGGCCTCGTCAACGATCTCCCAGACGTGCTCGTTGAGTTCGAGCCCGTGGACCTCGTTGGTCAGGTCCGAGAACGTCGAGCGGGGCGCTTTGTTGTGCTCACAGAGGGGGTCGCCGTTGTAGATCTGCTTGCCGAGCACGTCACAGGCCCGCTTGAGGAACACGCCCGACCAGATGTCGTCGAAGCGGCCCACGTCCCACTCGTTGTCGTCCATCGGGAGCTGGTAGAACGCCGGAATCACTTCCCGGCGGAACGCGAGGTTCATCGAGCAGACGGTGAGGTACTGGCCCTCGGCGGCGACGAAGTCATCGCCGAAGTCCGCCTCGCTCGTCCGGGTCTGGGCCTGTCCCTGGAGGTCGCCGTCCATCAGGATACGAACGGCGTCGAGGTCCGGTACGTTTGTCCAGAGGCCTTGGGAGGCAACCACATCGTCGACCTGCGTCGCTTCCGTTGAAACCGTCTCGTCCATCGCGGCGTAGGGGTAGCCACGCGGGTAGAGACCGTGTTCGTCCTCGTTCTGGTAGAGGACGTTGACCCACTGCTCGTCGGAACTGACCGTCTCGATCTCGCCCTCGAATGCCAGGTTCGACATGTGGGTGCCGAAGAAGTCCGCGTCTTCGTGTGGCAGCGTGTCGTCGTCGATGAACACGCCGTACTCGTAGTCGTTGGCCCACATGTAGAGGAGGCCAAACGACGTCTGGGCGTGGCTCGCTTCTGGGATAAGGTGCGAATACTCGCTCGCGCCGTGGGTCTCGAACCACGCCTCGCGGGCGGTCCCGTCGTAGACGGCCCCGTCGACGCCTTCTTCGTCGAGCATCTGTTCCATCGCGTCGGTGTCACAGAAGTCCTCGGTGATGAGCACGACGAACAGTCGGTCCAGATCGAACCCGTGGTCCCGGGCGTTCTGGAAGTACGAACGCATGCATTCGTGGTTTCGAATCGTCGGCACCATCACGCAGATGTCGGCTGTCATGTACTGGCCCTACCTCTTTAGGCCATCCTAAAAGATTTGGCGTTCTCACTTTGCTGCCCTCGTGAATCTGTTTTCCAGACATCATGTATCCCGAAACCGGAACACCATTATATTCTAAATCTGACGTTTAATGTTGTATTAGGAGAACTATTATCTGGCTGTGCTTTGCCAGATTAGGTGATGAGCGTACGAAGCAACAGGGCTCCCATCAACCACAAATGAACCTGGATAATCAGACCTGTGTCGTCACCGGGTCCTCGCGCGGTATCGGCCGCGGAATCGCCAAAGACCTCGGTGCTCACGGGGCCAACGTCGTCGTAAATTACCGGTCCTCGGACGCGGAAGCCCGTGCCGTCGTCGAGGATATCCGCGAAAACGGTGGTAACGCTATCGCGGCGCAGGCCGACGTGGCGAAACTCGATGAAGTCCGGGCGATGCGTGAGAAGGTGGCCGACGAGTTCGGTCCCACGGACGTGCTCGTCAACAACGCCGGTATCACTATCGACAAGAAATTCGAGAACATGACCCGTGAAGACTGGGAGACGGTTATCGACGTCAACCTGGGCGGCGTGTTCAACGGGACGAAGGCGTTCTACGACGACATCCGCGACGCGGAGCACGGCCGACTGATAAATATCTCTAGCGTCGTCGGCCAGCAGGGCAACATCGGACAGGCCAACTACGCGACGACGAAGTCCGGACTGTTCGGCTTTACGCGGACCCTAGCGCTTGAACTGGCACACACGGGCTCGACTGCGAACTGCGTCGCGCCGGGCTTTGTCAAGACCGATATGTTAGAGGAGGTACCCGAACGCGTTCAGGAGAAGATTCTGCGGGAGATCCCGCTCGACCGGTTCGCACGCGTCGAAGACATCGCCGGCATCGTCAGGTTCGTCGCGAGCGAAGAATCGAGTTATATGACTGGACAGGTACTTGGCGTCAACGGCGGGATGGAGTGGTAGCATGAGTCAGCAGGAAGAACCAGAAGACGAGACCGCGCCCGACGACGCGGTCGAGGAGTTGCGACAGAAACGAGCCGAAGCCGAACTCGGTGGTGGCGAGGCCCGTATCGAATCCCAGCACGAGAAGGGCAAGATGACCGCCCGCGAGCGCATCGACTTCCTCGTCGACGACGGCACGTTCAACGAGGTGGACCCGTTCGTCGAGCACCGGTCGACGAACTTCGGCATGGCGGAGAAGCGCTTCGCCGGCGACGCGGTCGTCACCGGCTACGGCGAGGTCGACGGCCGGAAGGTGTTCCTGTTTGCCCACGACTTCACCGTACTCGGGGGCTCGGTCGGCGAGGTCGTCGCCGACAAGATCTGTAAGGTGATGGACCGGGCAATCGAGAACGGCGTCCCGGTCATCGGACTCAACGACTCCGGCGGCGCACGCATTCAGGAAGGCGTCGACTCGCTGGTCGGCTTCGCCAAGATTTTCGAGCGCAACACCAAGGCTAGCGGGCTCATCCCACAGATTTCGGCCATCATGGGGCCGTGTGCCGGCGGAGCCACCTACAGCCCAGCGCTGACTGACTTCACCTTCATGGTGCAGGACACCAGCCATATGTTCATCACCGGGCCGGACGTCATCGAGACGGTGACCGGCGAACAGGTATCGAAGGAGGAACTCGGCGGTGCGGGCTCGCACTCCACCAAATCCGGTGTCGCTCACTTCTCGTACCCGTCAGAGGAGGAAGCCCTCGAAAACATCCGTCGCCTCCTGTCGTACCTGCCATCGAACAACATGGAGGACCCGCCGCGGGTGAAGCCGTGGGACGACCCGGACAGGGAAATCCCCGGCGTGACCGACATCGTCCCGTCGGCCCCGCGAAAGCCCTACGACATGACGAAAGTCATCGACGCTATCGTCGACGAGGACTCCTTCTTCGAGGTCCACGGCAACTGGGCGCGCAACGTCGTCGTGGGCTTTTCTCGGATGGACGGCCAGTCGGTCGGCGTCGTCGCCAACCAGCCACGCGTGAGCGCGGGGACGCTTGACATCGACGCGGCGGAGAAAGCGGCCCGGTTCGTCCGCTTTTGCGATTCGTTCAATATCCCCATCCTCACGCTCGTCGACGTACCCGGGTTCATGCCCGGCACGGATCAGGAGCACAACGGCATCATCCGGCGGGGCGCGAAGCTGATCTACGCCTACGCCGAGGCGACGGTGCCGCTGCTGTCGGTCGTCGTGCGGAAGGCCTACGGCGGAGCGTACATCGTCATGTCCTCGAAGTTCCTCGGCAGCGACGTGAATTACGCCTGGCCGGGGTCGGAGATGGCGGTCCTGGGTCCCCGGGGCGCGGTCAACATCCTCTACCGGAACGAAATCGCAGACGCCGACGACCCGGACGCCAAGCGCCAGGAACTGATGGACGAGTTCCGCGACGAGTTCGCCAATCCGTACGGGCCGGCGAAACGGGGCTACCTCGACGACGTCATCGAACCGAAAGAGACGCGCAAGCGCCTCATTCAGGACCTCGACCTCCTGCAGCGCAAGCGCGAGGATACACCGCCGAAAGACCACGGCAACATCCCGCTGTAATATGGCGACTCGCAACACCCCCCAGTCGGACGCGGAGCCGATGCTGACCACCGACAGCGAGGGCCCGGAAGACCTGTCGCTGTCGATACCAGCGGACGCATCACAGGCCGAGGCAGCCGCTATCACTGCCGCAATCAGTGCCCATCTGACCGACCGTCAGCGGGCCGCTGTGGCGACAGCACAGCGGCAGACGGTCGAGTACGTCGACGAGTGGACGCTGGCCGGACGGCTGGCGAGCGTGGGCAAGCGCCACCCTCCGGACAACGTCAAGCGAGGCGAGGAGTGGAAGGCGGCGGCGCGGGCGCGGTACTAAGAGTCCGTAAACTCCTGCAGCACTTCGAGGTCGCGGGTGGTCCGCATGAACTCCGACAGCGCCCGTTCGGCCCCGCAGTCGTCACAGACGAACTGTGTTTCAGGGGCCGGGAGGTCGGACACTTGCTCTTCCCAGGCAACTGAACACGCCGGACATTGTAGTTGGAGCCAGGCCTCCTGCATATTTCGTGTGTGGTTAGCACACACGGATATACTTTGTGTGGATTCTCACTGTCGGGGGCTGTGGTGCTGTTTGTCGATTCATGCCGCTTTTGGGCTGCCTAAACATGGGAAGATTTAAACCGTTTAGGCAAGCCTAAAAAGATATGAACCGACGAGAGTACATCGTTGCGACCGGTGTCGGGCTGGCAGGTGCCGTCGCCGGCTGTTCGGGTCAGTCCGAGGCCGGGAGCGGTGGTGACGGCGCGACGGATTCCGGTACGACGACCGCGACAGCGACCACGGAACCGACGGAGTCGGGCTACTCCGTCACGATGGAACCGGTGGGCGAGGTCACGTTCGAGGCAGTTCCGGAGGGCTGGGTCGCGAACAACGGGAGCTGGGCCGACATGGGGATTGCGCTCGGCCTCGACGCACCAGAGGGCGTCTGGCTCCCATCCCGGTACCACACCCAGCTCTACGACGAGATCCCGGGCGTCAGCGTCGACGGGAGTTCGATCCAGAAGCTGTGGGGGGACAGCGGTGTCGGGAAAGAGCAGTTCTACGAAATAGACGCCGACATCCACGTCATGGACCCGAACTTCCTGCAGAGCCGCGGGTCCTGGGAACAGTCGGATATCGACGAAATCGAAACCCAGGTCGGTCCTTTCTTCGGGAACAGCATCTTCTCGACCGGCTACGAGTGGCACGACTACACCTACTACACACTGTACGAAGCCTTCGAGAAACTGTCCCAGGCGTTCCAGCGGACCGACCGGTTCGAGGCGTTCCGGACTCTCCACGAAGAGTTCCAGACGAGCCTGGAAGACATCCTGCCGGACTCGGAATCAGACCGGCCGGAGGTAGCCATCATGTGGGCCGGCAGCGACGAGCCCACCAGCTTCTCACCGTACCTCATCGAGGACGGGACCAGCTTCAAACAGTGGCGAGACCTCGGGGTACGCGACGCCTTCGCGAAGACCGATGTCAGGGACTTCCACGCCGACCGCAGCAAGGTCGACTTCGAGACCCTGCTCGACATCGATCCGGAGCACCTGCTCCTGCGTGGACAGGAGAACAAAACGCGCTCGGAGTTCGAGGACACGGTCGTCAGTTTCCTCGAATCGGATTCGGCCGGGAGCGAGCTGACGGCGGTACAGAACGGGGACGTGTATCGCGGGGGGCCGTTGTATCAGGGGCCGATAACGAATCTGGTCCTCACGGAACGGGCCGCGTCGCAGGTGCACGACGTGGACCGGAACCTGTTCGACCGTCAACGCGTCGCCGATATCGTCGCCGGAGAGCTGTAGGGCACCATGGTCGGACGAACACTCGCGGACATCCGTGACAGGCTCTCGGATCTCAGCGTGGCTGTTGGGCCGTATCGCGTCGTCAGCGCCCGGACAGGCACGCCGCCGTTCCCGGTGTCGGGAATGCAGTTCCCGGACCGCGAGACGGCCGCCGAAGCG
This sequence comes from Haloarcula amylolytica JCM 13557, assembly GCF_000336615.1. Classification (GTDB taxonomy): domain Archaea; phylum Halobacteriota; class Halobacteria; order Halobacteriales; family Haloarculaceae; genus Haloarcula; species Haloarcula amylolytica. Next base: position 289,706 of record NZ_AOLW01000015.1, read on the forward strand.
GCCAGCGTCGCGACCGCCTACCGGAGTGCCCTCCGCCGCTACGACCCCCGTGTCACCGTCCACGGCCTCATCGTCTGTGAAGCGCCGTGGGGGACCGACGCCGTCAGGACTGGCCCGGCGTCGCTCCCGGAGTACTGTCACACGGTCGCCGGGTCGCTGTTCGAGGTGCTGTCGGGCCGTCATCGCTCCGTCGAGCAGGCAGTCATCGACAGCTACCTCGAAGCGGCCGAGGAGACGGAGAACCGCGAGCGCCTCTGTCTGGCGATGCTCGAAAGCATGGCCACGGCGATCGCCGACAATCTCGACCCGGAAGTACAGGCGGACACCCTCCGCGAAGCCGCCGGCCAGTTACCGAGGAAGCCAAGCGGGCCTGAGCCGGTCCGGGACGCCGTCGCCGACCTCGAAACAGCGGGGCTGGTCGACGAGACAGCAATCGAACCCGCCGCGGTCGGTCCCGGCCGCTGTTCCAGATATATTACATTACAGAACTATCGCCCGACGCTGTCGGACCTCCGCTGCCCAGTGTTGCCGATTGCCGTCGAACTGCTGCGACGGACGAGTATCACGCCACAGATGGCCGAAGCGGAGCGAACTGCGGACGGCTGGCGGCTGCTCGTTTCACTGGCTGGTGACCGACCCGCCGAAGGGCTCTCAGTCGTCGCGACGACTGCATGAACATTCCATTCGTTCTATAGGTCGGACCGTAATACATACACGAGACCCCTGTGACGGCACAGGTATGGGAGTCGCAGTAATCGGCGCGTCAATGACGAAATTCGGGCAACGTGACGCCTGGATCCGCGAATTGCTCTCGCAGGCGGGCGAGGAGTGTCTCACGGACGCCGGCGTCGCGCCCGATGACGTAGAGCACCTGTACGTCTCGAACATGGCTAGCGGCGAGTTCGAAGGGCAGACGGGAATCATGAACCTGCTGGCCCACGACCTGGGGGTGCTTCCGGCCTACAGCGAACGGGTCGACCAGACCTCCTCCTCGGGCGGAGCAGGCATCTACGAAGCCTGGCAGTCCGTCGCCAGCGGGGCCAGTGAGATGACGCTGTTAGTCGGCGGGGAGAAGATGACCCACAAGACGACGGGCCAGGCGACCGACATCATCGCCTCGATCACCCACCCCGACGAGTACAAACACGGCGTGACGCTCCCGTCCTTTGCCGGGATGACCGCCCGGCACTATCTGGAGCGGTTCGACGCCCCGCGGGAGTCGCTCGCCCGGGTCGCGGTCAAGAACCATCGAAACGGCGTGGACAACCCCAAGGCGCAGTTCCAGACGGAGATCACGATGGAGAAAGCGCTGGAGTCGCCCATCATCGCGGACCCGTTGCGGCTGTACGACTTCTGTCCGATCACGGACGGCAGCGCCGCGCTCATGTTCACGACAGAGGAACGGGCCAAAGAGATCACCGACGAGTACGCCCTCGTCTCCGGTATCGGCGGGGCAACGGACACGCACGTCGTCCACGAGCGGGACGACCCGACGGTCATGGGCGGGGTCGTCGAGTCGAGCAAGGAGGCCTACGAGATGGCCGGCCTCAGCCCCGAGGACCTCGACGTGGCCGAACTGCACGACATGTTCACCATTCTGGAGTTCCTCCAGCTAGAGGGTATCGGTGTCGCCGAGCAAGGGACAGCCTGGGAGATGGCAATGGACGGGGCCACCGCGAAGGACGGCGAACTGCCCATCAACACTTCCGGCGGGCTCAAGTCGAAGGGCCATCCGCTGGGGGCAAGCGGTGTCGCACAGGGCGTCGAAATCTACGAACAGCTCGTCGGCGAGGCCGGGCCGCGACAGGTCGAGGCCGACACCGCACTGGCGTGTAACGTCGGCGGGTTCGGCAACTGTGTCATCACCACCATCATGGAGGCCGCAGAATGACGCTGGAAGCAGGCATGTGCGCGAACGGTCACGTCTCGTACCCCACCCATCCGCTGTGTCCGGAGTGTGGCGAACCACAGGAAGAGACGTTCGACCTCGCGGACCGGACCGCCGAAGTCGTCACCTGGACTCATTCGACAGCGACGCCGCCGGGCGTCCGCGAGCCCAACACGCTGGCTATCGTCGAGTTCGACATAACGGACGTCTCCGATGCGAGCGATGAGTTCGTCCGCGCGCTCGGGCAGGTGACCACGGACGAGGTCGAAACAGGTGACACGGTCGAACCCGTCTACGTCGAGGAACTCCGCGACCCCGACGCGGGTATCAAAGTCCCCGAGAGCCAGGACTGGGACGGTTACCGCTGGGACCCGGTCTGATCAGCTCTCCTCGCCCTGTCGGATAATCCGACCCTCTGTCGTCGGCGAGATCGTCCCCTGTTCCTCGATAGTGTTGATGACGAGATCGGAGAGGAGTGCACCCTCGTTCGACGAGACGAGGACAGTTGCGTCGCTGAGTATGCTGTACCCGTCGCCGCCGGAGACGACGTAGAAGCCGTGAACAGAACGTGAGTGCGCTATACGGTCGAGACCGTTGTCGAATAGGTGTCGGGAAGGCCCCCCGTCTCGGCCAGCTCAGCGATACATTCTTCGACGGACTCAGTTCGGCCTCTGTCGGCGAAGGGGGCAACCTGCACGAGGTCACCGCTCTCGTAGACTGCGAGGCAGACGGCCGGCATGACGAGTTCGCGGCGCTTCTCGCCCGTCGTCGAACTGTAACAGAGCCGGGTGTCGAAAAACGGCGCGAGGCAGACACCAGCCTCGCGGGCCCAGTCCGCAAACTCGTTGTACAGGTCCCGTTCAGTTCCATTACCGGAGCCCTGCAGCGGCACGCGCTTCTCCCACTCGACTGTGTCGACGTCGTCGAGTACGCCACGGCACACCAGCTCCTGTAGCTCACGTTCGATAGCGGTACAGCGTTTCTGTGACGGCGCTGGGAGGTCAGACCGGACGAACAGGGTCGCCCGACGACCGCCCGGAGCAGTAGAGCTGGACATCGGTATTCGTACCTAGCTCTGTGACATAATAAATCATTATGTTTGTAGAGATGAAAGTATCACACCGCGCTGAAGCTCTTTACTCCTCGTCGCTCCCCTCTCCGTCTTCGGTACCGGTGTCGTCCCTGTCTGGACCTTCGATATCGTCCTTTATCGACCGTAGTTCGGCGTCTACGTCCACTGGGACCTCAGTAACCTGGTCGGAGTCGACCTCCTCGCTCACCCCCGGTTCATCGGCTAATCTATCCTGGATCTGGCCACGCAACTGTTGGGCTTCCTGAATAAGCTCGCGGGCCTCTTCATCTTCCGGTGTCCCTTCGACAGCCTGCTGGAGGTCGGTCAACGCACCGTCGAGGCGAGAGAGCGTGGCCCGACTCAGATCACTCGCACGCTGTCGCACCTCATCCGAGGCGGACCCGGTCGATGTCGGCCGGCCCTCGGCCATCCGGAGGGCTCGACGGAGTATCTTCAGCGCCTCGATGTTGGTCTTCAACACGAGAATAACCGCAGGAATGGTCACGTCGCTGGTGAACCGGAGGAGTTCGCTCGGTGTCGGTGGCCGCGGCAGGCCGCTGTCGGTCGTGGGCTCGACCTCCGTCTCTAGTTCCTGTAGCGTCGTAACGAGGTCCGTAATCAGGGCGGAAAGGTCGTCGTCCGAACTCATACCTCTCTCTTGTCGCCTCGGGTACTAAAGGCCGCGCCGTGTGGCCGGCCGGTTTCGTGTCGTCTCTGCCCCCGGTGTGGGGGCTGGCATCCACAGATGATTAGGCCAACCAAAATCCTTTTAGCTTTAGGGGTGCCTAACTCAGGTAATGCCATCACAGACGGACGATGTCGAGGCCTCCGAGGACCGCCCGGACGTAGCAGCACTGGACAGCGGTGCTGACAGAACCGTGTTTACCGAAGACGGGAACCGAGACGGCTGGATTTCGACCGACGTCACCGTCGAGCTCCGACGGTAGTCCGTTCGTCCGCCCCGCGTTTCTCTTTCCTCTGACTCCTGAGTTACTTTCTTCACAGGCGGGTCTCTCCACGATATGAACTGGGTAGCGACGCTACCAGTACCAGAAAATTCGGGAGAAGGCGGTGGGCCGACGTTAGTCCAAGACGAGCGTGTCGTCTTCGAGGTAGTGCTCGATGTGGTGGGCGTCTTCCTCGGTCTGCACGATGATTTCCCGGAGGATCTGCGCCGTCGCGTGGTCACCGAGGTTCTCCGCAAGGTCGATGTGATCACGGAGCGACTCGATGATGTCGCCGTACATCTCGAGGTCGTTTTCGAGCGACGTCCGGATGTCGTACACGTCCTGTCCTTCCGGTTCTACCGACGCGTGCTCTTCCTGTGCCTTGCCGCCAGCGACGGGCGTGCCACCGAGGGCCTGGGCCCGCTCCGCGAGTTCGTCGGCTGCCTCTTCGGCGTTGCCGGCGGCGTCGCCGAGGAACAGGTGGAGGTCGCGGAACTCGGCACCCTCGACGTTCCAGTGGTGCTTCTTGACCTGATGGTACAGTGTGTACGTGTCCGCAAGGTCCTGATTCAGCGCGTTGATAACCTGCTCGGACTTCTCTTTGTCGAGGCGGAGTTCGTTCTCTTCGACTTCCCCGAACTCGCGTCGGACGTGCTCTTGTGTTGCCATAGTCATCTTATTGTACAGGGGGAAGCCACTTAAAGATTGTTTTGTGAAAATATGTTTTCGGGAACCCAAAAAATATGTTCTAAGATAGAATGGCTGGTTACCTGAACAGAAATATTATCCGCTGATACCAACCCTCGCTCGAGTCAGCACTCTGCGCTTGATATAAAAGGGATAGGACTACTCCGACGACGGCCGGGAAACGACGAGAGCGACGGTGTCCTCGTCGATTGCGCTGCTGTCGACCGCTGTCTCACGGAGGACTTGCTCCTGATGGACTGCGACGACCGCGGCGAGGAGGTAGTCGTCCAGACCGAGATGTGCGCCGTACTCTTCCCAGACAGTTTCTCTGACCGCGATAAAGAACGTCTCGGGCGTGCGGCGTAGCACTGCGTCGTCGAACCGCTTTCGCCACTCGTAGACGAGGTCCTCGACACCGGGATTGTCACGCATCGTTTGCTGGTGGTCAGCGAGCGCGGTTCGCAACTGTTCCTCGTCGACGCTGTTTGCCCCTGCGACTCCACGGACCACTTCGTCGTCGAACGGTGCTAAGAGCGCTACGTCAGTCATCGGACGTCGCTACGGGGGTGACGAACAAAAACACCGTCACACCGAAATCGCGGTAATGAATCGTCTAGATTCCCGCTTGTTGGGAGTTCCCCACATCTATATTCGGGCCCCCCTGTAACCACCGAGTAGAGGCATGGGACGATTATCGACGTTGTTTGCGCCGGAACGTGTCGCAGTGGTCGGGGCGACCGATTCGGAGGGGTCCGTCGGTCACGCGGTCACCACGAACCTGCTCGATTCGTTTGCAGGGGAGGTCGTGGCCGTAAACCCGAACAAAGAGACAGTGCTTGGATTGCCGTGTTACGACAACCTCGCCGGCCTGGAAGACCCCGGGACGGTCGACGTGGCTGTCGTCGTCGTGCCGCCGACGGTGGCGGTCGACGTCATCGAGAACGCCGGGGAAGCGGGTATCGAAAACGTCGTCGTCATCACTGCCGGGTTCGGTGAGACCGGCAGTGATGGGGCCGAACGCGAGCAGCGGCTCCGCGAGGCGGCCAGCAAATACGACCTGAATCTGGTCGGCCCGAACAGCCTCGGCGTGATGTCGACCCCCGTCGGGCTCAACGCCACTTTCGGCAATGAGATGGCCAGCGACGGCGACATCTCCTTTATGAGCCAGTCGGGCGCGTTCATCACCGCCGTGCTGGACTGGGCCGCCGAGCGCGATGTCGGCTTCAAAGACATCGTCTCGCTCGGGAACAAAGCGGTGCTAGACGAGAGCGATTTCGTCGCCGAGTGGGGCGACGACCCCGATACCGACGTCATTCTGGGCTATCTGGAGGACATCAACGACGGGTCGTCGTTCGTACAGACAGCCCGTGAAGTGACACAGGACACGCCGATTGTCCTCGTCAAGTCCGGTCGCACGGACGCGGGTGCGAGCGCGGCGGCCTCCCACACCGGTGCGATGGCCGGATCGGAGCGGGCCTACGAGGCCGGCCTCGACAAGGCTGGGACGCTCCGCGTCGAATCCGTACAGGAACTGTTCGACTACGCCCAGATTCTCGCCGGCCAACCGCTCCCGGACGGGGACGAAATCGCCATCGTCACGAACGCCGGCGGCCCCGGCGTGATGACGACCGACGCCGTCGGCGACTCGGACCTGCAACTCGCGCAGTTCGGCGACGAGACGTTCTCCCGGCTCCGCGAGGAGATGCCCGAGGAAGCCAACATCTACAACCCGGTCGACATCATCGGGGACGCTCCCGCGGAGCGCTTCGAAACGGCGCTTGAAACGGTACTTGCGGACGACAGCGTCTCGATGGCCGTCGTCGTCGCCTGTCCGACGGCAGTGCTTTCCTTCGAGGAACTCTCGGAACGGGTCGTCGAACAGCAGGAGCGGTTCGAGAAACCCGTCGCGGCGACGCTGATGGGCGGGAAGTCAGTCGACGCCGGTGCGAACGTCCTGAGCGAGGCGGGCGTGCCGAACTACTTCGATCCGGCCCGCGCGGTCGGGAGTCTGGACGCTCTCAGACGCTATCGGGAGATCAGGGCGACCGAGTACGAGGAGCCGACGACGTTCGACGTAGACCGCGAGCGGGCCCGCGAGATACTCGAATCCGGTGCCCGCCGCGGGTCGAACCGGCTCGGCGTGGAAGCGATGGACCTGCTCGACGCGTATGGGATTCCGACACCGCAGGGCGATGTCGTCTCCTCGCCCGTCGAAGCGGAGGCTATCGCCGAGGAGATCGGCGACGACGTGGTGATGAAAATCGTCAGCCCGGACATCCTGCACAAGTCGGACATCGGCGGCGTCGAGGTCGGTGTCCCCGTCGAAGACGTCCGGGACACCTACGAGGACCTCGTCGTCAGGGCGCGCAACTACCAGGAGGATGCGACAATTCTCGGCGTTCAGGTACAGGAGATGGTCGACCTCGACAACGGCGTCGAGACGATCCTCGGGATGAACCGCGACCCGCAGTTCGGGCCGCTGCTGTTGTTCGGCCTCGGCGGTATTTTCGTCGAGGTGCTCGAAGACAACACTGTCAGTGTCGCCCCCGTCAGCGAGAACGAGGCGAAAGGGATGCTCGACGACATCGACTCCGCACCGCTGTTGCGCGGTGCGAGAGGCCGCGACCCCGTCGACGAAGCGACGCTGGTGGAAACCATCCAGCGGCTCTCGCAACTCGTCACTGACTTCCCCGCTATCGTCGAACTGGACATCAACCCCCTCGTCGCGACGCCCGACGGGGTGCAGGCGGTCGACCTGCGACTCACCCTCGACCAGGAGAAACTATGACCGACACGAACACGCTACTCGTCACGTCACTGGAGGAAGGTATCGGCAAGACGGCTATCACGCTCGCGCTAGCGACGCGTGCCCACGACGCGGGCTACGACGTCGGCTACATGAAGCCCAAGGGGACGCGCCTGCGGAGCGCGGTCGGCAAGACGCGGGACGAGGACCCGATGCTCGCCCGCGAACTGCTCGATCTGGAGACCGACCTCCACGACATGGAACCCATCGTCTACTCGCCGACGTTTATTCAAGAAGCCATCCGCGGGCGTGAGGACCCGGACGACCTCCGCAAGCGACTGCAAGAGGGCATCGAGACGTGTTCAGAGGGGACCGACCTGCTCCTCGTCGAGGGGAGTAGCGACCTGACGACCGGCAGTATCGTCGACCTCACGGACATCGATATCGCGGAACTGCTCGACGCCCGCGTGCTGTTAGTCACCGGCTACGATACGCCCAGTGATACGGACGAGATTCTGTCCGCGGCCCGGGCGATCGGTGATCGGCTCGACGGCGTCCTGTTCAACGGCGTCACCGACGCGACGGTGGACGAACTCGCCGACGACGTGGTTCCGTTCCTCGAAGGCGAGGGGATTCCAGTCCACGGCATTCTGCCGCGTGACCGCTCGCTCGCCGGCGTCACCGTTGCCGACCTCGCCCGGAACCTCGGCGCGGACATCCTCACTGGCGATGCCAACACCGACGTCCACGTCGAGCGGTTCAGCGTCGGTGCGATGAGCGGGAGCAGCGCACTCGAACGCTTCCGGCGGACGCGCGATGCCGTCGTCGTCACCGGCGGCGACCGCTCGGAGGTCCAGACCGCTGCTCTCGAAGCGTCCGGTATCAAGGCGCTACTCCTCACGGGTGGGTTCCAGCCCGCCAGTGCGGTCATCGGACAGGCGGCCGAGAAAAACGTCCCAGTGCTGTCAGTCCAGTCGGACACGCGGACGACGATAGACAGGGTCGAGGAGGTTCTCCGGACCGGCCAGACGCGCAACGAGGCAACAGTCGACCGTATGCAGTCGCTACTGGACGACGGTGTCGATATCGAGGCGCTGCTGTCAATCGATCTGTAGCACCGTCGTTTCGGCTGGGCAGTAGTCCGTTCCTAACGGAACATGGCCCCGCGCTAGGGCGAAACCTCCACATGAAACGTGCCTTACTATTTTAGTGGTTGGTAGTCAAGTATCAGATGGAGCCTTACCGGCTCCGTAGTGTCACACGACGGGGGTTTGCCCCCGTTCTATCCCCTTTGCTCGGCCACGTATGGACAGCTACTGGTCGATAGCTGGCCGTACCACCGACTGCGGGAGATCTGTGCTGATCCCCGAAATCACGCTGTCTGACGACTCGACGTCCAGCGGCGGAACGGGCCAGACGGAGCATCCGGTCATCCGCTCGATAACGTTCGGATTCGTTCGCTCTGCGGTCGTCGCGCCTTCGTACTCGTTGAGAACGACACCGACGACCGGCACGCCTCTCTGACGGAGCGCCTGCACCGTCAGCGCCGTGTGATTGAGCGTTCCGAGCCCCGAACGGGCGACGACCAGCGCGGGAAGCCCGACATCCGAAACGAGGTCGATGACCTCCCGTCCGTCCGCGAGTGGGACGCGCAGGCCGCCGATACCCTCGACGACAGCCGTCTCGCTTCCTGCCACGACATCGGCGACCCCGTCGCGGATCGACTCGTAGGAAAGCGTGACGTCGTCGTTTGATTCCTTCGCAGCTACGTCCGGTGCCAGCGGTGGCGACAACCACTTCAGACAGACCGCGGCCTCGGTCGTACCGCAGACGGACTGGACGAACGCCGCGTCGTCATCGGGCGGATGCCCGGTCTGGCAGGGTTTGACGGCGACTGCTTCGGTCCCCTGCTCCCGCAGCCAGCCCGTCAGCCCGGCGGTCACGACCGTCTTGCCGACGCCGGTGTCGGTGCCGACGACGAACACACCGTCCTCGGCGATGTGGCCGGTCTCGCGGTCAGGGCCCGAATCCTCGCTCGTATCGCTCATAGCACGCCCACCTCTGTGCCGGCGGTTCGGAAGGCGTCGAGACACTGCGCGATGTCGTCGGCGGTGTGTGTCGCCATCGGCGCGACCCGGATACGAGCGGTCCCTTCGGGTACCGTCGGTGGCCGGATCGCAGGGGCGACGATACCGTGGTCGCGCAGTCTATCGGCCAGTTCCAGCGCGTCCCCGCGGTCACCGACGACGACCGGGAGGATATGCGTCTCGCCGAGCACCTCGTAGCCCATCGTCTCCAGCCCGTCCCGGAGGGTGGCGACAGTGTCCCAGAGTTCTGTCGCGCGGTCGGTCTCGCGAGCGATTCGCAGCGCTTCGCGGGCCGCCGCGGCGTTCGGTGGGGATAGCCCGGTCGAGAAGACGAACGACCGGGCGGCGTTCAGCAGATACTCGATAAGCGTCTCGTCGCCGGCGATATAGCCGCCCTGGCTCGCCAATGCCTTCGAGAGCGTGCCCAACTGCACGTCGACGCGGTCGCTCAGCCCCTCGCGTTGTACGACGCCACCGCCGCTGTCGCCGAACAGTCCTGTCGCGTGGGCCTCGTCCACCATCAGCGACGCGCCGTACTCGTCGGTTGCGTCACAGATGGCTGATAGCGCCGCGATATCCCCGTCCATCGAGAACACGGAGTCAGTGACGACGAGCCACTGTTCGTCCCCGGGCGCGTCCGCCGCTCGCCGTTCCATTTTCGCACGTAGGTCGTCGGCGTCGCAGTGGTCGTACACCACCGTCTCGCTCGCTCCGACGCGACAGCCGTCGATAATCGAGGCGTGGTTCAGTTCGTCCGAAAAGACGACATCCGGGGCCAGCGCGTCGATTGTTCCAATATTGGCCGCGTATCCCGACGAGAACACCAACGCTCGCTCGGCCCCTTTCGAGGCTGCGAGGTCACGTTCCAGCGCCCGGTGGACCTGCGTGTCACCGGTGACCAGCCGCGAAGCCCCTGCGCCGGTGCCGACGGTCCGTGCGCCCAGTTCCGCCGCTCGCTGGACCCGGCTGTCGTCAGCCAGCCCGAGGTAGTTGTTCGAGGCGAAGACGACGGCTTCGTCGCCGAACGCCGGTGGTTCGCCTTTCGGGTCGTCGGCAAAGCGGGTCCGCGCCGAGACGGACTCGGCGACTTCCAGATGCCGGCGGAGGTTCTGTGCGTCGCGCTGTTCGAGTCGGTCGTTCAAATCGAAGCCGTGAGTCATGAAGAGGAGAATCGGGCGGTCTCAGAAGCCGGGCATCAGGTCAGCGGGGCCGAACACGCCGTAGTGGCCGGCGCGGTTGTTGCGGACGCCGGCTTTCAGGTAGCCAAGCGCCGGGCCGTTGACGTTGGCCTCCATGCTAGTCACGTCGTCCAGTTCGAAGGTGTTCGTGCCCGTTTCCCCATCGAAGGTCGTGCCCGTCACGCTGACCGTCGTTGTGGTCGGTTTCTCGTCCGAGCGGACGTCGAGGACGCCGCCGACGTGGACATCCTCGGCGTCACAGATGCCGGCCCGCTCAAGCAGCACGTCGTCGGCGTGCTCCATGTCGTGGAACTCCAGAACGCCGTCGTGTTCGTCGATGAGTGCCTCGATCTCGTCCTCGCTCATCTCGCGGGCCGTCTCGATGTCGTAGCCGTCGAGGTGGGCGATGTCCTCACGGACCGTCCCCCGGTTGTCCTCGTAGCCGGACTTGAGACCGACGCCCCACCAGATTTCGACCGCCTCGACCTCGACGAAGGACTGGGCGGCCAGGGCTGCCGCGCCGGTGAGGAAGCCGGGGGTCGCACCGGCCCCGCAGACGAACGTGATGCCCGACTCTTTCAGTTTGTCCTCGCGGTCGTCGAGCATCCCGATGACCCGGGAGCGTTTGAGTACGTCAATCATGACGCCCTCGTAATCGGCCTCGGCGAAGCGTTCGGCCACGCGCGGGATGAAGTCGTGTTCGAGGTTCGGGAGCGCCAACAGCACCGCGTCGATGGCATCGCTCTCGGCGATAATGTCGTCAATGGGCGTTTCCGTCGGTTCGCCCTGCGTACTGGCGACGATGCCGGCCTGCTCGCCGTGCTGTTTGACGCCGTCGGCTTTGGCGGCGGCCGCGCCGCCGTCGGTCGCAACGTCGTCGGGGCCGTCATCTTGCGGCCCGCTCGCAATATTACCCTCCGTCGACTCCAGCAGTTCGTCCACATCGAGACCGTCGTGGTCGATAGCCACGCCGTTGCGGTCACAGGCTGCGACGGCAGTGAGGCCGTCCTTGTGCTGTGAGACTTCGAGCGTCCGCCGTCCGATGCCACCGGTTCCAAGCACTGCAAAGCGTATGTCGTCCATTGTCAGTCGTCGGATTTGAGTTCTGATTTGGTCTGTGCTGTCCCTGCCGCCGTCTCGTCAGCCGCGCGTTCTTTGACCGCTTCGGGGTCGAACTCGTTGGCCTCGGTGTTCGGTTCAAGCCCGGCCTCCGCCATGATTTCGAGGTCGTCGGCCGCCGTCTGGCCCTCGGTTGTGAGATAATCGCCAGTGAGGATACCGTCAGCACCGGCCTCCAGCGCGGCCACCTGTCCGTCCGTGTCGAGGTTGACCTCGCGTCCGCCGGTGAGGCGCACGCGGGACTCGGGGTGGAGCAGGCGGTACACCGCGATGGTCTTGACGACCTCCTCGGTCGTGATGTCGGGCAGCCCCTGTTCGGCCATGGGGGTGCCAGCGACCGGGTTCAGGATGTTGACCGGGAGCGAGGAGATACCGATGTCCTGCAGAGCCATCGCCGCATCGACCCTGTCTGTCGGCGATTCACCCATCCCAAGTATGACGCCGGCACAGAGGTCCATGCCGGCGTCTTTGGCGACCCGGAGCGTCTCGACCCGCTTCTCGAAGGTGTGGGTCTGAACGACCTCCGGGAAGTATCGGGGTGATGTCTCGATGTTGTGATTGTAGTGGTTGAGCCCCTCGTCGGCCAGAATCGCGGCCTCCTCCTCAGTCAGGATACCGAGGCTGGCGTCGACCTCAACGTCCGTCTCGTCGCGAACGAGGCGAATGGCTTCGAGGACTTCCGCCCACTCCTCGGGGCGGTTCTCCTTCGAGACGCCCTTCTCGGCGACGACGATACCGAACCGCTGTGCGCCGTCGCGTTCGGCGCGTTTTGCGGCCTCCAGTATCTTCTCCGGGCCGAGAAAGCCGTAGTTGTCGATGCCGGTGTCGAAGTGGACAGACTGGGCACAGAAGCCACAGTCCTCCGCGCAGTTCCCGGCTTTGGCGTTTACGATCGAACACGCGTCGACGGTGTCGTCACCCAGTTGCGTGCGCACGTAGTCGGCCCCGGCCGCCAGGTCGTCGACTGGCTGTGCGATGAGAGCCAATCCGTCCCGGCGGTCGAGGCATTCGCCGTCCAGCACGCGTGCGACAGCGTCGTCTATCGTTTGGTTGCCCGTCTCGTAAACCACATTCTCGCTGTCGGTTGACGGTCTGATAAAGATTCGGGTGGGTCCGGCGACCGACACACAGATCGTGGGGGTACCGTTTTACCAGACCCACTGCTACGCAGTCACATGGCTGGTTCGACGGAGACGGCAACCGAACACGCCGGCGAAGACGGCCACGAACACCGGAGTCGGTGGCCTCTAATAGCTGCAATCGGTGCTGCGTCGCTGTACCTGGGCGTCGGATTGGTGTTTGTCGGGCTCGACCTGGTCCCGTCCGTGGTCCCGATCGCACTCGGCGGCGCTGGTGCGATTGGCTTGCTGGCCGGACTCGCCGGGTGGGCCAACGAGGCATTCATCGCCGATTACGTCCGGAACCGCGGGGACAGCGATTCCGACCTGTACGCCACGACGATGGTTCTGTTCCTCGTTTCCGACGTGGCGACGTTCTCCGCCGGTTTCATCTACTACGCCTTCATCCGGGCCGGGTCGTGGCCACCGGCCCACCTCCCGCCGTTGCTTGGCTCGCTGGTGGTCATCAACACGGTGCTACTGCTCGCCAGCAGCGTGACGCTCCACTACGGGCACGAGGCGCTGGAACACGGGAACCGGCGGCGGTTCCTGGGCCTGCTCGGGGTGACGCTCGCGCTCGGCGTCGTCTTCCTCGCCGGGCAGGTGTACGAGTACTACGAGTTCGTCGCCGTCGATGGATTTAGCATCGGCTCCGGCGCGTTCGGAAGCGCGTTCTACGGGCTGACCGGCCTCCACGGCCTCCACGTCGCGCTCGGCGTCCTGCTGCTCGCTATCGCGTTCGGGCGCGCGCTCCGGGGCCATTACACGCCCGGGCGGGACACAGCTATCCGGACCACGTCGCTGTACTGGCACTTCGTCGACCTGGTGTGGGTGTTCCTCGTCGTCGTGCTGTACGTCGGCGCTGCCCTCTGACCCCACGCTGAGCGCACGAAACCCCTAGTTCGACCGGCCGGCCCGCTGTTCCAGCCGCACCAGCCGTCGGTACAGCGGCGGGGCCAGGACGCCGAGGAACCCAAGCGCAATGGCGAACACGCCGAGCGGGAACTGGAGCGGGAGAGCCGCGAAACACGTATTTTCGGCGACGAGGGTGACGTAATACTCTTCGCCCTCGTAGGTAACGATGGCTCCGCGGCGGAAGGCGTCGGCGTTGGGCACGTCACCGACGACCTGCTCCTCGCCAACCGGGTCGTCTACGGCCGTCAGGAACGCCGTCTGTTCGTCCGGGGAGAGGTCGTCGAAGGCCAACTGCGGGAGCCGCGGTCCCGGCTCGTCCCCGCCGAACCGCTCCACCGTTGCTTCGGGTGATTCGACACCGATGGTCGGGTTCCCGCAGTTCTCCAGGTCCGGCTCGATAATCGCGTAGCCGCCGGGCACGGCTCCGGCGATACCGACCGCGATGAGCAGGACGCCGACGAAGGGCGCGAGATACTGAAAGACGAACGAGTCAGCGCCGTCGCTCATCTGTCAGCCGCCCCCGTCGGTCCGTGTCCGAAGCGACTCGTCGGATTTGAGGTACTGGAAGGTCACAGTCAGCCCGATGCCGTACGCCCAGTGGGAGACGAGCACGAAAGTGAGATACCCGACGAACGCGAGCCCGCTCTGCCCGGTGTAGAACGCGATGGCGAACCCGCTGGATATCAGCGTCGCGAACACCAGCCCGGTCTCGAACAGCAGCCGACCGGGGAGGTAGTCGGAGAACGCAAGGAACAGGAGCGGCCAGGTGACGGTCCCGCCGACGAGGAAGAGGGCGGCCCCGATGGCCGGGCTCGAAGGCAGGCCGACCAGTTCGGCAATCTCACTGAAGGAAACCGGGTCGAGGACGCCGATGAGTATCGCCGTGATGAGTCCGCCACTCATCAGGACCGTGCCGACAAACCCACCGACTGCGGCCATCCAGGCGTTCCGGGAGACGGTCTCGGCGACGGTCCCGACGCCGCCGGCCAGTCCGGTCGGCTCGGCTTCAGGGGCGTAGGAGCGCCGCGTCGTCTCGGGCTCGGTCGGCTCCATATCGTACTTGTCCATCATGTGCTGTTCGAACCACTGCCACTCTCGGGTGAACTGGCTCGTCGCCTTCAAGCCCCACGGGTCCGTCGTCGACACGGGCGTCCCCCGCCAGTAAGAGACGAGCATGTTGTACAGCCACAGCAGGGCGCTCAGGCCGATGATGTAGCCGCCCACGGTCGCGATCTGCTGGGCGAACTGGTACTCCGGCGGGTAGATGGCCTGTCGTCGCGGGAGCCCAAGCCCGCCGATGACAAGCAACGTCATGAACGTCACGAACGAGCCAAAGACGATCAGCAGCGCCTGGAATCTCGCCATCCGCGTGTCGTACCACCGGCCAGTGATGAGCGGGTACCAGTAGTAGCTCGCGGCGATCATCAGGAACGGGATGATGCCGACGACGATGAGATGGAAGTGGCCGACGACGTAGTAGGTGCCGTGATAGAGGATGTCGATCGGGATAACTGCGAGGAACACGCCGGTGACGCCACCGATGATGAACGTCCCTATCCCGCCGGCACAGAGGATAAACGGCGCAGTCAGGCGGATGTTCCCTTCCCACATTGTCGTGATCCAGTTGAACACCTTGATCGCGCTCGGGACGGCGATAGCGATGGAAACCGCCATGAACGACAGTTTGACCCGCGGGTCCGCGCTCGTCGTGAACATGTGATGCGCCCAGACGCCGAAGGAGAGGACGCCCAGCCCCAGCGTCGAGTAGACGATGAACTGGTAGCCGAACAGTTTGCGGCCGACGAACTTCGGCAAGATCAGGCTCATCAGCCCCGTTGCCGGGAGGAAGAGGATGTACACCTCCGGGTGGCCCCAGAACCAGAACAGGTGTTGCCAGAGGATAGCACCACCGCCTTCCGTCGCAAAGAACGTCGTCGCGAGGTTCCGGTCTAGCAGGAGCATCACGAGCGCGCTCCCCAGCAGTGGGAACGCGAACAGTGCAATCCCGCTCGTGACGAGCATGTTCCACGAGAAGATATCGAGGTTCGCCCAGGTGACGCCCTCGCCGCGCTCGTAGACGATTGTGGTGATGAAGTTGATAGCGCCGACCGTCGTGGCGATGCCGGAGAGATGCAAGCCGAGCAACAGCAGGTCTATCTGTGGATTGGGCTGTTGCACGGACAGCGGGGCGTACAGCGTCCACCCGATACTCACCTCGCGCATCGTGAGGAAAAACCGGATGGCGTCCGCCGGGAGCACGAGATTCAGAATCTGGCCGAGTACCTGAATCATGAGTCCCATCCGGACCATAATCAGCGCCGGCGGGAGGAGCCAGAACCCGATAGCGTTGACCCGCGGGAACGCCATGTCGTCGGCCCCGATGAGCAGCGGCAGGACGTAGTTCCCGATGCCGAAGAACACGGGCAGGACGAAGAATATCAGCATCGTCAGGCCGTGGGTGGTAAACAGCGCGTTGTACGTCTCCGGCGTCCAGATGTCCGCCGGCGGCGTCAGCAGTTCCGTCCGGAGCATCATTGCATCGACGCCGCCCCACAGACCGGCGGCGGTGCCAAAGAAGATGTAGAGCAGACCGATATCGCGGTGGTTTGTCGTCGTCAGCCAGCGGTACACTTCGGACTGGATTCGACCGATCTCAAACTCGATCTCCTCCCGAGTCGTGTAGCCGCCGTCGCTCTCGGGTCGCGCCTTTCGCCGCTCCCGGACCCACACGAAAAGCACTGATAGCGCCAGTACGGCCAGGGCGGTCCCCTCGACGATAGCCCTGTTCAGCATCTGTGTGTAATCGGTCGTGCCGGAACGGTTGCTCGTTTCGTCATGCTACACGTTACCAATCTCTGACACGCCCACGCTGATAAAACTACGCTGGGAACCTGGGTCCAGTAGCGGTCACCCCTCAGCTAGCGCAGCTTTGGGCAAGTTATTTGACACGGCGATTGGTACAGTGTGACAATGCGTCTCCGACGACGCGTGATTCAGGCGGGCCTTGTCGTGGTCGGGCTCTCACTACTTGCTGCCCCAGCCACAGCGCAGTCGGTCAACAGGGCGGCTATCGACGACCTCAACGAACAGCTCCTGTACGTCGCTCTGCCGTTGACGTTGTTCGTCGAACTTACGCTCGTGTACGTGATCTACCGGTTCCGGAACAACGACGACCCGCAACCGACGGTCGACGACCCGGCGCTAGAGGTGACCTGGACGGCCGCGACGGGCGCAATACTTGTCTTCGTCGGGATCTCGGCGTTCGTGGTGATGGCTAACCCCTACATCACGCCTGCAGCGGCCGAGATATCCGCCGACGAGGGGGACGCCTTCGCGGACGATACGGAGATAGACGTGCTCGCCTACCAGTGGGGGTGGGAGTTCTCCTACACCGAGGCGAACGTCACGACTGAAGAACGGCTGGTCCTTCCAGCGGACAGGAACGTCACGTTCAGGCTGCGGACGACGGACGTGATCCACGCCATCTACGTCCCGCAACTGGGCGTCAAACAGGACATCTTCCCCGGCCGGACGATAACGGCCCGAACGCACGCGACCGAACCCGGCGAATACCGGCTGTACTGCGCCGAGATGTGCGGGGCCGGACACAGCAAGATGAACGCCACTGTCGTCGTCAAGAACCAGTCCGCCTACGACGCCTGGATGGAGAATCAGACGGCTTCGGCCGACTACCGGACTGCTGAGTAGGCGTGAAAAGCGTCAGTACAGGTCGTCGAGTTCACCCTCGGTGTGGCTGTGGGACTCAGCCGGGAACTCGCCGGATTCGACGGCGTCGATGTACTCGTCGACGGCGTCGGCGACCTCGCCGCGAACGTCGCCGAACTGCTCGGCGAAAGGCGGACTGGACTCGGAGAGGCCGACCACGTCAGTGAACACGAGTACCTGACCGTCGCAGTCGCCGCCAGCACCGATACCAATTGTCGGGATGTCGACGGCCTCAGTGACCTGAGCGGCGAGGTTGGCCGGGATGTGTTCGAGCACCAGCGCGAACGCGCCGGCGGCCTCGTGCTCACGCGCGAGTTCGAGGATCTCCTCTGCCTCCTCGCGGCCGGTCGCCTGCCTCGTGTAGCCGGTCTGGTTCACGCTCTGTGGCGTGAGTCCGAGGTGGGCCATCGTCGGGATGCCCAGCTCCGTCAGCCGCTCGGTCAGCTCGACGGTGTGTGGCCCGGATTCGAGTTTGACCGCGTTCGCGCCCTCTTCTTTCAGCATTCGCCCGCAGTTCTGGATGCTCTCGCTCTCGTTCGCCCCGAAGGAGAGAAACGGCATATCGGCGACGACCAGCGCGTCGTCCGCACCGCGTGCGACCGCTCCGACCCGTGAGGCCATCTCGTCGAGCGTGACCGGGAGCGTGTCGTCGTGGCCGAGGACGGCGTTCCCCATACTGTCGCCGACGAGAATGACGTCCACGCCGGTGTCGTCAACGATGCTCGCGGTCACAGCGTCGTACGCTGTCAGCATCGTGATCGGCTCCTCACCAGCCATCGCCTGCAGGTCCCGGACAGTTGGCATATCCGAGCGGGGGCGCGCCTGCGCCTTACCTGTTCGGGTTGCGCAGTTCGCTCGGGAAACCGCAAGGTGCTTGCCGTACCTAGCTGTACCATCAGCCGTGCCAACAGTCGAGAAGACGGACCCGGACGGCGTGGACTTCGGGTGGGTGATGCAGGTCACGTTCGTGACGACGATCCTGGTCGGCTCGCCGCTCGTCGTGCTCGCGTCGACCGCGGTCACGCTCCAGACCTGGACCGCGCGGGCGATGTTCGCGGTCCGCGTCGGCGCGCTCATCTGGTTCTTGACGGCCGTCTGCGTCTACCTCTACGCGCGATACCGGGCCTGATCGAACTCGCTCGCCCACTCGAACGCCATCCCGGCCCGCCGGGCGGCCGTCGCGTCGCTCTCTGAATCGCCGACGAACACGGCCGCGCCGGGGTCGACCCCGATTTCTTCGGCAATCGCCAGCAGACCCTCCGGGTCAGGTTTCGGTGACTCGACGGTGTCACGGCCGACGACCGGCCCAACGTGACTGTCGAGGTCATGGACAGCCAGCGCGGCCCGACACGCCTCCTCGGCGTTGAGCGAGCAAACGCCGACGGGAACGCTGTGTGGAAGGCCGTCGGCGAGGGTCAGTCGCTCCGACTCGTGCGCACCGGTCCGCTCGTGGTCGGTGATGGCTGCTTCGACGGCGTCACGGTGGCCGGTTTCCGAGGACAGCGTCAACATCTCCCAGAGGTCGCGGTTCTCGGGGTCGACGTTTCGTTCCCGCAGGACCGTCGCGACGTCGCTGGTCACCGTACCCCAGTCGACAGCCAGCCTGACGAGCGTCCCGTCGAGGTCGTAGATGACGGCGTCGTGTGTCACATCAAACGATAGGGGCGACGCCCGCAAAACCGCTTCGCCCCCTCGAACTCACTCCAGCAAGTCTTGTGCGATAATGTTCTGCTGGATTTCGCTAGTCCCCTCGTAGATGGTAGTCACCTTCGCATCGCGGTAGAAGCGCTCGACTGGGTAGTCCGTCGTGTAGCCGTAGCCGCCGTGGATCTGGATCGCCTCGTTGGCCACGTCCACCGCCGTCTCGCTCGCGAAGTACTTCGCCATGCTCGCCGCCGCTCTCGCTCGCTCGCCGCGTTCCAGTTGCTGTGCGGCCTCCCACGTCAACAGCCGCGCCGCCTGCACGTTCGTCGCCATGTCCGCGAGCTTGTGCTGAATCGTCTGGAACTCGCTGATCGGCTGGTCGAACTGCTCGCGCTCCTGTGCGTAGTCGAGGGCCTCGTCGAGCGCGGACTGTGCGAGTCCGACGGCCTGCGCGGCGATGGCGACCCGACCGGTCGTCAGAATCGACAGCGCCGCGGCCAGTCCCTTGCCCTCCTCGGTCAGTTGGTAGCGCTCGGGCACGCGGACGCCGTCGAACTGGAGCGGGGTCGTGTCGCTCGCACGGAGCCCGAGTTTGTCCTCTTTCTCGCCAACGGTGAGCCCCTCGGTGTCTTTCGGCACGAGGAACTGTGTTATCGAATCCGGGTCGTCGGGGTCGGTCTTCGCGAAGACGATGACGACACCCGACCGCTTGCCGTTGGTAATCCACTGTTTCTCGCCGTCGATGACGTACTCGTCGCCGTCGCGCCGGGCGGTGGTCGACATCTCCCGCGGGTTCGACCCGGCCTGTGGCTCCGAGAGCGCGAACGCGCCGACCGGGCGGCCGTCGGCCATGTCGGGGAGCCAGTCGTCCTGAACGGTTTCGGAGCCGAACTGCGCGATACACGATGTCGCGAGGCAGTGGACCGACAGGGCCGTCGCGACCGCAAGCGACCCGTACGCGAGCTCCTCGTTGACCAGCGCGTACGTCGGCTTGTCGGCGTCGAAGCCGCCGTATTCGGCCGGTGTCGTCAGCCCAGTGATGTCGATATCCGCGAGCCCGTCCCAGCACTCTTCGGGAAAGGACTGCTCGCGGTCGGCATCGGCGGCTTTCGGACGGATGTCCTCGACGGCGAACTCTCGAACGGTGTCGCGGATGGCTCGCTGCTCAGCGGAGAGATCCATACCGACCGTTACACCGGAGTCACGAAAATATTCGGGGTCAGTTGGACTCGACGAGGTCGATGTCGAGGTACTGTTCGAGTGCCTTGATCGTCGACCCACCGACGTTCGCCTGCGTCGCGCGCCCCTGCTCAACAGCGAGGATGTCCGCTTCGTCGAGTTCGAGTTCCTCGGCCAGTTCGCCCGTCTGGAGGCCCTCGTCCTGACGCGCCTCCGTCACGCGCTCGCCGTACTCGCTGACCAGATACGGGAGCTGGTCGTCGTCGTAGTCGGCCCCGTCCTCCCAGTGAGACGTGTCGGCCTGCTGTGCGTCCTGCATCTTCGCCGCGTTCTGTGCGGCTTTGCGTTTCCGGTTCTGCCCGTCGCGCGAGCTGTCACTGCCCGTCGTTCGCTCGTTTTCCCCGTGGTCACGCGCACAGCTGTCACACACCTGGAGGGTCGCACCAGCGACGTTCGCGGTCTGGAGGTCGCCGCCGTCGCTACCGCAGAGCTCACAGCTCCCGCCGGCGCTATCGCCACCACTGCCGGTCGAGTATTTGGCCATGCCCCCCGTAGCGGTTTCGTGATATTTCAAACGTCCGGTTCGCGCGAGTGACACACCCTCCCGGGGCGGGTCTAAACGAAAGCGCTTTTATTGACCCACCGGGAACGGTTGAATGCACTCAGCAAGAGCGCGCGTGGGTAGCCAAGCCAGGCCAACGGCGCAGCGTTGAGGGCGCTGTCCCGTAGGGGTCCGCCGGTTCGAATCCGGTCCCACGCATTCTCTGAGCGCGAACATATCGTGAGCGCTCTGCATATCGGTCGGAGCGAATTCGAACCTTGCGAGGAACGCGCAGCGAACTGTTGTGAGCGAGCATTTCTTGCTCCGGTTCGAATCCGGTCCCACGCACTCTCAGAGCGCAGGTGCATTCCCTTGGGACTGCACCCACGCAAACTTACTTCGGACACAACGCTTCCAGAGCGCTCGCTGTCCCGTCTCTCGTCAAAATAGATGACCGCGAGCCTGAGCGAGCCCACTCCTCGCTCACCGCATCTCGTCGAGCGCGACCGCGTGCTCGATGTCGACCGAAATCCAGTGGGTGGGGAGCTCGTCGTCCTGATCGCTGAAGACAGTGAGCTCTGTCGGATTGTCCGCGTCGTCAACCGCATAGTCGAAGCGAGCCGATCCCGCGGGGCGAGCAGACGAATCACGGAGTGGGTCATACACCGACATCGTCAGTCCCTCGTTTGAAACGACGTGGACACTCCTCATAAGCGGCAGTTGTGATTCCTGCGGTGTGAGAATCAGCCAGTAGAGGCGGTGGATGCTATCGCCCCAGTAACTGTTCGGGTAGAGCGGTGTGCGGGACCGGATTCGAACCGGATGGAGACGGTCGGCCTCGCGTTGCTCGGCCGCTGCGACTCCCAGGGTTCGGAATCCGCTGGCGATTCTGCTGCTCGCGGTTTGCTCGCAGCAAGAATGCGCGGGACCGGATTCGAACCGCCTGAACGTCGCTCACTTTGTTCGCTCGTTCCGTGCTTCGAATCCTCATACCGCATCCACGGCTCTCACGAGTTGTTCGAGCCGAGAAATGCGCGGGACCGGATTCGAACCGGCGGACCCCTACGGGATAGCGTCCTAAGCGCTACGCCTTTGGCCTGGCTCGGCAACCCGCGCGCACCAGTCGGTATCCGCGTTGGCATCAAGAACCCTTCGCTTGCGGGCGACGAAGGTTTAGGTAGGATGGGGACCAACGACGCTGTATGTACCGCGCCAGTGACCGAATCGAGCACGACGAGTGGCTCTCCGACATCGAAGCCGCGTCGGACAGGCTCGACCTCGGGACGGAGGCGCGGTCCCACGCGGTCGACCTGTTCCTCTCGACAGTTCCCGAGGAAGACCGGTCGAAACAGGCGACAATGGCTGCCAGCGTGTACGTCGCCGCGCTGGTCGCCGGCGAGGAGCGGTCCCAGTCCGCTGTCGCGGAGGCGACTGGCGTCTCCCGGTTGACGATTCAACAGCGCTGGAAGGACCTGCTGGAGACGGCCGGGCTGGAAGCGCCGGGCTGGTAGCTACGAAATGTTCTGACGGCCGGTGCGGTTCGGCGTGAGGTTCCCGTGTTCGTCGATTTCGCCCTCGACGATCCGGGTCGAAGAGATGATGTCGCCGTCCTCGGCGCGGACGTGCGGGACGACTTCGATTTCGAGCGGGTCGTGGCCCCGCTCCTCGCGGATTTCGTTGATGCGGCGGCCGCCGGTCTCCGTCTCGGGCGAGACGACGAGCGTGTCGAACTGCGGCTCCGTGGCGATACCGGTCGGCTCGGTGAGTTCCCGGACCGCCCATTCGCGCTCCTGGTCGGCGGCGAGCATCGCGAGTTCGTCGGCGAGTGCAGATTTCCGTTCGCTGAACGGCCGAACGTGGCGCTGGTCGTGGCGCGTCTTCGGCGCGAGGTCGTCGCTGGTGAGGCCAACTGTCACGTCCCCGAGTTCGAATGCGCGTTCGAACAGCGCGCGGTGTCCGTCGTGAATCGGGTCGAACGTTCCCCCCAGCGCGACATTCATATCCCGGGCAACGGCGCGGGTAGGTTTAGTAATATCGACTCGCGAAACGGTCGCCGGAGCCGGCTTTGACTACACAGCGGGGCCGTCGTCTTCGTCCTCGGAGTCGCCCGCATCGTCGCCTGCTTCCCCGCTTGCATCGGTGTCGGTGGCGTCGTCGTCCGCGTCCTCGACCGAAATCGTCACGGGCTCGTCGTCGGGTTCCAGCGTCGTTTCGCCGCCGATGTGGTCGTCGAGGTTGAACACCGTGTTCAGTTCCGACTGGATGTCACCGACGATGGTGTTGACGAGGTCGCTCGGCGGAATAGCGCTGTACTCGTAGGGGTTGTTGCCCGCACCGTCGCTCTCACGCTTCTGGCGGGTCACGACCTCCTCCTCGGTGAGCGCCGCCAGGGCCTCGCGGACCGTGCTCGGATACAGACCGGTCCCCTCAGCTATCTCCTCGCTGGTGCTCTCGGAATGTTGTCGCAGGTGGACGTAGATCCGCGCCCGCGTTTCCGTGTCGAGCACCCACGCCAGCAGGTCGACGATCCCTTCGTCGAACTGCTCGACCGCGCGGTCCGCCTCCTGTTCGATTCGTTCACGGACATCGCCTGTGTCCTCGGGGTCGTCGTGATCGTTGTCGTCTGCAGACATGCGTTGTCTCTGTGAGGACAAAAGCTACAGCTGGATAAAAACCCTTGGCTCAGACTCTCCTGTCGCTCCGCAGTATCGAGCAGTCAAGTCCGGCCGCGGACGACAGCCCAGATCAGGACAGGCGAAGCGAGTCAGCGAGCGCCATGACGCCCTCCTCCGCACGAAGCCGGCGCTGTCGCTCGGCGCCGCTTTCGCGGTCGTACAGCTCCCACAGTCCGTCGATACCCAGCCGGTCGCTTTCCATCTCGACCAGTTCCTCGACCGAGCGCGTCGTCGAGAGGTCACGCGATATCAGTTCCGCGGACTGGCCGTGGCGGATCGCGCGCCACTTGTTCTCGTCGAGGAACTCCCGGCGGAGTCGCCGGTCGGACTCCCCGTCTTCGTAGCGCTCGGCGAGATCGACGACGAGTTCGCGGACGTACTCGACGAAGGCCAGCACCCGGTCCGGGTCGGCTTGCCCGTCCGGAGCACGTACCTCGACAGTACCGTGGCCGGAATGGGGCCGAACGTCGAACCAGAGTTCGCCGCGGTCGTCGATACTGCCAGTTTCGAGCATCCGCCGTTCGTAGGTCTCGAAGGCGTCGTAGTCGTCGAACGCCGTCGGCATCCCGGTGTTGGGCAGGCCCTCGAATATCTTCCCGCGGGCGGACTGCAGCCCGGTGTCGAAGCCGTTCCAGTACGGCGAGTTGGCCGACAGCGCAAGCATCAACGGGAGATGCCAGCGGAGTTCGTTCGCCACCCAGACGGCCTTGTCGGCGTCGTCAACGCCGACGTGGACGTGCAGGCCCGCGGTCGTGTTGCGGTGCTGTGGGTACTGGATTCGGTCTAGCTGGGACTTGTACCGGGGCTTCTCGGCATGTTCGAGTTCGCGCCATTTCGCCAGCGGATGCAGGCCCGCCGCCGCGATACCGAACCCGTTCGCTTCGGCGTGGTCGACCAGCGCATCCCGGACTGACCGAAGATGCTCACCAGCGTCGGTCGGGTCGTCGATACGCGGCGTCTGCGTCTCGATAACGCACTTGAACAGTTCGTGGTCGAGCCGACCGTCGAGAACCGCAGGCGGCTCCGTCTCGTAGACGAGTTCGTCCGTGCCAGACGTCGGGCGACCGAACTCGTCGACGACGTAGAACTCTTCCTCGATGCCGAGCGTCCCCATCCGGGTAAAATGCTCGGCAGATCCCGTCGCGTCCATTACTCAGCACATCGGAATCGACCCGGTAAAGCCTTCCGTCCCCGCCCGCTCAGCCCGCACAACTGGATTCCGTCTCGGGCGATTCTCGCGGGCGGTACCAATCCCAACTAGTCCTCTCGCGGCCGGGCAACGATACCGAGGTGGTCCTCGTGGAACGGGTCCAGACGCGCCGTCTCAAGCAGTTCGTACTCAGCGCTGAGTTCCGTACGCACGCTGTCGAACACGGCGTCGGGGTCGGCGGTCACGTCTTCGCTTCTGGCTTTGATAGCCGCGAGGAGTCGCCCGTCGTCAGTCAGGAACTGTTTGTTGAGCGTCGCCACCCGGGCCTGCCCCCTGGTCGCCACGTCCTGCACGACGACGTCGACCGGTTCGACGACGTGGGCGTAGCTCTCGGGCTTGCGTGCGTCCTTGAGCAGCGGGAAGAGATTCCGCCGGCTCTCCGCGGCGTCCAGCAGTTCCCGCACGGGCCGGGGCGCGAACTCGACGGCGTAGGTCGGGCCGCCGAAATCAGCGACGTGACTCACGGTCGTCCCGGCCGCCGCGCCGAGGTACAGGACGGTCTCGCCGCCCTCCAGACCGGTGTCCATCCCCTGTTCGAGCATCGCGCCGAGCTTCGAGCGGTGCGGGTCCCACCGCCGCCAGTCGCCGTCGGTCCGCTCGCCGTACACCGGCTGCCCCTGCGTGGCGAGGCTCGTCTCGCCGTCGAAGTCGTGGCGCTCGACGCCAGTCGGGAGCGTCATTCGTCGCCCTCCTCGGCCCGCGCCTGAATCCGTTCGATTCGTTCGTCGAGTTCCGCCTGCAAGTCCGGCCGGCGGTCGCCGCTATAGTGGTCGATACGGGCGGCAATCGAGAGCTTTCCGGCGAATGCCCGCGCTGCTGACCCGCGGTCCTCACGACGGGTCCCGCGCACATACTCGTGTGTGAAGATGACGCCGTGTTTCGGCGACGGCGCGTTCCCTTTGAGGTGGGCGAACAGCGCGTCCTCTGCACCGAGAACCTGCACCGTCCCGCTCGGTTTCTTCGCCAGTGCTTCGAGCCCGCCGGCCAGTGAAATCAGGCGGGCCGCAAGCACTGGCCCGGCCAGCATCGAGAGGTTCGGCGCGACGGCGGGCGCGGTCCGCTCGATGTACGCCCGGAGTGAGTCCGCCTCGTCAGCTAGCTCGGCCGTCTGTTCGGCGAGTGCCCGGAGTGCGGTGTCTCCCTCGTCCTCGTCGGTCCGGTCGGCCAGCGAGCGGGCGTACTCGACGCCGCTCCCGCTGTCACCGTGCCGGCTCCCGCCCCACTCGGCGACCCGCTCGGCGAGTTCGTTGGCCGTCCGCTCGCAGTCGGCCATCGCCCGGACAGCGTGGACGAGCTGCTGATCGTCAGCGCCCTCCCGTTCGGCGACCGCCGTGCTGGTGGCCGCCATCGTCACCTCGTGCAGGCGGTCGTAGTAGGCCGCTTCGTCGTCTGCGAACCCCGCCTCGACGGCCTGCTGTGGCCAGTCCTCCGGCGTCTCGGCTCGCCCGGCCTCTATCTGTTCGACAGCGGCCGCGTCGTCGTCCGGGTCCAGCCCGGCGAACCACCCGTTGCTCATAGCCGTGTGTGTACGCCCGACGCGAAAAAGTGACCCGGTTAGCGCCTGCGAAACGCGTCGGATCTCGCTTTCGATCCGGCCTCAACGCATCCCTGGCGGCGGACCACGGTCCCGCGGGTCGTCGTCACCGTCGTCCTCTTCGAGGTCGATACCGGCCTCCTTGCGTCGGCGAATCACTTCCTGCAACTGCCGATAGTAGTACAGCGTCCCCACGACGCCGATAACGGTGGCGATGGCCGACAGGCCGCCGAACAGCCACAGGTCGCGGTCGAGGTAGTACCGGACGACGATCTGGTCGGAGGTCACCTCGTCCCAGCGGATGACCTGCTGACCGTCGACAGTCTCGGACTCGTAGCCACCGGGACTGATCCGCGAGAGGAACGGAATCCCTGCCCCGGTATTAGGCGGAAGGACGACCGTGTACGAACCGTCCTCGACGAGCGTCGGTGAGCCAAAGCGCTTGCCAGTCCGAGCGACCGAGTAACCCACCTTTCCGGAGACGTTCCCGGAGAGATTGACTGTCGTTCGCTGGCGACTCTCCGAAGCGCTCAGCGAGGAGTTTGCGGGGCTAACGACTGTCCCGTTCGCGTACCGGAATCGAAGCGCACTGATGGGGACGCTCCGCTCGCGCCCGAGGCCGTCGACGGTGTACACGTCGAACGTCGTTTCGTTTTCGACGGCGTAGACGGCAGTGTACTTCGACTCCTCGATGACGATTGTCCCGTCAGCGGAGGTGT
The DNA here is from genome assembly GCF_000336615.1 of Haloarcula amylolytica JCM 13557. Taxonomy (GTDB): domain Archaea; phylum Halobacteriota; class Halobacteria; order Halobacteriales; family Haloarculaceae; genus Haloarcula; species Haloarcula amylolytica. The sequence continues at coordinate 316,691 of NZ_AOLW01000015.1, forward strand.
TCCAGTCGTAGCTCGCGTTCTCGTTCAACCGCTCCGGGTCGACCTCTTCGGAGCCGAAGAAGCCGCTACACCCCGAAAGGGCGACCAGTGCGAGAACGGCGACCAACAGGAGGTGACGGCGTTTCATAGCTCGAAAGTCAGGGCACGATTGCCAGCAGCTCCGACGGCATGTACTGCCCGATGTCGGCGAGCAGCCCCGGCGGGTCGGTGTCCGGGTTGCAGATGATGCTCTGTTCTAACAGGCCGATTCGTTCGACAGTGACGATGTCCTGTGCGTGGCCGGCGCGGTTGACCGTCGCGCGCGCCTCAGAGCGCGTGACGCTGTTCGCGTTGATGCGACCGTTGTCGCCACGGGTCCACTCGTACAGGCGGTCCTGCTCGACCTCCGCGAGGCGTGCTGGGTCGCCGGCGACGAACCGGAGCGGGAGGTGCTGGACCAGTCCGAACCGTTTCCGGATCTGGGTCGGCGTCCCCTGCCCGAGACCGAGCTGATCGGCCGGAATCCGGACCGTCTGCCCGAAGCCGACGTCGAGGACGAACCCGTCCTCGTCCCAGCTATCGAGCGTTCCGACGTACGTCTCGCCGTCCTCGTGGTCGGCGACCATCTCGCCGAACTCCTCGCGCAGCAGGTTCTTCGCGACGGTCTCGTCGGGGCCGTCGACGGTCACCGTCGGGAACTCGTCGTCCCGGAGGCCGATGTCGTACTCCACGTCGAGGTCACCGAGTTCGTTGCCGACCATCGAGCGCAGTCCGTCGAGCGTACGGTCCCGGGCGTCGCCGGCGACGTACACTTTTGTACCGAGAACGACCATCAGGCTTCCACGTCCACGTCAGCGTTCAGTTCGTCTCTGAGCTCGTCGATGCGGTTCTCCATCGCGGTGACGAGACGGGTGTTCTCCATCGTCTCGACCTGGTTGCCACATTCGGGGCACTCGAAGCCGAACTCCATCGCCTCGCCGAACTCGAAGCGGATGCCGCAGTGCTCACAGAGGTAGAACTCGTTTTCCCGCTCGTACTCGCGGCGCTCTTCGAGGCCGTCGAGCAGGCGGTACATCTCCTCTTGCAGTTGTTCGGGGATCTTCTCGTACTGGAACGTCCAGAGGTACGTGAGCCACCCGGAGTCCTCGTCGCGGAGCCGGCGGTACGTCGCCAGGTCGTTCTCGTAGAGGATAAACAGCGCTCTGCGCACGTCGTTCAGTTCGAGCCCGAGCTCCTCGGCCAGTTCCTCGTCGGTCACTTCGCCGTCCGGCGGCGCGGCGGCGACCGGCATCCCTTTCGGTCCGACCAGCTCGTGGAGGTACTTCTGTATGACGGGGTCCTCCAAGAGTTCCTCAAAAGCCATTACCCGCACATCCGGGAGTCATGTGGTTAAAACCATCGGGTCGTCCTCTCTCGAACGCTGACGCAGAGGGCGGGGCCATGATGCTGTCGGGGAGTTCCCGATGTGCCTGCAGACGGGCAACAACGACGGACAGCAGTCGCTTCTTCGTTCCACTGAAACCGAAAGCGCCGTTTCAACTGCGAAAAACCGCTATTCGATTTTCTCGACCGAGGTCCGACAGGAGGAACAGGTCTCTTTGTCGATAGCGACGAAGACGGAGTCACAGGAGGGGCACTCGTAAAGATTCGATTCAGGTTGGTCGGCCGCGTCCGTACCGCTATCGCCGGCAGAGCTGGCCTGAACGCGTTTCTCCGTCACTGTTCCGGCCTGTGGTCCGTTGTCCGACTGCCGCTTCCCACCCGATAGCGCGTCCGATACGGATTTTTTGATTTTGTCTAGCATCGCGAGTTGTTACAATATACTAGTCACTTGTATTACTTTAATAGCTGTGATTTCCCAGACAGTGACAACTCTAGTCGGTTTTCCCCTGACGAGCTGTCAGAGGCCGTCGAGCGGTCGCGGCGACGCCTGTTCGTATTCGATAACGTCGAACCCGTCGTGGGACTCCCGGGTCAACTCCGTCCATTCCGCTCCCAGGTCCGGGAAGTAGCGGTCCCCATCGTTGCGCTCGTGGATGCGGCTGAGGAAAACCCGGCTTGCGAACGGGAGGAACAGGTCGTACACCGCCTCGCCGCCGATGACGTAGGTGATCGGTGGCGAGTCGCCCGTTCCAGTGCCGTCACCGCTGAACGCCTCAGTCGCGCCGGCGCGGGCGGCAGCATCGACGGCTATCTGCGGCGTCGTGGCGTACTCGACCGTCTCCGAGTCGGCGCTCCGGCTGTCGTCACTCGTCAAGACGACGGTGTAACAGTCCGGGAGCGGGTCCATCGAATCGAACGTCCGGCGGCCGAGGATGACCGGGTGGCCCGCGATGCGGTCCTTGTACTGGCGCACGTCCTCGGGATAGTGCCAGGGGACGCCGCCGTCCAGGCCGATGACGTTGTTCTCGTCGGCTGCGACTACGAGGACCAGTTCGGTGTGGGGTGCTGTCATTTGTAACCAAGTGCCTCCAGTCGGTCGTCGAGCGCCCCGGCGAACTGTGTGTCGGACGCGTCCTCGAACTCGGTGTATCCGTCGAGCGGCGTCGCGATATCCACGTCGGCGTACCGGTCGCTGTCGAAGTGGTTCCGGACGACAGCGGCGTCGATATCGCTGTCCTCGGTCGTACCCCCACAGCCCTTGATGACAGATTCGTGGGCGCTGTCGCCCCACGCCGCCCGCTTTCGGACCTCGTCGCCGGGCCGGTCGTGGTAGACCAGTCGGGCATGCTTCGCAAAGGGTGCGGCGTCGCCACAGATTCGCTCGGCTTCCTCACGCATCGCCGGGCCGACGGGGGCCTGGGACGCGACGACGGTCCCGTTCGGCGAGGCGAAGGCCGGGCCGTCCGCGTTGCCGTCGCCGAGCGCCATCGCGCGGACGGCGTCGGGGAAGCGGCTGAGCGTCGCCAGATCGGTCACGCGGTGTCCGTGCCGCTGGCCGGGGGCACGGACGACGAGCGGGACGTGGTACATCGCGTCGTGGGTCCCGATACGGTGGCTGACGGCCGGCGGTTCCTCGGGAATCGCCGTCGGTTCGCCGAAGCCCTCGCCGTGGTCACCGGCGAAGACGACCAGCGTGTCGTCGAGGACGCCCTGCTCGTCCAGTCCGCGGATGAGCGTCTCGAAGATGGCGTCGGCCTGCCGGACCGCGCCGTCGTATATCTGTTCGAGAATGCTGGCAAAGCCAAGCGACAGGTTCCCCGAGAGGAACTCCCAGTGCCACTTGAACCCCATCGACTCCTGGAGTTCGCGGGAGCGCTCGTCGCTCCACTCGTCGTACTCGGCGAGCGGTTCGTACGGGCGGTGGGTGTCCATCAGATTGATGCAGGCGGCCCACTCGCTCTCACGCTCGTCAATCCACTCCAGCGTCCGGTCGGCGTACCAGAAGCCGTTTGGCCAGTCGCCCAGCGAGCCGTTCGTCTCGTAGGCTGAGTCGTACTGCTCGGGCGAACCGACGGCGGTTTGAAACACTTCGTCAAGCCCCGACTCGTGGTCAGTCAGGAACGGATTGTCGGAGAACAACCCCGTGTCATAGCCCGCTGCTGCCAGTTCCTCGAAGATCGTGTGGCCGGCGTCGAGTCTAGCGCTGTGGTCGACGCCGTGTTCGTGGACCTCGTGGCCCGTGAACAGACTGACGTGGCTGGGGACGGTCCAGTTGCTCGGGCTGCGAGCCTGCGTGTACACCGTCGCCTCCTCAGCGAAAGCGTCGAGAAAGGGCGTCGTCTCCCGGCGATAGCCCAGGACGGAGGTGTTCCGGGCGCGGAGACTGTCGGCGACGACGACCAACACGTTGTGACGCGACATCTGCACCACAGTTAGCGTCGAGCGATAAAAGGCCCGCGGCACAACTGCGTGGGTATCGCTACTCGTCGGGGTCGACGACTCGTTTGCCGGTTTCCTGCGGGACGACGACTCTCTCGGGGTTCTCCCACTCGCGGTCCAGTTCCCGGCCCTCGAAGAGGCGGTCGAGGAAGACGGCCAGGGAAGCGACTTCGGAGTGTGGCTGGTTGGTGACGCCGACGTTCCAGTCGGCGTGTTCGTAAACCTCGAAGGGGACTTTCTCCGCGCCGACGACGACAAGCAGTGGGTCCTCGGCGTGGGCCTCGCGGACCTCGTCCTCGATATCCTGCACCGGTTCGCCGTACATCGTCAGATGGACGACGCGACCCTCGAAATCGCGGATGAGCCGCTTTGGCTCCTCGGTCGAGGCCACGTCGAAGGGGCCGCCAAAGCGGTCGGTGATGTCGATGACGGTGTCGGCCTGATTGCGTGCGGCGTTGGCCAGCACGACCTTGTCAGCCCCGAGCGCGCGAGCGGTCAGCCCGACATGGGTCGTCATCCGCTCGTCCCGGCCGGGCCGGTGACCCAGTCGGAGCACCGTCACCTGCGGCGACTCTCTCATCCGTCGCTCCGTGCCGCTTCGATAGCTGACCGGACGGGCTCATAGGCGATTTCGCTCCACTCGACCCGCTCGTCGTTGACGAACACCGTCGGAGTCCCCTGAACGCCGCGGTCGATACCAGCATCGCGGTCGCCGGAGACTGTCGGGCGGTACAGTTCTCCCGTCGCAGCCGCTCGAACCGTTTCGCCGTCGACGTCCAGCCCCTCCGTCAGTTCGGCGTAGGTGTCTGGGCCAAGCTGGTTCTGGTTCGCGAACAGGCGCTTGGAATACGTGAAGAAGGCCTCCGCGCCGACGTTATCTTGAACGGCGCGCGCGGCGCTTGCGGCCTGCCACGAGACTTCCTCGTCGACCGGAATCGGGAAGTCGTGGTGCTCGTAGCGGACGGTTCCGTCAACGAGGTAGTCGTCGCTGAGCTGCGGGAAAACGGACTCCGAGTAGGTCGCACAATGTGGACAGGCGTAGTCCTCGTACACTGCAACGGTCACGTCAGCTTCGGGGTCGCCCGCGACAGGCGTCGAGAGCGGCTGGCCGGGAAGGGGAGTTGCCGTCTCCGTTGTCCCGGCTGATTCCGACTCCGAGCTACCGCCGGAACAGCCGGCGATCGCGCCGACAGCGCCGACGGTGGCCGCCAGCAGCCCGCGGCGAGTGAATCGAGTCATAGCCGACTCTCACAGGGGAAGCTATAAAACGACGTTGTCATCCGTTACTTGCCTACCGACTCCGCCGGAATCGGCCGCGACCACAACGTTTTTTCTCGCATGGGAAGCATCGCACCTATGGACGTATCAGAGAAACGAATAGTCGTCACCGGCGGGGCGGGCTTTATCGGGTCGCACCTGGTCGAGCGCCTCGTTCCGGACAACGACGTAGTGGTCGTCGACAACGAAGCGAACGGGCAATCAGAGTGGGTCCACGAGGACGCGACCTATCTGGATGGTGACCTCACCGACCCCGACGTCGTCGCCGAGGCCATCACGAGCGATGTCGACCTCGTCGTCCACCTCGCGGCGTCGAAACTGGTCGACACGGACACGCCCCGCCGACAGTTCGAGGACAACAGCGACATCACGTACAACATCCTCGAACGGATGCAGGAGGCCGGCGTCGAGAACCTCGTGTTTACGTCGTCATCTACTGTGTACGGCGAAGCGCCGCGGCCGACTCCGGAGGATTACGCGCCGCTCGAACCGATCAGCGTCTACGGTGCGACGAAACTCGCCGAGGAGTCGCTCGTCTCGACGTACGCCCACAGCCACGACATCCAGTCCTGGGTGTTCCGGTTTGCGAACATCGTCGGCCCGCGCCTGCGCGGCGCGGTTATTCCCGATTTCATCGAGAAGCTCACCGAAGACTCGTCGACGCTGACGATTCTCGGCGACGGCCGCCAGGAGAAGTCCTACATGCACATCTCCGAGTGCATCGACGCGATGCTGTTCGCCGTCGAACACGCCGACAAGGACCACAACGTGTTCAATCTCGGGACGCGGACCACCACGTCAGTCGACCGCATCGCCAGCATCGTCGCCGACGAAATGGACATCGACCCCGAGTACGAATACACCGGCGGTGACCGCGGCTGGACCGGCGACGTCCCGCGGATGCGCCTCTCCGTCGACAAACTCTCGGCGCTAGGCTGGGAACCCGAACAGTCGAGCGACGACGCGGTGCGGCAGTCGACCCGCGAACTACTCGAAGAACTCTGAGCGCGGCGTCAGGCTGGGTACGTACCGTTCAGCTGCGCTTTATCGACGACGTGGCCGCTGGCCGCGTCGTACACGTCGTCCTTGTCCGCTGCCGGCGAGAGGTCGAGCGTCGTGTCTAGTGCGTACAGCAGGAAACGGTACGTGTGCTCCCGGTCCGGCGGGCTCGGACCGCCCCAGCCGACCTCGCCGAAGTCGTTCTGTCCCTCTGTGGCCTCGTCGGGCCGCCATCCCCCCGGAATCCGGTCGATATCCGGCGGGATGTTCCAGATGAGCCAGTGGTCCCACACCTTCCCGGCCGGCTCCTCGGCGTCCGGGTCGTCGACGATGAGGAGGAGCGACGACGCGTTCGACGGGACGTTCTCGACTTCCAGCGGGGGGTTCGTGTTCGCTGCCGAGTAGCCGTGTTCCTCGGGGATGCGCTCGCCGTCGTCGAAGGCCGGACTCCGGAGCTGTAGGTCTGCCATGTACGGATATTTGACAGACAAACACAAAAACGTCGTCCCGGCAGCCATTTGCGGCTCCGCGCCGAACCGCCGGACGTGCAGGTCGTGGGCTACCGCGCACGGGTCGACGAACACGCCGCGCTCCTGTTAGCCGAGGACGGGAGCGTCACTACTGAGCGACTTGACCCGGGAACCGAACTCTCCTATACGCTCGGGGAGCGCCACTGCGCCGGCGCGGTGGACGGGGAGCAGCATTTTCGATGCGACAACGACCCCGCGCCGTGCTGTCCAGAACACACGGACATCTGGCCGTGTGCCCGCTGTACCGGGGACTGCAACAAGCCGCTCGAAACGTGTGACGAGGAACACGCGGTGTATCTGGCGGCGTTTGCGCCGGACGTCGTCAAGGTCGGCGTCACCCGATCCTGGCGACTGGAGACCCGCCTCCGCGAGCAGGGGGCCGACAGGGCCGCCCACCTCCAGACCGTCGCCGACGGCCGAATCGCCCGGCAGGTCGAGGCCGACATCGCCGTCGAGTTGGGGGACCGGGTCAGAGTACCCACCAAAATAGCGGGCTTCGACCAGTCCGTCGACACCGACTGGTGGGCGTCGCTCTGTGAGCGCTACGACCCGCTGACAACCTACGATTTCGAATACGGGCTCGACCTCTCGGACCGTCCGATGGCCGAAACCCTGGCGACGGGGACTGTCCGGGGGACGAAGGGGCGAGTCGCCGTGCTTGCGAACAACGGGAGCGTCTACGCCGTCGACCTCCGACAGCTCGTCGGCTACGAACTCACAGACGGCGGAACGGACCGCGATCTCCAGTCGAGTCTCGGCGCGTTCAGGTAACACGCGAGACTGGCGTCGCTGTAATCCGCACTTGTCTGTGCAGAAGACATTTAGTGGCGGCTGTTGCCCATCCTCGTGTGCGACGTGAAACCCTCCTGACCGGTGGCGTGGTCGCGGTCGTCCTGGCCATGCTCATCGGCGCAACAGCGGTCCCCGGCGCGCTCTCCGAACCCCAGGACAACGTTCGCGAGAGCTATCTCGACCTCCGCGAGACGACCATCGAACCGGCGTCGGTCGACGGCCAGACAGTGACGCTCTCTATCGACGCTCGGCTCTCGCACCGCGGCGGTCCCGCCGAGAACGTCACCGTCGAGACGCGGGCCATCGACGCGGACACTGGCCTCGTCGCGACGACGACGCGGCAGTCGGTCGGCACAATCGAAGGGGAACGAGAGGTATCGGTGCGGTCGAACATCACGGTCGAGCGGGCGGGCGGCTATCGGATCGACACAATCGTCTACGAGAACGGGAACCGCGTCGAGACCGGTCAGCAGTCGGTTCAGAACGTCGACGCGCTCACGCCGGCGTACGCCCGCAGTACCGTGACCTTCCAGCGGTTCGAGAACGCCGGCGTCCCGCTCGATTCCATCACCTACCGAATCGACGGCGTCTCGGACAACCGGACGACACTGAACGTCTCAGTGTACGTCACGAACGCCGGCAACGACCCGTCTGATGACCTCTCGCTCCGGCTCCGAGCGCGGCAGGCCGACTCGAACGTCATCGCCGACGAGTCGACCGTGCGGGTCGGCCAGATTCGACCCGGTCGGACTGAGATCGTCAGAACCCAACTGACGGTGCCTGACGGCTACAACTACTGGCTCGACGGCATGCTGCTCTCCGACAGCGTCATCGTCGGGACGGAGAGCTCCCCGGCGAACCTCCATCCGACGGAGCGTCTCCAGGAGAACGAAACCCGACAGGAAGTCGGCTTCCAGTCCAGCGACTTCGAGCAGGACCGCCCCGAAGAACGAGAGATGGACGGACCACAGCAGACCGCGGCCGGGGAAGGTCCCGGCTTCACGGCGCTGATCGGACTGATTGCGGTCCTCGCAAGCGCGCTCCTCATCGCACGGAGACAGACCAATGAGTGATACCTCCAATACCGACACAGTGGCACAGGATATCGACGCGGAGACCGGCGATACTGTTGACGAGTCGGACGACGACTCCGGTCCGGCAATAGCTGTCTACGCGCAGTGGGCAGTGTTCGCTATTCTCACGCTCGTTGCGCTCATCGCGACACTGCAGTTCTACTTCTCCGCGTCGTCGGCGATTGATACGTTCGTCACTGACCGGTATCGACCGCTTTTCAACGCGGCGTTCAACCTCGCCGTGGTGCTCGCCTGTGGGCTTGGCCTCTCGGTGCTGGTCCGACGGCTCGCCTGAGCCCGATACCATCCATATCAAGCGCCCGCAGTCGCCGTTTCAGTGTTCCGAGGTCTCAGACGAGTTGCAGCGCCATCGATGATCTGAGTCTGGCTAACTGTACCGGGGCGACGACCCCCCGAAGACGGCACGATTCTCCGGACCAGCGTCCCTCGCTGGCCGGCCGTTTACGCGGCCTGTCTTCGGACGACAACCCTTTTCAGCGGGCCAACCAAAACCGGGCGTATGGCAGACGACGAACCCGAAAACGCTGACGAATCGGCGGACGCGACCGAGGACGGCGGCGAGGAGAAGTCCTTCCGCGAGCGGGTCGAGGAGATCCGACAGCAGCGCGCCGAGGAGCGCGAAGAAGGCGAGGGCGACGGCGAAGAGATGAGCCGCGAAGAGCGCATGGAAGAGATGATGGGCGGTGGCGGCGGCCCCGGCGGCATGGGCGGGGGCAACCCCTTCGCGCAGATGATGGGCGGCATGATGGGCGGCGGCCCCGGCGGTCCCGGTCCGGGCGGCCCCGGCGGCATGGGCGGCGGCCCGCCAGGGCAGCACGAGGAATCGGGCAGCAGCGACAACGAAGAGCTCACCCGCGAGATGCGAAAGCTCCGGGACGAAGTCCACGACATGCGACGCTCACTCGACCGCATCGCCGACGCGCTCGAAGACTAACGGAACACGACCTGCCGACGTTTTTGCGGCCGAACGGGACAGAGATATCTGCTCCTGATAGCTAGCGTCGCTCATCATCGAACGGTGGCGAGGCGACGGCCGTCTCTGTGCGGCTGCCAGTAAGACTGCAAAAGGACGCCCCGCCAGTCGCTACACATCGCCAAACGAGACGCCGGTGATTTCGAAGCGTGCGCCGCCGTCTGCACTGTCGCGAACGCTTATCTCCCAGCCGTGTGCCTCTGCGACCTGTCTGGCGATACTCAGCCCGAACCCGGTCCCCTCCGTGCTCGTCGAGTAACCGGCTTCGAACACCGCCTCACGGTCCTTCTCGGGGATTCCGGGGCCGTCGTCCGCGACGAAGAACCCGTCGTCTACCGCCCCGACCGTCACGGTCACGTCCGGTCCGGCGTGCTCGACCGCGTTCCGAACGAGGTTCTCGAATAGCTGCTTCAGACGGCTCTCGTTTGCCAGGACGGTCCGGTCGATATCTGTGACGAGCGTGGCATCGGCCGTCTCGACGTTCGACCAGCAACTATCCACGAGCAGTTCGAGCGCGACCGGCTCCCGGTCGGTCACGGTCTCACCGTCGCGTGCCAGTGTGAGCAGATCCGTTATCAGCGTGTCCATCCGCTCGTGTGCCCGCTCGACAGCGGCCAGATGCTCGCTCTCGCACTCCTCGCGTGCCAGTTGCAGTCGTCCCCGGGCGACGTTCAGCGGATTCCGCAGGTCGTGCGAGACGACGCTGGTAAACGCTTCGAGCCGGTCGTTGTGCTGTTTGAGGTCCCGCTCGCGGTCGCGTAACTGTTCGGTTCCTTCGATCTGGTTGAGCGCGCTGGTGACGTGCCCGGCCAGAATCTCCCCGAGGACGACGTCCTGCTGGTCGAACGCCGCGGCTGTCTCTGATCCGGCCAACAGGATTCCGTGCCCGCTGAGGGGGAGAAATAGCTCGCTTCTGACCGGCGTGTCCTGGTTATAGACGTCCCGATCTGCATGGACGTCATCGATAGCGAGTGCGTCGCCGGACTCGTAGACGCGCCACGCGATGCTGTCTCCCGGCCTGAATGTTGGCAATTCGTCAACTATATCATACACTCCGTCGGAGGCGGCGATCGGTTCGAGGGTCCGTTCGTCCGGGTCGTAGAGGTGGATCGTGTTCGCTTCGAGCCCGAGCACGGTGCGCGCCGTCTCGACGCCGATCTCGGCGACTTCCTCGCGTGTGTCTGCCTGAAGGAGGTCCTGTACCGACTCACTGAGCGCTTTGAGGCGGTGTTCGTGTTCCTTCCGTTCAGTAATGTCCTGCTGGAACCCGACGTGGTTGACGACTGTGCCGTCGTCGTCGCGGACCGGGGCGATAGTCACCTGATTCCAGAACATCGTTCCGTCCTTCCGGTAGTTCCGGAGTTCGACCGACACGGGTTCGTCCTCGTCAACGGCCGCTCGCATCGTGTCGACTGGCTCGGACTCGGTCTCCTCGCCCTGCAGGAACCGGCAGTTTCGGCCGAGGACCTCAGACTCCGTGTAGCCGGTCAGCTCCAGAAACCGCCTGTTCGCGTAGGTGATCGGGTTATCCTCCTGTTCGGGGCTGGTAATCGTAATCCCGACCGGTGCCTCGTCCATGGCACGTTTGGTTCGGGCGAGTTCCTGTTCACCGTCTCGCTGATCGGTGACATCCCGGACAGTACAGACTAACTCACCACGGTCGGTCCGCGCGAGTACGTGGTCTTCGGTGAACGTGCTCCCGTCGGCGCGGAGCCCGGTCGTCGTCCCGCTCCAGTACCCGGTTTCTTCGACAGTCGGCATTATCTCTTCGTGGACGTGTGGAACATCCGTATCTTCGTACAGCAGCTCCCAGTGTTCGCCGACCATCTCGTCCGGTTCGTAGCCGTAGAGGTCGGCGTAGGCCTCGTTGACGAAAATGAACTGGCCGTCTTCGTCGAGGATGCTGATCCCCTCCTGTGCGGTCTCGATAGCATCGAGCTGGCGGTTACGCTCCCGCTTGACGCGCTGAGACTCGACAGCGTTCGTGATTCTGTTGGCGAGCACCGCGTACTGGTCGGTGCCGCTCCCCTTCTGCAGATAGTCGGTGACGCCGGCCGAGATCGCGTCGCTGGCGATCTCTTCGGAGCCTTTGCCGGTGTAGAGAATGAAGGGGAGCGAACCGTACTTCTCACGGACGGCTTCGAGGAACTGAATCCCGTTCCGGTCGGGCATGTCGTAGTCGGAGACGACGCAGTCGATGTCGGTGTCGGTCAGGATTTCCAGTCCCGCCGCGGCGCTCGTCGCGGCCTGCACGTCCAGCCGGTCGTCCTCGCGTTCGAGAAACGTCGCCGTCATGTCGGCGAATCCCGGCTCGTCGTCGACGTGGAGAATACGCATCGTCCCAGCGATATCAGTCATAACTTTGCCCAGTAGTCACACATTACAGGACGCCGAGTTAAAAGACCGTCTCTGTGCTCAGAAGGTGACATATCGACGCCGTTAACGGTCATTCTGGGATATATTTCGTCCCGAAGAATATCACACTTTTCTGATATTTTCTGTCTGTTGGCTGCTTCTATCCCTGACCGACCATCTCGTCCTCGTCTTCCCACTCCTGTTCGCGGAGTTCGTACTTCTGGACCTTCCCAGTCGCCGTCGTGGGCAGTTGCTCGACGAACTCCACGCGGCGGACGACTTTGTAGGTCGCCAGTTCTTCTCGGGTGAAGTTCCGGAGGTCCTCGGCCGTCACGCCCGGGTTGTCGGGGTCACCGGAGTTCGGGACGACGAAGGCCTTCGGCGTCTCGCCCCACTCGTCGCTCGGCGCGGGGATGACCGCGACGTCGCTGACGGCGTCGTGTTCGTAGAGCGTGTCCTCCAGTTCGATGCTGGAGATGTTCTCGCCGCCTGAGATGATGATGTCCTTCTTGCGGTCGCGGATGGCGATCATCCCGTCCTCGTCGACTGTCGCCAGGTCGCCCATGTGATAGTAGCCCTCGACGCGGTCGGAGAAGGCCTCCTCCGTCTGTTCGGGCTTGTTCCAGTAGCGGTCCATTACCTGATTGCCGCGGACGACGACCTCCCCCAGCGTCTCGTCGTCGTGTGGCACATCGTTGCCGTCCTCGTCGACGACCCGGACATCCGTCCCGAGGTAGCCGATGCCCTGGCGCTTCTTGACGCTGAAGCGGGCGTCGCTGCCGTCCTCGAAGAAGCGGCGAGCGTCGGAGGTCGTGACGAGCGGGCCGGTTTCGGTCGCGCCGTAGACGTGTTTCAGATACCAGCCGAAGTCGTCCTCGACGGTTCGGATGACGGCCTCCGGCGGCGCGCTGCCGGCCGTCGCGATGCGCACGTCGTTGGCACCGGTCGTCTCGATCTCCCCGTCGTGGTCCTCGTAGCGGTCCGCAAGGATGTTCAGTACCGTCGGCGCGCCACAGAGATAGGAGACGTCTTCGGTCCTGACGGCGTCGAAGATGCCCTCGGCGTCAACGCCGCGAGTGCAGACGTGTTTCGCGCCCATGCCGGTGACCGAGAAGATGTGGCCCCAGCCGTTGACGTGGAACATCGGCAGCGTCCAGAGGTAGACGTCGTCGTCCGAGATCTCCTGGTGGAGCGCGACGATGTAGGCATGGAGCGTCTCGGTCCGGTGGGTCCGGCAGACGCCCTTCGGGTCGCCGGTGGTTCCGGACGTGTAGTTGATGGTGATGAGGTCGTCCTCGTCCATCTCGGGGCGCTCGTAGTCGGTTCCCGCCTCCTCGATGATCTCGTCGAAGGACTCCCAGTCGCCGTCGACGGCGTCCGTGTCGTTGGTCACGAAGATGTCAGTGGGAACCTCGTCGCGGATCGGCTCGATTTTATCCGCGTACTCGTAGTCCGCGTAGACGGCGTCGACCTCGGCGTCCGAGAGGATATATTCGAAATCGTCCGGCACGAGCCGGTAGTTCAGCGGCGTGTGGACCGCGCCCAGTTGCATGGTCCCGTAGGCCGCTTCGAGCTGGTAATGCGTGTTCGGGTCCAGCACGGCCACCCGGTCCCCCTTCTCGATGCCACGGGCAGCCATCGCCGCCGAGAACCCGTCAGCTCGCTCGCCGAACTCGTCGTACGTGAACCGCTCACCGGTCGTGGCGACGACAGCCTCTTTGTCGCCGTAGTATTCCCGCGCCCGGTCGAGAAAATCCGTGGTCAGCAGTGGCTTATGCATCTCAGGCTATCGTATGGTTAATCATGATAAAGTGGTTGTGATACACCCCTGATCTTGCTGTCACGCGAACGGGTCATATTTTGGGTATCGGTCGAACCACAGTCGCTTTGGGGATAGCGTCCCCAGATTTCACCAATGAGTACAGCGACGGCGGACGTCTCGAAGCGGCAGGCGTGGGTGATGGCCGCGCGGCCACAGACACTGCCTGCCGGGGCCGCGCCGGTCATCGTCGGGATGGGGCTGGCAGTCCACGCCGGCGTCTTCGCTCCATTGCCGGCAGTCACAGCGCTGGTGGGCGCGCTGCTCATCCAGGTGGGAACGAACTTCGCGAACGACTACTACGACGCGGTGAAAGGGGCCGACACCGACGAGCGCGAGGGGTTCACCCGCGTGACGGCTGGCGGCCTCATCGACGCTGACGAGGTCAAACGAGCGATGATCGCGACCTACGGGCTCGCAGTCGTCATCGGTATCTATCTCGTCGCCGTCGGCGGTCTGCCCATCGTCGTCGTCGGCCTTTCGGGTATCGCCGCCGGGATTCTCTACACCGGCGGTCCGTTCCCCTACGGCTACCGCGGCCTGGGCGACCTGTTCGTGTTCGTCTACTTCGGCCTTGTCGCTGTTACCGGGACCTACTACGTGCAGGCCGTTGCGAGCGCAAGCGGCGTCGGCACGTTCCCGATGACGCTACCGCCGGGGTCGGTCACTGCCGCCGCCATTACAGCGAGTCTCCCGGCGGCCGGCCTGTCGACCGCGATTCTCGTCGTCAACAACATCCGCGACCGGGAGACGGACCGCGCCGCCGGCAAGAAGACGCTGGCCGTCTATCTGGGCTACGGGTGGAGCCGCGTCGAGTTCCTCCTGATGGTCGGGATGGCCTACGTCGTCCCGGTCGTGTTCGCCCTCGACAGCCAGTACGGCCTGCCGGCACTGGCCCCCCTGCTGACGCTACCACTGGCGGCGATTATTTCGAAGACAGTCCTCACACAGACCGGCGGCGACGCATTGAATCCGACGCTCGAACGGGTCGGGCAGACGCTGTTCGTCCACTCCGTTCTGTTCGCGCTGGGACTCGCTGTCCCACAGCTACTATGAAGGTCGACCCGTTCTCGCTCCCGCTCTCGAGTCCGCTCGCCACCGCCCGCGAGACTATCAGCCAGCGTTCAGGGTTCGTCGTCCGCTACAACCACCGCGGCGAAACGGGCGTCGGCGAAGCCACGCCGCTCCCAGGCTGGACGGAGTCGCTCGACGACTGCCGGCGCGGGCTCGACGACGCGGCCACGGTTGCAATCGACGGCGGCCACACCGACATTCTCCTCTCGCTCGACGCCGCGTCCGTCCCCGCCGCCCGGCACGGCTTTGCGACCGCGCTGCTGGACGCCGACGCCAGGGCCGACGGCGTGCCGCTGTACCAGTGGTTCGATTCTGACAGGCGATGTGACCGGGTTCCCGTCAACGCGACGGTCGGCGACGGGTCACCGGCCGAGACAGCCGACGCCGTCGAGCAGGCTGTCGAAGCCGGCTACGACTGCTGTAAGCTCAAAGTCGGGAAGCGCACCGTCGACGAGGACGTCGCGCGCGTTCGGACCGTCCGCGAGCGGGTGGACGACGACGTGACGCTTCGCGCCGACGCCAACGGTGCGTGGTCCCGCGACCAGGCCGAGAACGCCTTCGACCGCCTCGCGCCGCTGAACGTGGCTTACGTCGAGCAGCCGCTCCCGGCCGACGACCTCGCCGGGCACGCTTCGCTCCGGGGCAACGGCGTCGGCGTCGCGCTCGACGAGTCGCTCGCCGACCGCCGGGTCGACAGCGTGCTCGACGCCGACGCGGCCGACGTGCTGATACTGAAACCGATGGTGCTCGGCGGCCCCGGCAACGCCCACACGCTGGCGCTCCGGGCCCGCGAGCAGGGCATCGAACCGGTCGTCACGACGACCATCGATGCCGTCGTCGCCCGCCTCGCGGCGCTGCACGTCGCTGCCGCGATTCCCGACGTCGGGGCCTGTGGCCTGGCGACCGGGGACCGACTCGCTGCCGACCTCGCAGTGGACCCGACGACAGTAACCGACGGGACGATGTCGGTCCCCCAAGAGACCGGCATCGGCCTGGACCCGGCGGAGGTGGAAACGGATGCATGACCCGATCGATTGGCCGACGAAGGACCTCGTCACCCATCGCGCCGACACCACGCCCGACCGGACGGCGATGGTCGCGGCGGACTCCGGGAACGCGGTCACCTACCGGGAACTCGACGCCGATATCGATGCGGTGGCTGCCGAACTCGACCGGCGGATCGACGCCCCNCTCTTGCCGACCCAGCCAGCGGTCGGGACGGTCCTGTTCGCGACGATGCGACTGGGCGCGACGCTCGCGCCGCTAAACGTCGAACTCGACGCGGAGACGCTCCGAAGCCAGCTCTCGACGGTTGACGCTGACCTGCTGGTTTGCGGGGACGGTACTGCTTCGCTGGCGGCCGAAACAGCCGATTGTCCGGTCGTCTCCGTCGACGAAGGCTTGTCTGGGGCGGCGGCGACAGACCACGAGCCTGCGGACATATCTGCCCGCATGACACCTGCGGATCTCTCCCGGACGGACACACAGCTCGTCATCTTTACTTCGGGAACCACCAGCGAGCCGAAGGGCGTTCGACTGACCGTCGGGAACCTCGTCGCCAGCGCTGTCGCGTCCTCGTACCGCCTCGGCGTCCTGCCTGCTGACCGCTGGCTGGTTTGCCTGCCGACCTACCACATGGGCGGGCTGGCCCCGTTCGTCCGAAGCGCGCTGTACGGCACCGCCGTCGTCGTTCAGCGCTCCTTCGACGCCGAGGCGACACAGCAGGTCATCGCCGACCGGTCAGTGACGGGCGTCTCGCTGGTGCCGACGATGCTGTCACGGCTGCTTGAGGCGGGCTGGGAACCGCCGGCCTCGCTTCGCTTCGTCCTGCTCGGCGGCGGGCCGGCCAGCGAATCACTCATCGAGCGCTGTCAGGAACGGAGCCTCCCGGTTTGTCCGACCTACGGGATGACCGAAACCGCCTCGCAGATAGCGACGGCGCGACCCGAGACGGCGTTCGAGCACAGCGGCACCGTCGGCCAGCCCCTCGTGTTCACCGACGTGACGGTCGTCGCTGATGGCGAACCGTGCGGCCCCGGCGAGCGAGGAGAAATCGTCGTCGACGGGCCGACGGTGACACCGGGCTACCTGAACGGCGACGGCGGCTCGTTCAGCGACCACGGGTTCCGGACCGGCGACATCGGCTACCGGGACGCGGACGGCCATCTCTGGGTCGAGGGTCGTGTCGACGACCAGATCGTGACCGGCGGGGAGAACGTCGACGCGAGCACGGTCGCCGCGGCGATTCGCGACCATTCAGCAGTTGCCGAAGCGGCCGTCGTGGGGCTCTCCGACGAGGAATGGGGCCAGCGCGTCGCCGCGCTGGTCGTCGGGGACATCTCGCCCGCGGCGGTTCGCGACCACTGCGCCGAGCGACTCGCGCCGTACGAAGTCCCGAAGACGGTTCAGATCGCTGACGCGCTCCCGCGGACGGCCTCGGGGACTGTCGACCGGTCTGCGGTTCGGTCGCGGCTTTATGAAGATGGCGAATCTGGCGACTCAACCCAGTAGTTCGGGACGCCGAGCCAAGCGGTTTTCTACGTCCGCAGTGTATGCAGTCCTGTGTGTACAATCGTCCTCGCGTGGCAGGTCTTTGACGACACGCCGGTCGCGGTCGCGGCGAACCGCGACGAGCGGCTTGAAAGGCCGTCGCAGCCGCCACAGCAGCGTCACTGGGGCAGTCGCGTCGTCGCGCCGGCCGACGAAGAGGCCGACGGGACGTGGATCGGCTACAACGAGCAGGGGCTGCTGGCAGCGGTGACCAATCGCTGGGTCGACGCCGATCTAGCTGGCGACCGCTCGCGCGGGCTCCTCGTCCGGGACGCGCTGAGCCACGAGAGCGCTGAGTCCGCTGCCCGCGCCGTCGAACAGGCGACCAGAGACGCCGAGTACGACGGTTTCAACCTCCTGCTGGCCGACGAGAACGCCGCCGTCCTGCTGGAATGGGACGGCCAACTCGCGGTCCGGAACTTCCAGCCCGGCGTTCACGTCGTCGTCAACGTCGGCGCGGACGGCGACTACCGGATTCCGGCCCACCGTCCCGACGCCGGCGAGGAGCAGGCGAACAACGCGACGCGGCTGCGCGAGGCGCTGGTTCCGGAGCCCGGTGAATCCGCCGACGAGTGGATGGACCGCGCGGGCGACACCATCAGCGACCACGAGTACGGCGTCTGCGTCCACGGCAACGGGTTCGGCACGCGGTCGTCGTCGCTCATCACGCTGGGTGCCGACAGGGAGTATCAGTACGCAGATGGGCCACCGTGCCGGACGCCCTACCGCCCGGTCGAAGGTCAGATTTAAGCGGCCGTCTCACGGTGTACACAATACATGAGTTCAGCAGCGTCGGAGGCGGACCTTTCTGACGGCGAGCGGGCCGGGCTCGAACTGATTCGGGAGTCCGGTGGCATCCACCAGAGCGACTTCTGGAAGGAACTCGACGTCTCCTCACGGAAGGGGAGTCGCATCGTCGAGTCCCTGTTCGAGAAGGACCTCATCCAGCGTGAGGAGACGGTGTACGAGGGGCACAACACGTACTACCTGACGCCCGCGGCCCGCGACCTCGACTTCTCGCTTCTGATGGCCGGTGACCAGCTCTCGCCGTTCATCGGCGACGAAGAGGTGGACCCCCACGACGACACCTTCTCGCAGTGGGTCATGACCCTCGCCTACGAGGACTGACCGACAGTCCCGCGGCGTGAGTCAGTAGTGCCACGGCACGTCGTCGAAGTCCGGCTTGCGCCCTTCGTTGAACGCGTCCCGACCCTCCTGGGCCTCGTCGGTCATGTACGCCAGCCGCGTCGCCTCGCCGGCGAACACCTGCTGGCCGACCATCCCGTCGGAGTCGAGATTGAACGCGTATTTCAGCATCCGCATCGCCGTCGGTGACTTCTCGTTCATTCGCTCGGCCCACTCGATAGCGGTGTCTTCCAGGTCCTCGTGGGCCACCACGTCGTTGACCATCCCCATGTCGGCGGCCTCTTCGGCGTCGTAGGTCTTGCCGAGGAAGAACACTTCCCGGGCCTTCTTCTGGCCCACCTGTCGCGCGAGATACGCCGAGCCGAAGCCGCCGTCGAAACTCCCCACGTCGGGGTCCGTCTGGAGGAATTTCGCGTGCTCCTCGCTGGCGAGCGTGAGGTCACAAACGACGTGCAGCGAGTGGCCGCCGCCGACGGCCCATCCCGGGACGACGGCGACGACGGGTTTCGGGATGTGGCGGATCTGGCGCTGGACTTCGAGAATGTGGAGCCGGCCGACGTTCTCTGGCGCGTCGTCTTCCACACCGTCGCTGGCTTCTGTGTCTCGCGGGTCGCTTTGCTCCCCGCTCGTCGTGTTCGAGTCGCGTGGCGACTCGCTGTACTCGTACCCACTTTCGCCCCTGATGCTCTGGTCTCCGCCGGAACAGAAGGCCCAGCCGCCGTCCTTCGGCGAGGGGCCGTTCCCGGTCAGGAGGACACAGCCAACGTCGGTCTGGCGCTTGGCGTGGTCCAGCGCCGTCGCGAGTTCGTCGACTGTCTCCGGCCGGAAGGCGTTGCGCTTCTCCGGCCGGTCGAAGGCGAGACGCACCGCGCCCGTGTCGGTCGAGCGGTGATAGGTGATGTCGGCGAAGTCGAACCGGTCGACGGCCGCCCACCGCTCCGGGTCGAATATTTCAGAGACCATACCGTGGCTCGGGACGGCCCTCGCAAAAAGATTCCTCGTACGTGCTACCATAGCGGAGGAAACCCTTTGGTGTCGCGCACCTGAACCGACTAGCGATGCCCTCCACATCGAATAAGAAAGCAATGATGGGGATACTCGCGGGCCTCTCCATCGTTGTTGTCCTGTACAGTCTCATCATCGTCCAGCAGATTCTGCTCGGGCTGATCGTGGCCGTGGTCCCATGGCTCCTGTATCTGGTCGTGCGGTTCATCTTCACGCTCGAACGAATTGCCACGGCGCTGGAACAGCTCGCTTCGGTTCGCGCCCGGGAGCAGGAGTCCACTGGACCCGCTGGAGACTATCAGCAGCCGTCGGAGTCGTACGAACGCGGCACAGAGCCAGAAGGGGGCGTCGAGAACGAGTGATTGAATGCGGTAGCTGGCAGTTGGTACCGGTCACTCCCCTACAGGTGCTATATCCGGCATGACGGAGACGTTCTACGAGGTACTGGGCGTTCCGACCGACGCGTCGACGGCGGCTATCGAAGCGGCGTACCGGGAGCGGCTGAAGGAGACCCATCCCGACGTGAGCGACGCGGCCGACGCCGGCGAGGCGACACAGCGGCTCATCGAAGCCCGCGACGTGCTCACCGACGAGGACGAGCGGGCGCGGTACGACCGGGTGGGTCACGACGCCTACGTCGCGGGCGAGAGCAACATAGCGGAGGGCAGCGGCAGTGACGCGGCCGAAGCGGCACGGCGTGCGGGCTATGACGGGTCTGCGTCGGCTGGCGACCGGGCCGAAGCGAGCACTGACCGCAGTACAGCTCGGACGAACGCCCGAGAGCGAGCACAACGCGAACGGGCCGCCAGGGACCGCGTCGCCGAGGACGGACGCTCGACCGCTGCTGCAGAGGCGTCGTCGAACGACGAGCAGTCGACAGATGGGGCCAGCGGGACGGCGACTGCGTCGAACGCAGAGTCGGCCCGGCGCTCCGAGACTACCGCGACCAGCGGCTTCAGCGACAATGCCGGCAGCGGTGCCACCTGGAGTTCGTCGTCCGCGTACTCCGTCCGCCAGACCGACACACTCTCGCGCGGGCCGCTCCTCGAAATGCCGACCGGCCGGGGGCTGACGCTGTTTGCTATCATCTTCGCGCTCTATCCGGTGATGCTGTTCAGCGCGCTGCTCCCGGCGTTCCCGCTGTGGGTCAACCTGACAATCGGGGTCTGTACCCTCTTCATGGTGGGCTACCTCCAGTCCGAACCCACTATCGCGATCATGGTGTTCGGGAGCTGGAGTCTGACGACGACGGTGCTGCTGGTCACGCTGAACATCAGCGCGTTCTCGCTCATTGGGGCGCTCGCGCTGTCAGGGACGTGGCTTCCGTTCGGACTGTCGCTGCTGACAGCGTCCGTGTTACGGCTCTGAAAGATCAGTCGCCAGCGATGCTCTCGGCGACCTGTTCGGCAAGCCGGTCTCTGACCGCGTGGCTGTCGTCCGCGTCAAACTGGACCTCGATGACCTGCGTCCCGTCGGCCCGGACTGACTCGGCGAACCGCTCGCGGAACTGCCGGCGGTCAGCCACCCGTTCGAACTCCAGCGAGTAGAGCGCCTCCGTCGGCTCGAAATCGAGGCCGTGTGGCGTCCGGAACTGGTCCTCGAAGGTTGGGTGGTCCTCGATTGGGAGCATGTGGAAGATGCCGCCGCCGTCGTTGTTTATGAGGACGACCGTCGCGTCCACCGCACAGCGACCGAGCGCGAGCAGGCCGTTCATGTCGTGGTAGTACGCCAGGTCGCCGGTGACGAGGACGAGCGGGTCCGCCGTCGCGCTCCCGGCCCCGAGCGCCGTCGACGTGATGCCGTCGATACCGCTGGCCCCGCGGTTGCCCAGCACGGTCAGGTCGGCGTCACGGGGGCGGCCAAAGCGGTCCATGTCCCGTATCGGCATGCTGTTGGAGACGAACAGCGTGGCCGGGTCTGGGGCCAGCGCGGCCACGTCAGAGAGGACGCCGCCTTCCCAGTAGGTCTCCGCGGCGGTTTCGCTCACGGCGTCCCAGTGGGTCTGTTCCGCCCTGGCGAACTGTTCGCGCCACGACGCCGCAACGCTACCCAGCGACCCTGCCGCGAGCGCATCCGCGGTGGCGTCGGGGTCGGCAACGAGCAGGTCCGTCGCCGTGAACTCGGCCTCCGACCAGCCGCCGGCCGGGTCAACGAGGAACTGTTGGCAGTCGGCGTCCCGGAGGTAGTGACGCAGCGGCTTTGAGGTCGGCGACGCGCCGAAGCGGACGACGACATCGGGGTCGCTCCACTCGTCGACGCCGTCGCTGCCGAGATAGCCGTCGTAGCCGCCACAGACCGGCACGTCGAGGCGGTCGACGTGCGGGCCGAACCGAAGGTCAGAGAGCGGGTCCGCGAGGACGGGGAAGCCGGTAGCTGACGCCAGTCGTTCCAGCGATGCGGTACTGAGCCCGTCATCGGCGGGCCCGGCGACGATGAGTCCCCGTTCGGCGGCCCGGAGCGCGTCTCGCACGCGGCGCACCGTCCGCTCGTCCGGAGTGGCGACGCCCCCGCTCGTCGTGACGAACGGTCCGTCGCGTCCGGTTTCGGCCGCGTCGTCGCCGTCCGCCCAGTCGGCCGAAACGCCCGCCGGGTCCTCCTCGGGTATCGGCGTCGGCTCCAGGGGCTTCCGGAACCGACAGTTCAGGTGGACCGGTCCCGGGTCGGCTCCGGTACTCTCCGCGAGCGCGCGGGCCGCGGTGGTCCGCAGCATCCGCACCTTCCGTGGCTCGGCCTCGGGTTCGGGCATATCCCGATACCAGCGGACGGCGTCGCCGTACAGCTTCTCCTGGTCGACAGTCTGGTTTGCTCCGCTGTCGATGAGCTCGGGCGGCCGGTCCGCCGTCAGCAAGAGCAGCGGGACGCCCGACTGGTTCGCCTCGATGACCGCCGGGTGGTAGTTCGCCGCGGCGGTCCCGGAAGTACAGACCAGCGGCGTCGGCTCGCCGGTCCGGCGCGCGCGTCCCAGCGCGAAGAAGGCCGCCGAGCGCTCGTCGAGGTGGGAGAACACGTCGATGTCGGGGTGCTCGGCGAATGCCACCGTCAGCGGCGTCGAGCGACTGCCGGGCGAGAGACACACCGCGTCGACGCCACCCTCGGCGAGTTCGGAAACGAGCGTCTCCGCCCACAGCGTGTTGACGTTCGGGGCAGTCATTCTAGTTCGTCGAGTATCGGCCGGTATTTGAGCTGGACCTCGTCCCACTCGCGGTCGGGGTCGCTGTCCGCGACGATGCCCGCGCCCGCAAAGAGGGTCGCCTCGCGCTCCGTGGCGACGGCCGAGCGGATGCCGACGGCGAAGGTGCCGTTGCCGGCGGCGTCGACCCAGCCAATCGGGGCGGCGTACCAGCCGCGGTCGAACGCCTCCGTCTCGCGGATAGTTCGCAGCGCCGCGTCCGGCGGCAGCCCGCCGACAGCCGGTGTCGGGTGAAGCGCTTCGACTAGCGAGAGGACGTGCTCGTCGTCGTCGAGTTCGGCCGTTATCGACGTCCGGAGGTGCTGGACCGTGGCGAGCCGGCGGATGGTCCGGTCGCCGATACGGACTGTCGAGGCGAACGGTTCCAGCTGGTCTCGTATCGCGTCGGCGACGAGCTTCTGTTCGTGACGGTCCTTCTCGCTGTCGAGGAGTTCGGCGGCGAGCCACTCGTCCTCGGCAGGTGTGTCGCCCCGGCCCGTCGAGCCGGCGAGCGCTTCTGTCCGGACGGTTCGCCCGCGGACCGACACCAGCCGCTCCGGCGTGGCCCCGAAGAAGGTGCCGCCGGCGTCCGGCGACAGCATGAACCGGTAGCAGTCCGGGTAGGTTCGAGACAGCCGCGCCATCACGTCCGGGACCGAGAGCTCCGTGTCCAACGTGGCGCTGAGGCTCTGGGCGAGCACGACCTTCTGCAGGTCGCCGCGGTCGACGCTCGCGACGGCGGCCGCCACCTGCTCGCGCCAGCCGTCCTGTGTCGGCGTGCGCTCCCGGTGTGAGATCCCCGGTGGGATTCCCGGCTCGCTCTCGGAGTCTGCGACCAGTCGGTCGCGCCACTCCTCAAGCAGCGTCTCCGCTTCGGTCGCGGCCTCGGGACCTGTCGCGACCGTTGTGAGCCAGGCGTCGTCGTCTTTCTTGGTTACCTGTATCTCGGGGAGGAAAAACGCCGCACTGGGGAACCCGTCCCAGGGAGAGTCCGCCTCCTCGTGCGTTCCGTTGTGAAAAGCGAACCCACCGAACGCTCGCGGTCGGGCGGCGCTCGGGAGGTCGTCGGGAACTGAGCAGTCAGCGAACAGCGCCTCGAGCGCTGTCCGCACGTCGTCGAACCGCGACTGCCCGTCGGCAGTCACAGTCGCCGCGCTCCCGCGGGCCGCGATTGACTCTGTACCGGCCGCCCAGAAGAACCGGGGGCGAGCGTCCGTTTCGAGTACCGCCCGAACCGGTGCATCGTCGAGGCGACACCCGCGTGCGACGACCGTTGTCTCACCAACCGTCGTCTCGTCACCACGCAGTGGTTCCATCAGCAATGCCTTAGGATTGCGCACCTTTGAGCCTAACTATACGCTCGATTCTGCGTAGTCGGAATCAATCAGAGGGACACGGTGGAACTGTCGATTTCACGCCGTTCTGGCCCGCCACGTACTCTGCCGGCTATTGGTTCAGATTCGCGGAAATTAATCTCCGAGTTTACGAATTTCCTCTCACGGTTCTACAATTGTAATTCTGCAATCTGCGAACACACCCCCGTCAGGTTTAAATAGGGCATAGTCGAAGCCCCCTATGTTGCGATGCCTAAGGTAGAGATCAATATCCCGGAACACCTGGAGATGCAGATCGCGCAGCTCGTCGAGAAAGGCGAGTTCCTCAACCGCGAGGAAGCCATCGAGGACCTCCTGTCGACCGGGCTCAAGGCGTACAAAACCTCCGGACCACAGGACGAAGACGAGGAGCCAGGGTTCGAAGAAGACGGCATGATGGGCCACGACGACGAGTACGTCTTCTGAAAATACGGGCGTGAGCGTCTGGTATCCCTTCTCAAGCAATTCTTATGGACGTGCCACCGCATACTGTAGCTATGCACAAAGACGAGCTTCTCGAGCTACACGAGCAGATGGTGACGATCATGGAGTACTTCCGCGACGACATGGACTCGGTCGACCCGGACCTCTTCGACGCCTATCAGGAACTCGACGTGCGGCCATCGGATGTCCACAAGTCGAAAAGCGAGCACAAACACGCCGTGTTCGTGCTCGGGAACTCCCTGGCGACGGCGATGAGCGAAGACGAGTTCTCGGATGCGGGCCGGGTCAGCAAGCGAATGAAGGAACTGGCCGAAGACGCCGAGCGGAAACTGTAAGCACGACGCTATCGAGTCGCAGTCTCTCTCGTCTTTATGTCGATCTGCCTTCCCTTGGTTACGATCGCTCTCCCCCTTGGTTACGACCGCTCTCCGTCGAGTTCGGTAAACAGCTCCGGGTCCGTCTTGAATTTCAGGACGTTGTGGACGACTGAGTTCCGGATGTTCTGAATCACGTCGCCGTGGTCCTTGTAGAAGTCGTGTATCCAGCGGGATTCGGCCGTCCGACTCGGGAACATCATCACTGACTTCCACTGATACTCGCCGTCGGAGAGGAAGTAAAACAGCGTGTGCCGGTCGTCCCGGATAGCGACCATCGCGTCGTGCCAAGAGTCGGCGAAATGCTCGGGGTTGAACTTGAACTCGAACAGCGCGAAATTGAACAGTTCCTCGTTCGGGACGATTGTCTCCCGGAAGACGCCCGCGGCGCGCATCTCCCGGATCGATTCGCTGACCGTTACATGGGACACGTCGATGCCGTATTCGGACTCCAGCAAGTCCGCAAGCTCGCGGGACGACCGCTGTGGGTCCGCCGAGAGTTCGCGCAGAATGTACATGTCCCGCTCGCTGAACTCCCAGTCCGGGGGGTCGTCGGTCATGCTACAGTCGCCCTCCACTTGTGGGAGAAAGAGCGGGTAGTCGTGGTTCCGGTCGATGCTCGGTCCGGTGTGAGATGGATCGTAGCTGGCATCTGTCTCTCCGGTGGTGGCTGGGTGGACCAGTCCTGACGCTGGTCACAGTAATCAGTTTACTGACCCGTGAACTCCGGGTCACGTTTCTCGACGAACGCGGTTGCGCCCTCCTCGTGGTCGTCGGTCGTGAAAGCGACGCCCTGTGCGGTGGCTTCGTTTTCGAGTGCCTGCTCCAGCGAACTGTCCAGACTCCGGTTGACTAACCGCTTGGCGTGGCCGAGCGCGACCGTCGGTCCAGCGGCGATGTCGGCGACGAGTTCCGAAAACTCCGATTCGAACGTCTCCGTGTCGAACACCCGGGTGAACAGCCCGAGTTCCCCGGCCGCCTCGGCGTCCAGCAGTTCGCCGGTGAACAGCAGTTCCTTGGCCTTGTTCGGGCCGACGATTCGCGGAAGGAAATAGGAGACGCCGGAGTCACTCGCCAGTCCGACCTGGCGGAAGCCGAAGCCGATCTGGCCGGCAGTGCTCGCAACCTGTATATCACAGGCCAGCGCGAGTCCCGCACCGGCACCGAAGGCGGGGCCGTCGATTTTCGCGACGACCGGGAGGGGACAGCTGTGGACGGTCCGGATCGCTTCGTGGAGTGACGAGACCACCAGTTCGACCTGTGTGGCCGGCGGTCGGTCGTGCTTCACTCCCTGTAGCATTGCATTGATGTCCCCGCCGGCACAGAACGCCGGGCCCGCGCCCTCCAGCACGACACACCGGGCGTCGCTGTCGGTCACCGATTCGAACCGGGCAGTGAGTGCTTCGGCCAACTCCGCCGACAGAGCGTTTCGCGACTCCGGCTGGTTCAGCGTCACTGTGGCAATCCCGTCGTCGACAGACAGCGTCACTGTCGCATCTTCCATGTGGTGGCTCTCGACCGGCGGAAAGATAACAGTGGTGTCCGTCAGCGCCTGCCAGACCAACATCGTTGGGCAGTACCTTTTGCCCGGGCTAGTCCGTGTACTAGGTATGCGCCTGCACTGGCATCGCCGTGACCTCCGGGCGACGGACAACGCCGGCCTCGCCGCGGCGACCCCGTCCGACCCCGTTGTCCCGGTGTTCGTCTTCGACAGGGCCGTTCTCGACCACGCCGGCCCGCCCCGGGTCGCGTTCATGCTGGACGCTCTCGACAGCTTGCGCGAGTGGTACCGCGACCGCGGCAGTGACCTCGTCGTCGCCCGCGGGGACCCGACCGCCGTCATCCCGGACCTGGCGGTCGAATACGGCGTCGACACGGTCACCTGGGGCAAAGACTACTCCGGACTCGCTCGGGAGCGCGACGCAGTGGTCCGGCAAGCGCTCGACGACGCGGACGTTGCTCGCGAAGCGGTCCAGAACGCCGTGTTGCACGAACCGGGCGAGATCACGACGAACGACGGCGACCCCTACAGCGTCTTCACTTACTTCGGCCGGAAGTGGCACGACCGCGAGAAGACGGCCCCCTACGAACCCCCGTCAGCCGACGAACTGGCTGATGTCGACGGCGACGCGCTCCCGACGCTGGCCGACCTCGGCTTCGATGAGCCAGAGGCGGACGTGCCCGCAGCGGGGACCGACGAAGCACGCGCCCTGCTCGATGATTTCCTCGACGAGAACGTCTACGAGTACGAGGAGCGCCGGGACTTCCCGGCCGACGAGTGCACCTCGCGGCTCTCGGCTCATCTGAAGTTCGGGACCATCGGCATCCGCGAAGTGTACGACCGCACCGAGGACGCCAAAGAGGGGACTGGCGGTGACCGACGGGAGTCCGTCCGGGAGTTCCAGTCCCAGCTAGCCTGGCGGGAGTTCTACACACAGGTGCTGTTTGCCCATCCGCACGTCGTCAGCTCGAACTACAAGTCCTACGAGAACCCTATCGAGTGGGAAAACGACGAGGAGCTGTTGCAGGCCTGGAAGGACGGCGAGACGGGCTATCCCATCGTCGACGCCGGAATGAGACAGCTCCGCGAGGAGGCGTACATGCACAACCGCGTCCGGATGATCGTCGCCTCTTTCCTCACGAAGGACCTGCTCGTCGACTGGCGCCACGGCTACGAGTGGTTCCGGGAGAAACTGGTCGACCACGACACGGCCAACGACAACGGCGGCTGGCAGTGGGCGGCCTCCACGGGGACCGACGCTCAGCCCTACTTCCGCATCTTCAATCCGATGACGCAGGGCGAAGACTACGACCCGGACGCCGAGTACATCAAGGAGTACGTCCCGGAACTGCGGGACGCCGCGCCCGAAGTAATCCACGACTGGAACGACTGCTCGCTCACCCAGCGGCGCAACGCCGCCCCGGAGTATCCTGACCCCGTTGTCGACCACAGCAAGCGCCGCGAACAGGCCCTCTCGATGTTCGAGCGGGCCAGGGGTGACGACTAGGATGGGAACATTCTGCTGTGCTGGACTCTCCTGAACACTTACACCCGCGGCGGAGCCGATATGTGGCGGTGCAACAACGGACAGTTACGGTTCCGTCCCGCTGTCCGTGTACAGTGCTACCAAATGGCTCCTAAACGTTTAACAGGCAGCCGCGCGACAGATAGTGATGGAGGCGTTTTCATATGCCCGAACATTCCAATCCCGAACTGCCACCGCTCCCGTACGACTACGACGCACTGGAGCCACACATCTCCGAACAGGTGCTCACCTGGCACCACGACACCCACCACCAGGGGTACGTAAACGGCCTCGAATCGGCCGAGGAGACGCTCGCAGAGAACCGCGAATCCGGTGACTTCGGTTCGAGCGCGGCTGCCATGGGCAACGTCACCCACAACGGCTGTGGGCACTATCTCCACACGCTGTTCTGGGAGAACATGGACCCCAACGGCGGCGGTGAGCCGGAAGGCGAGCTCCTCGACCGCATCGAGGAGGACTTCGGCTCTTACGAAGGCTGGAAGGGCGAGTTCGAAGCCGCCGCATCAGCCGCCGGCGGCTGGGCGCTGCTCGTGTACGACCCCGTTGCCAAGCAACTGCGCAACGTGCCGGTCGACAAGCACGACCAGGGCGCGCTCTGGGGCTCCCATCCAATCCTCGCGCTCGACGTCTGGGAGCACTCCTACTACTACGACTACGGCCCCGCTCGCGGCGACTTCATCGACGCCTTCTTCGAGGTTGTCGACTGGGACAAGGCCGCTGAAGAGTACGACAAGGTCGTCGGCCGCGTCGAATAAGGGGCGACACTCGACGTTTTTTCGCGGATGTGCTGAGAGTCCGAGCGACGTCTGGGCCGATAGCGGTTTCTCCGGCGTTAATATCTAACGCCGACAACAAAAAATATCGGCGTGACTGGAGCAGACTACGGAACAGCAAGGTTACGGGAGGATATAGTTTTATAAGATGTGAATCAGTGGTAAGTGGTATGAGTCGCGATACCAATCGGCGAGCGTTCATGAAGCGCACTGGGGCGATAGGCACCGTGGGTCTGCTTGGTGGGTTGGCAGGCTGTTCAACCGAACAGACTGACGGCGGAGACGGCGGAGACGGCGGCGATGGTGGGATGACCGGTACCGGGACCGACTCGGGTGGCGACAGCGGCCCGGAATCGCCGGACGTGTTGATGGTCGTCGGCTATCCCCAGAGCGGTGTGCAACTGTTCAAGGACTTCTACGCCGACTACGGCGACGACGCCGCCGACATCCTCGTCACCGACGGACTGCAGGACGGCGAACTGCCGAGTAACGTCGGCGACGATATGTCGAACGTCCGCGGCACAGCCCCGTCAGCGGCCGGGCCCGGCGTCGATACGTTCACGGAGCAGTTCACCTCCGAGTTCGACTACGACGAGGCCGGCGTGTTCACGTCACAGGCCTACGACGCGACAGCGGTCCAGATTCTCGCCAACCTGCTGGCCGGGGAAAACGACGGACAGGCCGTCCGAGATCATATGCGTGTCGTCGCCAATCCGGGCGGCGACACGTACGGCCCCTCCGAACTGCCAGCGGCCGTCGAAGCGGCCGCCGCGGGCGAGAACATTCAGTACGAGGGGGCTTCGAGTGCAGTCGACTTCGACGAAAACGGGGACATGGCCTCGGCGCAGTACCAGGTCTTCGGCTTTCAGGACGGTGGGGGCGTCGATACGCTCAACACCGTCGACTTCAGCGCGGGCGACGACATCCCGCAACCGGAACCGAACGGCTCTGGCAGCGACCCCGGACGAACGGTCCGGTTCGGTGTGCTGATGCCTGAGACCGGCGATCTCGGGCCGCTCGGCAGGCCGATCCGCGACGGGGCGATCCTCCCGGCCCTGCAACTCGAAGGCGAGGTCGACTTCGAGTTCGATTACCAGGTCGGTGACACCCAGACCCAGGCACAGGCGGGCATCGACGCGGCCAACTCCCTCGTCAGCGAGGGGTATCCGTCGATCACCGGAGCGGCCAGCTCCGAGACGTCGATACAGGTCGCCAGAAACGTGCTCGTCGACAGCGGCGTCGTCGGCTGTTCGCCTGCGTCCACGTCGCCGACGATTACCGACCTCGAAGACAACGATTACATGTTCCGCACCCCGCCCAGCGACGCGCTGCAGGGGCAGGTTCTGGCGCAAGTCGGCGTGGACGAACTCGGTGCCGAGACCGCATCGACGCTGTACGTGAACAACAGCTACGGCCAGGCGCTACAGGAGGCGTTCGCCGGCGCGTTCGAAGCGGAAGGCGGGACCATCGTGAACCAGGTCGGCTTCGAGCAACAGCAGTCCTCCTACACGTCTGAAATCAACAGCGCGATGAACCAATAACGGGTCTGTCAGCGCCGGCTCTTTTTTCGAGTTACCCGCCGAGGAAGTCCTGACGGACCTGCTCGTCGTTGAGGAGAACCGTCCCCTCGTCCTCGTAGCGGTTCTGACCCTGGACGAGCACGTAGCCCCGATCACACCGCCGGAGCGCTTCCTTGGCGTTTTGCTCGACCATCAGAATCGCCGTCCCGTCGTCGTTGATGCGGTCGATACGGTCGAACATATCGTCGACGAGGTCCGGGGCCAGCCCGGCGGAGGGCTCGTCGAGCAACAGCAGGTCGGGGTCGAGCATCAGCGCCCGGCCCATGGCGAGCATCTGCTGTTGCCCGCCCGACAGTGTCCCGGCCGACTGGTCGGACCGCTCCCGGAGGATGGGGAACCGCTCGTACACCTCCTCGATGCGGTCCTCTGGGACTTCATCGAGGATGTACGCGCCCATTTCGAGGTTCTCGCGCACGCTCAGCGACCCGAACACGTTGCCGGTCTGGGGGACGTAGCTGATGCCCTCGTAAATGATCTCGTCGGGGTTGCGCCGGCTGATGTCGGTCCCGTCGAAGATGACGTCCCCGCCCATGTACGTCGTCAGACCGAAGACGGATTTCATCACTGTCGACTTGCCGGCTCCGTTCGGGCCGACGATGACGACGTACTCGCCGTCCGCAACGTCCATGTGGACGTCGCTGAGGACCTGCAGGTCGCCGTACCCCGCGTCGAGGTCCCGGATGGCGAGAAGTCGCTCGGCCGGGTCAGGGAGGGTGACGGTCTCGGACTCCGTCGCGCGCTGGCTCATACGTCACCTCCCAGATACGCCTCCAGTACCCGCTCGTCCGACGTGATAGTCTCGGCGTCCCCTTCAGCGAGAACGCCCCCCTGGTGCATGACGATGATGTGTTCGCAGTTGTTCATGATGACGTCCATGTCGTGTTCGACGAGCAGGAAGGTCAGGCCCTGCTCCCGGCGGAGTTCGTGGATCCGCTCCAGCAGCTTCTCTTCGAGCGTCGGATTGACGCCGGCGAGTGGTTCGTCCAGCAGAATCATCTCGGGGTCGGTCATCAGGACCCGCGCCATCTCCAGCAGTTTCCGCTGGCCGCCGGAGAGGTTGCCGGCGTTCTCGTGAGCGAGGTGGTCGATCTCGAAGAACTCCAGCGTCTCCCACGCGCGGTCCCGGACATCCGCTTCGGCCTTGACCACGTCGCCGCGAAGCCCCGGCGTCACCGAGCGGACGACCGACTCCCCGACCTGTCCGCCCGGTGCGAGCATCACGTTCTCCAGAACGGTCATATCGGACAGCTCACGGGCGATCTGGAATGTCCGGACCAGCCCCCGGTTCGCGAGCGTGTACGGTGCGAGTCCGGTGATGTCCTGACCGTCGAAGGTGACCCGACCACCGGTCGGCTCGTGGATACCCGTGATGCAGTTGAACGTCGTCGACTTGCCGGCCCCGTTCGGACCGATGAGGCCAGTGAGCGACCCCTCTGCCACGGAGAACGTCGCCCCGTCGACCGCGACGACGCCGCCGAACTCCTTGCGGAGGCCGTCGACTACGAGCAGGGGAGAGTCGATAGCGTCGCTCGTGACGGCCGTCTCCCGTTGCTCTGCGGCCTCGGGTTCACTCATCGGCCTCACCTCCGGACCCGGACTGTGGTCTGTCCAGACTCACGCTCGTTGCGGGTTCGTTCCGGTGGCCGAGCAGCCCGTCTGGCTGGTTCTGGATGATGTATATCAGGACGACGCCGATGAGCACGAACCGGAGCGTGCTGACGTTGCTAATGGTGTATGCGAGGAGAGGGAGCGGGTCAAGTGACGCGAATCCGGCGACCGCGTCGACGATGTTACCGGGTGCGCGAGTGCCGCCCAGCGAGACGTTCTCTCCCAGTCGCGCCGGCAGATAGAACAGCAGTCCGGAGAACGTCGCCGCCCCGACGATGCTGCCGGTGTTGGACCCGGAGCCACCGATGATGAGGGCCGCGAACACGTAGAACGTAATCGTCGGTCTGAACTGCTGCGGGCTGATGTAGCCCGCCTGTCCGCGGAACAGGACACCGGCCAGTCCCATCAGCGCGCAGCCGATCATGAACGTCTTGATTTTGAACTGGCGGGTGTCTTTACCGAGCGACTGCGTCACGGTCTCGTCCTCGCGGATCGCTTTCAGCACGCGACCGAACGGTGAGTTCGTGATGCGGGCGAGCACCCAGTAGCTCCCGGCCACGACCAGCAGGAGGAGTATCCCGTACGTGAGATTCGCCAGGTTCGGCCCGGAGACGCCGACGCCCTCCGCGGCAGTGACGAGTGGCTGCCCGACGCCGTTGATGAGCGTCGCCGCCACGTCGTTCGCGGACTTGAACGAGATGCCGGTCGCGCCGCCGGTGCCGACCGGCACCCCGAACAGCGAGAACTCGGCGAGGCCGCTCCAGTTGACGACGAGTCGGATTATCTCCGAGAACGCGACTGTCACGATAGCGAGGTAGTCCGCTTTCAGTCTGAGCGCCGGCAGCGCCGCGAGACCGCCGACGATAGCGGCCATAACCATACCGCCGATGAGGCCGACCCACAGCGGGAGGCCGAGCCCAGGGACCGCCCCGGCGGCCGGGTCAGTTGGTGCAGTGAGAACCGCCGTGGTGTACGCGCCAACGGCCATGAACCCCGCAATGCCGATGTTGAACAGGCCAGTGTACCCCCACTGGAGATTCAGTGCCAGCGCGAGGATTGCGTAGCCGCCGATGAGTACGGTCACGCTGCCGATGAAGCCGGCGGCGAGGTTCGCCCAGTTCGCCCCGCCGACAGCGATTGCCAGCACGAGCATCACGGCCCAGATACTGGCGATGAAGCCGACGACCAGCCCCACGTCCGGAAGCGCGTCCAGACGGTCTCGAACAGTGTCAACAGTACTCATGCGGTCGACACCCCCCCGAAGATGCCGGACGGGCGCAACAGCAAGACGACGATGAGTACCAGGAACGCGGAGGCCCGCGTCAGCCCGGACGGCAGCCAGATAAGGGCCAGGCTATCGACCAGTCCGATGAGGATCCCGCCGGCCATCGCCCCGTATATCGAGCCGATACCGCCGACGATGACAGCGGCGAAGATGAGCAGGAGCAGAATCCAGCCGAAGTTGAACGATATCGTGCCGCTTTCCAGCACGAGCAGGTAGCCACCGACGCCCGCCAGACCGCCGCCGAGAATCCAGGTGAGCCGGATCACGCGTTCGGTCGGAATCCCGGTCACGCGTGCGAGGTCCTCGTTGTCGGCCATCGCCCGCATCGCCTTGCCGAGCTTCGTCCGTTGGAGCAGCAGGTGGACGCCAAGCATCAACAGGAGCGACACCACCAGCAGGGTGATTTCGTTGTCGGTGACCGAGATCATCGAGAACACCGTCACTCGGAGCCCGCCGCTTGCGACCCCGCTGGTCTGCGTGCCAAAGACGAACGCGATGAGGTATCGCAATGCGAGTGCGACACCGATTGACGCGATCAGCAAGGAGATGTTGTCCGTATCGCGCATGGGGCGATAG
The DNA here is from genome assembly GCF_000336615.1 of Haloarcula amylolytica JCM 13557. Lineage (GTDB taxonomy): Archaea > Halobacteriota > Halobacteria > Halobacteriales > Haloarculaceae > Haloarcula > Haloarcula amylolytica. Next base: position 350,336 of record NZ_AOLW01000015.1, read on the forward strand.
GTGAGTCGGTCGATGAGTAACACGATACCGATTGACCCGACCCCGGCGACGACGAGACCGAGAAGCACCGGAGCGAACGTCGAAACGGTGCTCAACTGCCGTCCAGAGTTGAGCATGAACAGTTCTGCGATCGGGGCTCCGGTCCCGAGACCGGCGGTGATGTACGCGGCGACCCACCCCAGGAACGCCCCCACCGTCACTGTGTCCCCGTGTGCGAAGTTGGCGAAGTCGAGGATGCTGTACGTCATCGACAGGCCGATTCCGGCGAGGCCGACCGCCAGTCCGACGAGCAGTCCGTCCACCACCATCGAGAGCAACGAGCCCACGGTGAGGGACCCCCCCAGTAACCTGGTCCCGAGGAAGAACACGGTTGTCCCAGCGAGCTTTGCAACTAAATCCAGCAAGAGGAAGCCACTTACGGCGGCCACCACTGCTGCCCCCGGCCGGTCACCCATCACCACGCGGCCGTCTCTTGCGAACTCAGCAATTCCCATAGGTTACCGTTCGTTGGACCCTCCTGTCTAAATAACCCACCGGAAATTCGTACGAAATAACCGTGTAGAAGCCAGGACACCGCTGTCAAAACAGGAATCGCCCCCTCCCATGGTCGCGTGTCGAGCGAGAGACTAGTGATACCACGGTACAGACTGGCGAATAGCGCCACTTCGAACCCAGTGCGGATCACGAATTCGAGCGCCCGCACGGCGCGCGACACCGGTTTCGGTTACCACTGCTTCGAGTCGTACCCGTCCCGAGAAATCACCGGACTCCGGCCGGATACTGGCTGAGAACGGCGCTATTCACAGCGCTTTTATGCGGTCCATCGATGATATACGACAGATGGTACGCCTGGTCGTCGCCAGTCTCGTGCTGGTTCTCCTGCTGGGGAGCGGTGCCGCGCCGCTGGCGATGTCACAGCCGGCCGACGAGAGCGTCGGCGTCCAGACGCCCGATAGGTTCGACCGGACGACGTTCCAGGTCACACTGTATCAGAACGGGTCAGCCGAGTGGGCAATCGTCCACAGGACTCCACTGGTAAACGATTCTGAGCAGGAGTTTGAGGAGTTCGCCGAGGCGTTCGAGCAGACGGAGCAACCGCTGTACCAGAATTTCGTCGAGCAGTCGACGCTGCTGACACAGTACGGGACGAACGTGACTGACCGGAACATGAGTGCGACCGACTACAAGCGGTCGGCATCGGTCGACCCGCTCCAGAACACCGGCACGGTTCGGATGTCGTTCCGCTGGCATAACTTCGCTGTCGTCGAGGGCGACTCCGTCGTGGTCAGCGACGTGTTCGACGGCGGGTTCTACATCGGGTCGAGCCAGTCGTTCGTCTTCGAGCGCGGCCCCGAACTGGCATTCGTCAATGTCAAGCCGGAACCTGACTCACAGAGTACCCCGGACTCGCTCGAAAACAGCGAGAGCGTTACGTGGAACGGCGAGCAGTCGTTCAACGACCGCCGGCCCTACGTGGAACTGCAACCGCGCGAAACCGGCCAGAGCGCCGGTACGGAGCAGCGCACCACGGCGGGCGGTGACACATCTGACGAGGCTGCCAGCGGGCCGTCGTGGATGCTCCCGGCCGCTGTCGTCGTTGTCATCATCGTCGCCGGCGGTGCGGCCGCGTGGCGGTCCGGCGCACTGGGACAGGTCCTGGGAACCGACGACGACGAACCGCCCGCTGCGTCACCGTCGGGCGCTACGGACACGGAACAGTCGTCGACGGCTCCGCCGGGCGAGACGGCGGCGGCCGCCGACACAGCAGACGAACCGGCCGTCCCCGACGAGGAACTGCTCACCGACAGCGACCGCGTCCGCAAACTGCTGGAGGAGAACGGCGGCAGAATGAAGCAGGTCGACATCGTCGACAGTACCGACTGGTCGAAGTCGAAGGTCAGCATGCTCCTCTCGGACATGGAGGACGACGGCGACATCTCGAAACTCAGAGTCGGCCGCGAGAACATCATCAGCCTCGCCGGTCAGGAGCCCGACGCCGCTGGCTCACCGTTCGACGACGAGTGAGACCGCCGGCTGTACGTCTGTACAGAACTCTCCCACTGTGAATACCGTGCCATAGTTACAGCCAACAGTATGAGGAACCAACACAGGGCGGGGCCGAAACGCAATGATTATACGTATCTCCTCGCTACGAATTTGTGTACGCTCCGTTGGTGTAGTCCGGCCAATCATATCACCCTCTCACGGTGATGACTAGGGTTCAAATCCCTGACGGAGCATTTCTCTCCGATTCGACGGATACACAGTCACCACGTTCTGTGACCGACAGTATTTGTGTCTCCCAGTCCAACCGGGCGGTATGCGCGTCGCGGTAGTCACCGTCGGAGACGAACTGCTCAGTGGCGAGACGGTCAACACGAACGCCGCGTGGCTGGGACAACAGCTCGCGCAGCGTGGCGTCACTGTCGGCCGGACGACGGTCGTCCCCGACGAGATATCGGATATCGCCCGCGTGGTCAACGAGTACCATGCGGAGTTCGACGCCGTCATCGTCACCGGCGGCCTTGGACCGACACACGACGACAAAACCATCGAGGCCGTCGCCGCGGCGTTCGGCCGGGACGTCGTCGAGAGCGAGGACGCCATCGCGTGGCTGGAGGAACACGGCGGCTACACGCGCGAGGATCTGACCGACGGAACCGGCGAGGTGCCGGAGGGGTCCCGCGTGCTGCCCAACCACGAGGGCGTCGCCCCCGGCTGTGTCGTCGAGAGCTGTTACGTCTTGCCGGGCGTGCCGGCCGAGATGAAGCGGATGTTCGAGGAGATTGCGGGCGAGTTCGCCGGCGAGCAGCGGTACGTTCGCACCGTCGACGCCGATGAGCCCGAGAGCGCGCTGCTGGATCGACTGGCGGAGGTACAGGAGCAGTTCCCGGTCAAGGTCGGAAGCTATCCCGGCGACCACGTAACCGTCCGGTTCGAGGGGACAGAGGAGGAGCTAGTCGAGGACGCGGCCGCGTGGTTCGGCGAACGCGTCGAGTCACCGACGGCGGAGTGACTACCGGTAGAGGTGGTTCAGCCAGAGAAACGTCAGGAGCAGGCCACCGAGCGTGATGACCGCGCCGGACGCGTTGATGATCCCTGTCTGAACGCCGCTCTGGAGTAGGACTGACATAGCTGTGCGTTCTTCGTGGGGTGGCTTGAAAGGCACGCTCCCGGGTCCCTTTTGCCGCGGGGTCGCGTAGTGACGGCGAATGCGACGAATCGGTGTCGTGGTCAACCCCATCGCCGGGATGGGCGGCCGCGTCGGCCTCAAGGGCACTGACGGGAAAGTCGCGGAGGCGCGCCGCCGCGGCGCGGAGCAACGCGCACCGGACCGCGCACGGACGGCGCTGGAGTCACTCGCCGATGTGGGGACGGACGTGAAACTGCTTACCTACGGCGACCCGATGGGGGAGGGTATCGCTCGTGTGGCGGGGTTCGACCCGACGGTGGTCGGCTCCCCGGCGACTCCCGACGAGACGACCAACGAGGACACCCGAGCTGCGGTCCGGGCGTTCGCCGAGGCGGATGTGGACGCGATCCTGTTCGTCGGCGGCGACGGCACAGCCGTCGACGTGGCGACGACCCTCGACGAACTGGATGCCGACATCCCGATTCTGGGCGTCCCGGCGGGCGTCAAGGTGTACTCCTCCGTGTTTGGCGTGTCGCCGCGCGCGGCCGGGCGCATTGTGGCCCGCTTCTCCGAGACGGAGCGCGCGGAGGTCAACGACATCGACGAGGACGCCTTCAGAGGCGGGGAAGTGGTCACTGAACTCCGGGCCGTCGCGGAGGTGCCCGTCGCCGACCAGCGCCAGTCCGCCAAGCAACTGGGCGGCGGCAGCGTCGAATCACTTGCCGAGAGTGTCGCCAACGTCGTCGAACCGGGCGTCACGTACGTCCTCGGACCAGGGAGCACTGTCGGCGCTATCAAGGAACAGCTCGGGTTCGACGGGACGACGCTCGGCGTGGACGTGTGGCGCGACGGAGAGGTGCTTGCTCGCGACGCCGCCGAATCTGACATTCTCGACGCCCTTGGCGACCGAAACGTCATCGTCGTCTCGCCCATCGGCGGCCAGGGGTTCGTGTTCGGCCGGGGGAACCAGCAGCTATCGCCGGCGGTCATCAGGCAGTGTGACCTCGAAGTCGTCGCCTCCCGCCGGAAACTGGACGGTATCGGCACGCTCCGCGTCGACACCGGCGACCCGGACCTCGACGAGGAACTGCGCGGCTGGCTGCGGGTCCGCGTCGGCCGTCACGAGCGTCGACTCGTCGAAGTCGTCTAATCCCTCTGTGGCCTCCCCAGCCGAGAGACGCAAGCCATGATATATCGGCTCCGGTATTTTATCATGTATAGTCAAGATTAAGGTATCTCACGCCCCACAAAGGACATATGGAAACCCGGAAAGTCCAGCGATTGGGGCCGTCGACGCTCGCGATGACGTTGCCGGCGGAGTGGGCCAGTGCGCACGACGTCGAAAAGGGCGACGAGGTGTCGCTACGGATGGGCGGCAAAGGCACGCTGACAGTCATGCCCGAGTCCGTCCAGACCGAGGAATCAGAGGCTATCATCCACGCAGAGAATCTCGATGCCGCGTCTGTCGAGCGGGCTATCGTCGCACAGTACGTGCTCGGCCGGCGCGTCATCCACGTCGAAGCCCCGGAGGGCGAGACGCTGGAATCCTCTCACATCAACGCCGTCTACAACGCCGAAACCCAGCTGATGGGCCTCGGCGTCATCGAGGAGACGCCCGACCGGATCGCGATTCGCTGCTCCGTCGACCCGGAGGACTTCACGCTGAACAACCTTCTCGAACGGCTGGAATCCACCGGCTCGACGATGCGAAACGAGGCGGTGAAATCCCTCGCCCACGGCAACCCTGACCTCGCCCAGCGGGCGCTCAACCGCGAGCGACAGGCCAACAAGATATTCGTTCTCCTGCTACGGCTCATCTTCACGGCCTACCAGAACCCCAACCTCGCGCGGGCCATCGGCCTCAACGACGGCTTCCCGCTCATCGGCTACCGCTCGATTGCGAAGAACCTCGAACTGACGGCGGACAACGCCGAGGACATCGCCGAAATCGCGCTGGAGACCGAGGACCACTCCCTCAACGTCGACAGTTCGACGATGCGCCGCATCCGCGAGTTCACCGACCAGGTCAACGATATCACCGAACTCGCGGTTCAGGCGGCCGTCGACCGCAACTACGACACCGCGATTCAGGTCCGAGAGCTGTACAAGGACATCGGCGACAAGGAACACGAGATCCTCGATGACCTGCCGGAGATGGACAACGAGGCGCTGCTGGAAGTGCGTGAAGTGCTCGTCAGCCTCCAGCAGACGGCCGAGTTCGCGGTCCGGAGCGCCGAAATCGCGACGAACCTCGCGCTCAACGAGGAGTCCGAACACACGACCATCGAATAGCGCTTTCGACACCAGCCCGAATGAACTAAGTGGGCAACACCGAAAGCCTCGTACATGAGTTCCAAGGCGTCCAAAAGCGACATGGGGATGGGCCTGGCCCTGCTGTTCGGGCTCGTCTCGGTCGGCGCGGCCGTGGCCACGGCAACGAACAGCTACAACTACGCGATTCTACACGCACAGGAGCTTGAGACCGGCAATCTTCTTGTGACGTCCGGCGGCGCGTTCGGGCTCGCGATGCTGGCCGCGGCCGTGGCTATCGTGGCGATTCACGCCTACGACGCCTGACGCCTGGTATCAGCGGAGAGACTGTGAAGGGAACCGTTAAAAACGCTGAGACCTATTCTCTAGTATGGCCGATTACAGCGAGGAAGACCGACGCATTCTCGAATATCTCCGGGACAGCGTCTCGCGTGGGGAGAGCTACTTCCGCGCGAAGAACATCGCTGAGCAGCTCGGCCTCTCGTCGAAGCAAGTGGGAGCGCGGCTGCCACGCTTAGCTGAGGAGGCCGACGAAGTCGAGATCGAAAAGTGGGGACGGGCACGGTCGACGACGTGGCGCGTCACACCGACGGGATAGCCGCTGCCGGGTTTTACAGCGGTATCGAGGCGAAAGCCCACCCGTTTACGGGTGGGATGAAGCCGACAACTGGGAACCAGTCCACGAGAGTGAGCTATCCCGGAGTTTTATATTAAACCAGAATGTAAGCATGACCACACCGAGGCGGTCTTGCCGCCCTGTTAAACGGATAATATCGGGATTCGGGCCACACTACGTCTGAAGGAATTTCCTTCCGGCCGCTGGCTGTGGATTCCGAAACGCACGGTAACTCTGAATCCCATGCCGGGATAGGAGTAACGGCGGCTTGGCCCCGCCAGGAGTCCCGTCATGCCGACTGGACTGCAAACCTGAAACTCCCAACCTAGCGGTGCGGTGCCGTGGGAATCCCACCGGCTTCAGCCGTGGGAGGAGGTCAAGCACTGCGACAATCGGTGGATTCATCGGCCAGTAGTCCTGAGTACCTTCCATGACTGTCCGGGCCGAGCGAACGATGACTGTGCCGGCCACACCGGAGCGTGTCTGGGAATTCATCACTGACCCGGATAAACGGGCCCGGCCGATCAGCGTCGTCACAGACTGGGAAGTCATCGACGACACACACGCGAACTGGTCGATAGAACTCCCGATTCCGGTTGTCAGCCAGACGATGACGGTGAAAACCGAGGACGTCGAACAGCGCCGCCCGGAGTACGCCCGCTTCATCGGTCGCTCGAAAGTGATGACCGTCCAGGGCGAACACGAACTCGAAGAGACGGCCGACGGCGGCACGAAACTGACCAACCGGTTCATCGTCGACGGCAAGCTCCCGGGCGTCGAGCGGTTCTTCAAGCGGAACCTCGACGACGAGATGCAGAACCTCGAACAGGCGCTGCGGGACGACCTCGAAGTCGAAGCATGAGACTCACGCTTGCCCAGATAGACGTGTCGTCGGACTCGGTGACTGAGAACGTCGGCCGCGCGACGACCGCCATCAGGGACGCGGCCGCGGACGGCGCGGACCTCGTCGTGCTCCCGGAACTGTTCAACGTCGGCTACTTCGCGTTCGACCGCTACGCCCGCGAAGCAGAGGGGCTGGAGGGCGAGACACTCACCCGAATCCGCGGCGTCGCCGCGGACAACGACGTGGCGGTGCTCGCCGGAAGTATCGTCGAGGACCTCGAAGCCAGCGCCGACAGCGGCTTCGACACGCCGGCTCCGGAGGGGATGGCGAACACCGCCGTGTTCTTCGACCGCGACGGGGAGCGACAGGCGGTGTACCGCAAACATCACCTGTTCGGCTACGACTCGGCGGAGTCCCAACTGCTCGAAGCCGGCCGGAGGATTCCGACCCTCGACTTCGAGGAGTTTACCGTCGGCATTACCACCTGCTACGACCTCCGGTTCCCAGAGCTGTACCGCCATCTCGTCGACGAGGGGGTGACGCTGACGCTCGTCCCGAGCGCGTGGCCCTATCCGCGCGTCGAGCACTGGAAGCTGTTCGGCCGCGCTCGGGCCGTCGAAAACCAGCTGTACGTCGCCGCCGCGAACGGCGTCGGACAGTTCGAGGACGCGGAACTGCTGGGTCGGTCGACAGTGTACGACCCGTGGGGAACGACGCTCGCAAGCGCCGACGACCACCCGGCACTGGTAACTGCCACTCTCGACCCGGCTCGCGTCGACCAGGTCCGCGAGGAGTTCCCGGCGCTTGCGGACCGCCGGACGGACTGGCCGTAACTGCAGTCGCTGTTTTACAAAAAGCGGTTTTTGAGCGTTCGCCGTCGTTATGCCGCTTTCAGGACGAGTACGACCCGTATGGCTTCGCGAATCAGGGTCCTCGCTGTCGTCGGTCTCCTCCTCCTTGCCGGCTGTACCGGTATGGGTGGGAGCGGCGATGCGGGCGAGGCACAGGGCGGCGGTGACGGCGCACAGATGTCCAGCGGCGACGGCGGGTCGAATCAGCCCGAAGCGGCTGATTCGGGCGCAAATTCGGCTGATAGCGGGAACGTCCAGGCCAGCAACGCCATGACCGACCGGGCCATCATCCGCAACGGTCGGATGGTGGTCGAAGTGGAGAACTACTCCACGACAGCCGACGCGATTGCCGCCTGGGCGCGCACATCCGGCGGGTACGTGAGCGACTCCAACCGCGAACTCCACCGGGACGACGGCGAGACGTGGTACACCGGCTACATCGTGGTCAGAGTGCCAAGCGAGGAGTACGAACCGACGCAGTCGATGGTGAGCGAGCAGGGGACGGTCCGCTCCGAGGAGACGACGACGAAAGACGTGACCGACAAACTGGTCGACCTCGAAGCGCGGCTGACCAACCTCCGGGAGCGTCGCGACCGACTGCGGACCTTCTACGAGCGAGCCAACAGCACGGAGGAACTGCTCCGCATCGAGGAGGAACTGTCGTCGGTCCAGAACGACATCGAACGCCTCGAAGCCCAGAAGCGCTCGCTCGAACAGCGGGTCGCCTACTCGACGCTGCGCGTCGAGATTCACGAGCCAGCGCCGGAGCCCTCGGCCCAGCAGGTCCCGTACCACGAGCGGTCGCTGGTCTCGGCGTTCCTCTCCTCGGTGACTGACGTGTACGTGTTCACCCGCGGCCTGCTCGTGACCGCCGCGAGCCTCGTGCCGTGGCTCGTCGTCCTCGCCGTCCCAGTCGTCGGTGGCCGGCGGCTCCTTCGCGGTCGGCCGCTCCCGCTGCTGGGTCGACGTGGCGCGTCGGAACCAGCCACAGACGACGGCGACGGTGTTGGCGGAGGAAACGACCCACAGCAGGAACCCGCTGCGGAATCGGACACGGAGTCGCCCGACAAGGACGCGTAGCCGGAACCGAACACCGGGCCTTTTTTGCGTGTGCACTCGCTACGAGTAGCTGCCGGCAAGGCGCTTTTCACGTCGATGCCGGCGCTAACGCCCGTCTCGCTGCTCGGCCACTCGGCGTCGCTCGTCCGCCAAGGCTGTCCGGACAGCCTTTTCACTCCTCTCCCGGAGTCGATCCTTTCGCCTCTCCTCGTCTTTCCGATACTATCGATCTAAAACGGCCACTCAGCAGCTACTGCGACGAAGATGCCCTGCGAGCTACCGCGTCCGTTCCCGCTCCAGCGCTTCACGGAAGTGTTCTGGCGTGATTTCCACTTCATCGGCGTTCTCGGTGGCCTCTTCCGGCCCGTAGGCGGACGCCACCTCTCGAATGGCCAGCATCGACGCTTCGCGGACGACGGCCTCCAGTTCTGCACCCGAGAAACCGTCGGTCTCCTCGGCGAGCTCCCCGATATCGGCACCCTCAGCGAGTGGCTTTCCGTCGGTGTGGACGGCGAGAATCTCCTCGCGGGCGTCACGGTCGGGGTTCGGGACCTCGACGTGCTGTTCGAGGCGACCCGGCCGCAGCAGCGCATCGTCGATCATATCCCGGCGGTTGGTCGCGGCCAACACGACCAGATTGGGGTTCTCCGTGATGCCGTCCAGTTCTGCGAGCAGTTGGGAGACGACGCGCTCGGTGACCTCGTTGCCCTGCCCCCGGTGGCTGGCGATGGCGTCGATCTCGTCGAGGAAGATGATGCTCGGCGCGGTCTGGCGGGCGCGCTCGAACAGTTCCCGGACCGCTTCCTCGCTCTCGCCGACGTAGCGGTCCATGATTTCGGGGCCGGCGACGTGGATGAAGTTCACGTCGCTCTCGCCGGCGACGGCCCGAGCGAGCAGGGTTTTGCCGGTCCCCGGCGGGCCGTACAGCAGGATGCCGCTCGGCGGGTCGGTGTTGGTCGCGGTGAACAGTTCGCTGTACGAGAGCGGCCACTCGATGGCCTCCGTCAGCGTCTGTTTGACCTCGGACAGCCCGCCCACGTCGTCGAAGGTCGCCGTCGGCGACTCGGCGACGTACTCCCGCATCGCGCTGGGGTCGACGGTGGCGAGCGCGGTCTCGAAGTCGTCCTGGTGGACGTCGCCGTCGTCGCGGTCGGCCCGGAGCGCAGCCATCGCGGCCTCGGTGGTCAGCGACGCGAGGTCAGCGCCGACGAAGCCGTGGGTCTGTGCGGCGATGCGGTCGAGGTCCACGTCCTCGTGCAGCGGCATGTCCCGCGTGTGGACATCCATAATCTCACGGCGGCCGTGCTCGCCGGGCACGCCGATCTCGATTTCGCGGTCGAAGCGTCCGCCCCGGCGTAGCGCCGGGTCGATGGCGTCGACGCGGTTCGTCGCCCCGATGACGACGACCCGGCCCCGGTCTTCGAGGCCGTCCATCAGCGTGAGCAACTGGGCGACGACCCGGTTCTCCATGTCGGCGTCCTCGTCGCGAGAGCCGGCGATGGAGTCGATTTCGTCGACGAAGAGGATAGCCGGCGCGTTCGCCTCCGCCGTCTCGAAGGCCTCCCGGAGCCGCTCCTCGCTCTCGCCCTTGTACTTGGAGACGATTTCGGGGCCGGAGATAGTGTCGAAGTAGGCGTCGACCTCGTTTGCCACCGCTCGCGCGATGAGGGTCTTCCCCGTCCCGGGCGGGCCGTGGAGCAATACGCCGCTGGGCGGGTCGATACCCAGGCGGCGGAACTCCTCGGGCTCGGAGAGGGGCATCTCTATCATCTCGCGGATGCGATCCAGTTCCTCGTCGAGGCCGCCGATGTCCTCGTAGCTTACCCCCGATTCCGTCTCGGCGGTCGGTGTGCTCGCCGTTGTTGCCTCACCGGACGACGACTGGCTCGCGTCGCTACCGCCGTCGAGGCCCGGCAGTACAGTCACTGCCGTCGTGCCGGTGACGCGAACCGGCCCCGAGGGAGAGGTCTTGCGAACGAGGAACGTTCCCAGCCCTTCGATGTGGGTCCGCTCGTCGGCCTGAATGATCTGGTCGACCAGCCGCTTCCTGACCAGACTCTCGTAGTCCTCGCTGCCCGGTATCGGTTCGACCGGCTGGATGGCTATTTCGGTCGCCTCAGAGACCGACCCACTCGTCACCGTCACCGTGTCGCCGATGTTGACGCCGGCGTTCGCTCTGGTGTCTGAATCGATGCGGACGAAGGAGCCGTCTTCGTCGTCATCTGGCCAGACCTTCACTACAGTCTTGTCCTCGCCCTCAATGATAACAGGTGAGCCACTCAAGACGCGTAGCTCGCTGCGTGCCGAATCTGGCAGTCGTGCGATACCGCGCCCGGCGTCGCGCTTGTTCGCACCCTCGACGGTGAGTTCGACACCGGCGTCAGTGGACCCGCTCATGCCGCCTTCTTGCAATCCGACTCCCTTGAGGGTTCCCGTTGTGTTGCGGGAAAATAATATACGGTCGGCCGTCGGATCTTCAGGTATGGTTGTCCAAACCGAGCGAGACGAGGTCACCTGGTACAAGTGCGAGACCTGTGGCCTGATGTTCGACGACCAGAGCGACGCGCGCCAGCACGAGGAGAACTGTGACGACGAAGACCCGTCCTACATCCAGTAGCGGTCCTCGACCCCACAATCACGCGTCACCTTACCACCGGTATTACGCTTCGACGATCTCGAAGCTCCGCTCGCCGAGTTCGTCCTCCTCGAAGACGAACACGCGGCCGTTCGTTACGTCGTAGTCGACCTCGACCTTCGTTCGCATCTGATTGTCCCGGACCGTGACGCCGGGGAACAGTTCGTCCTCCTCGCCGTCGTCGAGGATGACCCGTCCGACGCCTGTCTCTTCGAGAATATCGTCATGTGTGCGGAGGTCGTTGACGTACACGAGGATGCCCGACGTCTCCGTCTCGTCGGTAATCAGGACGTGTGTGTCTTTTCCCGGCGCAGTCTGGATACTCCCTTCGACCGCCGTTGGGACGCCGTGATAGAACGCCTGGCGGCCGTCGAGGTACTCCACGACGACGCCGTCCTCGGTCAACTCGACCGAGACGGTGTCCGGTGCGATGTCCGACCGGTTGCTCATACCGTCAGTTCCGGCGGCGCGCTCAAAAGTGACGCGTTGTCCGTTTCGACCGAGCGGTCGGTTTCCAACCCCATCGGACGGGGTGCGAAAGGGACTAGTGACTCGCCTGTCTCCGTCTCAACATGACGAAAACCCTCGTCGTCGGACTCGACGGAGCGAGCTGGGAACTGCTCGACCCGTGGATCGAGGCCGGCGAGCTCCCGAACCTGGCCGCGTTGCGGGACACCGGCACCTGGGCGGGGACGCGAAGCTGTCTGCCGCCGGTGACGTTCCCGAACTGGAAGTGCTACTCCTCGGGCAAGGACCCCGGCGGGTTCGGCGTCTTCTGGTTCGAGAACGTCGACCTCGACGCGGGCGAAATCACCGTGATGAACGGCGGCGACTACGACACCGCCGAACTCTGGGACTACCTCAACGACGAGGGGCAATCGGCCGGCGTGGTCAACATGCCGACGATGTACCCCCCGCGGGACATCGACGACCTCGTCGTCGCCGGCGGCCCGGACGCCGTCGAGGGGGAGTACCGGTCGATTAGCTCCGGCTACACCTCGCCGCCGGAACTGGCCGAGGAACTGGAATCCCGGTTCGACTACAGCGTCCACCCGGACCCGCTGCTGTCCTCGAACGACGAGCGCGGCGCGGAGGTCGAGGCCATTCTGGACCTGCTAGAGAAGCGCTTCGAGGTTGCCACGACACTCATGGACGAACGGGATCTCGATTTCGTCCATGTGACGCTGTTCTATCTGAACGTCCTGCATCACTTCTTCTGGGACGACGAGCCGAGCCTGCGCGCGTGGCAGCTCGTCGACGAGTGGGTCGGCCGGCTCGACGACCGCGAGGACCTGAACCTGGTGTTGATGTCCGACCACGGCTGTGACGCGACCCAGACGGAGTTCTACATCAACGAGTGGCTGGCCGAGAACGGCTACCAGGTCCGGGATACGAGCGTCGACGCCGTACTCACTCGAATCGGGCTCGACCGCGAGAACCTGCTCGCAGTCGCAAAGCGCGCCGGGCTGGTCGACACGCTCGCTCGCGTCGTTCCGGAGTCCATCCAGCAACTCGTCCCGCAGCACGACGGCGTCAAACGGGACCGCAAACTCGAAGCCATCGACTTGGAGCAGACAAAGGTCGTCGCCAGCGGACAGGGGCCGGTGTACGTCAACCCCCGATTCGACGTGGAATCGGTCCGTGAGTCGCTCATGGCTGACCTCCGCGAGGTGGAAGACGAGCACGGCCCGCTGTTTACCGACGTGTATAGGGGCGAAGACGTGTACAACGGCCCCTACGTCGACGCCGGCCCGGAGGTCGTCGTCGACCAGCGCCCGGGCGTCCACGTCAACGACGGTATCGGCGGCGGGACCATCCAGAGCGGTCCGGACCGCTGGGCGGCCGAGAACACGCCCTACGGAATCTTCGCCGCCAGCGGGCCGGACTTCGAACCACAGGGCGAACTCGACCGTATCAGCATTCTCGACATCGCGCCGACGGTGCTGGCCGCCCACGGCTGTGCGATCCCGACTGACATGCGTGGCGAAGTCCTTCCGGTGTTCTCCGAGGACCCCGCCGTCGGCGAACGTGCGCCACTCAGTATCGATGACGCCCTCGGGAGCGATGACGGGGACGCCGTCGAGGACCGGCTGAAACAACTGGGCTACATGGAGTAGCCCCGTCCGTGACAGCGACTGGCGTCGAATGAGTGAACCCAATGGGATAAGTAGCCGCTCCCGATACACACCGGTATGGTTAGCATCGATCTGAACAACAGCCAGCGGACGATGCTTACAACGCTGGTAAACAAGTATCAACAGACCGGTGAGGCAGTCACCGGCGAGACAATCGCTGAGGAGATTGACCGGAACCCGGGAACGGTCCGGAACCAGATGCAGAGTCTGACCTCGCTGGGACTCGTCGAGGGGATTCCCGGGCCAACGGGCGGATACAAGCCGACGTCCGAGGCCTTCGACGCAATCGACCGCCAGCAGATAGACGAGGCCGAGAGCGTCGTCGTCGCCCACGACTACGATCGCGTCGACGTCACCGTCGAGGAAATCAACTTCACGAACGTCCACGACCCGGAGAAGTGCCGCGCCCGGTTCCACCTCCAGAGCTCGGTGCAGGACTTCAGCGAGGGACAGGCCGTCATTCTCGGACCGACGCCGATTTCGAAGCTCGTCGTCGCCGGGACGGTTGTCGCTGTCGACGAATCCAACAGCGAAATCCTCCTCGACGTCGCGAAGATCGAAGCGCCTGTGGAAGAACCGGAGAAATAAGCGGTCCGTGCGGCCACGCGGCGTACCGTAGCTCTTTCAGGGGTCGACGCGGTCGATCCACAGCGTCGGCGTCTCTATCTCGTCTTCGGTGGGGAGGGTGTCCGGCGAGTCCCAGACGCGCCCGGCCGCAGCGACGCCGCGGGCGTCGGCGACCGTGTCGAAGAACGCCTTCCCGCGTTCGTACTGCTGGCGCTTCATCCCGAGGCCGAGCAGCCGTCGCATGAGCGACGCGATGGGGCCTCGTCCCTGCCGGCGCTCGTCGACTTTCCGGCGCAGGTCGTCGTACTCGTCGTCGAAGGCCCGGTCCATCAGCAGTTCCGCGTACCCTTCGACGGCGGTCATCGTCGTATCGAGTTCGCCCAGCGTCGTCCGGTCGATGTTGCCGTCGGTGAGGTTGTCGATGGCGTCTTCCATCGCCGTTTCGAGGTGGTCGGAGAGCCACGGGGCCGCGCCGAACTCCGCCGCGTGCGTGACCTCGTGGAACGCGATCCAGCGGCGGAAGCGGTCCCGCTCGACGTTCAACTCGTCGGCGACCCGGTGGATGTTGGGGCGCACGAAGTACAGCGCGTGAGCGTCGTTATCCGCGAGCAAGACGGGGTCGTACTGACCCAAGACGTTGTTCCCCAGAAACGAGAGCGCAACGGCCATCGACCCGGTGTTGACCACGCGGGCGATGCCGGGGATGTACTCGGCCTGCTGTTCGATCGGTTCCATCACGCGGCTGAAGGTGGCGACGTTGGCGTCGATCCAGTGGTGGCGGTTCTGGATCTCGACGGTTTCGGGCAGGTCAAAGGCGAGTTCGCCGACCTCCCGGACGCGATCTCTGGCGTCCCGGACGTCGGTGGCGTAGCCGTCGCGTTCGGGCGTCTCGACGGTGAGGTCGCCCGTGTCCGTCGCGCCCTTCGCGGCGTCGGCGACGGCACTCCAGTCGATGGGGCCGTCGCCGGTCGCGCCGGCGACAGCCTGAACGCTGTGGTATATTCCCATACGTCTGAAATGTGGCGGGAGAAAATAGGCCTTCTCCCTGTGAAAACGACCACCGGCGTTCGGTTCGTGGCCTTGCTGTGGAGTGGGACGCTGTCCCTTACAGGGCTTCGTCGCTGTCGTCGCCGTCTGACCCACCGAGGTACAGACGCAGGACGACCGCGACGAGCGCGACGGCACCGAGTACCGCGAGCGCGAAGCGACCGACGTTACGGCCACCGTCACCCTCAACGTCCGTCTCGTCGCTCTGCTCGTCCGTCCGGGACCGCGACCACCGTGATTTGCGCTCCGATTCGTCGTCATCGTCGGTGGAACTGAACGGGGCGTTGGCAGTGAACTCCGCGCCGTCGAGATGCAGTTCGAGGAGAGTGAATTCGGCCATACTGACAGTTCGACGCCGCGACTCTTAGCCGTGGCGGTCCCAGAGCCACGGTGGGACGGTCCCAGACCGCGTGCCGTCCGCTGTTTTCATGACCACAGAGCGATTATCCCGCATATGGACACACGACGACGCGAATTCTTGGAATCGCTTCTGACGACGCCCGGCCCGTCGGGGTACGAGGCCGACAGCCAGCGGGTGTGGCTCGACTACGTCAGCGAGTTCGCTGACGAGGTCCGAACGGACGACTACGGCAACGCCGTCGCGAAGGTCGAAGGTGGCGACACGACCGTCGCGCTCGCGGGCCACGGCGACGAGATCGGCTTCATCGTCCGGGACCTCACCGACGACGGCTTCGTCAAACTGGGCCGCATCGGCGGCTCGGACAAGACCGTCTCGCGCGGGCAACACGTCACCATTCACACAGCCGACGGGCCGGTATCGGGCGTCGTGGGACAGACTGCGATTCACCTCCGGGACCCGGACGACGACTCCGTGCCGGAGATCGCCGAACAGCACGTCGACGTGGGGGCCGAGGACGGCGACGAGGTAGAATCACTCGTCGACCGCGGCGACCCGGTGACGTTCGTCCAGACGCTGAGCGAACTGGAGAACGGCCGCCTCGCGGCCCGGGGAATGGACAACCGTATCGGCATCTGGGCGGCCGCTGAGGGGCTTCGGCGCGCGGCGGAGGCCGATGCAGAGGCGACAGTGTACGCCGTCTCCACGGTGCAGGAGGAGGTCGGCGTCCAGGGGGCGAAGATGGTCGGGTTCGATCTCGCGCCGGACGTCGCTATCGCCGTTGACGTGACCCACGCGACGGACTCGCCGGGTTCGCCGGGGAAGGCCGCGACCGGGGTCGAACTCGGCGGGGGGCCGGTCGTCGCCCGCGGGAGCGCGAACCATCCGGTCGCCGTCGACGCCCTCCGAGAGACGAGCGACGCCGAGGACATCGACATCCAGTTGCAGGCGACCGGCAGCCGGACCGGAACCGACGCGGACGCCTTCTACACCTCCCGCGGTGGGATTCCGTCGGCCAACGTCGGCCTGCCGAACCGCTACATGCACACGCCGGTCGAGGTCATCGACCCCGACGACCTTGACGCGCTCGCGGACCTGCTGGCCGGCTTCGCTGTCCGAGCGGCCGACCGAGCGCCCTTTAGCGTCGACGTGTAGGGAGTCGGGACTGTCTCGCGCGCGCCACCACACAAACGGTACGTTTAAGCGGCCGTCACTATCCAAACCGTACATGAGTGGACGACCGCTGGATGTACTCGAAGCGTCCCTCGGTGAGACAGTCACCGTACAGCTGAAGGGTGGCGAAATCTTCGAAGGGGAACTCACCGGCTACGATCAACACATGAACCTCGTCGTCGAGGATGAAGACACAACGATTATACGCGGCGATAACGTCGTCTCAATTACTCCATGACTGGCGCAGGAACTCCGAGTCAGGGCAAGAAAAACACCACGACGCACACGAAGTGTCGACGGTGTGGTGAAAAGTCGTATCACACGAAAAAGAAGGTCTGCTCGTCGTGCGGTTTCGGCAAGTCGGCCAAGCGGCGTGACTACGAGTGGCAGTCGAAAGCAGGCGAATAACACACTCAACACAAATGCACGAGAAGTGCGGCGTTGTTGGCATCTCTTTGGAGGACCGTGACGCCGCCCGACCGCTTTACTACTCCTTGTACGCGCTCCAGCATCGCGGTCAGGAATCAGCCGGTATCGTCACCCACGACGGGTTCCAGCAGTACAGCCACGTCGAGATGGGCCTCGTCGGTGACGCGTTCGACCCCGGCGACCTGGAATCGCTCAACGGGTCGAACGGCATCGGCCACGTCCGATACCCGACCGCCGGGAGCGTCAACGCCTGCTGTGCCCAGCCGTTCTCCGTCTCGTTCAAGTCGGGGTCGCTGGGTCTGTCCCACAACGGGAACCTCGTCAACGCCGACGAGATCGGCGACGAACTGGCCGACCTCGGCCACGCCTTCACGTCCGACGGCGACACCGAGGTCATCGCCCACGACCTCGCGCGTAATCTCTTAGAGGAGGACCTGGTTCGGGCTGTCAAGCGGACGATGAACCGTATCCACGGGTCGTACTCGCTGACGATTATGCACGACGAGACGGTACTCGGCGTGCGCGACCCGCAGGGGAACCGACCGCTGTGCATCGGCGAACTCGAGGACGGCTACGTCCTCGCCTCCGAGTCGGCCGCCATCGACACGCTCGACGGCGACCTCATCCGGGACGTCAAGCCCGGCGAACTCGTCGTCCTGCACGCCGACGGGACCGGCTTCGACACCTACCAGCTCGTCGAGCCGGAGAACACGGCTCACTGTTTCTTCGAACACGTCTACTTCGCGCGGCCGGACTCGACCATCGACGAGAACCTCGTCTACGAGGTCCGGCGCGAACTGGGCCGCAAACTCTGGGGAGAGTCCGGCGTCGAATCGGACGTGGTGTTGCCGGTCCCCGACTCCGGACGCGCCTTCGCCTCCGGCTACGCCGAAGCCGCACAGGACGACGACTCGGACATCGAGTTCGCCGAGGGGCTGATGAAAAACCGGTACGTCGGCCGGACCTTCATCATGCCGACTCAGGACGAACGCGAGCGGGCCGTCCGGCTGAAGCTCAACCCCATCAAGTCGACCATCGAGGGGAAAAGCGTCACCATCATCGACGACTCTATCGTCCGCGGGACCACCTCGACGCAACTGATTCAGTTGCTGAAAGACGCCGGTGCCGAGGAGGTCCACGTCCGCATCGGCGCGCCGCCCATCGTCGCCCCGTGCTACATGGGCATCGACATGGCCTCCCGCGACGAACTCATCGCCGGGAACCAGTCCGTCGAGGAAATCCGTGAGGAAATCGAGGCGGACTCGCTGTCGTATCTCTCTATCGACGCCATCGCGGAGACGCTGGACAAGAGCCAGGCGGACCTCTGTCTCGGCTGTGTCACGGGCGAGTATCCCTACGATATCGAAGGTGAGGCGACCGACCGCGACGTTGCCCGCCCGGATATCGGCACGCAGTCGCGCCCGGCTGACGACTAGCGTCGTCGGTTCGGGATGGCACCACATTTTTGCGCAGTCCGAGCGAGCAGTCGTCCATGCCAGGGCCGTCCTTCCTCGCAACCGACCGAACCGCCCTCCGGTCCCCGGAGCGAGACGACCTCGACTGGATACAGCGCGTCTTCCACGACGAGAAGGTCTGGGGGCTGGGTACGTACGCCCGTCCGCCGACCGCCGACCAGATGGAGACCTACTATGAAGAGACGCTTTCCGACGAGGACTCGGTCCATCTACTGGTCTGTATCGACCCGGATGGGAGTCCGGGCCCAGTCGGGGACCGAACCGAGCCGGTCGGCCTCGTCGCCATGACGGACCACGACCCGGAGCGGGGCACAGCTGAACTGGCCTACTGGCTCGACCCGGACGCCTGGGGCCAGGGGTACGCCACCGAGGCGGCGGGCCGGCTGGTCCAGTACGGCTTCGACCAGCGGGCGCTCCGGAAGTGGTCGGCGAAGATCGTGGGCGGAAACGACCGCTCCGTCGCGGTGGTCGAACGACTGGGATTCACCAGGGAAGGGACACACCGAGCGGAGTGGTATCTCGACGGCGCGTGGCGCGATCTGCTGTGGTTCGGCCTGCTCCGAACAGAGAGCGACTGATAGTGAGTATTGCGACTGGTTGCCGCTCCGACCGCACGCTGTCGTGCGGTCGATGTGGGACTGACTCGCAATAATCACTATGACGTTACCAGACCAGATACAGCATCGCGTAGACGGCGATACCCATCGAGAAGGAGATCAGCCACAGCCCCGCGGCCAGCTTCCCGGCTCGCGGATGGTTCGTCGACGACAGTTCCGAGACGGGGTACGTGTAGGCTAGCAGCAGGACGTAGTACACCGCCGGGATGGCGATGATGGCAAGCAGGATGTGGATAGCGAGGAAGGGGAGATAGAAGTAGGTCTCGACGACCGACGGGCCGGTGAAGTCCGTCGGCCCTTCAAGTGTTATCCGGTAGAGGTACAGGACGAGAAACAGAGCGAACAGGCCGAACGAGGAGAGCATCAGTTTCCGGTGTCGGGCGACATCGCCGCGGCGGATCGCTCGGATACCGCCGACGATTGTTCCGATAGCGAGGGCGCTGACCACGGCGTTGGCGTGGGGGATCGCCCCGAGAACGCTCGCGGGCGCAGCCGGGAGAGCGGACTGTGGGATCGCCCCGAGAACGGCCCCGAACACGAGCGCGAGCGACACGACCGTCAACAGACCAGTGAGTGCTGGCACGCGATACCGAGCCTGAAGATCCATACCACAACTCCGGACTGGACGCAAAATACGGTTTCGAGTCACGTACGGCGAGGCGGGGTCGCTACGTGGTTTTCGCTGCCGGTCGCTCGACGTCGGTTACGTCCAGCCGGACCCGTCCCGTCGAGTCGTTGGAGAGGGCGGTTTCCCAGCCGTGACCGTGTGCGATTTCCCGGATCACGGCGAGGTGGAGCCCGACTCCTTCGTCACTGGAGGCGTAGTAGAGTTCAAACGGTTTCTCGTTTCCCGTCTCCAACGGGGTGCCGTCGTGTTCGAGGGCGAACCCGTCGGCCGTGTCCGTGATCGTTATCTTCTCGGTATTGCCCTGCTCCGTCGCGAACCGGAAGAAGTTCTCCGCGAGCTGACACAGTCGGCCACTATCGGCCAGTATCGTCTCGGTACAGTCGATTTCGATGGTCGACCCGTCGGTGTCGACCGTCGTCCAGGCGTCCGCCATCACGTCGGAGAGTGTTACCGGCTCGACGGTGTACTGTCGGCCGCCCTGACGGGCGATTTCCATGAGGTCGTCGATGAGAAACGACATGCGGGTGTGGCTGCGCTGGATGGCGTCGAACTCCTCGGCGGCGTGTTCCGCGGCTAGCAGTTCGACTCGTCCCATCGCCGCCTGGAGCGGGTTCCGGAGTTCGTGTGAGATGATCTGTGCGAGCTCTCGGAGCCGCTCTTTCTGCCGTTCCAGTTCCGTCGTCCGCTGCTGGAGTGCGTCTTTCGTCTGGCTCGCGTCGATAGCCAGCGCGATGTTGTGGCCGACCTCCCGGAACGTGTCCTGTTCTTCCGTGTCGAAGACATCGACGCGGTCGGCGTACACTCCGAGGACGCCGTACGACGTCCCATCGTACACCAGTGGGACAGCGAGAACTCGGGCGCAGTCCGTTTCCAGTGCGTCTGTGTCATTTGCGAACGTTGCTGGGTCGATATCCGCAACGACCAGTCGGTCCTCCGACTCGGCGCGGCACAACGGCTCCGGCACGGTGATGGAGACGCGGTCACGCTGTGAACCCAGCGCTCGAACGACCGGCCTGTCGTGCTGACAGGTCACCGTACAGGCCTCGCTGTATCTGGTCGTGCCCGCCAGAACCGCCGTGACGTCGCGTTCGATATCCACCCGCGACTGTGAGCGGACGAGCGCTTGATTGACCAGCCGGACGGCCTCGTTGAGCTGTTTTCGCTTGTTCGCCCGCTGACGGGCCGGGCTGGAAGCGACGGCGGCATCGACCCGCGCCAAGAGCCGCTGGTGAGCGTCGCTCACTGTGCTCGGAACGTAGCCGAACACGTCGCGGCTGTAGGCCTCGCGGGCGATGTCGCCGTTTGCCACCTCGGCAAAGAGGACGACCGGGAGTTCGGGGTGATTTCGTTGCAGTCGATCAATAAGGGTCAACCCACCGAGATACTGTGTCCCGTCCGGGTTCTCCACTTCGCAGTTCGTGACGACACAGTCCGTGTCGTAGTCGCCGAGCGCACACTCCAGATCACGAACACCGTCGAACTCGTGGACGGTGAGATCACTGTCCCGGAGCATCGAAATCGCGGCCCTGTCCTGGCTCGGACTACGGACAAACAGGACGGTGGGCTGTGACTTCATCACCCTTCCGAGGAGACACACGCATAAAGAAGTTACACCACGAAACACTCCATTGTTGACACCTCTACCATCTCAGCGACGCTATTGCCCATTTCAGGGGACGATTTATACACACGGCACCGTATCCTTTGATGATGGCACAACCGGGGCTGGAAATCCATCGGACCCAGTCGGCAGTCATCGATGCGATACAATCTCTTATCGACAGTGCCGACGAGAGCCTCACGGTTGCGGTCCCGAAATCGTCCCTCCCGGAGTTTGTCCCGCAACTCAGCGCCGCTATCGAGCGGGATGTGCTGGTACTGTTACTGGTCCACGGCGATGCGACGGCACCGACGCCCGCATACGAGGACATCGCAACGGCGGTCAGGACAATCGAGAGCGGTATTACCCCACTGCTCGTGACCGCAGATATCCAGCGCGGACTCACTGGGCATTCCGGACTGCTGACCGACTCGATAGCAGAATATCAGGCGACCGAGTTCGACAACGAGAACCTCGCTCACGACGAATTCGCGATGTTCCTCGGCACCCACTGGCTGATGGGGACGGAACACTACATCGCTAGCGTGTGTGCGTTCCCGCGGACGTTCTCCGCGTTCCAGTTCGCCGTACTCATGGCGGCGCTGGCGTTGCGCGCGGGGACGCCGATCACTGCTCGCGCTCGGGTCATCTCGACTGCGGACCGGACGGAGACGACGATATCGGGACCGGTGATAAACGTCCGGCAGAGCGTCGTCTATCCCGCATCGAGCACGAACCCGGCCGAACGGTCACTCACTATCGAGACCGATGCCGGACCGGTCACTGTCGGCGGGGCCGGTGCGACGAAGGAAGCCTACGAGTGTCGCGAGATCACGTTGGACAGGGCTGACGACGAATAACGCAGCGAGAAAATCGCCTGTAAGACGCAACAATCAGCGTCGGTGTGTCGACCGTCGCTATCGAGTGCCGACCGTCGCTACTGGAAGGTGCGGCTGGCCGTGCTCTCGTCGGTGACGCCGGGTTCGGCCCGGTCGAAGCGCTGTTCGATCTCGTCGTAGCGCTCGCGGGTCTCCTCGGTGACGCTGGGGCCGACTTCTTCGAGCGCGTGCTCGAAGTGGTCCATCGTCACGCGGACGTTGCTGACACTGTCGCCGATGTCCTCGGGGTCCACGCTGTTGATGAACTCCCGGGTCGCGGCCATCGACGCCTCGCGAGCGACCGCTTCGATATCCGCGCCGACGTAGCCGTCCGTGCGGCTGGCCAGGTCGTCGAGGTCGACGCCGTCGGCCAGCGGCTTGTCGCGGGTGTGGACCTGGAAGATGGCGCGGCGCGCTTCCTCGTCCGGGACGGGCACATGGACGTGCCTGTCGAGTCGGCCGGGGCGCAGGAGCGCGTCGTCGATGAGGTCCGGCCGGTTCGTGGTCGCGACGACCACGACGTTCTCCATGTCCTCGATGCCGTCCAGTTCCGTCAGGAGCTGGGAGACGACGCGTTCGCCGACGCCGGAGTCGGTCGTGCCGCCGCCACGTTCGCCGGCGATGGAGTCGATCTCGTCGAAGAACACCACGGTCGGGGCGTTCTCGCGGGCCTTGCTGAACACTTCGCGGACGCCCTTCTCGGACTCACCCACGAACTTGTTCAGGAGTTCCGGCCCCTTCACGGAGATGAAGTTGGACTGGGCCTCGTTGGCGACGGCCTTCGCCAAGAGCGTCTTCCCGGTGCCGGGCGGGCCGTACATCAGTACGCCCTTCGCGGCTTCGAGGTCCATCGACTCGAACACGTCTTCGTACTCCAGAGGCCACTGAATGGTCTCCCGGAGCCGTTCCTTGGTGTCTTCGAGTCCACCGACGGAGTCCCAGGTGACGTCCGGGACTTCGACGAAGACCTCCCGGAGTGCGGAGGGCTCGATGCCCTTCATCGCCTCGCGGAAGTCTTTGTCGCTGATCTCCAGGCGTTCGAGCACCTCGGCGTCGATCTCGTCGGATTCGAGGTCGAGCTCGGGGCGGATGCGCCGGAGGGCGTTCATCGCGCTCTCTTTCGTGAGGGTCGCGAGGTCAGCGCCGACGAAGCCGTGGGTGTTCTCGGCGTAGTTCTCGATGTTGATCTCCTCGGCCAGCGGCATCCCGCGGGTGTGGACCTGCAGGATCTCCTTGCGGCCCTCCTTGTCCGGGACGCCGATCTCGATCTCGCGGTCGAAGCGGCCACCGCGGCGCAGCGCCGGGTCGATGGCGTCGACGCGGTTCGTCGCGCCGATGACGATGACCTGCCCGCGCTCCTCGAGCCCGTCCATCAGGCTGAGCAGCTGGG
The DNA here is from genome assembly GCF_000336615.1 of Haloarcula amylolytica JCM 13557. Lineage (GTDB taxonomy): Archaea > Halobacteriota > Halobacteria > Halobacteriales > Haloarculaceae > Haloarcula > Haloarcula amylolytica. The sequence goes on from NZ_AOLW01000015.1 coordinate 374,042, forward strand.
CGACGACGCGGCGCTCCACGTCGCCCTGGGTCTCGCCGCGCTTCGGGGCGATGGAGTCGATCTCGTCGATGAAGACGATGGCGGGGGCGTTCTCCTCGGCCTCCTCGAAGACCTCACGGAGCTGCTCCTCGCTCTCGCCGTAGTACTTCGACATGATCTCCGGGCCGGAGATGGTGGTGAAGTACGCGTCGATCTCGTTGGCGACGGCCTTGGCCATCAGCGTCTTGCCGGTGCCTGGCGGGCCGTGCAGGAGGACGCCCTTCGGCGGCTCGATGCCGAGCTGCTGGAACAGTTCGGGGTGGCGCATCGGCAGCTCGATCATCTCACGGACCTGTTCGAGTTCGCGGTCGAGCCCGCCGATGTCCTCGTAGGTCACGTCGGGCGTGTCGCTCGCTTCGGGCGCGCCCTCGCCGCTGTGGACCTGCTCGGCGGGCATCTCGCTGACCTGGATGTCCGTGGAGTCGGTCACGACGACCGTGCCGGAGGGCTCGGTCTCTGCGATCTTCAGCGGGATCTTCTGGCCGGACATCGAGGAGAGCGGTCCGAGGCCGAAGCTCACCGGAACGGTCTGGCCCTGCGTGACGGCCTGGCCGCTGAGGTTGTTGCGGATCATCGGGCCGACGTTGCCCCGAACCCGGAGGTTCTGGGGCAGCGCGACGGTGACCGAGGTCGCGGGGTTGACGTCGGCCTTCTCGATGTTGACGGGGTCGTCGATACCGACGTTGGCCTCCTGGCGGAGCTGCCCGTCGATGCGGACGATGCCGTTCCCCTCGTCTTCGGGGTAGCCGGGCCAGACCCGGGCGACAGCGCGGCTGTCCTGTTTCCCCTCGAGAACGATGTAGTCGCCGTTCTCGAGTTCGAGTTCGTCCATCGCGGCGCGGTCAATTGCCGCGAGGCCACGGCCAGCGTCTTTCTGTTTGAGTGGTTTAACAGTAAGTCTCATTAGTTATCTCCCTCGCCGTCTGACACTTCGATAGTGAGAACCCCGTGATTGATAAACGCTCGTGCGTCCCTCGCGGGAATCTCCTGTTCGTACTGGTGGCCGTCAGCGACGACGATGACGGTCCCGTCGACCACATCGACACTCGCATCGGCGGCAGGTCCCACGTCCGCCGCGAACACGACGCTGTCGTCGTACTCGAATCGGCGGAGGGGCGTCTCGTCGAACAACTGCTGTTCTGAAGTCATGCTAACTCAAAGTAAGCGAGATAAGTATATAAACCTATCGCTGAAATACGCTGTACGGCGGAAAAATGAGTGTAGTTGCTTGAATGCGGTTCACACCTCATCTGAGCGCGCCAACCTTTTATCCACACCGCTTCCGAACGGTGTCGCATGGAACGGGTCAGTCACGACGGGCGAGTCACGGCGTACAGACAGACACAGCCTGCGGCATCGGGGCCGACGGCGCTGTATGTCCACGGCAGCGGGGCGACACACCGCGTGTGGGGTCGTCAGTACGCGCCATCCGGACCGACCCATCCCGCCATCGCGCTGGACCTGTCAGGGCACGGAGAGTCGGACGACATCGACACCGCAGCCGGGACCACGACACTCGACGCCTACGCGGACGACGTGGCCGCTGTGGGGCGGGAGACAGACGCGGAGGTGCTGATCGGGAACTCGCTTGGCGGGGCCGTTGCCCAGTGGGTCGCACTGGAGCGGGACTGGACGCCCGAGGCGATAGTGTTGCTGGGGACCGGCCCCGAACTCCCGGTGTTCGAAGGATTACAGGAGTGGCTCGCGGACGACTGGGACCGCGCCGTCGAGTTCCTGCACGAACGGGACCGCCTGTTCCACGACACCGACCACGAGGCCGTGTCGCGCTCCCACGAGCAGATGGCGGCGGTCGGGCAGGCGGTGACCCGCCGCGACTTCATGACGTGTCACGGTTTCGACGTGCGCGAGCGACTGGGCGAGATTGACGTGCCCATGCTGGCCGTCTGTGGCGAACACGACAAACTGACCCCGCGTGCGTATCACGAGACACTGGCCCGCGAGGTCCAAGACGGAGCGGTGTCGTTTATTCCCGACGCTGCACACCTCGCGATGGTCGAACAGGCCGAGACGTTCAACGACGTCCTAGAGGAGTTCATCGATGACACGGTCTGAGCGGGCCTGAGCGGCTGGAGAGGGGTTACTCTCCGGAGTAGACCCACGGCCCGAGCGCGAAAAACAGCAGCGCGATGGCGAGCATCGCCCGCGGCCCAGCCCTGAAGAGCGCCGTTGGCGCGACGACGGCGACGGCCTGCACGACACCCATCGGGATGGCGTGTTTCGGCCCTGGCTTGGGGTAGTCGAAAGGCGCGATCATCGCAAGCGAGAGGCCGAGCGCGCCGACGCTCAGCACGAGCGGGTTCGTGACGCCGCTCAGATACGCCGTCGCGATGATGATACTCCCGAGGGTGTTCGGCATACCCGGCCGCTCGTCGGGTGAATCGAAGTACGTCGAGTAGAACGCGGTCCGGACGATAGAGCACACGACGTACGCGGAGGCGAGCAGGGCGAGGCCGATGAACACGGCCGGGTGGGCGGACTCGATGCCGCCGTAGGCGTCTGTCAACAGCACGTACAGAAAGAGGCTCGGTGTCGCGCCGAAGGAGACCACGTCAGTCACAGAGTCGAGCAGCGGGCCGACCGCCGAACTGTCGCCGTTCCGGGCGACGATCCCGTCGATAGCGTCGGCGATAACAGCCAGCAGAATGAGCCGAGCGGCCAGATGCGGGTCGGTGAAGGCGATGGCTCCGGCGACGAACCCGACGACGGCGTTGAACAACGTCACCGTGTCGGCGACACTGAGTCGTCGGCGTACCTCGAAGCCCATGGTTTCCCGGTTGGCCACGGCGTATATGAAGGACTCGAAAGCGAACGCCCCGCAGTGCCGACCGGCCGGCGATTACTCTTCCGGGAGGTCGTGGCCGATGACGAGGCGAGCGGTGGTGGCGAGCGTCCCAACGACGAGGACGACCAGTTCCCAGCCGCTCCGGGCGATGGGGAACACGCGGTCGACGTTTTCTGGTTCCGGTTGTCCCGGATTCGGGTCGATGCCGGTACTCATCTGTACCTCGGTGGAGTTGCCCATCGACTGCGTGGTCGACCCGCCGCTCCCGCCCGTGCCGGTGCCACCGGAAGCCTGAGAGGACGGCTCGGGCAGTTCGACGAACGTCTGGACGATGCCGCGCTGGCTCGACAGCTCCAGATGACCGCTGAGCTGATAGAACTGGTCGTACAGCGGCCAGAAGAGGTTCGCACCGCCCGTAATCAAGTCCAGCAGTACGTGACCCACCGCGTACACCACGACACAGAACCAACTGACTCGAACACCGTAGGCCCCCCAGCGGCCCTCGATATACGATTCGTCGCGCACGTACAGGTCCATCGCGATAAGGAGCGCCAGTACCGCCGGAATGACGAGGTTCGTCGTCGCGGCCCGGTGGCCGGCTTGCCAGTAGAGCCCGAGGAACGCGTCTATGTCGGGAAACGTGACGACGAGTATCGACAGGAGGAGCGACCGCTTGTCGAATGCAGCACCCAGCAGCGTTGCGGCGAGTAACCCAACGAAGGCGTAGTGAACCACCAGCGAAGGCATATAGATATCAATACTACCACAGAAATGAGCGTTGTGGTGGGCTCTATCAGAATTAGAAACTACCCCACTTGATTAATATAGCCATAGTAAATACGTTGTTAGTGGGGAATCGGTGGGGTGGAACGGCACCCATTATCACTTCTGTCGACGTGAGCGATATGCCGAGTCAAACAGCGAAAACGGGAACTGCTCAGTCCGCCGTGATTTCCTGCTGTGCCGTGGCCGTCTCATTCTTCATTGGGGCGACGAGCCTGTAGAGCCCGTACAGAGCCAGGACCAGGAGGCCGGCCAGGACCAGTCCGGTCCGGAGCGTCGGATCGATCATCGGAGTCGCGATGATCTCGCCCGCGTCGTTCGTCAGCGGTGCCGCGCTGTAGGGCTTACCCGCCAGTATCTCCACGATGCCGAGGACGACGACGCCCAGCAGCATCAGTCCGCCGCTGAGTGCCATCGCCGCTTTGTCGATGACGGTGGTGTGTTGTTGCATTGGTGGTCACCTCCTTAGCCGAGCAGGTACCTCAGTTTCGGGTGTCGTTTGACCAGTTTGCTCTTCTCGATGATCGCGTCGAGGCCGTAGTAGCGACCGGTAGCCAGCACGATCATCGTCATGAACAGCAGCATGCCCATGAAGTCGCTGTTGACCAGCCCGTGGCCGAACTCCGCGTTGCCGATCCAGAACAGGGCCATGAAGAAGACCCCGAAGACGGAGGCGAGCCTGACTAGCGCGCCGACCATCAGTCCGAGCCCGATGAGCGTCTCGCCCAGCGGGACCATTGCCTGAATGAGCCAGCCAAGGTGTTCGCCCATCAGCACGGGGAGCGGGCCGAGTGCCGTGCCAGTCATCTGCTTGAGGTACGTTGGCCCGTAGGTGTAGGCCAGCCCGTTCTCGATGAGCTTCGTTACGCCTGCGTGGAAGAACCACCAGCCGGTTACGACACGCAGGAACGCCAGCCAGTACGCGGTCCAGGCCCCGCCGAGCTCGAGCTCGAAGTCGTCTGCCAGGGGGTTCGCCGCTTGATAGGACATCTGTGTCACCTCACATATAGAGTTCCGCGCCGCTATGATATATAAGGGAACGAGCGTTCCCACCGAGTGAAAACACATCTCAGCCCCTGAGAAGGGATGTATCAGCCGTTTAGCGTTTCGACACCTGTTCGGTTGCGGGTTTTTATTTCCTCCGACGGGGAGACACCCACTCACGGGCCACCGTGAGGTTCAAACCATCCATGCAACTACGGTAGGACACCAATGGTACTCGAACTGACGGGCGAACACACCACAGCGCGGGTGATGGTCGACGACGAATCGCTCGTCGAGGCTGGGTGTCGGGAGCAAATCGAGACGCTCATCGACCATCCCGCGTTCACCGAACCGGTGCGGATCATGCCGGACACGCACTGGGGAGCAGGCGCCCCCATCGGCTTCACGATGCCGCTTGGCGAACGCGTCGTCCCGAACATCGTCGGCGTCGACGTGGGCTGTGGGATGGCTGCGACGAACCTCGGGCCGGACCTCCCGCTGGAAAACGAAGAGCGCGAGCGCCGCGTCCGCGAGGCGGTCCCGATGGGACGGTCGGTTCACGACTACGACGACGCGGTCCACTTCGTCGAGGAGTTCCCGTTCGAGCGGGCCAACCGCGTCTTCGAGCAGTTCGACGCGGCCTACGCCGAGCGGTTCGGCGAGCACATCGACCCAGTCGAGTTCGACTTCGACGGCTACGACGAGGAGTACTTCGAGTCGCTCTGTGACCGCGTGCTGGCAGACCAGCGTCAGGGAATGGGGTACATAATCAAGAGTGCGGGGACGCTGGGCGGCGGGAACCACTTCGTCGAGTTCGGCAAGGCACGCGAATCGGGCGACTACTGGCTGGTCATCCACAGCGGGTCCCGGTATCTGGGTAAGTCTGTCGCCGAGTACTGGCAATCGACGGCGACGGACCGCCGGACAATCGGCGAGATCCGCGAGCAGATTCCCGACGAGTACGTCGAGTACCTCAAGTTCGACCCCGATACAGTCGAATCGCGGGACCTCTACGCCTGGGTCACCGGCGGCATGGGCGAGTCCTACATCCGGAAGGACCGCCTCCGGCGCGAACTCGACGGCAAGGAAATCGAGGACGCCTTCGACGCGCTGGGACAGGTCCAGGACGCCATCCACAGCAGCGACGACGAGGACCGCAACACGGACTTAGACTGGCTCGAAGGCCGCGAGGCTCACGGCTACCTCGTCGACATGCTGTTCGCCCAGCAGTACGCCCGCTGGAACCGCGAACTGATGAGCGACGCCGTCTGCGACGCGCTGGGGATCGACCCCGTTGACCAGTTTCAATCGATTCACAATTATATAGATTTCAGGGACCTGACCATCCGAAAAGGTGCGACCCCAGCCCGCGAGGGCCAGCGGCTACTGATTCCGTTCAACATGGCTGAGGGGTCGATTATCGCCCGCGGGAAGGGCAACGACGAGTACCACCAGACAGCGCCACACGGCGCGGGCCGCGTGATGAGCCGCCGGCAGGCCCACAGCGAGATTGACATGGACGAGTTCACCGCAGCGATGGACGGCGTCTACTCGGAGTCCGTCATCAAAGGTGTCCGCGACGAAGCGCCGATGGCGTACAAGGACGCCGACGAAATTCTCTCCGCCATCCAGCCCACTGCCGAGGTCGTCGAGTACGTCGACGCGGTCCACAATCTGAAGGCGACTGAGTGAGCGGGCCTGTTAGCCTGGCAGAAAGTGATTAGGACGCGAAGGCCCTGTGTCCTGTATGACCATTCTCGTGGCTATCGCCAACGATTCGGTCTCTCCGGCGGTCATCGATACGGCAGTTCGACTCGCTGACGGGCTCGACGAGGAACTGTACGTCGTCCACCTCGTCGACGAGGACACCGCCGACGGCACGGCCATGCAACTCCGGGACGAGATGCGCGACCGGTTCCGCGACGCCACCGTCGTGGCGACGGTCGCTATCGAACACGTCGGCCGGTCAGCGATGCGTTCGGGCACGCGGATCGGCAACGAACTGCTCGAACTCGCGGCCGACGTGGACGTCCGGCACATCGTCATGGGCCACGAGCCGAAGGGGCTGGCCGGCAGAATCCGGGAGGGCGACGCGGCGGTCGCCGTCATCGACGCCGCCAACGTGCCGGTGACGATCGTCCCCGAAGGTCCCGCAGACCCCTGAGCGTCGCGCAGGTCGTCACAGGCCCAGTTCCCGGCCGAGTACCATCCGCTGTATCTCGCTCGTTCCCTCGCCGATCTCCATGAGCTTCGCGTCCCGGTAGAACCGCTGGGGCGCGAAGTCCGTCGTGTAGCCGTAGCCGCCCAGCACCTGGACGGCGTCCTCGGCGACCTCCCGGCAGATTTCGCTGGCGTCGAGCTTTGCCAGCGAGGAGAGCCGCGTCACGTCCTCGCCTTGATCGTACATCGTCGCTGCCTTGTGGGTCAGCAGGCGGGCCCGCTCGATTTTGCGGTCCATCTCGACGATTTTGTCCCGGACAGCGTCGAACTTCGAGATGGGGCGGTCGAACTGCTCACGTTCGGTGGCGTAGGATTTCGCGGCCTCGAACGCCCCCTGTGCGAGCCCCGTCGAGAGCGCGGCAATGGAGATGCGTCCGCCGTTGAGCGTCTTCAGCGTCTGCTTCCAGCCGTCACCTTCCTCGCCGAGCAGGCGGTCCGCGGGAATCCGGCAGTCGTCGAACTGAAGTTCGCAGGTCGGGGAGGCGTTCAGCCCCATCTTCTCCCACTCGGTCGTCACTTCCCACCCGTCGTCCTCGGGAGCGACGATGAACGTCGAGATGCCGTCGTAGCCGGCCTCGGGGTCGGTGACAGCCTTGACCAGCACCGACCCGGCGACGGAGGCGTTCGTGATGAACTGTTTCGTCCCGTTGATGACGTACTCGTCACCGTCCCGCACCGCTGTCGTGTCCATGTCGCTGGCGTCGCTCCCGCTGCCCGGCTCAGTCAGCGCCCAGCCGCCGAGGTGCTCACCGGTAGCGAGCGGTGTGAGCCAGCGGTCCTTCTGTGCGTCCGTGCCGAACAGCTCTATCGGCTTGCTCCCGAGTGAGGTGTGGGCCACGTACGAGAGGCCGATGCTCCCGGAGACCCGCCCGAGTTCCTCGGCGACGAGCGCGTACATCAACGTGTCTCCGCCCAGCCCGCCCCAGTCCTCGCTGATCGGCACGCCCATCACGTCCAGGTCGCCGAGTTCCTCGAATATTTCCGCCGGAAACCGGTGCTCGTCCTCTATCTCCTGAGCTATCGGCTGAATCTCGTTCTCGCAGAACTCGCGGACCGAATCCCGTATCATCCGGTGTTCGCCGGGAACGTCGAACTCCATACCGCGTCTATGGCCTGTGTTATTAAATACCACATGGGGAAGACACAAGCCATTTGCCCGTCCACGGCGTTCCCTCGGGGGAATGGCGTTCCGGCGACTCCTCCGCGGGACGGTCCCCTGGGAGGAACTCGAAGGCGTGGTGCGGGCGGTAATGGAGCGATACGACGAGCCCGCGGCCCGCGTGGCGTTTCTGGAGGCGGACAACTGGCTCTCGACGCCGCTGGTCGTCAACGACCAGTGGTTCGTGAAAGTCATCACGGGGCAGAACTCGCTTGTTCACACGCTGCTGACTGCCGGCCGCAACATCGGCGCGTTCTCGTCGGGGACGGAGGGTTTTTTCGAGCATTTCGGGACGCCCTACGAGATGGCGGAACACGAACTGGCGGCGACCCGGCGGATGCGGGAGATCGGCGTCAACGCTCCCGAACCAATCGAGGCCTTCGAATACGACGGGATGGGGGTACTCGTGCTGGAATACATCCCCGACTTCGAGCCGCTGGACCACCTCTCGGCCGAAACCGTCGAGTGTCACAGCCCGACGGTGTTTGACTTCCTCCACCGGATGCACGAGGACGGCCTGGCACACGGCGATTTCCGGTGTGAGAACGTGCTCGTGGCCCGCGACGACCTGTACTTCATCGACGCCACGAGCGTGCGCGAGGAAGCGATCAGCGACGCTCGCGCCTACGACCTTGCCTGTGCGCTGGGCGCGTTGGAGCCGCTCATCGGCGCGCCGGCCGCCGTCTCGGCCGCGGCGATGCACTACGAGACGGCGGAGCTACTGGCCGCGGAGGAGTTCCTGGATTTCGTCAACATCCGTCCGGACCACGACTTCGCCGCCGCCGAAATCCGCGGGGCCGTGGAAAAGCGCACATAGGCCGGCCCGGAACGGCCTCAGTCCGCCGGCGTCGCTCCGAGCGCTCGGCTTCTAGCAACAACGCCGATGCCGATGAGCACGACGGCCCCGCCGGCGACGGTCGACGGTCCGGGTATCTCCGCGAGCAACAGCAACGCAAGCAGCGCGCTCCCGACCGGTTCGCCGAGCAGCGAGACGCTAACCATACTGGATTCGACGTGTGCCAGTGCCCAGTTGAGGACGGTGTGGCCGAACACGCCGGGGCCGACGGCCATCGCGAAAAACAGCGCCCATTCCTGCGGCGGGTAGCCTGTCACGGGGTGGCCCGACGCGACGACGAAGCCGAGGAGGCATATCGCGGCGACGCCGTAGACCACGGTCACGTAGGGGATGAGGGGGAACCGCTGGCGGAGCGAACGCCCGGCGAGCACGTACCCGGCGGCCATGACACCGCCGACGAGGGCCAGCGCGTTGCCGTACAGCGGACGCGGGCCGATGGTTCCGCCGCCGAGCAGTTCGCCGACGGACATCACGATGATACCACCGATAGCGACGAGGATGCCCGCCGTCGTGCCGCGCGTGACGCGCTCGTCCAGCAGCGCCCACGCCCCGACGGCGACGAACAGCGGCTGGCACTGGACCAGCGTGACTGACGCCGCGACGCTCGTCCACGCCAGGCTCTCGAACCACGCGGCGAAGTGAACCGCGAGCGCGACGCCAGTCGCCGCCGCCAGTACGTCTCGCCGGGAGAGTCGCCCGAAGGCTGACCGATGCCGGCCCAACGCCAGCGGGGCCAGCAGTGCGGTCGTCAACAGGACGCGGTAAAAGGCCGCCACCGACGCCGCGGCCGCGCTCCAGCGGACGAGAATCGCGCTCGTACTGACTGCGAGCACGGCGACGGTCAGCGCGATTCGCGGGTCGACTCGCGGCTCCGTCACGCCCATGTCGCTCCGTTGTGGCGCGGAGACAGTACAGCCCAATCAGTTACCGCGACGACACGTCCACTCATCCTGTGGCTGTATCCGACACGGGAATAAAGAAACACCGGAGACCATAGTCGGGGCCGTGCCGTCCGCGGGCGATGATACGCTACCCTTCGAGCAGTTCCTTCGTCTGCTGATGGCGATACCGAAACATCGGCTCCATGCCGAGACAGCCGAAGGGACCGAGGGCCTGGCCCAGCGGTCCGCCGGGCAGTTCGAACTCGACGTGGTCGTGGACGAGCGTCTCCCTGTCGCTCAGCGCCCGAAACGTGTGCGTGTGCTCCCAGTGGGGGAACGGCCCTTTCTCCATCACGTCGCGGAACATCGCTTCGTCCTCGCTCTCCTCTCGGGCAACGATGTTCGAGACCCAGCGCTGGCGCGGCGGCACGCCGAACGGCTTGATCGAGGATTCGACGACCGACCCGGCGGTCAGTTCCTCGGGGTTCGGCTCGCCGTCCGGTCCCCGCTCCGCCTCGATGCGGATGTTCATCCAGTCGGGAGTCAGCGCGACCAGCCCGTCGCCCGTCGCGTGGAACTTCCAGACTTCTGACAGCGGGGCTTCGACGCGAACCTGCCGCTCGTAAACGTTCATACACACAGTAGGGGGACCGGTGGCAAAACACCCGCGATAGCCGCGACCGATGCCGGGACGGAGTCAGGGCCAGATGCCGCCTTCCTCTGCGGCAGCGACGACGCGCTGGATGGCGACGACGTACATCGCCGTCCGGAAGTTCGGCGCGCCGGTCTCCTCGTAGGTCTCGACGAGGTCGTCGAACGCGTTCGTGATGATGGTCTCCAGTTCCTCGTTCACGCGCTCTTCGGACCAGTAGAACCGCTGGCGGTTCTGCACCCACTCGAAGTACGACACTGTGACCCCGCCCGCGTTAGCAAGGATATCGGGGAACACGGCCACGTCGCGCTCCGTGAGCACGTCGTCCGCGTTCGGCGTCAGGGGGCCGTTTGCCGCCTCCACGACGATGTCGGCCTGTACGTCCGGCGCGAGGTCGCCGTCGATGGCGTTTTCGAGCGCCGCCGGGACGAGCAGGTCCACGTCCATCGTCAGCAGGTCCTCGTTGGTCAGCTCCTCGGTCGCGCCCTCGTAACCGGTCAGCGACCCGGTCTCGCTCTTGAACGCCTTCGCGTCGCGTGCGTCGATACCGTCGGGGTTGTAGATGGCTCCTGACGAGTCCGATACCGCGACGATGTTCGCGCCCAGGTCCTCGATGAGCTTCGCCGCCACGGAGCCGGCGTTCCCGTAGCCCTGCACGGCCACCGTCGCGTTCTCCATGTCCTTGCCGAGATAGTCGAACGCCTCGCGGGCCGTGAGCATCACGGACCGACCGGTCGCTTCGACGCGGCCCGCACTGCCGCCCGACTCCGGGGCCTTGCCGGTGATGACGCCGGGCTCGGTGGTGTTCTCCAGCGTCTCGTATGTGTCTTTGATCCAGTTCATCTCGCGCTGTCCGGTGTTGACGTCGGGCGCGGGGATGTCCCGGTCCTCGCCGATGATCGGACGGAGTTCCGTCGCGAACGACCGCGTTATCCGCTCTATCTCGTCGGCCGAGTACTGGCGCGGGTCGATCTCGATGCCGCCTTTCCCGCCGCCGTAGGGGATGTTAACGGCGGCGCACTTGTACACCATCCAGCCTGACAGCGCCTTGACCTCGTCGCGTGTGACCTGCGGGTGATAGCGGATTCCGCCCTTGTACGGCCCTCGGTCGCCGTTGAACTGTGAGCGATAGGCTCGAAACACCTCGACGGAGCCGTCGTCCATCTCCACGGAGAGGTTCGTCTCCAGCACTCGCTCGGGGTGTTTCAGCCGTTCGAGCACGTCGGTCGAATATTCGAGGTAGTCCGACGCGTCGTCGATCTGCTCCTGTAAACTCTCGAACGGGTTTACCTCAGACGACATACGAGAACTGACTCGGACTATGGGCAAAAGGGTACCGCCGTCCATGGGATTCGTCAGACGAGCGATACCTACAACGGCACTAGTCGGCCACATGGATTGTCGGCGATTGAGTACAGTCGTCCATGGCGATACGATCCGTGCGGAAACGGCGGTCCTGCCCAAGCGACTGGCCGGCGACGAGGTCATGGTATCGCTACGATGCAGGTCGACGCCTACAGCCAGGACGACACGCTCGTCTGTACGTTCGAGCGGACGGCCTTCGTCCAGCGAGCGGACGACTGAAATCGGAGGCGGAAACCCCGAGACGGCTACAGGCTACTCAAGAGGACCGCGTTTATCACGACGGCCGCCACCCAGGGGAGCGCTAGCCCGAGCGGCACGACGACGCCGCGCTGCTCGTCCAGCAGCTGGCGGGTCAGCCCCGCAAGCCCGAGAACGCCGACTTTCGTCGCTCCGAGAACGGCGATCCCGAACGTCTCTATCGCGGCCCGCATCACGGGGTTTCCCTCGTGGAGGCCGTGCTGGAGGCCGACGTGTGTCAGCCACACGTCGACGATGAGCGTCACGGCGACTACCAGCCATAGCTCTCGCTCGACGGCCGCAAGTTCGTCGAGCATGGCGCTACACCACCCGTCGATGGTCCCTATCGGGACCGTTCGGTCCGTTGTGAACACGTCACCCTCCGCAACCACGCCCCCACGTGGTCTGTTATCCTGTTTTCACCCAGTGTATTAAATACACAGTGTTTACTACTGAAACGGAAGGGGTAGGGGCTGTCTACTCCCGGGAAAAACGGGTGTATGGGCCGCCACGAATACAGTCAGAGAATCGTCCCGTGTTTCTTCTCGGGTCGGTCCTTTTCGACGTCCTCGTACAGGTCAAATCGGGCAACGGTTTCGTCTCGGAGGTCACCTGGCGGAACGATCTCGTCGATGACGACTTCGCTCGCCATCCGGTGGACGTCGATGTCTTCGCGGTACGCCTCGCGTAGCTCCTGCTCGCGCTCGGCCCGCTCTTCCGGGTCGTCGATTGCGTCCAGTTTGTTCGCGTACACCGCGTTTATCGCGGCTTCTGGCCCCATGATCGCGATTTCGCTACCCGGGAGCGCGAGGGTCGCTTCGGGGTCGTAGGCGGGGCCTGACATGGCGTAGATGCCCGCACCGTAGGCCTTCCGGACGACGACGCACTGCTTCGGAACGGTGGCCTGCGAGGTAGCGTAGATCATCCGCTTCCCGGCTTCCAGTATGCCCTCCTTTTCGACCGATGAGCCAGCCATGAACCCCGGCGTGTCACAGAGGTACAGCAGTGGGATGTTGTAGGCGTCACAGGTCCAGACGAAGCCGGCCGCTTTGCGGGCCGAATCAGGGAATATCGCGCCGGCCCGCTGGCTCGGCTGGTTGGCGACGATACCGACGGAGCGGCCGTCGACTCTGGCGAATCCAGTCAGAATTTCGGCCCCGTACTGCGACTGCAGTTCGAAGAAGGAGTCGGCGTCGACGATGTGTTCGATAACTCGGTGCATATCGTAGCCTTTGTTCGGTTCAGCGGGGATGACCGAATCGAGGCCCGCAGGGTCGACTGCTGGCGCGGTCCCGTCGGTCCGTGGCGGTTTCTCGTCGGCGTTATCGGGCAGGTACGTGATGAGTTGGGCGACGAGCTCGCGGGCGTGGTCCTCGTCGTCGGCGACCAGATCCGCGCTGCCGGAGTGACGGGCGTGCAAGTCCGGCCCGCCGAGCGTTTCGAGGTCGATGTCCTCGCCAGTGACCATCTCGACCATTCGGGGGGATGCGATTGCCAGTGCGCTCATGCCACGGACCATGACGGTGAAGTCGGCGAACACCGGTGTGTAGGCCGCGCCGGCGATACACGGGCCGTATAGGACGCATATCTGTGGAACCGCGCCAGATAGCAGCGAGTGGTTGTAGTAGAACTTCCCGATCCCTTCGCGGTTGGCGAAGAAGCCCCGTTGCTGGTCGATACGGCCGCCCGAGGAATCGACCAGATACAGTAACGGCTGTCCGCTCTTCAGCCCGCGCTCTTGCAGTCGGAGGAACTTCTCGACCCCGTGGCGAGCGATTGATCCCGCCTTGACGGTGAAGTCGTTGGCGGCGACGTGTACCTGTCGGCCCTCGAAGGTCCCCGCGCCGGTGACGAGTCCGTCGGCCGGCAGCCGGTCGTCCTCGTCGTCCACGTCGGGACTGCTGGGATGCCACGAGTCGAAGTTCGCGAACCGGCCGTCCTCGAAGTCCAGGCCATCGTCGCCGAACCAGAGTTCGAGTCGGTCGCGGACGAACAGCTTCCCCTGCTCTGCGAGGCGGTCGCGGTACTTCTGCGGCCCGCCACGTTCGATGTCGGCGATCTCTTCGCGGAGGCGTTTCTCTCGTTCCGTCGGTGCAGCGTCCGCCGAATCGCCGTCCACGGCTGTATCTTCGGTCCCACCTTCATCGGTCACCTCGCGGACTAACGTCGGGGTTTCATCGTCGCCGACGTACACTTCCACAGTTCGGTCGGTGTGTTCGGCGACGGCGGCCGCGATGGCCGACGCCTCGTCGCGCGTGGCCTCGTCCGCGATATGCACTTTCATACCATATCCAACGGTCCCGGGGGTCACAGTAGTTACCCCGCGTGCGATTATCACCTCTCGTAATGGTGGCGCACCATTGATATCGGGTGCCAGACTACTCATGCACCATGAGTACCACCGGCCACCCCCGAGAGACGCCGCCGTCGCCCGGGCGTCGTCGTCGGTGGCTCCCGCTTCTCGCGGTACTCCTTTTGCTCCCGCTGCTCATTGCAGTCGCTTCTGGCACGGTCGCGGCCGAAGACACCGAGTCGCCGGAGTGGGGCAATGCGACGCGGGGCAACGCGACGACTATCGAGGTGTCCCTGTACGACGACGGTGGGTCGGTGGACACGAGTACGATTCAGGCAGCGGATTTCGACCTAACCGCGGGTCGAGTGGAGAACGTCTCGGTCGCATCGATCAACGCCTCCGGCGAAAACAGGACCGGGGTGCGCGTCTCCCTGCTGCTAGAGAGAAAAGTCGACACAGACAACGTCACTGTCAGCCTCCGTGACACCGCCAGTATCACCGACGAAGCGGGGAACGAACTTCCCCACGAGTCGGTCACCGTCACCGGGATGGACGCCGTCGTGCCGAAGTATCAGTCGTTCGAGGTACGCCGCGTCAATAGCTCCACCGCCCGCATCTCTGTTGGGATTCACGAACCGATACAGCAGCTTCGAATCTCCGTCGGCGGCCCGTCGATAGACACACTCAACATCTCGGGATTCACCGAACGCACCGGTAACACGATCACGTACACACGAAAGTACACGTTCCCGGAGGAGGGTGAGTACTCGCTGCTGCTGATGTCGGTGACCGACGAGAACGGTAACGAGAACTCCTTTGGCCGACAGCAGACGTTCCTCTATGACGATTCAGCACCGAACGTCACCGTCGCCGGGCCGGAGAACGCGACGGTCGGCGAGTCGGTGACCTTCTCCGCGGCGGGGACGACAGACGATCAGGGCGTCGAGTCGGTCCGGTGGCAGGTGGGGAGCGAGACGATCCTGACCGGCGAGAACATCACCGTGGCCTTCGCCTCGCCCGGCAGTCACGAAGTCACAGTGACCGCCGCCGATCCGCTCGGGAACACGGAAACTGTGACCAGGGTCGTGTCTGTGACGGGCAATGGAACCGCCGGGAACGTGACTGTGCGGCAGCCGAACGCGACCGTGGCGAACGTCTCGGTGAACGGGTCCGGCCAGACACAGCAGATTCGGCCCCCGGAGGGGCCACTCGTCACCGGTCAGAACGGAACGCTGGAGCGGCTTGCCGCGTCGTTCCCGCGTAACGAATCCGCCACACTCACCGTCCGCTCCCGCCAGCCCACGCCAGCGTTCGCGACTGCCACCGGTCACACCGGCGTCAGCCGGTTCGATATCGACCACGGCTCCGTTCCGGCCGAGGACGCGACGTTCACGTTTACTGTTGACCGTGACGCGCTGGGGGCGGTCGGCGCGGAACCCGATGCTGTGACGCTGTTCCGGAAAGACGACGGGTGGACGCCGTTAGCGACCGACATCGCCGGCCGGAGCGAGTCACACATCGTCTACCGGGCTGACTCTCCGGGCCTCTCGACGTTCGTCGTCGGAGTCGAACAGACGGCAGCGACAGACCTGGATGCGGAGGCGGCGACAACCGACTCGGAAACGTCGACGGCCGAACCCGAGACGACCGAGACACAGACAGAAGAACCCGGACAGCCGGATATCGTGGTCACGAACGCCACGGCTGTTCCATCGGAACTCGGCCCCGGCGAGCGGACCGTCATCACCGTCGAGCTTGAAAACCGGGGGACTGCGAGCGGGGACCACAACGTCATCGTCGCGCTCAACACCTCGATACTGACGACACGGACGGTCACGGTCCCTGCCGGCGAGACACGAACGACGGAGTTTGCCCGCTCTGTACCCGAAAACAGGACCGGTGAGCTAACGGTCGACGGGCAGCGCGTCGGGAACGTGACAGGCGACAGCGGTGGCCTGCCGATTCCCGCGTTGCCGTCAATCGGGATTCCGAACCCGCTCTCGCTGTGGCCCGACGGCATCGTCGGAACCGTTCTCGGCGGGCTCCTGGGCGTCGCTGTCGGCCTGTATGGCGTTCTCAAAGCCCTGGCGATATATCTCGGCTACTGAACTGCAGAATCCGAGCCGTCAGTCGATAGTCGCTTCCAGCCGGTCGATCAGGTCGTCGTTCCCGAGATACAGCGGCGTCCGCTCGTGTAGCTCGTCGGGGTCGATTTCGAGCAGCGACTGGTCGCCGTCGGAGGACCGACCGCCGGCCGATTCGAGGATGTAGGCCATCGGCTGTCCCTCGAACTGGACCCGGAGCTTTCCTTCGGGGCGTGATTCCAGTGCGGGGTACGAGAAGATACCGCCGTAGGTGAGCACCTGATTGATGTCAGCGACCATCGCTCCGCCGTAGCGGAGTTTCAGTTCGTGACGGACGTCCTCGGCGTAGGATTCGAACTCGTCTGTCCAGGAGTCGACCCCGCCGCCGAACCCGAACACTGTGGGGTCCTCCGGAACCGTCACGTCGTCGTCGACGACCCGCTTGTCGCCGTCTTCGAGGATGTACTCGCGGACGCTGCCGTCCCGGGCGACGACCATCGAGGTGATGGGGCCGTAGATGACGAACCCGGCGGCGAGTAGATTGGTGCCGACCGTCGGCGGCTGTTCGCTGTAGACGCCGAAAATCGTCCCCATCCCGCTGTTGGGTTCGAGGTTGCTCGACCCGTCGAGCGGGTCCATCGCGACGTGGAGGCGACCGTCCGTCGTTTTCACGTCCGCGCGTTCCTCGCTGGCGTAGGAGGCGACACCGTCGATGTCCAGCACCCGCTCCTCGAACAGTTCGTCGGCGCGCAGGTCAGCCGCGAGCTGGTCGTCGCCGGTTGGGTTGACGGAGTTGCTCTGGCCACGGTGGTCGGCGATGGCGCGGCGGACGTCCGGTGTCGTTGCGGCGATGGTCTCGATGACTGCCGTGACTGTCTGCTCGGCTTCGGTGGTCGAAATGTCGAGTGACTTACTCATTTGTCAGATTAGGGGCAGGGACTGGCCATACTGAAACCAGTCGAATGTTTCTCCGAGCCTGCTGCCCGCAGGGTCTCTCATCATCAGTTCGTTCTCCGGCACACCATAAGTATCTTTTTGCTGACATTTACTACATTTCGAGTGAATATTCAGCCGAGGCGCACCTTTTGCCGCTAAGCGTGCGGCTGGCTCACTCGGCGAGCTTCCGGCCGCCGTGACGAGTCGATACCGTCGGCAGACTTACACGACCGCCGGACGAAGGCGCGGGTATGCATCTCGAAACAGTCGACACCGTCGGCGTCGTCGGAGCTGGAACGATGGGTAACGGCATCGCCCAGGTCACAGCGACGGCCGGCTACGACGTCGTCATGCGCGATGTATCAGAAGAACTGGTTGCCGCCGGGTTCGAGGAGATCCAGTCGAGCTTCGAGACGCTCGTTGCGCGCGACACAGTGACAGAACAGGAAGCAGAAGCGGCAACAGCCCGCATCACCGGAACCACAGAGATGGAGGACCTCGCGGATGCCGACCTCGTCGTCGAGGCCGTAACAGAAAACATGGACATCAAGCAGTCAGTGTTCGAGGACCTCGACGCCGTCTGCGGGCCGGACACGGTGCTAGCAAGCAACACGAGCACGCTCTCGATTACGACCATCGCCAGTGTCACCGAACGGCCCGAACAGGTCCTCGGACTGCACTTCATGAACCCCGTGCCGGTGATGAAAGGCGTCGAACTCGTCGTCGGCGAGAAGACCAGCGACGAGACGGTGACGCTGGGCCGCGAGTTCGCCCACGATATCGGCAAGGAGACCTGGGAGGCCGACGACAAGCCCGGCTTCGTCGTGAACCGCGTGCTGATGCCCTGGATCAACGAGGGCATCCGGGCGTACGACGAAGGCGTCGCGGATAAGGCCGACATCGACCGCGGGCTAACTCTCGGAACGAACGTCCCCATGGGGCCGCTCGAACTGGCCGACCACATCGGCCTCGACGTGGTCCTCGACGCCTCCGAAACGCTGTATGAAGAACTGGGCGACCGCTACAAGCCCGCATACCTGCTCAAACGCAAAGTCGCGGCCGGCGACCTCGGCAAAAAGTCCGGGCGGGGCTTCTACGACTACGACTGACCGATCTGCGGTACCGAACACCGACAGTACCGGGCCGAGTACAATACCCAGCAACGGGCTGGGCGTTGGCCAACAGTAAAGACCCAACCCGCGTTAGAATCTGTCATGGACTTTAGCCCCACACAGGAACAACGCCAGATACAGGAAATGGTCTCGGAGTTCGTCGACGACGAGGTCAAGCCGCGGGCGGCGGAGATCGACGAAACCGACGAGTTCCCGTGGGACCTCGTCGACGAGATGGCCGACCTCGGTCTGATGGGCATGCCGATTCCGGAGCAGTACGGCGGGGCCGAACTGGACTATCACAGCTACGCAATGGCCCTCGAAGAGATTTCGCGGGGAAGCGGCGGGCTCGGCACCATCGTCGCCGCACACATCTCGCTGGCCTGCAACATGATCTACGAGTTCGGCGACGAAGCGCAGAAAGAGACCTACCTCACGCCGCTGGCCGAAGGCGAGGAGATCGGCGCGTTCGCCCTCTCCGAAGCGGGCGCGGGCAGTGACGTGCCCGCGATGGACACCACTGCCGAACCGGTCGACGGCGGCGACACCTATCTGGTCAACGGCGGCAAGCTCTGGATCTCCAACGGCTCCGTCGCCGACACTGTCGTCCTGTTCGCAAAGACTGACCCCGAAGCCGGCAACAAGGGCATCTCGTCGTTCGTCGTTCGCCCCGAGGAGGACGACGGCTTCATCGTCGAAGGGACCGAGCACAAACTCGGCGACAAGGGCTGTCCGACCGCCGAACTGCGGTTCGACGATATGCGCATCCCCGCGGACCGCCGTCTCGGTGAGGAAGGCCGTGGGTTCGTCCACGCGCTCAAGACGCTCAACGGCGGGCGCATCACTATCGCGGCCCGCGGCGTCGGCATCGCCCAGGCCGCACTGGACGAGGCGCTGCAGTACGCGCAGGACCGCGAGCAGTTCGACCAGCCCATTAGCGATTTTCAGGCCATCCAGCACAAACTCGCCGATATGGACACGAAAACGCAGGCCGCCCGCCTGCTGATGCACCAGGCGGCCGACAAGAAGATGGCCGGCGAGTCCTTCGTCAAGGAGGCTGCACAGGCCAAACTCTACGCCTCTGAAGTGTCCCGGGAAGTGGCGAACGAGGGCATTCAGGTCCACGGCGGCTACGGCTACACGAAGGACTTCCCGGCCGAACGGTTCTACCGCGACGCCAAACTCAACGAGATCTACGAAGGGACCAGCGAGGTGCTGCGCAATACGATTGCCAGTGAACTCCTCGACTAAGGAAACGAGAGGAGCCCTTCGACGACCACCGCACGCGTGAAGTAGAACGGTTTTCCGTCCGCACGGTAGCGGTTCGCGCTGATGGTTCCAAGCGCGAGGAGTACCGCCACGCCGACGGTCCCGGCGAGCATTCCGACAATTTCCGACGGGTGGATGGCTGTGCGTGCGAACACGTACGTTGCGACGCTGGCGAGCGCCGCGAACGGGAGGGCGTCAAAGCCTGCCAGGAGGAGCGAGCGGGACAGGGACATACCTGTGTTCTGTGGGAGCGCTCACAAAAAGGATATCCCATCAGTAGCGGTGCAACGATTCGGCTGGGCAGACAATCAGCGGCGTCAGCCGTCCTCGTCGAGCGCTTCCCGAATCCACTCGAACTGGTCTCGAAGCCGCCGCTCACCGGCCTCGGTCAGCGAGTACTTGTCGGCGATGCCGTCCTCGCGGTGGGCGACGAACCCCGCCGACTCCAGCGCGTCGAGCGCGCCGTAGAAGCTCTTCGGTTCGATTCGCGTGTCGTAGCGGCGTTCGAGCCGCGTCTTCAGCCGCTGGCCGGAGAGTTCCCCGTCCTCGGCGGCGGCCAGCAGGATGCACATATCGCGCCGGCGGCCGCTCTGGAGCCACTTCGCCATAGGTGCCCGGTCACGGCCGCCCGGTTTCGCGTTTGCGGTTCCGAGCGGACCGCCAAGTTCGCATACCCCCGGTTCCTAGAGCCGCCGATGACCGATTCCGAACTCCCCGTCGAGGCGTCAGCCGACGGTATCACGGCCACCTACCGAGAGACCGACGAGGAACGGCTGCTGACATTCGAGAGCGACAGCGGGAGCGCCGCGGTCGCACAGAACATCGAGGGGTACGCGATGCTGAAGGTCCGACCGACCGCGGACGGCGACGAACTGGAGCGATACTACGGCTTCGATATGGCGCTCGACCACGCGGCGGAACTGCTCGGTGTGTCTCCGAACGCCCTTCCGGTCCCAGAGCCGGCTGCCGACATGGGGATGTAGCCACCCGGCTCGCACCCCACAGCGACTACTTGTTTGACTCGCGGGCGGGGGTGGGACGACACTGTGCCGGCTACTCGAAGCGGACTGGTACGTAGGTGAGGATGAACCAGTGCGTGAGCGACTGCAATCAGAGCGAGTCAGTACGCATTCGGAAAAAATAGCACTATATCTGATATATCTGATATGTTAGCAGTACGTATCGAACCGAGGCAATGGGACCGCTCTAAATACATCATACGAATATTATAAACTTGCTTTAATTATCACTCCTACCCCCCACTCGCATGGTCGATTTCACTCGACGGCAGGTGCTTTCACAGTCGGTGGCTGCTGCGCTTGGGGCCAGCGTCATCGGCGTGGCAAGTGGGGAAGAGGTCGAAGAGACAGACACACCGGGCGCTCCGAGCGTCGCCGGGAGTCTCAAACGCTTCTCGACGACGGCGTTCGGCGCGGAAGTGACCGGCCCGTTCGTCTTCGAGGACGGGTCACTGCTGTACAGTCTCCAGCACCCGGAGGGAGAGAACCCCGACCCGTTCGGACGGGCCGCAGTGGGCTATTTCAGCGGCTTCCAGTTCGAGTTCGATGGGAGTAACGACGATTTCCCGGAGGTGGGGGTTCCGGACACCGAGGAGAAACAGCGTCAGGTCCGGTCCGCGGCGGGCGACTACGAAATCCTCGTGCAGGGACGCGAACCGATCAACGGCGGGGCGGAACGGCTAGGTGTGGTCCAGACGCCCGACGGGACGGATATCACCCAGGAGAACTTCGCCGGTACCCAGTACGGTGGCGCGGCGACGAACCCCGACTGTAACCAGTTCGTCCCGACCAACGACGAGGGGACCGAGGGCTACCTGTTCACGAACTGGGAGAACAGCCCCGGATGCGTCTCGCGGGTCCCGCTTAGCCAGGACGAGAACGGCGAGTGGAGCGCGGACACCGGGAACGCGATGAACCTGACCAACACCCAATCCCTCCGTGAACACGGCGGGACGCGGATCAACTGCTACGGCGACCTCAGCCCGTGGGAGACGATGATTTCCGCCGAGGAGAACTACGCTCATGCCCGCGTTAGTCTGACGGCGACCGTGGGCGATATCGTCGAGGCGGGGTCAGGCGAGGGACTCATCGGTGGGTGTCAGTTCTGGAACCGGCCGAACCCGAGCGAGATATCGGGCGCGATCGAGTCCTACGCCGAGAGCGGCGACCTCGACGAGGACTTCGGCCCGCAGGGCTACTGGGCGCTGACCGGCGTCGAGTTCCTCGCGTACTACCTCGGTGCGGAGCGCGACGACCAGGGGGACGGCGAGAACCTCGCAACGACGCTGCTCGACGACGTGTATCCGAACCCGTACCGGTACGGGTACTTCGTCGACTTCCGGGAACCGACCGCTGACGAACCCGAAGCGGTCAAGTACTACGTGATGGGGCGGGCCTCGTGGGAGGCACCCGACATCGAAGGCGACCAGCGGACCCTCTACGGTTGCTCGGACGGCGACAGCAAGGGCATCTACAAGTTCGTCGCCGACGAGCCGATTCCGGAGTACGACGACCCGATGGACGTCGCCGGGACGCTGTACGCACCGAAGATCACGAACGACGCGGCCAACGCCGCCGAAGCCGGGGAGCGGAACTCCCCCGCACAGACCCCGCTGGAAATCGAGTGGCTCGAACTCGGTCACGCCACGAACAGCGAGGTCGAGTCCTGGGTCGCCGAGTACGACGACGTGACCCAGGCCGACTACCTCAGCGCACACGCCGACTGGGCGGACGGCGACGAGGTGACCGAGGCGGTCATCAAGCAGGCCGACCTGTCCGTCATCGAGAACGGGAACCGGAACTACATCACGAACGAGGAAATCGTCGAGTGGGCCGAGCAGTACGAGGCCAACGGTCCCGACGGCGTCGACGAGGACCTCCGACGCGTCCCGTTCCTGGAGACCCGCGCGGCCGCAAAAGAAATCGGCGCGTCTATCGAGTTCAACAAGGCCGAGGGCGTCGACAGCGTCGACGACTCCCAGCCCGGGGACTTCGTCTACTTCGGCATCTCGGAGTTCAACGACGCACTCGCGGACGACACCGGCGACATCCAGATGGACCGCGTCGACGGCGGCGTCGTCTACCGCGGGGTACTGGAGTCGGACTACAACGTCTCGACGCTCGAACCGGTCATCACCGGCCCCGACTTCACCGACTCGCCGGAGGACGCAAACGACGCGCTCCGGAACATCGACAACGTCTACACGATGCGCGACGGCCGCGTCATCTGCTGTGAGGACGGCTTCGGCGGCCCCGCGCGCTCGTACCCGAACGACGGCCTCTATGTCTACCAGCCCAACGTCGTCGTCAGCGCCAACTCCGCCGCGGTCGGCAGCGGGTCGACGGGTAGCGTCCCGCTGACCGCCTCGTCGCTCCCCGCTGGCTTCTCCGGCGCTCGGCTCACCGTCAGCGTCTCGAACCCCGAAATCGCGTCTATCACCGGCGTCTCATTCCCCGACGCGCTCGGACTCACCGAGAGTTCCATCAGCGACGACGGCTCGTCGGCGACAATCCGGGTTGCCGATGTCGACACGAACGTCCAGTCCGGCGCGATGGACGTGCCACTCGCAACGCTCGACGTCCGCGCCAACGGCGGTGGCACGACCGACCTGACCGTCTCCATCAAGCAGATGGACGACGAGAACGGCAACGCCATCGAGGCAGAGGTCCGAAACGGCATCGTCGTTGGCGGTCCGAAGACGGTCGTCGGCGACGCCGCGCCGACCGACCCCGACGGCGACGGCCACTTCGAGGACCTCAACGGCAACGGCCGTCTCGACTACGAGGACGTGCAGGTGCTGTTCTCGAACATGGACTCCGACAGCGTCCAGCTGAACACCGGCGCGTACGACTTCAACGAGAACGGCAAGATCGACTTCGCGGACGTGACGGCGCTCTACGAAGAGGTCAACTGACGACAGCGACCGAGTCCTCCTCCCATCTTTCGATACAGCAACACAATGACCGACGACACCACCTGTTCGATACGCGGTCGCGTCCGAACCGCCAGCCGCCCCCTGGCGCTCGTCGCGCTCGTCCTCCTCGCGGGGACGGTCCCCGCGCTCGCCACAGGGCAGAGCACGCCGACAATCAGCATCGAGGCCGGCTCCGTCGCCGCCGGCGAGACAACGACCGTTCCAGTGGTCCTGACGAGCGCGCCGGACGGCCTTGCCGGCTACCAGCTCGAACTCGCCGTCGACGACCCCGCAGTCGCCCGGTTCGGGAACGCGAGCTATCCCGACCGATTCGCGCTCACGACCGACCCCGTCGTTAGTTCAGACGGCGGGACGATCACGCTCGAAGCGGCTGACCTCGACGGCCAGATCGCACCCGGAGCCAGCGACGTGGTGCTCGCGACAGTCTCGCTTACCGGCGTCGACGGCGGTGAGACGCAGGTGACCGTCGCATCGAACCAGGTCGACGCCGACGGCGGCGGCGCAGTCGAGCCAGCGACCGAGCCGGCGGCGCTCGCAGTGTCACCGGGCGCGACGACGGAGACAGTGGCCGCCGTGACCGAAGTATCGTCACCCGCCAGCGAGCGCACAGCCGAGTCAGCGGGCACCGCGAGCGCCGCAGAGGACGGCTCCGCGGGCGGCGACCAGTCGACGACCGGCGCGAACGGTCCACTCCCAATAGCGCTGGCTATCGCCGCACTCGCCGCGGTGGCGGCGCTGGCAGCCAGACGCACTCAGCAACAGTAACTCCACAGCAATACCCACCTATGCCACAACCAGACACCACCGCTGCACCGACGGACAGTTCGATTTACCGCGAGTACATCCTCGACGTGCGCGTCGTCGAGCGAGCGACAGGCGACGGCGACACGCGCTACCGGTTCGAGGCCCCGGACCACGAGGGAGTCGAGTTCGAAGACCCCGAGATGGCGACGCTGTACGCCGACGTGTACTTCGACGTGAACGGATTCCAGGAGGCCGGGACCGGCGAACGAGGCGTGCCGCCGACGGTCATACAGGCCGGCCGTGATACGCTGGTCGCCTACTTCCTTACACAGGACGGTGTCGACGTCCACTGGGCCGCGTCGTTCTACGGCGAGAAACCGGAGAAAATCGAACGGTACGTCTCACGCGTCCGCAAGCGAGCAAAGAAGATCCGCGAGGGGGCGAAAGAGCAGGGCCACGCCTGACACGCCGTGTGGCTACTCCCGACCGAACAGCCGCTCTCGGAGGGAGCGCGACGACGGGCGCTCGGTCAGCAGGACCGGCGTATCGAGCGTCTCGATGACGTCGAACACCAGCGAGCCGCGAACGATGCGTGATAGCAGGCCTCGTTCCGTCGCGCCGACGATGACGAGGCTGTAGTCGCGGCCGATCCGTTCGATGGTCCTCTCGATGTCACCGGTTTCAATGCGTATCTCGGCGTCGGCCAAGTCGTGTTCCGCCGCCCACTCGCGCAGGAACGTGCGACCGCTCTCTTCTGCACCGGGGTCGACGACGTGGAGCAGGTCGACGGCTACGTCGACAGTTTCCTGGAGCGCTTTGGCGACCTCCGCGGAAAGGTCCGACGAGAGACCGCCAGCGGTCGGAACCAGGACGTCACTGAGGTCGAGGTCCTGCCCGTCCAGCACGAGGAAGTCACACGGCAAGTCGTGGGCCAGTTCGTCCAGCGTGCCTTCGGCGCGACCGCTGGCGAACTGGGTGCCGCCGTAGCCCATCACGACGGTGTCGGCGTCGTTTGTCCGAGCCGCGTCGAACACCTCCTCGATGCCGCGGTGTGAGAGGATCGTCTTCGTCTCTATCGGCACGTCGAAGGCCTCCGCGTCAGCCTTCGCGGCGTCCAGCAGGCTCTCCGAGGTAGCGTCTATCTGACCTCTGTCCGCGGCAGCGGTTTCGAGCGCGGTCTGGTCTGGGACTGTCACGATGTGGGTTGCGAGCACCCGTCCGCCTTCGTGTTTCGCCAGCGCGCCTGCGAGGGTGATGAGCGCGCTCTCGGTGCGGGGATTCGCCAGTGCCACCATAATCGTCGGTCCCTCGGTTCCGTTCGGTGCGACTGCGTCGGCGGCGTTTACCACCTGATCCGGAAGCTGTTCCTCGCGATTGCCGATGTAGTCGGAGAGTACGCCCTGCTGTGTGGTTTTGCCGCGCGCGTAGACGAAGTACCATGCGACCGCGACGAGGACGAATCCGGCCGACAGCGCAATCTCGATGCGGTCCATGAACGCGACGAGGCCAAGCGAGAGTACCGCACCGAGTATCGGCGTGATGGGGTACAGCGGCACCGTGAAGTCCGGGTCGTATTCCGGCACGTCGGCCTCGCGGAAGACGATGAGTCCCACGTTCATCAGGGCGTAGACGATGAGGTGGAGGACGCTGGCCGCCTTCGCCAGCACCTCGATGTCGCGACCGAGGAACACGATGAATACGATGATGAGTCCGCCGGTGACCAGAATCGAGCGGTAGGGCGTGGCGTAGTTGGGATGGATCTCGTTGAGCCAGTTCGTGACGATCTTGTCCCGGCCCATCGCGAAGTTGATCCGGGCCGAGGCGAGAATCGACGCGTTCGCGGAGGAAGCCGTCGCCAGCAGTGCGCCGACGGTCATTATGGCTGCCGCACCGGCGGCCACGCCGCCGATCGGGCCGATGGACTCCGGGAACGCGACCTGGGCGGCCTGTGCGACCGGCGCGTCCTGACTGAGGTCCGGCCACGGGACGACGCCGAGCATCATCGACACGAGGATGGCGTAGATGACGGTCACGATACCGACACTTCCGATGATAGCGATCGGGAGGTTCCGGCCCGGGTTTTTGAGTTCCTCGGCGACGGTCGCGATTTTCGCGTACCCGAGGAAGGAGACGAACACGAGCGCCGTCGCCGGGAGGATCGCGCCGGTCCCGAACGGCGCCAGGCCGTCCGATCCCACCAGCGTCGCGTAGTCGAAGGCGAAAAAGCCTGCAACGGCAAAGACGGTGAGAATAGAGAGCAGGATAAAGACGATGACCGTCTGGACGCCGCCGGTCTCCTTGGCACCGATGTAGTTGACGGCGACGAATATCGCCCCGGCGATGAGCGCCCCTATCTGAATCGGGTTGAGAAAGGCGACTTCGGGGAGCGGGACGAAGACGGCAAGATACTGGCCGAACCCGATGCAGTAGAACGCAGAGGCGAATGCTAGTCCCATCCAGTCGCCCATCCCGGCTATCGAGCCAAACAGCGGTCCGAGTGACTTGTTGATGTAGTAGTACCCGCCGCCCGCCTTCGGCATCGCCGTGCCGAGTTCCGAGACTGATAGCGCGTTCACCATCGCAATCAGTCCACCAACGACGAACGAGACGACGACGATGGGACCGGCCGCGTTCGCGGCCACGCCGGGCAGGACGAAGATACCGGCACCGATCATCGTCCCGATACCGATGGTCATCGCCGACACCAGCCCGAGGTCTTTCGCCAGTTCTTCGTCGCTCATTCCTTCGAGTCCGCCTGTGGAAGTGCAATTACTGGGACCTCCGCGTTTGTCACGAGCTTCAGCGAGAGATCACCGGAGAGGAACTGCATGAGGCGACCACCACCGCGGGATCGGTACGCGATAGCGCTCGCTCCGACTTCCTCGGCGGCATCGAAGATAGCCTCGACGACATCCCGAGCGTACGCGGTGCGGTCGTCGGCGTCAGGGAACACCGTCCTGACGGCCGCGTACGACTCTGCCGCCAGCTCTTCTGACTGCTCGACTGGCGTCTTGTCCGGAACACCCTCGCCTTTCTCGACGACGTGTAACGCCGTCACCTGCTCCGGCTCGTACGGTTCGAGCGCAGTCGCCGTCGCAAGCGCGTCGTCCTCGTTGCCAACCGGTAGCAAGACATGTGCAAGAATGTCCGTGGTTGTCTCGTTGGTGCTACTGTTCATACACAGACGGAGTAGATAGGTCGGTAAGAATGTGTCTACTTATATCGTATATTCGAACCTTATTTAAATATAGATGTTCGAATTCGGAAAACCAATCGTCGTCAACGGAACACTCGGACCGGTACCTGTCTGTATATAGCGAGTTCCGTTGCGGAAGGGAAAACCCTACAGCAGCGCTGTTCCCGAGTATCTCCGTCGGAAGCAGCGCTGTTGGAACGTGGGGCTTTTTCATATCGGGAGTGTGAGCGTCAGTTAATGGTCGGTGATCAGTGATGTCGGTTCGCGTCGACTGGCGACAGAGTGTCGCCCTGACCGGCACTGTAATCAAGTATCTCGCCGTCGCAATGCTGGTCCCGCTCGGGATCAGTTTTCTGTACGGAGAAGATACCGTCGTCTTTCTGATTTCTATCGCGATCGCCATCACGCTCGGCATAGCGCTGGAGCAAGCCAGCGACAGTCACGAACTCGGGCCACGCGAGGCGCTGCTGTTCGTCGGCCTCTCCTGGGGTGCTGTCGCGGTTATCGGCGCGATTCCCTACGTTATCGCCGGCTGGGGGACCGAATCAGCGCTCGGTGAGCCCGTGAACGCGCTGTTCGAGTCGATGTCCGGTTTCACCACAACTGGGGCGACTGTCACCAACGAAATATCGTTTGCCCGCCACTCCCACGCGCTGTTGATGTGGCGACAGCTCACCCAGTGGCTCGGCGGGATGGGTATCATCGTTCTGATGGTCGCCATTCTTCCGGAAGCGGCCGTCAACGGAGCGCAGTTGATCGAATCCGAAGCGCCCGGCCCAGAACTCCAGAAGCTGACGCCGAAGATAGCCGAAACCGCACGGCTCCTCTGGCTGTTCTATCTGGGCTTTACCGTTCTGTATATCCTCATTCTGCTCGGCCTCCATTACACGGGCTATGCACCGAACATGGATGCGTATAATGCCGTCGCACACGGATTCACGACGCTGCCCACCGGCGGGTTCTCCCCCCAGGCCGAGAGCATCGCCTACTTCTCACCGGCCGTCCAGTGGGTCGTCATCCCGTTCATGCTCATCGCCGGGATGAACTTCGCGCTGTTTTACCTCCTGTTACAGGACGAGTACGCCGCCTTCCTTCAGGACCGCGAACTCCAGGCGTACCTCGGTGCGAACGCCGGCGTGGCCGTCATCCTCTGGGGACTGCTCTTTACCGGGTCCGCGCCGCCGCTCGAACTCGGCGGTGTGACACAGGGGGCACTGGAGAACTCGCTCCGGCAAGCCACGTTCCAGGTCGCCTCGCTGCTGAACTCGACCGGGTACGCGACCAGTAACTTCGCCGAATGGGGTAACACCGCAAAGGGAGTCCTCCTGTTCGCGATGTTCATCGGTGGCTCCGCAGGGTCGACCGGTGGCGGTGTCAAGATAGTCCGATGGCTGGTCGTGCTCAAGAGCATCCGACGCCAACTGTTCACGACAGCTCATCCCAGCGCTGTCAAACCAGTTCGGCTCGGCGGGCAGGTCATCGACGAGGACGTCATCAACGCGATATACGGGTTCACGCTGTTGTACCTGCTCACGTTCGGTGTCGCGACAGTGTTTCTCCTCCTCGATGCAGGCCGTGTCGGGCTCGACCTGACTGTCTTCGAAGCCAGCAGCGCAAGCCTAGCGACCATCGGGAACATCGGCCCTGGATTCGGGTTTCTGGGGCCGTTCGGGACCTACGAACGCTTCCCGGAGACCAGCAAACTGCTGATGATATTCCTGATGTGGATCGGTCGACTGGAGATCATTCCGGTGTTCGTGATATTTACCGGGGCGTTCTGGAACGAGTGAGTGCGGGAGACTCGTTCCGTCGGCAGTTCTAGCTGGCAGTTCAGTTATGTACCTACCCGACGGAGACTACGGTATGACCAGTCCTGCAGACGAACCGACGCCACCTGAGGGGGTTCCGGACCGGGTAGCGACGGACCTACCGGAGTTGACGCCTGAAGAACTCCGCAACACGATCATCTACGCGCAGGAACTGCTGCAGTTCCACGACGAGACGGCGTCGCCGATAGAACCGGGTCCCAACGAAGACATCATCCGGGCAACCGAACGCGACGGCTACACTGAGGTGGTAAAGCTGGCTTCCTGTGCTCAGGGCTGTGACGACTGTCCCCACGGTCCGTATCTCTACCACGTCAAACAGGAATCCCGACCCGAGGGTGGAACGAAGGCACGCTGGATGTTCCTCGGCGAGGTCTATCCCGACGACGGAGAGTAAGGGGCCGCCCGCTCAACTACGGTTCCAGCCCGTACAGTCCAGCGCGGATGAACACGAGTATCGGGATGATTTCCAGCCGGCCGACCCACATATTCAGCACGAACATCCCCTCTGCAAGCGGGGGCATCGACGGGCCGGTGATTCCCGAGGAGAGGCCGACGTTCCCCTGTGCGCTGGCGACTTCGAACAGGGCATCGGCGTAGCCGAACTCCGGTCCCGCGACGTTGGTGAGAACGATGCTGCTGACCACCAGAATGATGAGCCACAGTAGCGTGACGATGGCCGCTTCGCTGAACTCCCGTTCCATCGATTCGCGGTCGAGCGTCCGGTCGCCGATTCGGGCCGTAATCACCGCGTTCGTCGGGAGAAACACCCGCGAGAACTGCCAGATGATGCCGCGAGCGATGGTGTAGCCGCGGATGATCTTGATGCCGCCGACGGTGGATCCGGCAGCGCCGCCGAGCACCATCGCGCCGACCACGAGCACCTTCCCGCCAGCGAGCCAGCGGCCGATCGGGGCCGACTGGAACCCGGTACAGCTGAGGGCGCTGACCCACTGGAACGTCGAGTCCCGGACCGCATCGAGCTGTGCGGCGTCGAGCATCGGCACCGAAAACGGCAGGAACGACTGGGTGGCAAACGCCTCGGTCGTCGCGGGCACGGACCATACGTTCTGTACCGAGAGCGCGACGACGCCGAGCGCGAGCAGGATGAACAGCCAGCGAGTCTGTAAGTCCGACACCAGTTCGCGAACTTGCCTGTCGTGCAGGACGACGTAGTGGACCGGGAACGCGACCGCACCGAGAATCATGATCGGCAACAGGACGGTCTCGACGAGCGGCGAATTGTACGTCGCAATCGAGTTGTCCGTGACCGAGAACCCGCCAGTCGTCAGCCCGGTCATGGCGTGGTTGAGCGCCTGCCAGGCGACCTCCCACAGCGGCAGCGATTCGGCGTACTCGCTATCGCTGGCGAGGATGGCACCGAACAGGAGCGCGAACGAGAGCACCGTGTAGCCGACGACGAGTTTCCAGACCGTTCGGACGGTGGAGACGACGCTCGGGTGGATCTTCTCCTCGCGGGCCTCGCTCTGGTAGAGCGCGTAACTGCCGCTGCCGGGCCGCGAGAGGATGGAGACGGTCAGGACGATGACGCCGACGCCGCCGACGTACTGGATGAACGACCGCCACCACTGAACTGCGCGGGGGAGCGAGGGCTCGTGAATCGCCATCGTCAGGCCGCTCCCGGTCCATCCGCTCATGCTCTCGAAGAAAGCGTGGAGCGGGTTCCGGAAGTACGCCAGACTGGAGAGCGTCGTCGTCCCGCCGACCCTGATCGGCTCCCACGTACTCGTGTCCGTTCCGACTGGAACGAACGTATCCATGACGGCGGGGGGCGTGAACCACGCGGTCAACAGGAACGGCAGCGAGCCGAACGTGGCGACCATCAGCCACCCGCCGGCGGCGATTACCATGCCGTGTTTCATCTCTGGGGCCGGCGCGTCAGTGAAGCCACGGTTCGCGAGACCGCCGACGGCGGCGGTCACCCCGGCCGCGGTGAAGAACCCGAGAGCGGCGTGAAACTCCCGAAAGCCGAGCGCAATGGCGGCCGTGATCGTCATCAGCCCGGCCTCCATCAGCAGGAGCGAGCCGATGTCCCTGGTGATGATTTTCAGGTCCGTCGGGAACAGCCCGCCGTTCCGTCGTGACATATCAGTTGTGGTCCTCGGCGTGACCGAAGATGTCGGTCACCTCGGGCGTCGCACCGTCTCCCGAGTAGACCGTGAGGAGGTCGTTTGCCTCGATTCGCGTATCGCCGCGGGGCGTTATCGGGTCGCCCTCCCCGTTGCGTTCAATGGCCACGATGAGCGTCTGGCCGCCGATGAGGCCCTCCGTGTTCGCCTCCTGCAGTGTTTTGCCTGCGATCGGTGCACCGGGCGTGACAGTGATCTCGAACACTTCCGCCTGCTCGCCGATGCGCATGAAGTCGACGATAGACGGCCGCTTGACGGCCCGATAGAGGTACTCGGCGATGAGCCGCTGTGGGTTCTGCATCGTGTTGACGCCGATCTGGCGGAACACGTTCATGTGCTCGGGGTTGTGGACGACTGAGACAATGTCCGGCACTTCCAGTTCCTGTGCCAGCAGACAGACCATGATGTTCGTCGCGTCCTGATCGGTCGTCGATATGAGCGCATCGGCACGGTCCGCACCGGCGTCCTCTAGCGTGTCTTTCGACGTCGCATCGTCGTTGATAACGAGACAGTCGTACTGTCTCGACGCACGTTCCGCTCGCTCCTCGTCCCTTTCGATGGCAACGACCTCGTTGCCGCCTGCTGTCGCGATTTCAAGCAACGGCGACCCGATATCACCGGCGCCGACGATGACGATATACATTTTTGCCAGTGTACTGAACCGATGGTTGAAAGACTACCGTTATCAATCACAAGCAAGCCACTGCGGCGGTTCGGCCTGTCGGTGCCCGCCCCGCTCCCAAACCACTATACTGTCCCCGATTGAATCGTTCGGTATGGCACACCTCACCGAGCAATTCGATCATCCGGCCTGGCTGACAGCCGCCGGGACACTCGCCGGCTACGGCCTCGTCCTCCTGTTCATGTTCCTGTTACTGTTCGTCGTTCCGTACTTCCTGTTCCCGGCCTGAGACGGGACGGTGTGAACCGCCTCGGGGTCAAGCCCCGAGGCTTCCCGTGGTTTAGTCGGACACTCCCATCCGACCATCGGCCTGATAGCCTCGGGCGGTCGGTTGGGTCACGGTCGGGGCGTCCACGGCCCCCGATGCCTNTTAGTCGGACACTCCCATCCGACCATCGGCCTGATAGCCTCGGGCGGTCGGTTGGGTCACGGTCGGGGCGTCCACGGCCCCCGATGCCTGCCGTCGCACCTTCCGAACTTGAGGAAGGCTGTTGAGAGCAGGCACATTCCAATCGAGTTTCTTCATGCCTTTCACAGCGATATTGACGCTTGCACCACGGTCGCTGTGGTCTTGATGTGAACACGACCGACACTTGAACCGCTTTTTGTTGCGGTTCGCACGCTCAGTATGTTCACACATCGGACACCGTTGGCTCGTGTATTCGGGGTTAATCCATTCAGTCGGAAAACCCTCGAACGCCGCCTTGTACGACGTATAGAACTGGAGGGCACGGAACGGGAGGTGGTGCAAGCGTCGGTTCATCCGCGTGCCGTAGTCGATACTGTCGCGCATCTCTTTGAGGTCTTCAAAGACGATACACGGCTTCTCGAACTGCTGGCTCCACTCAACGATGTGGCGGCTCACCTTGTGGAGTCGGTCGCGGACAAATCGTTCCTCACGTCCTTCGAGCGTGTCGTGGATGCTGTCCTTCCCCGCGTTCTGGACGCGCTTCCGCATCGTGAAGTAGCGGTGACGCTCGAACTTGATTTCGGGNTCGAGCGTGTCGTGGATGCTGTCCTTCCCCGCGTTCTGGACGCGCTTCCGCATCGTGAAGTAGCGGTGACGCTCGAACTTGATTTCGGGGAAGTCAATAACCAACGAGTCCTCAATGCCATCCTCGGAGAGAGCGGTGAGAGCCACGTTGTCTTCGTTCACGTCCACACCGACGACCGTCCGCGAGTCCTGCTTGTCTCGAACGGTCTGTTCGGTGTTGGTGACGTTGACGTGCAACTCAGCGTTGTCGTTGTGGAACAGGGCTTCCGCCGTCCCAATCTTCCACTCATCGCTTTCGAGTGCGGTCTGGAGAATGTCGAGGTTGGCGTCACTCCCTTTGAGGACGCCCGTGACGTGCTTGTACGGCTTCGCGCTGATGCGGAACGCCACGTCGCCGTCGTCGGTGAGCGACAGGTTGTACCCCTCCTCGTAGTTCGTTCGGAGGGGGTACGCGCCGTCCTTGGTGTGACTGGGTTTGCCGAAGTCGTCGTACTCGTAGTAGTTCTCCATCGCGCCGAGTGCTTTGGCGACGACGCGCTGTGTCGTGTTTTTCACGAGGTTGGCGTCGTCGGCTACACGGTCGGGAAGCGCGTCCCAGTCGACGCCTTGCTTGGCGAGACGGATGGTTTCGTTGTACACCGACCGCGCTTCGAGGGTGGCGTCGTACAGCAGGCTCTCGTTGTCACTCTGGATGTCGAGTTGGAAGTCCAGCGTCTTGACGAGAGCCTGTGAGTCGGTCATTCTTGCTCGTTGGGTTGGACGTGACGGTAGTGGAGGAGGAGCGTGCGGAGTACGCTGTCGAAACTCGTGTGGCCCTCCTCGTCCTTGAGTTCGTCAAGGTCGTCGTACACGGTGTCGGATACCTTGAGTTGTTTCGTCACGTCTACCCCTTGTTCTTCCACAGTTAAAAGTTTACTTGTGGTGGTCTGTAAGTCACTTCAAAGAATACTTTCGATCGGTCGTTGTATTGGTATGTATGGGCGAGAAGCGGTCGAACCACACGGTGTACAACATTAACTACCACTTCGTGTGGTGTCCGAAGTACCGCCACACCATTCTCGAACCAATCGAGGATTCGCTGGAAGCGAGTTTCCGTGCCATGTGCGACGAGTACGGCTACGAGATACTGTCGTCGTCCGAAAATCGGAGATTTTCGTGATCACGAGAGACTGCGTCTCTCGAACGACTCCACATCTCACCCGACCACGTACACCTGTTCCTGTCAGCCCACCCGAAGCATGCGCCGAGCGAGATTGTGCGAACGGTCAAGAGCATCACGGCGCGGGAGATGTGGGAACAGCACGAGTCGTACTTGAAGGAGTATCTGTGGGGAGGTGGGTTCTGGGAGGAATCGTACTACGTGGGGACGGCGGGTGATGTTTCGACCGACACGATTGAGCAGTATATCGAGCGAACGGAACACGTTTAACGGGGCTTACGGCCTTCACCCTCGGGGTCAAGCCCCGAGGCACTCGGCCTGCTCCGCCAGTAGATTGGTTCCGGGTAGCCCCCGGCGTCGGAACAGACCGGGAGATCGCGCAAACAATCCGTATGCGTCGAAGCCGTCCCACCGGCCGCTACTCGTACCTCGAATCGATGAGAAATCCGAGCGAGATGAGTCCACAGACCATCGACAGGAACCCGATCATAGCGAGGCCAAACGGCGGGTCGTTGCCGGGATAGGTTACGAGTCCGCCGAAGGAGCCGATACTGATGCCCCACAGGCCGACCGTTAGCACGAGGTCCGCGTACGTGTTCCAGGCGTCTTCGAGCGCGGGTTCGACGCGAGCGAGCCACCATTCTGATGTCTCCGCTGGAGGTGACGACCCGCGACCCAGAACCTGGCGAACTGCGGGCCGGCCGCCGGCGACGGCGAGTGCAGCAGTAGCGAGTACCGCAATTCCCGCCAGCACTGACACTGGGGCCGCCCGGACCTGCAACAACAGAAACAGGCTGACGTAGCCCAGAACCGCGATGCCTGCCGTGAGTCCCCGGAGTGTGTTCCCGATGCTCATTTCCCGTTGCTGGTTCCCTTCGAACTGGTCGGTATAGTGTTGCCCGTCTTACTGCGACGCTATCGCTTCATACTGCGGTCAACGTGACCGCTACAGGGGTATCGCAGTTAGTAAATAGGTCCGCGAGGGAGTACACGTCGATGGAAGGGAAGGCAGCAGCGCCCGCAGCAGGGACGGTCCTCAACGCGCTCGCGACCGGCCGCGGTGCGGCGTTTGCTATCGACGAGTACACGACAGCGACCGTCACGCTCTCGACTGAGACCGACGGCGTCACCGGCGAAGTCGCTGGCGCGCCGGACGCCGACACGCGGCTCATCGAACGCTGTGTCGAGTACGTCATCGACGCCCACGGCGGCCCACAGAACGTGGGCGTCCCGGCGGTCTCCGGCGGCACCGTCCGCACCGAGAGCGAGGTCCCGATGGCCTCGGGACTCAAGAGCTCCAGTGCGGCCGCAAACGCGACCGTCATGGCGACGCTCGACGCGCTCGATGCGACCGAGCGGATGAGCCGCGAGGACATGGCCCGCCTCGGCGTCATGGCCGCCCGCGACGTGGGCGTCACCGTCACCGGGGCCTTCGACGACGCGTCGGCGTCGATGCTCGGCGGCGTCACCGTGACCGACAACGAGGACGACGCGCTCCTTGCCCGCGAGGAAATCGACTGGGACGTCCTCGTCTGGACGCCGCCGGAACAGTCGTTCAGTGCCGACGCGGATGTCGAGCGATGCCGCCAGATCGCACCGATGGCCCGTCTCGTCGAGGACCTCGCGCTCGACGGCGACTATCAGCGGGCCATGACGGTCAACGGCCTCGCGTTCTCGGCCGCGCTGGACTTCGAGACGGACCCGGTACTCGACGCGCTCGGGCACGTCGAGGGTGTCTCGCTGTCCGGGACGGGCCCGTCGTTCACTGCCGTTGGCGAGCGGGCCGCACTCGAAGCCGTACAGGACGCCTGGGACGAGCGACCCGGAGCGACCTGGCTGACGACGACACAGACCAAGGGAACACACACAGTATGAGCACAAATCCGAACCCAGAAGACATGTCGCTGGACGAACTGCGCGACGAAATCCGGACTATCGACCAGGAGATTGTCGAGAAGATCGCACAGCGCACCTACGTGGCCGACACCATCGCACAGGTCAAAGACGAGAAGGGGCTGCCGACGACCGACGAGCAACAGGAGCAAGCCGTCATGGACCGTGCCGGCGACAACGCGGAGCAGTTCGACGTCGACGAGAACCTCGTGAAAGCGATTTTCCGACTCCTGATCGAACTGAACAAGGTAGAACAAAGAGAGAGTCGGTAGCGGGACTAGTACTCCCAGAGGCGGTTAATCCGCGAGTCGATATCGGGATGGGCCGCTCGGAGTGCGTCGACATCGGTTTCACCGTCGACGTTGATGACGTGGACTTCGCCCCGTCGGCCGCCGTACACGTCCTGAAAGTCGTAGACGACGCCGAACACGTCCACAGCGTCGGGAACGTCGTCGCTGCTGCGGAGGAACTCGACTTGCCTGTCGACGTTGTACTCGACGAGTCGGTTGACAGCCGCCGCTCGCTCGATGTCTTCGGGAAGGTGTGCCAGCGCGGGCTCGAGATGCGGTTTGAGAACGCCGAGACAGTGCTCGATACCGGCCGGCTCATCGAGGCCGTCCGTCAGGTCGTCGTAGGTCGCCGTCACCGCTCCACAGCCGGTGTGGCCGACGACGATGGCGGTTTCGGTCATCGTGTGCTCGATAGGGTACAACACGTCACCCGAGACCGCCTCGCCGGACGCGGTCCGCTGGATGACTCGGTTTCCGATATTGCTACAGGTGAAGAGATGCCCCGGCTCGCTGTTGCCCCACATATGGTCCTGGAGTACCCGCGAATCGGAGCAACAGACCGTGACAGCGTCGGGCGTTTGCGAGTTCTGGACCTGGTCGAACCGGTCCCGGAACTCCGCCGCGTGGTCGGCGTTTCCGGCAAGTAAATCGCGTAATAACTGGCTCATGCGTGGGCAGATAGCCGCCATGAAGTAAACTCATTGGACTGGGGCAGTGTTGCCCTCCCAAACCTGACGCCGACTCGGAGCCGTGTTCGGAACGCTCTGGCTGCGTCGAGAGTGTGAAAACCGGGACTGAAGGGCCTTAGACGCACGACTACGGCGAAAACAAACGAACAGACTGATCTGGAAGAGTAACAGTATGAGGTCGGAGGGATTATTCACCCGGCTGCGAGACTCACTTCGTTCGTCTCGCGTGGCTCAAATCCACCTCTCAACAGTTCTGCCGCTCGCGTTGTAGCTCGCGGCAGGAAATGGGGTCGGAGGGATTTGAACCCCCGATCGGCTGATATCTCCGTCCTGCGCCTCGGAACTCCAGAGGGTCATCGTCGCGAACCGGTGATCAGCCGGCCGCTCAGTATATCAGCCCTCGAAGTGTCGTCCCAGGCGCGTGGCCTCTGGAGTCAGCCGCCTTCCCGGACTAGGCCACGACCCCGCACTCCGGCGTAAGCCGACTCGCATTAAAGGGATTTCGATTGGCAGACGGCGCTCAGTCGCGGTCGGTGTCGGACCAGTCGCACTCCTGGCACTTGTATCCAGTAACAAACTCCAGCGCAGAGGGCATATACCCCACTGAAATGACGTTCTCACCACATTCCGGGCAGTCGTCGGCGGCGTCTTCGATGGGTTCTGCGTCCATGACGTCCTCGCCTTCGATGAGTTCGGCCAGGCTCTCGGGGGTCTGCATCCGGCCCTGGACCACGCGATTGTCGCTCATACCGGACAGCCGGGCCTGATGGGCCTAAAAGTTCTCCCTCGTCACAGCCACGGGGCGCGTTCCTGGTCGGGTTCGTACTCGACCGCGGCCCCTTCGTCGGTCTGTTCGTCGGCGGCGACCCCCTGGGACGCGCCGCCGTCGGCGAAGGCGGCGGTGAGGTCCACAGCGTCGGGGCGGTATTCCGTGTGGCGCGTGCGGGCGTTCTCCGGGTCGAAGGAGAGCAGCGCCGTGACAGCGAGCACGGCCAGCGCGACTGGTGCGTCGGTCGGCATCACGCCGAGGACGGAGAGGGCGAGCACGCCGAGCGCGACAGCGCTGCCGAAGCGGAACCGGTCTATGTCGACGGCGTTGCGGAGCCACGGACTCGCCAGCGCGACGGCGAGGGCGAAGCCGATACCGACGCCGGTGGTGGCGGCCGCGCGGAGCAGGACGCCGGGTTCGATGGCGGTGACCAGCGTCGCGCCGGCGGGGTCCAGACTCGCCAGCAGGCCGAGCACGACGATGACGGCTGGACGCGGCAGGTACTCGCCGATCCGGGCGCTTGCGGTCTGTGCGGCGATGGCGAGGATGACGAGGCCGGCGAATCGTTCGAGGGTGCCCAGTTTGACAACCCCCGCAATCGTCGGTGCGAGCGCCGCTTCGATGAGGGCAATCGGCATCAACACGGCTCCGATGATGAGTACCGAGCGCGCCTGCTGGCGGGGACCGCCTTCGAGTTCGGCCAGCACGACAGCGACGGTAGCCGACCCACCGAAGACCAGCAAGCCTACTTCGAGGACGCCCATCCAGGTCGAAAGTGCTCCTGCGAGGACGAGCACCGGGAAGATGCCGTCGACGAGCGGGAGGCCCATGACGGTCGCTAAGAGCCGGCCGCCACGGCCGACCTGCTGCTCGATGTCGAGCGCAATCGGGTGTCTGGAGATACTCATGTCGCGTTACGGTCGAGCGTAACCCAACTCTCGTCGGGAGGTTCTCACTCGGTCCTGACAAACACGACAGAACTGCCAGAACTTGGTACCGAACCACGCGAACGCTGTGTTGCCCGACGCTGTAGGCGTCATCTGGCGGGCAGTACCGTTCCGTGCGGGTTCGGTGAGTCGCATGTTTTTAATTATCCTTCATTCCCACATAACCGTTGCGTGAGAACTGCGCACATACGCCACCGATTCTCCGAAATACCTCGATGTTTGTGGACGAATGTCTCACCTTCGAGAGCAGGGAATGACAAGTGCGGTATCACGGGCGTATTTCTGGAACGGGCTTCCCGAGACAAGTGTGGCATCGAACCCCACGTAGCGCCGAGTCTCGCAACGTTTTTGCCGGGCCGTCGTGGACGATTTACATGGCGAACGATTCCGAGCCTTTCTCAGAGAAGCTCCGAGTGCCGGAGGCG
Organism: Haloarcula amylolytica JCM 13557; assembly: GCF_000336615.1. Classification (GTDB taxonomy): domain Archaea; phylum Halobacteriota; class Halobacteria; order Halobacteriales; family Haloarculaceae; genus Haloarcula; species Haloarcula amylolytica. The sequence continues at coordinate 413,434 of NZ_AOLW01000015.1, forward strand.
CTGACGTTCGACGACGTACTCCTCAGACCCAAGGAGTCCCGGGTCGAACCAGACGAGGCAGACACGACGACACGGGTCTCGAAATCCGTCGAGCTGACCGTTCCCGTCCTCTCCGCGGCGATGGACACCGTCACCGAGAGCGACATGGCGATCGCAATGGCGCGACAGGGCGGTATCGGCGTCCTCCACCGTAACATGAACGCCGACGAGATGGCGACCGAGATCGAGCGAGTCAAACGCGCCGACGAGCTCATCATCCGCGACGTCGTGACGGCCAGCCCGAACCAGACCGTCAGTGAGGTCGACGAGATGATGGAACACGAGGGTGTCTCCGGCGCGCCGGTCGTCGACGACGACAACGGCGAAGTGCTGGGCATCATCTCCGGGACGGACATCCGGCCGTATCTGGAGGTCGGCGAGGACGACGCCGTCACGGACGCGATGACCGACGAAGTCGTCACCGCCCCCGAGGACGTGACGCCGCGGGAAGCGCTGGAACTGATGTACGATCACAAGATCGAGCGCGTCCCCATCGTCGACGATGAGAACCGCCTCGTCGGGCTGGTCACGATGCAGGGCATCCTCCAGCGCCGCGAGTACGACCAGGCCGCCCGCGCGGACGACGGCTCGCTCCGCTGTGGTGCCGCCGTCGGTCCCTTCGAGATGGACCGCGCGCAGGTCGCAGACGAGGCCGGCGTCGACATCTTATTCATCGACTGCGCGCACGCCCACAACGCGAACGTCATCGAGAGCGCCCGCGAGATCAAGGCCGAAGTAGACGCCGACGTGGTCGTCGGGAACATCGGCACCCGGGAAGCTGCCGAAGCCGTCGTCGACTTCGCCGACGGCGTCAAGGTGGGTATCGGTCCCGGTTCCATCTGTACGACCCGTGTAGTCACCGGCGCCGGAATGCCTCAGATAACCGCCGTCTCGCAGGTCGCCGACGTAGCGAGCCAGCACGACGTGCCGGTCATCGCCGACGGCGGCATCCGGTACTCCGGCGACGCCATCAAGGCCATCGCCGCCGGTGCAGACGCGGTGATGCTCGGCTCGTACTTCGCCGGGACCGACGAGGCTCCGGGCCGCGTCATCACCATGAACGGCAAGAAGTACAAGCAGTACCGCGGGATGGGCAGCGTCGGCGCGATGAACGAGGGTGGCGGCGAGCGCTACCTCAAGGACGACGAGGAGGGCGAGGAGTTCGTCCCCGAGGGCGTCGAAGCCGCGACGCCGTACAAGGGCTCGCTGGCCTCTGAACTCCACCAACTCGTCGGCGGGATGCAGTCCGGCATGGGTTACGTCGGGGCCGAGACGATCCCCGAGTTCAAGCAACGCGCCGAGTTCGTGCGGGTCTCCGCGGCCGGACAGCAGGAGAGCCACCCACACGACGTGATGATTACGGACGAAGCGCCCAACTACAGTCCCGACAGCTAACGCTGACGACTGGAGTGGACGCAGAAAACCGCAGCCGATTATTACGCGGTTTCGCAGGCCGGACTACACGCTTCCGTCTGTGCCGCGTTCGCGTCGGGATACGCTTTGAACGACTCACCACAGCTCGAACACTCGAACGTGTCGAAGTCGGACATAGCGGACGGCCATACTCGCGCCGCGGAAAAAATTATTGTGGATACGCCGGTCAGTCGTAGTAGTCTTCGTCCAGCGGGAGTTCAGTCCCGGACGACGTGACTTTGTCGACGGTCGTTTCCAAACAAAGTGTCTCGCTGCATTCGGGACAGATGACGGCCACGTCGACCTGTAGAGAGTCATCAGAGTCGTAGATTCCCAGAACCTCCGCGTCAGAGGCGTACAGGTACTCCGCCGACAGTTCGTGCTCGTGGTCGCGAGCGTAGTCGTACGTCATGCATGCCCGCTACACCCGGGTCTGTGTTGATGGTTTCGGCGATTCCCAGTAACAGCACATACAGGGGACCCGCTCGAAGTTGCGGTCATGAGCGACTTGGAAGTCAGTGTCGGCACCTGGGATGCGTTCGAAGACGCGGCAACAGCCGTCCGAACAGCGGTGTTCGTCGAGGAACAGGGCGTCTCCGAGGATGAGGAACTCGACGGGAAAGACTCGGACGCCGTCCAGTTTCTGGCCCGTGACGGCGAGTATCCCGTCGGCACCGCCCGGCTCCGGTTCCCCGAGTCAACGGTCGGCAAGGTCGAACGGGTCGCGGTCCGCGAGCCCTATCGGGGCGACGGCGTCGGCGCAGCGTTGATGCGGGCCGTCGAAGACGCCGCTCGGGACGACGGCGCGACTACGCTCATACTCCACGCACAGACCCACGTCGAGTCGTTTTACGGGCAACTCGGCTACGAGACGGTTAGCGACGAATTCGAGGAAGCCGGCATTCCACACGTCGAGATGCGAAAGCGATTGGACGGCTGAGCTAACCATACGTGGCCCTGCAGGCGCAGTACGTCGTGAGGGCTGAGGACGGTTCGCGGACGACCAGTCGTAGCTGTCCCTCGACCACAGTTATCTCAGCACAAACATGTTTCCCTGCTTCCACCCTTTTCGGGATATGGCGCGACGAGTCGAGTGGGTGGCAACTGCGAAGACAGTCGCCAGTATCGCGTACGAGAGCGATATCAGGTACATCGCGACGTCGCTAGCGTACTACGCGTTCATCTCGCTCATGCCGGTGCTGTTGCTCGTTTTCATCGTCTTCGGCCAGCAACTGGCCGGCGTGGTTTCAGTCACTGGCGCGCAGTTTCTCACCCCTGACACACAGCAACTGCTGTACGAGGGATTGACAGCGGCGACGGGCCGGACAGCGGCGACTGTCCTCTCCGTGGTCGTGCTGGCGTGGAGCGGTGCCAACGTCGCCGTCGGCGTCCTGACCGTCGTCGAGCGTATCGAGGCGGTGACAGAGCAGCCACTCGCGCGGCAGGTGTGTGACGCCGCAACTGTCCTCGGGACGCTTACGGCCGCCGTTCTCGTGATACTTGTCCAGAGCGTGTTCCTGGCTCTCTTCGCTGCCGGCCCGCTGAGCGTACTCGTCGGGTTCGCCGTCCTGTTCGTCGCGCTGACCGTCACGCTGCTGCCCCTGTATTTCGTCCCGTCACGCGTCGCGAGTTCGCCACAAGATGCCCTCCCCGGCGCGATGACGACCGCGATGGGCTGGACCGCCCTCCACGCAGTGATCCAGTTCTTTGCCGCCAACGCCGGACAGTACGCCATCTACGGCGTCCTCAGCGGGCTCATCCTCATCCTCACGAGCACGTACGTGGCCGCGATCGTCCTGATGGTCGGCGTCGTCGTCAACGCAGTGCTCGCCACCGACACTGACGACCTGTACGACGTGAGTGGCTGAGTCTGTAAACGTCGCCACTTTCCACCGCTCGTTCCATCGTTCACTCCGTCCGGTAGCTGCTTCGCTCCCACAGAGAGGGCGTCGCAAAAACGGGCCGGAAGGGATTTGAACCACGGTCGGACGTGCTCGCTTCGCTGTGCACGCCCTCCCTGGTTCAAAACCGCTTCGTAGCCGCTTTGCTCCTCGCGAAGTGTTCGTCGCAAAAGCGGGCCGGAAGGGATTTGAACCCTCGACCGACGGCTTAAGAGGCCGTCGCTCTGCCAGACTGAGCTACCGGCCCAGTGCACTCAATGCTCTGGACGGCCCGGTAAAATAGGTTTTCATTCGGACGCCTCGTGTCGGTCGGTCTCACGTTTCTTGTACACACCAGTCAGCTAGCGGCGGTGAACTGATACTGCCGGCTGTAAGTCTGTGAAGGATCTCGCCACCTCGGGGTGGCGAATCTCTTGAAATAGTTACAGCCGGCAGTATGAGAGAAGAATCGCACAGGGTACGACTATGCCTGCGCTTGACGGCGTTTGACGCCCTCTCGAACCGATCTTTCAGGAGAGCGTTCCCAGTTGTTGGAGAAATAGCTGGCATTAAAGAGGCTTGACGCCAAGCGATACAGACACTAATGAGTACAGCCAGCGGCATCACGATGGCCTCTATGTCGACCTACGCCATCCTCGGGTGTGGGAGTGTTGGCCACGCCGTGGCGGAAGAACTCGTCGAGGAGGGGAAAGACGTACTCATCCTCGACGCGGACGAGGGGCGAGTCGAGGCCCTCCGCGATCAGGACCTCAACGCACAGCAGGCAGACATCTGCGAGACTGACGTCGCCCAGACGGTCGCCGACCGCGACGTGGTGCTCATCATGTCCCCGGACGTGAACGCCAACGCCGAAGCGGTACAGAACATCCGCGAGTCCGGTGGCGAGCAGTTCATCGTCGCCCGCGCCGACGACCCGGTGTCGGCCGACGACCTCACTGAGCTCGGTGCGGACGTGGTCATCAACCCTTCCGCAGTCATCGCGGACTCGGCGCTTCGAGCGCTGGAAACCGGGGAGCTGGAGTACAAGGCCTCACAGCTCGGGGACGTCATCGACGGGACCGAAGAGCGCATGGCAATACTTATCCACCGGTCGCCGGACCCCGACTCCATCGCTTCAGCCGCCGCGTTGCGGGCCATCGCCGCGAGCCGCGACGTGGAGGCCGACATCATCTACGAGGGCGAGATCGGGCACCAGGAGAACCGCGCGTTCGTCAATCTCCTGGGTATCGAACTGACCTCGAACGAGGACGTCGACCTCGACGACTACGACACGTTCGCGCTGGTGGACGTCGCCAAGGGTGGGGAACCGGCTATCGAGTCCGTCGATATCGTCGTCGATCACTACGAGCACGAACACGAACTGGAACACGACGCCGCCTTCTCCGATATCCGGCCGAACATCTCGGCCACGTCGACGATTCTCACGAAATACATTCAGGAACTGGACCTCAATCTCGACCAGAGCGTCGCCACGGCGCTGCTGTACGGCATCCGCGCCGAGACGCTGGATTTCAAGCGGGACACGACGCCGGCGGACCTGACCGCCGCGGCGTACCTGTATCCCTTCGCCGACCACGACACACTCGAACAGGTCGAATCGCCGTCGATGAGTCCGGAGACGCTCGACGTGCTCGCCGAAGCGATCCGGAACCGCGAGGTTCAGGGGAGCCATCTCGTCTCCAACGCCGGATTCATTCGGGACCGCGACGCGCTGGCGCAGGCGGCCCAGCACCTCCTCAATCTGGAGGGCATCACGACCACAGCCGTGTTTGCCATCGCCGACGACACCATCTACCTCGCCGCGCGCTCGAAGGACATCCGGATGAACATCGGCAAGGTGCTGTCGGACGCGTTCGGCGGGATGGGCGAGACGGCGGGTCACTCCACTGACGCCAGCGTCGAGATACCGCTCGGCATCTTCACCGGTTTAGATACGAGCGACGACAACAGAGACACCCTGCTAGAACTCACTGAAGAAGCAGTCAAGCGGAAACTGTTCGAAGCGATGGGTGTCGACAGCAGTAGCGAGAGTTCGAACGGAAACTAGGCGGGGACTTCCTCTTCCTCGTCGCCGGCTTCGGGCTGGCGGAGCCGTTCGACGATATCGCTGACGATGACGACATCGCCGACAGCCTGAACCCACCGGTACGGAATGATGACGCCCCGGGCTGTGTTCACTTCTTCGTCGAACAGCTCCGTGTTGAGCTGGGTGAGTGCCAGCCCCGTCACTTCCTTGCGGTCGAGTTCCAGCCGAAGGTCTTCGACTTCGCCGACGAACACGCCGTTTTTCGAATACACCTCGCGACCCACGAGGGCTGTAATCTCCTGTGGTAGATTCTCCATTCCCATACGACGGTGGTTGGTCGGACGGCTTATAAAGCTTCTTTGCGACTGAAACGTCTATGGCTCGGGGGAGCAAATGCTACAAGATGCCCCCGGACAACGACTGCTGGCCGCACTCTGATGCCGCTGCCAGCGTCCCCACACAGGGAGCAGTCGCCTGTCTATAGTAACAATTGAAACGAATTACACACTGATCGCACTGCCATCGTGCGATCAGGTGTGCATTGATTTTCAATGGCTACTATAGGTCGCGGGACTTTTGTCCCGCTTCCCCGTTCGCTCGGTATGCTCAGCCCTGGCGACCCGGCCCCGGACTTTGACCTGCAGGGGACCGCTGATGGAGGTGTTGGTGCCTATCGCCTGTCGGCTGCGACGAACCGCACGCCGGCGGTCGTCGCCTTTCTCCCCGGCGACGACCCCGATTCGCGGAGCCTCCTCACCGAGTTAGCCCAGACAGACTGGGCGAGCGTCTCTGACGCTGTAGCAGTCTTTGGCGTTCTCCCGGTAGGTATCGACGACTGTCAGTCGCTCGCGGCGGCGCTGTCGCTCCCCTACCCGCTGCTGGCCGACACCCACGGCGTCGCTGCGCAGTTCGGCGTCCGAAAACAGGACGGGAGCATGCAGCGAGCGGCGTTCGTCGTTGACAAGCGATGTCGTGTTCGGGCGGCGACAGCATTCGATGATTTGGACGGGACCGTACCGGACCTCGACACGGTTCTGCGTGGCCTCGCCGAGTTGTAGCTACTCACCGCGGTCCAGTTCACCCTCTAGCAGTCCATAGAGATACACGTCCTCGTAGCGGCCGTCACGGAACCAGTGGTCCCGCATCGTCCCCTCCCGCTTGAACCCCGCCTTTTCGAGCACGCGTTGGGACCCCTCGTTGCCGGCGAAGACCTTCGCGTACACCCGGTGGAACCGCCGCTCCTGAAAGGCGTACTCGGTGAGCGTCCGGACGGCGTCGGTCGCGTAGCCGTTGCCCCACGCGTCCGGCGTGAGCCAGTAGCCGACCTCGGCTATCCCCATTCGGTCCGTGACGTCGTTCAGCCCAATGATACCGACCGCCTCGCTGTCGACACAGACGAGCAAATGGACGTCATCGGTCTCGCCGCTGGCAACGGATTCGACCCACTCGCGTTCAGCCCGCTCGGATATCGGCTCCGTGGCTGAGAGGCCGTGTCTGACATCCGGGTCGTTGATGGTCTCTTGCAGGAACTCGACATCTTCGTCTTCGACCGTTCGGAGCGTGATTGTCTCGCCCCGGAGGAATGTTGGTCCGGGCATACACAAGCCGACGAAGGGGTAGTGAAAGAAGCTTCGGTAGGCGTGTGAGTGACTATCAATCTCCCCACTCGTCAGCGAGCAGGCCATACTCCAGCAGGTCGACGTACTCGCCGTCGACGAAGGCGTGGTCGCGGCGTCGGCCCTCCTGCTGGAATCCCACTTTCTCCAGCACACGCGCGGAGGCCGGGTTGGTGGCGTAGCAGTCCGCTCCGAGTTTGTTCAATCGCAGTTCCCGAAACGCGTACTGTGCGAGACAGTCGACAGCGTCGGTCGCGTAGCCGTTGCCCCAGTGGTCCGGGCACATCGAGTACCCGAGCAAACCAAACCCCCACGGGTGGTGGTCTTCGTGAAGCATACACGTCCCCACCGGCTCGTCGCCCACACAGACGACGAAGTGCGTGTCGGCATCGCGGCTGTCGAGGGCTTCGGCGGCTGGCTCGGAGAGTGGGTCGGTGAACCCGATGTTTTGCCGAATCTGGGGCTCGTTTAACAGCCGCTGTAACAGGTCGCTATCGGCTGCTTGCTGTGGGCGGAGTGTCACCTGCTCGCCGTGGATGAACACTGGTCCTGGCACGCACAAGAGTGGTCATAGTTGACACAAGGGTGTTGCCGTGGTATGTGTAATGATACCAGTTGTAGACCAGACGGCGAAGAACGACACGTCAAAGGGACCTCAGCACTGCTCTGCGGTATGGGAACGCCGCTGGAGTCACACGAAGAACAGGCAACAGAGGTCGTCGACCGCCTCCACGAGGAATACCCCGATTCGGCTATCTCACTGAACTACAGCAACCGCCTGGAACTGCTGATCGCCGTCGTCCTCTCCGCACAGTGTACAGACGAGCGAGTCAACGAGGTCACGGCGGACCTGTTCGAAAAGTACCAGAGCGCCGAGGACTACGCCGAAGCTACCGAGGAGCAACTCGCCGAGGACATCTACGGCATCACCTTTCACAACAACAAAGGCGGCTACCTTCAGGGAATCGGTGAGATTCTGACCGAGGAACACGACGGCGAGGTGCCTGACACGATGTCGGCGCTGACCGACCTCCCGGGCGTGGGCCGCAAGACGGCGAACGTCGTCCTCCAGCACGGCCACGACATCGTCGAAGGTATCGTCGTCGACACGCACGTCCAGCGGCTCTCTCGGCGACTGGGACTCACCGAGGAAGAACGGCCGGAAGCCATCGAGCAGGACCTGCTCGACGTGGTGCCCAGCGGCGAGTGGCAGCAGTTCACGCACCTGCTCATCGACCACGGCCGGGCGGTCTGTGGCGCGCGCTCCGCGGACTGTGAGGCGTGCGTGCTCGCAGATATCTGTCCCTCCGCAAAGGGCGACAGCGACGTCGACCTCGCCAGCGGCGAGGCGTGGTAGCCCCGCGCGAGGCCTTCAGCTGTCGTCCTCTCCGAGTCGAACCGTGAGAACAGGGACATCGGACGTTCTGACGACTTTTTCCGCGACGCTACCGAGGAGATATCGCTCGACGCCCGTTCGGCCGTGGGTCCCCATGACGATGAGGTCGATGTCGTTCTCGTCGACGTAGTCGAGGATCGCGCTGTGTGGTGGGCCGCGTTCGACGGCGGTGACGGTGTCGACTCCGTCGACCTCGTCTGCCGCCGCGTCGACGATGGCCTGTGACCGCTCCCGCAGCGACGATTCGATGTTGTGTTCTTCGTTGACCATCCCCGACTCCGACTCGTCGTGCTCCTCCGCAGTCATGCCGGTCGTTGCCCCTTCCGGGCCTGGGGCAGTCATCCCGATATGCGGCGACGACGTATCGAGGACGGTCATGATGTGTAACGTCGCGTTGTGCGTTTCGGCGAGAGTGCGTGCGTGTGCCAGCGCGGCTTCTGCTCCGGAACTACCGTCCGTCGGAAAGAGGATGTGTTCGTACATTGGAACCACAGCTAGCGATGGACATGCAATGCTAATGAAACATCTAGTCCGTTCGCAGATTCCGAGAATCAGATCCGCTATCGACGGCGCTCACGCCACGTAGCGGAGGGCGTACCGAGCGATACCGACCAGATACGCCAGCAGCCAGAAGATGACGTATCCGAACACGCCGATACGGAGCCGCGAGCGCCAGTGGCTGAACGTCTCGTCCCCGATTTCGTCCAGCAACAGGTCTTCGTCGTACTCGTTGTAGAGGTCGTGCTCCCGTTTTGCACGAAAGATCCGAACGATTCCCGTTCCGCCGAAGGCGAGTAGCGCGTAGGCCTGCAGGCCGAGCATCGCGTGGACGGCGGACAGGCCGCCGAGCTGGTCCGGCAGGCGAGGGATCATCCAGAACACCATCGGGACAGTGGTCAACACCAGCCCCGTCGTGACGAACTTCAGATGGTGCACGAGCACGTCCCAGGTGACCGGCTCCGTCTCGATGATGTAATACGCGCCGTACAGGAAACAGGGGAGGCTGAGGCTCACCGACAGTAACACGACTGTGGCCACGAGGCCGTCCGACACCATAGGCCGACCTAGGGACAGTGCTCGCTAAAGACTGCCGGATGCAGAAGGTCAGAACTTGTAAGCCGTCGCGGTCCGTATACCCGAGCAATGGCCGACCCGGACTCGACGTCTCCCACGGAGGACGAGCGCGGGAACACCCCTGCGGACGCGGTAGCTGCCGAAACCGAGCCCGGCGAACACGGGGCCGAGGATGACGGCGGCGAGACGGACGACGACGGCGAGTCAGGCGACGAACTCGATACGGAGGCGCTCCGGAAGCAGGTCGAAGAGAAGTACGACTTCGACAACTTCGGCCCGGCGGACATGGCCGAGATGACTGCTGAGGAATGGGACGTTGCCTTCGACGAGGACTCTTGGATCACTGGCGACGACCTGCTCGACCGGGTCACGCGGGACCTGCGGAACCGCGTTGCAAACCGCGACGTGTTCGCCCGCATCGAACGTCATCGGGACCCGCCGCGGGTACTCGCGTACTCCGACGAAGGCTATGCGGTCGTCTACCCCGACGGAAGCCTCGAAGGGGAGGGGACCGTCATGCGTGACGTGAAGCCCACGGTCGCGCTGTGTTCGATGGACTCCTACGACGTGCCCGAGAACGTCCCCGATAGACCCCTTCCCGAACCGGAGTCAGTTCCCGAGGGTGGCGGCGAACTCGGTAACTGGATGTTACAGGCGATTGCCGGGGCGCAGCTCCTGGCCGGGATTGCCCTGCTCGGGGGCGCAGTACTCGCGACCGCTGGCGTCATCGGCAACAGGGGAACCAGCATTGCGCTCCTGGTCGTGGCTGGCGCTGCCTTCATCGGTGTGTCGCTCGTCCTCTTTTTCACCGTCGCAAACGCGAGGCTCTCGGACACGTTCCGCGCCGAAGAATACCGGGACAGACTCCGGGCTATCGGACTCGAGGACGGCGAACGACCGGAGTTCGTTCCGGAGCTCGACCCACAGAATTCGGGGTCTGAAGACGGGGCGACCGAGACTGACGAAGCCGGGTAATGACGGTTCCTGCGGGTGGTATTCGGTGGGTTTATACAAACTCAGTCCTGATTCCAGAGTGTATATGAACAGACGGGAGTTCGTCCGGACAGCAGGGGGGGCCGCCGGTGCTGCGGCGACCCTCAGTGCCACCGGCTCTGCCGCCGCACAGGAGGAAGGCGGCGACGGTGGCGAAACCGTCCCGGACTACGGCGGTTTCCTGGATTCGGTCGGGAATTTCGACGGGACGACCGTCGACGCGACCGGGCAGGACACAGTAACTGTCGAGGTCGGCGTGCAGGCCAACGGCGGCGCGTACGGGTTCGGTCCGCCAGCCGTCCACGTTGACAACGGCGCGACCGTCCAGTTCGAATGGACGGGCAACGGCGGCGGCCACAACGTCGTCTCGGACGGCGACGGCCCGCTGGACTCAGGCAGTACGACTTCCAGTGCCGGCGTCAACTACGAGCACACCTTCGAGGAGGACGGCATCTACCCGTACCTCTGTGTCCCCCACGAGGGACTCAACATGAAGGGCGCTATCGTCGTCGGCGAGGAGTACCCGACAATGACAGTCGGCGGCGGCGGCCCGGTCGAAGTCGACCCACACTACGCCGGCGTCCCGATTCAACCTCACTTTGTCGGGTTCGGCGCTGGCCTCGCAGTCATCATCCCGCTGATATTCACGTTCTTCCAGCTGAAGTACGGCGAGTCGCCCCACACTAGTGGAGGGAACAACTAATGGCGTCCGAAGGCTCCACGTACGGTGATATCCACCGGTACGAACCGCCACGCGAGAGCACAGCAGCGGCCGTCGGCATCGTACTCCTGACGGTGATCCAGGTCGGCCTCGTCGGCCTCTTCACCTACGGCATGATCGCCGGATGGGCGTCCGGCATCGGCACGGTGTTGACTGTCCGCCTCATCGAGGCCAATATGTTCATGGGCGGCGTGTTGACGGCGATTTTCATCGACCTGGCCTTCATCATGCTGCTGTACCGCAAGGAGTTCCTCCCCGACGTAATGATCGTCAAAAAGCGCCGTCGCAAGTGGGAAGACCTCTACATCCGCCAAGAGGACGTCGACGGGGAAACAGTGGCGGACGGCGACAAGTTCGCAGAGACATTCAAACGCGCAGTGTACCCATACTACAAGAAATAATATGCCACTTGATGAAGACAAATACCCGGCTGAAACAGGCCGTCGTCGCTTCGTAAAGGGCGTCGTCGGGAGTGCGGCACTCTCCAGCGTCGGCGTCGGTGGCGCCGCAGCCGTCGACGCGACGACGGACGCCGCCGGCGAAGGTGGCGGGACGACGCCGTTCGTCGCTGTCGAGAATACCGCTGGACCGGCCCCGCGTGGAATGCCGATCATTCCCATCGAGATCAACGGCGGCGAAATCAGCGGTCTCTGGCCGGACTACGACGAGAACGCTGGTGCGGCCCTCGCATCGGACTTCGGCGGGAGCGGTATCGACTACTCCTCGCAGTGGTTCCAGTACTGCGGTATCCAGAGCACCGAAGCCGTCTACCCGCAGTCCGAGCGGAACAACACGTTCCTCAACGACACTGGGACCTTCTCCTGGCAGGGAGAGTACGACTCCGGCGAGCCGATTACGGTCGATATGTTCGAGGACTACCAGGACTGGGGCAACGGCATCGGTGACTCCGGCGTCGGGAAGCCCGCAAGCGCCGTCTGGCGGACCAACAGCGAGGGCAAGAACGGCGCCCCGGTGCAGATAATCCGGTCAGTCGAAGTCGAGAAGATGGCCAACGGCGAGGGCGAGTACGCGAACCTTCCCGGAAACGTCCAGTCGTTCGTCTCCGAGGCGACCGACCAGGGCTTCATCGCCTGGCTGAACAAATGCACACACTTCTGCTGTGTGCCCGGGTTCAAGACTCAGGAAGGGAGCGCGAACTTCGGCGGCGCAAACGCTATCTACTGTCAGTGCCACCAGTCCGTGTACGACCCGTTCAGTCCCGTGCAATCGACGTTCGTGGCGCTGCCACGCCCACCAAAAACGGAGTAATCAATGAGTCTCGAACGCAAAGACGAACACGACCACAAAGGCTGGATGGAATCGCGCGAGCTGACGCCGGTCGAATCGGTGTACTTGACTGTGCTCATCTGGCTCGACAGGCGACTGCGCGTCGTTGACTACCTAGAGATCCTCGAAGATCTCTACTACAAGGTCAACATGCAGATGCCGAAGAGCCACACTGAACAGTACAATCTCGACAACAAGTTCTGGTACTGGTACCCACTGTACGCACTCGGATCGTTCTCGACAGTCGCGTACGTCGTCGCCGCGATATCCGGCGCACTGCTGGGCTTCTACTACGCGCCGGCCGCCGCGGCTGCCGACGGGTCGCCAACGGTCGCGTACGATTCGGTGATGCTCATCATGGGCCAGCTCAACCTCGGCTACTTCCTGCGCTCGGTCCACCGCTGGGCCGCGCAGATCATGGTCGCCGCCGTGTTCCTCCACATGCTCCGCGTGTACTTCACCGGGGCGTACAAGGAGCCGCGCGAGCTGAACTGGCTCATCGGCATCGTCCTGATTTCGCTGACGCTGGTGTTCGGGTACACCGGCTACCTGCTGCCGTGGAGCCAGCTCTCGTTCTGGGCCGGCCAGATCGGCGTCGAGATGTCCCTCTCCATCCCGCTTATCGGTGAGTGGGTCGCACAGCTGATGTTCGGCGGGTTCACGCTCTCGCAGGCCACGCTACAGCGGATGTACATCCTGCACGTGTTCTTCCTGCCGTTCATCACGACTGCCATCATCGCGGTCCACATCGGCATCGTCTGGATGCAGGGGATCGCTGAGCCACACTAATACTATGAGCGACAACGACACAGACGACGTTCGCACGGACGGTTCCGGCACCGGTATCGTCTCGCCGGACGACGAGACTCCCGCATGGTCCGAGCGAAAGGAGCGGACCCAGGGGCTCTCCCGGCTGACCTACGAGTACTTCGAGCGGGCGCGCCGCGAGGACCAGGACCTTCGCCAGCAGTCGGACTACGTCGAGCGTGACGTGCTCGCGTTCCCGGCCTGGCCCCACGAGATGATGCGCAACATCGCGCTGACGTCGTTCTTCGTGGGCATGATCCTGTTCGTCTCGGCGACGCTGCCCCCGGAAATGCCGAACCCGGCCAACTCCGGCGTGACGCCGGCGATTATCCTGCCGGACTGGTATCTTTACTGGTCCTTTGGCCTGCTGAAGCTCGGCCCGCTGAACCCCGAGCTGAGTATCCTCGGCGGCTCGAAGCTCATGGCTGACCGAACCTACGGTGTGCTGGCAAACGTCGTAGTCGTCGGCTTCGTCGCCATCGTCCCCTTCCTGAACAAGGGGTCGGCCCGCCGTCCCGTCGAGCAGCCGTTCTGGGCTGCCGTCGGGATGTCCGGCGTCATCTTCAGCCTGACCATCGCCGCCCTGTCCATCAAGAACCTCGTCCCGATGGACTCGCACCTGCTGTTCGACCTGACGTTCCTCGTCCCCATCGTTAGCGCGACCATCACCTACGCGGTGCTCAAGACGATGCGCGAGGGCTACATGTTCGACCTCAACCGTCGGTACTACCGGCTGCGGCCGCCGAAGTAATCTGACCGGTCGATTTCTCCGTCGTTTCTCACGTTCTTTGCTCGTGGCTATCGCAAGCGGTGCGACCGCATCTCGCCGCAGTAAAGTGGCTCCCGTCCCTAGTGGTACCGATGACAGGGGACCAGTCAGCGGGGACTGAAGACGGTTCGGAGCGGCGGGACGTCGTGGTGCCGCTGCGCGTGTACAAGGCCGTGACGGTGTTTTCGACGCTGTTTGCGGTCGTCAGCGTCGTCGCCGGGTTCATCCTCGTCGACGTGGCGACACAGCGGGCGTCAGCGCCCGCCTCGGAGATCGACGTTCCGGTCGGCATCGCCGGAATCGCGTGCATCCTCGCTGGCACAGTCGTCTATGCGTTCTCGACGCGCTTCCGTACCGAGGAAATGGGAAAGTCTAAAGACGACGCTACCTAACGTTCGGATAATGGCTGACGAGTTCATGAAGGGGTTCGCGTGCCTCATGGTCGGCGGACTGGGTTGGATGACCATCAAGGGCTGGTACAACACGCCGAGCTTCGAGGGCGCACAGCTCACCGGCGAACTTACCATCGAGGAACCGACCACGTTCGACCAGATTGCCCTGTTCATGGGCGACGCGTTCTTCTGGTTTGCGGTACTGGGCGCACTGACCTTCTGGGTCGTGCTCCCACTGATCAGTGAATTCCAGACGTATCTCAACGAGCGGTCGGCGTAATAGTACGCAGTAGCCTTTTCTGCGGGACCGACGCCACTCTCAGTTCGGAGTCTGGTCGACTGGCGCGCCGTCTTCGTCACGCACCTGAATGCCGCGCGAGCGAAGCGCCACAGCGAATTTTGTTGGTGACACCCCGCTGTACGTCGCCGCCTCTTCGAGTGTGAGTGTTTCCCCGCGATACAGTGTCAGCGCCGTTGTGAGGGACCTGTGTGACATCTTCGTCTACACCGAGACAAATACAGTGCGAGTATTAAACTATTTCGCCTGTTTATAGGACAAGCAGTCGGACTTGTTGGAAAAAATAAAATATATGTTCTCTATTCTGGCAGAGAAGTGTGCAGAAGTAAGATATTGAAACAGATATTGCTTGCCGACCACACACGTAGGGCTATCAGTACGCGCGACTAGCCGATTATAGGCACTCGAAGACGACAGAACGAGAAACCGTGTTTAGATGATGGCGCTCCAGGGACCCTTGATGACCCAGAACAGGCTCTGGTAGCCCGCGTACATGAACACTACGAGGGCGGCGACGATGGCTCCCTTCGGCCGTTCGAGCGGAATGTCACGGCGCGCCTCGACCTTCCGGGATTCGAACTCGAAGAAGTCGGTGATGACTGCGCCGAGGACGAGTACCGACAGGACCATTCCGCCGTGATGGTGGAGCGTCATGTAGAAAAACGACAGCACGACCAGCGCGATGTTGGTGAACGTGTGCGCCGGGTGGCGGCTGACCGCGTCCGCGCCATCGTTTTCGTACTGTTTGACGTGGCTTCTGTGGGCGAGCTGCCGGGTCAGGAAGTTGACAATTACCACTCCGAAGATGACGTATTCGATGAGGAGCGCGCCGCCGACTGTGGGGCTCCCCAGAATGGTATCCAGTGGCCCAAAGAACGTTACGGATGGCTGCATATGCAAAGCTCTGTCCACCGTCCATTAGTGTCTTTCCCATCTCACTCGAATCTGGACTGGCCCTCGTCGACGACGGCGGTCCGAACGGGGGACCCGAGCGAGATCGTGATACTCTCCTGATAGCCCACGGGCTGCGATACGCGGTCATCGACGAGTAACTCGACGGTCGCCTCGTCGCGCTCGACCGAGGCACTGAGTCCGGCGACAGGCAACACCCAGTGATCCGGGTCGGTCGCGAACGGTGCGATCGGTGCCACCACTGCCTGGTCCGATGGCGCCAGAATCGGGCCGCCGACGCGGTGGGCGTAGCCCGGTGAGCCGGCGGCCGTTGCGATTACGACGCCGTCGGCCCGGAACTGCCCGATGCGGTCGGCTGTCGACGCAATAGTGAACTCGGAGATGCGAGCGGCGTCGGCGGTGACGAGGGTCACGTCCCAGAACGCCTGTTCGACCGTGCCGTCAGGCATCGTCACGCGGAGGACCGGATGCGTCTCAACCCGGGCGTCAGCAAGCCCCGACACAGCGGCGACAACGTCGTCTCGCGGTACTGACCGGACGCCGCGACCAGCCGCGACTGGCAACACGAGCGGGTCACCGTCGGCCCGCGCCGCGGCAGCGACGGCGTCTTCACCGACCGCCACGACCCGGTCAGTCTTCGGAACGGTGCCGTCACTACCCCGCGCAACAGCCACGCCGGCGTCTCGAAGCACGTCTGCCAGGGCGTCGTCACCGACCACACCAACGGGGGTTCCCATCATCTGAAACTCCGGGCCGGCGGAAAAAAACCTGCCGCACTCCGCGCGGTCGCTTCAAATATCGAGGCGACGGCGCGCGTATTC
This sequence comes from Haloarcula amylolytica JCM 13557, assembly GCF_000336615.1. Taxonomy (GTDB): domain Archaea; phylum Halobacteriota; class Halobacteria; order Halobacteriales; family Haloarculaceae; genus Haloarcula; species Haloarcula amylolytica. The sequence goes on from NZ_AOLW01000015.1 coordinate 429,899, forward strand.
GACGAGAATCGGCATATCCGAGAGGTGGGTGAGCTTCGCAATCGCCCGACGGTCGCCGCCGTTGATCTGTCTGAGGGTGTCCTGTCCAGTACTCCGGAGGTCGTCCATCAGCTGATCGTACCGGTCGTTCGGAGCGAGATACAGCAGTTCCGTCATCATCAGGCGGGCGTTGTGTTTCGGAGCCACCTCGCTGTGCCAGAGCTGATCGTAGACAGAGAGGTTCTCCGCGGAGGTGTCGGGTTCGTCGGGCTTGAGCGCCGAATCGGCTGTCGCGGCGGCGGCGCGGGCCGATTTCATCCCCTTGTGGATGCCCTCGCCCCACAGCGGGTCGACGGTCGGGACGGTGTCACCGATAGCCATGAAGTTGTCCGTGCTCATCGAGTCAGGCGGCTGGATGTGGGCCGACCCGCGGTGGGCCTGCGTACCCTCAATCTTTTCGGCCTCGTCGAATCTGGGGTCCGAATCGAGCCAGTACTCCAGATAGTCGTCGATGCCCATCCCGTCTTTCGCGTACTTCTGGTGGGAGCCGTTCTGTATGTAACAGAGGCCGACCTTCGCCGTGTCGTCGCCGGTGTGGAAAATCCAGGAGTAGCCGCCCGGGGCGAGGTCGTGATCCAGGCGGAGCATCATCGCGTCCCGGAGGTCGGCGTAGTCGTCGTGGTTGACTTCGACGCCCTCGAACTCGTACTCGACACCGATAGCCTGATGATCCCGCTTGAGGTTACACACGTCGAGTTTCTTCGCCAGTGGCGCGGCAGGGCCGGTGGCGTCGATGACGATGTCGGCGTACACCTCCTCGTCGCCGTCGTACCGGACGCCGACGATCTCCCCGTTCTCCATGATCGGTGCTGAGACACGGGCGTCGAAGCGGTAGGTCGCACCCTTGCTCCGACCCTCCGAGACGAGCCACTGTTTGAACTCCGCGAACTCCAGGACGGCCCCGGTCTGATTGCGGACGTAGTGGTCGTTGGGGGATTCGAGCACGACGTCGTCCGTGTAGTTCATCACCACGTCATCGGGAATCGCAAAGCCCGTCATCGCCGACATGAACGTCCCGGCGGTGGACTTGTTGCTCTGACGCGGGAACTCGTCTTCGGACTCGGTTTCGAGAACGAGCACCTCGTAGTTTCGCTCCGCTAGATCACGGGCACACTGCGCCCCAGCGGGCCCGGCTCCGGCTATCACCACGTCAAAGCGCTCGCGCATGGTTGTGGGTATTCCCTGTCGGTAATCAGTCTTTCCGAATACACCGAGGGCGGTCTCGAAAGGGTAAAGACGGCCCCACTACCATGACGGGAACACCCGGGGCGACATACAATGTTCAAGACAGGCGCGGGCGTGCTCGCGGACAGGCGGCGGCTTCCCACGGCCGTACGGGCGGTACTGGGATACTACGCGGACACCGGCGTGTTCGACGCCGGCAGCCTCTCGCTGAAATCCGAGATCGACGACCGCACCGAGGCGATGGTCGACGACGTGACCGACCGCATCGAGGACGCCCTCGAAGACGAGTTCGGCCGTCCGGTCGAGTTCTCCTATGACACGAAGCTCATCCTGCCCGCGCAGCTGACGCTCGGCTACGTCTACCGCAACGCCCGTCAGCAGGCACCCGGCGACCCCGTTATCGACGCTATCGCCGACGGCGTGCCGACTGTCGACGAGACGGCACTGGAAAAGGGGCCGGCACAGGACCTCGCGCCCCGCGAGATGGTCGTCCGCGCCGAGCAGATGACTCGCCTCTCCATCGAGGCGCTCATCGACGGCGACATGCGCGACGCCATCAACGACGACGAGTTCGAAGATTTCGAGGTTGACTTTGACGCGAGTGAAGCCGACCGCCGCCGCGTCGCCGAGGTCGCCCAATCCGCGCTACAGTCCCACCTCGACGGCCTGTTGGAGGATATGCCACCTGTCGTCGAGAACGCCTACCAGTGGGCCGTCGACTACAGCGAGGCCCATCAGGACCGCGACGGCTACTTCCGGGAGCTGATGACCGCGGCCGAGGACGGTGACGAGGACTCTCTGACCGATATCCGCGAGGAGTACAAGTTCGCCGAGTACGACGAGGAGCCGGCGACACTCACCGAGACCGAAAAGGAACTCCCCTACAGCAAGACCCAGTACGCCCGCGTCGGCGTCCTCTACGACGGGATGCTGGACCTCTACCGACTCGCCGGCCTCGATATCGACGACGAGTTCGCGAAGGCCATCGTCCTCGCCATCATCGGTGCGCAGGTGTGGCTCGACGATGTCGACGACTACGAGGACGACCGCGCGGAGGGGCAACTGACGCCAGTCACCGCCGAGTACCTGCTCGCGCCCGACGACGAAGCCGCCTATCGGCGCGTCGTCGACGTGACCGAACAGTATCTCGACCTCGCGAAGTCGTACGCGACGGCCGCCGACTCGCCGCTGACCGGCGTCGCTGTCGAGTACATCTACCGCTCCGGCGACCCGGACGTCCTACCCGGCAAGCCCGAGTAGGCGCACGAACGACAGCGACTCGACCCAAACGCCAGAGTTTATATCCCGCCGCCCGCACCGGAATTTGAATGCTTCACTCGTGGGTGGGCAGGGTCGTCGCTATCTGTGGACTGTTGGCCGTGCTGTTCGCGCTCATGGTCGGATTCGGTGCGGCCACGCCCGCTCCGGCGCTGGGTGACTACCCAGCCGAGGACGCACTGGCCGAGGACTACGACAGCCACGTCGGCGAGTACGTTCAGGTGACCGGCACGGTCAGTGGGACCAGCCCCGTCGAAATCGCCGTCGAGTACGAGTACGCTACTGGCGGCGAGCGCCACAGCGGGACGCTCACAGTCACGGTCCGGAACGTCGGCACAGCCGTCGCCGAAGGCGAATCGCTGCAGGTGTATGGCACGCTCGGCTCGGACCGGACTATCACCGCGGAGAACAGCGTGAGCGTCCCGGCGATGAACTACGCTGCGATGTACCTCGTGTCCGCCCTCGCTGGCCTGTGGACCCTCGGGCGACTGATCTGTGGCTGGCGGCTTGACTGGCAAACGGGGGCACTGTGCCGGCGTGAAGAGCCGCTCAGGCCGATACGAGCGCTCCTTACGATGATGCGGGAGGTACGTGCCTGATGCCGGATCTACTCTCGCACGCTTTCATCGCGTTCACCATCTGCACCCTCCTGTCACTGCGGTACGACTGGCTCTCTGGGGAGTACGTCACCGTTGGGATGGCCGGCGCGTTCATCCCGGACATGGCGAAGATCAAGCTTCTCGTGGATGCTGCAACCGTCGAGGCAGCACTGGATATCCCGTTCGACTGGCTGGGCGTCCATACGCTCGGCGGCGCTCTCGTCGCCGTCCTCGTCGGCGTGGTCGTAGTGAACCGCTCCGACCGACGCCGCGTGTTCGGTCTGCTGTCGCTCGGAGCGGCCAGTCACCTGTTTGCCGATGCGCTCCTGCTGAAAGCCTCTGGGCGGTCCTACGAAGTGCTGTGGCCGCTGACGCAGTACCACCCGCCGACGCCGGGACTGTATCTGAGTACGGATATCTGGCTTACTGGGGTCACCGGTTCCGTTGCAGTGGCGGCCTATCTCCTCGTACAGTACAGAGCGTAGCGCCACTTCCCTCGCCCCTCCCTCAGCGCTTCCCCAACGCCGTCTGGAACACGCGCTGGGCTCGCTCGTAGGCGGCGTTCCGGTCGACGATTGGATGTGGGTATTCCGGTGCCAGTTCCTCGCGCTCGCCGTCCGAGAGCGTCGGCCAGTCGACGATTTTGTTCGCCGGAACGTCGCGAAGCTCTGGCACATACTCCGTGACGTAGTCCGCCCCGCTGTCGTACTTGCTCATCTGTGCGACCGGGTCGAAGATACGTACGTCCACGGAGTCGGTCCCGGTCGATGCTGTCCACTGCCAGTTCGCGGCGTTGCTGGCGGGATCGTGGTCGACGAGCTTCCGGCGGAAATGACGGGCCCCCTCGCGCCAGTCCACGAGGAGATGCTTCGTGAGGAAGGAAGCGACGTTCTGACGCGGTCGGTTGTGGATGTATCCCTCCCGTTCGAGCTGGCGCATGCCAGCGTCGACGAACGGATACCCCGTTTCGCCACGCTTCCAGGCCCCGACGTTGTCCTCGTCGTTTTCCCATTCGATGGGGTTCGGGAACGCCTTGTAGTTCTCCGACAGCAATGTGGGGTTGTAGTACAGTAGATGGTAGTTCTGCTCGCGCCAGGAGAGTTCGTAGCGGTACTTCTGGATGTTCCGCTGGGCGTCGCCGGTGGCTTCGGCGTGGCGGTCGGACGCGTCGCGCCACATCTCTCGGACACCGATCATCCCCGCAGCGAGATACGGCGACATACGCGAGACGGCGCTGGTGGGCCGCTCGACGGCGGCCTGCATATCGTCGCGAGTGTCGTTGTACGTCTCGATACCACCGGCGAGAAAGTCGTCGTACCGCTGCCGTGCGCCCTCGTAGCCGGGCGTCGGCAGGTCGATATCCGTATCGATGGTCGGAGCCGTCGTCGGCTCCGAGACGTCGACGAGCGAATCCGCCTCCGGCCGGTCCACCGGCGGTAGCTTGTGGTGGGCCTGCCAGTCGTCGTAGAACCGGCTGTGGTTCTCGTATTGGCTATCGAGCCCCGCCGGGTCGACGAGTACGAGGTCGGTCAGCGACTTCGTCGGGAGCGCCTCGTCGACCCGCCGCTGACGGTTCCGCCGCGCGGGCCGGTAGTGCTCGTTGTAGTACACCTTGCTAGCGTCGTACTCCTTGACGATATCCGAGAGCACATCGACGGCAGAGCCCTCCCTGACGAGCAAGTCCCCGCCGTGGTCCCGGTAGGCCTGTTTCAGCGCTCGAACGCCGGCCAGGAGGAACGCCCGCTGTCGCTTCCCGGCGCTTGACAGCAGGTCCGTGTCGAGAACGTACACCGGCAACACCTCGTCGTCTGCGGCGGCGGCAGTCAACCCCCGGTTGTCCGGTATCCGGAGATCACGCTGGTGCCAGAAGACGTACATACCTCACATTGGGGATACCGGCATATGGGTCCGAACCCGATACTATTGTGTGTGTGAGTCAAGGCCACAGCACAGTCTGTGGTCGGGACACTGAGACCGCTACGCGGGCTTGTGAACGAGGTAGCAGTACTGCGTGAAACTGAAAAAGGTCTCCCCGTGGGCCGCCTGTTCTCGGAGGTCATCGGCCCAGGCCTGTGCCGCTGTTGGCCCGAAGCTTCGTGGTCGGCCGCGTAGTCCTCGATGAACGCCATGAGGTGGGCCGCGAAGGTGTCGTCGAGGCTGGTGTTGACGATGGCGTTCGGTTCGACCCGGTCAATCGTCAGTCCGGCCCCGCGGAGGTGCGGGGCGAGGCGGGAGCCCAGCCGCGGGTGCGGGCAGTGGTCGTCGAAGGCATCGAGAACGCGCGCCATTCGCTCGGGATTGGGGCTGCGCCACACCAGCGAAGAAAAGTCGGCGTCACAGACGACGGCAGACCCGCCGGGTCGGAGGACGCGGGCCAGTTCCGAAAGCGCTGAATCAACCGATTCGAGGTACTCAAACACCTGTACTGCGACGGCCGCGTCAACCGATCCATCGGCCACTGGGAGGTCATCGGCGTTTCCCTGTGCTAGAGTCACCTGCGGTAGCGGGGCACAGCGCGCTCGGGCGAGTTCGAGCATCGCCTTGCTCCGGTCGATACCGTGAACGTGTCCCGCATTGCCGACCGTCCAGCCGATCTCTGCCGGCTCAAAGCCCGGCCCACAGCCGATAGAGAGAACCTTGTCGCCTGGTTCGGGCGCGAACAGGTCCCGTACTCGCTCCCGTCGCGCCACGGCCGCCGGCGTGCTGTATATCGCTTCCTCTTGCCGGGCTTCCGCCTCGTCGTAGTCGAGTGTGCCGCCCATTTCCGTACACTGCCCATTCAGCTGTCATAAATAAAACCATTCGGTAGCGTTGCACTCGACTCAACTCGGCCCTGGGATTTACTACTGAGAAACCGTCACTGTTACCGGTTCAAATAGAACCACCAGTATACGGCGGCCGCAGGCCGCCGTTTCACGACTTCGCGGCGCGCCGCGAAGTCGCCTTTTTAGCGTAGATTTTTGGGCGGGGGTTGAGCGCTCGCCAGTGGCGAGCGCGAACCCCCCGTCGAAAAAGGTGGTCTAGTAGAACTCGCGGACGAGATCCATCGCGCCCTCGGGCGCGCCGTCGGGGATCTCGGCCATCGAGCCTTCGACGCCTTCGCGTTCCTCGAAGGGGACGGAGTCCTCGTCCTGGTAGAGGACGCCCATGTACTCCTTGTCGCTTTCGAGGATCTTGTCCTTGGCCTGGTCGCGGTCCGCGGGGTCGTGGTCGGTGTCGTCGAGGTCCACGATGGCGTCGCGGAAGTAGTCGTAGGTGTCGACGTCGTTGAACGTCACACACGGCGAGTAGACGTTGACGAAGCCGAAGCCGTCGTGCTCGACGGCCTGCTTGACGATCTCGGCGTGACGCTGTGCGTTCGAGGAGAACGACTGCGCGATGAACGTGGCACCAGAGGCCAGCGCCAGCGCCTTCGGGTTGACCGGCGGCTGGTTTGGACCGTCGGGCGAGGTGGATGTCTCGAAGTCCTCTCGCGAGGTCGGCGAGGCCTGCCCCTTGGTCAGCCCGTAGATTCGGTTGTCCATCACGACGTAGCTCATGTCGACGTTCCGGCGGACGGCGTGGATGAAGTGGCCGGCACCGATGGAGTACCCGTCACCGTCGCCGCCCGAGACCATCACTTCGAGGTCCGGGTTGGCCATCTTCACGCCGATGCCCACCGGCAGGGCGCGGCCGTGGACGCCGTGAAGGGCGTAGCTGTGCATGTACGTCCCGATCTTGCCGGAACAGCCGATACCGGCGACGATGAAGGTGTTGTCGGGGTCGTTGCCCGTCTCCGCCAGCGCCTTCATCATGCCGTTCATCGTCCCGAAGTCACCGCAGCCGGGACACCAGGTCGGTTGCTTGTCGGATTTGAAGTCTGTGAAGCGAACGTCGGAACTCATTGTGTTGCCTCCGCGGGTGTGTCAAGCGTTTGCTTGATCTCTGTCGCCAGTTCGTCTGCCTTGAACCGCACGCCGTTGTACTTGTTGATGCGCTGAACCCGTTCGAGAACGTCGTGTTCGATGACGTCCGCGAACTGGCCGGTGGCGTTACACTCGACGACGATGACGTCCTCTGCGGCTTCGATCTCTTCGGAGAGGTCCGGCCGCGGGAAGATGTACGGCACCGAGAGGAACCGCACGTCGTAGCCGTCCTCCTCCAGCAGTGTCAGCCCCTCGCGCAGAGCCCCCTCGTTGGAGCCCCAGGAGATGACGAGGGTGTCGGCGTCGGGGTCGCCGAACTCGCGGTAGTCGAAGTCTTCCTGCTCGCGGGCGGTCTCGACTTTCCGCTGGCGCTTGTCGACCTGTTCGATGCGCACGTCCGTGTCCTCGGTCCGGCGACCGAGTTCGTCGTGTTCGAGGCCGGTCGTCATGTGCGCGCCGTCGGTCGTGCCGGGGAACGCACGCGGCGAAACCCCGTCGGCGGCCGCGAAGTGGGCCTGGAAACGGCCCTTCTCGTCCAGCCAGGTGTCGATCTCGTCCTCGTCGACGACCTTCCCGCGGTCGATCTCGACCTCGTCCATGTCGAAGGTGTCGGGCGAGAACGTCTGTTCCGTCACGGCCATCGCGAGGTCCGAAACGAGGAACACCGGTGTCTGGTACTTCTCGGCGAGGTTGAACGCCTCGACGGTCTTCCAGAAGCACTCCGAGACGGTCGTCGGCGCGACGACGAAGCGCGGAATCTCGCCGTGGCCGCCGTACAGCGTCATGTTGAGGTCGCCCTGTTCCTGCTTGGTCGGCATCCCGGTCGAGGGACCGGAACGCATCACGTCACAGATGACCAGCGGCGTCTCGCTGGTGGCGACAAGCCCGAACGTCTCGGTCATCAGGTCGATACCCGGACCGGACGTAGCGGTCATGGCTCGGGCACCGGCGCGGGCCGCACCGAGGGCCATGTTGATGGCGGAGAGTTCGTCCTCGGCCTGGACGACCTTGCCGCCGAACTGGTCGACGCGGCCGGTCATGTACTCCATCACGTCCGTCGCCGGTGTGATGGGGTAGCCGGAGTAGAAGCGACAGCCGGCGGCGATAGCGCCCATGCCGATGGCCTCGTCGCCGTTGAGGAGCACGTAGTCCTCGTCGGTGGTCTCCATGTCGTAGTCGAACTCGCCGTACTCCTCCTGGACGTAGTGTTGTCCCTTCCGGGCGGCTTCCTTGTTGTTCTCGACGATGGCCTCGCCCTTGTCGCCGAAGCGCTTTTCGAGGCTTTCGTCGAGGTTCTCGATGGGGAAGCCGGTGACCTCACACGCCGCACCGAGGGCGACGACGTTGAGCATGATGGCCCCACCCGCGTCCTCGGCGAGTCGTTTCAGCGGTACTTCGAGTGCCGTCGCGTCGCCGGGCACTTCCACGTCCTGCATCGTCGAGCGCTCGCCGTCGTAGATGATGACGGAATCCTCGTGGAGTTCGTCCTCGTTCTCGTGGATGGTGCGCTCGGTGAGTGCGATCAGGATGTCCAGGCGGTCGACGACACTCTCAACCCGGTCGACTGACGTCCGTACCTTGTAGGCAGTGTACCCGCCGCGGATGCGGGAGGCGAAGTCCTTTGAGGTGAAGACGTGTCGACCAGCCCGGGAGAGTGCCTGCGCGAAAATCTTCCCGGTGGAGTCGATTCCATCGCCGGCTTCGCCGCCGATGGCCCAGTTCAGGTCCTCTGGCATTATATCCCTCGGGTAGCCAGCGTGGCAGGAAAAGCCTTCCGTAACCGCCCGCGCGCGCACTACTCGGTTTCGAGTGAATTCCGCCGTAGTTTCGAGTGAAAACCGGCATAATAACCCGTCTGTGGGAAAGAACCGGCAATTAACACCGAATAACGTGACACTCCGCGACCGTAACCCCCTTGCCCAGTCACGGTCACTTGCCGGTATGGATGAACGAGTCCTCGACGTGGTTGCCGTCCGAGACGTCGGACCAGACACCGTGGCGATTGACTTCGAGACGCCGGACGCCTTCGACGCACAGCCGGGTCAGTTCGTCAAGCTGACGCTGACCGTTGACGGGGAAGACATCTCGCGGTTCTACACCATCTCCTCACCGACGGTCGAGGAGGCGTTCGAGATTACTGTCGGTATCGACCCCGACGGCGAGTTGGCACCACAACTCGGCGCGCTCGAAGCGGGCGACGGCGTCCGCATCGCCGGCCCGTTCGGTTCGGATTACTACGAGGGCGAGAGCCGCGTCGTCGTGCTCGCCGGCGGTCCCGGGGTCGGCCCGGCGGTCGGGATCGCCGAGCGTGCGCTGGACGACGGCAACGAGGCCGCAGTCGTGTACCAGGACGACGCGCCGATCCACGAGGACCGACTGGACGCGCTCGCCAAGGCCGGGGCGCTCGTCTCGGTCATCGACGACGACGAGCCCCTGACTGAGCCGGTCGCCGAGGCCGTCGAGGACGGCGGTCAAGTGTTCATCTACGGCTTCGCGGACTTCCTCGAGGCCGCCGCGGAAGCGCTCGAGGCCGCCGGCGTCAGCACTGACGACGCGAAGGTCGAGAACTTCGGATAGGTCGGTCGAGGGCCGTGTCGCCGGGCGGTCCTGACTTCACCGATGGATAACCGAGAGCGATGTTAGCTTTCATCACCAGCGTCCGGCGCTCGAACAGTGATCACCGGCACCGGCGAGGTTCGGACCAGTTTCTCCGCGACGCTGCCCAGCAGGTAGCGGTCGATACCAGTGCGACCGTGAGTCCCGATGACCACGAGGTCGGCACCAGCCTCCTCGATGGCGTCGAGGATGGCCCGATACGGGACACCGTGCGTGATAGCTGTCTCGACGGTCTCGACTCCCATCCCGGAGAGCCGATCAGATGCATCCCCGACGGCATCCGTCGCGACAGACTCCAGTTCGTCGATGATAACGCTCGATCCGACATCGATGCCGAGTGATCGCGTATCCACGACCGAGACGAGATGGACGGTGGCATCGGTCGCGCTTGCGAGCGTGCCCGTCGGTTCGATAGCTGCCTCCGCACCGCTACTGCCGTCGGTTGGGAGCAGAATGTCGTCGAACGAGACGGTTCCCGGCTCCGCGTCGGCTTTGACCGAGAGGACCGGTACGTCGGCGAGGCGGACGACCTTCTCGGTAACGCTGCCGAGGAGGAAGCGCCGGACACCGGTGCGGCCGTGGGTCCCCATGACGATGAGGTCGATATCGGTCTCGTCGCCGTAGTCGAGAACCGCGTCGTGGACGACTCCCTCGCGGACCGCGGCGGTGACGGACAGGCCTTCGGTGTCGACGTGGTCGGCCTGGGACTCGACGAAGGCTTCTGCTGGGGAGTCGCCGTCGTAGTCCCAGTCGTCCGTGGGGCCGTGTTCGTCGACGACCGAGAGGACGTGGACGGCTGCATCGTGAGTGTTGGCGAGCGTCGCGGCGACCTCGAACGCGCGCTCGGAACCGGGGCTTCCGTCGGTCGGAACGAGGATTCTGTCGAACATTGGGTGTCGCTATTCACCGCCGTCGGTGATAAAGTATCGTGGCTGGGACAGGAACGTGGGAGAGCACCACTGCGTCGCAGTGAGTCCAGAACAAAACCTATAACAATCGGATGCCAACATCCCCCATGCGCGAGGCAAGTCGGACGACGCGCCAGCGCATCGCTGACCAACTACGCGACGAAGCGATGGCCGCCGGGACAATCGCGAACGAGTTCGAAATACAGACCAGCGACGCGCTCACGCACGTAGAGCATATTTCGAAATCCCTGGAATCGACCGACGAACAGCTCCTCGTCGCGCCGCCGGAGTGCGAGGAGTGCGGCTTCACGGACTTCGACGACCTGACAAACCGACCGAGCCGGTGTCCGGAGTGTAAATGCGAAGCGGTCTCGGAGCCGGCGTACCGGATCAGCTAACCGGTACGGAGTCCCGGAGAAGCCGATTCCAGCCGCTCAGTTCCCCGAGAAGCCGATTCCAGCCGCTCAGTTCCCCGAGAAGCCGATTCCAGCCGCTCAGTTCCCCGAGAAGCCGATGCGACCGCGCGAAGAGAGGTCGTGGTCGCCGGACGGCCCCTGGTTTTCGAACTCGTAGCGCTCGTCGGTCAGGTAGACGACGCCGTCCTCGGTGGTAATCGAAACTTCCTCCAGAACCGCTCCCTCGCAAGGGCCGTAGTTGCACAACCCCGAATCGGATTCGAACGTCGCCCCGTGTTTCTCACACACCAGTTCCCCATTCCGAACAGTCGCCCCACTGCCTTTGTCGAGTCGGACGTCTGTCCAGTGTGGACAGTAGTTCTCGAACGCGACGACCGCGTCGGACAACTCGACGATAATCGCCTCCTTCGTGTCGAAGCCGTCGCGAACAGTGAACAGAAAGGTTCCGTCAGCGGGCACCTCGTCCAGCGCGACGATACGGCTGTCCTCGTCCATACTACGCATCCGTACGGACGTAAGCCGTTTCAAACCGCCGATCCCGGCGAGTAACCGCGTGAAGCGCCACGGCTACTCAGACGGAAACGGCACCGAGCAGTAAGAAGCGAGGCCAGAGGGCGGCCAAAGCTCTCGTGAAGTGAGCGGCCAGCGGTCACCGGCCAGGCTGTCGATTCAGTGTCAACTGTTATCGGGGGACGCTGCGAACGCGACGCCATGGGAGATGTCGTCATTTACGGCTCGTACGGCTACACCGGCAACCTCATCGCACAGGCGGCCATCGACCGGGGGTTAGAGCCCGTACTGGCCGGCCGGAACCGGGACGAACTCTCGACGCAGGCGATCAAACTCGGCTGTGAGTCCGAAGTCGTCGGGCTGGATGAACCCAAAGTGCTCGACATGCTGCTCGACGACGCCGACGCCGTCGTCCACTGCGCCGGCCCGTTCAGCCGGACGTGGGAGCCGATGGTCGAGGCCTGCCTGCGAACCGGGACGCACTACCTGGACATCACCGGGGAGCTCGACGTGTTTGAGGCCATCCACGAGCGGGACAGCGAAGCACGGGAGGCCGGGATCATGCTCCTGCCTGGTGTCGGTTTCGACGTGGTCCCGACGGACTGCCTCGCTGCACACCTCGCCGACCGGCTGCCCGACGCCGACACGCTGGCGCTGGCGTTTCACGCGGAGATGGGCGTCTCGAAGGGAACCGCGAAGACGATGGTCGAACACATCGACGCAGGCGGGGCGGTGCGCCGCGACGGCCGCATAGAGCGAGTGACCGTCGGGAGCGAATCGCGCGAGATAGACTTCGGCTGGGGACACGATGGTACGAACACCGTCTCGATCCCGTGGGGCGACGTGTCGACGGCGTACCACACCACCGGCATACCGAACGTGACCGTGTACATGTCGATGCCGCCGTCGGCGGCCCGACAGCAGCGGTTTGCGGGGCTGTTCGCGCCCGTACTCGGTCTCCCACCGGTGAAAGCCGCGCTCAAGTGGGTCATCGAGCAGACGACCGAGGGACCCGACGCTGAAGAGCGCGCAAGTGTGCCCAGTTTCGTCTGGGGCGAAGCCAGAACTGACGACGGCGACCGCGTCGAGTCCCGACTGCGAGGGCCACACACCTACGACCTCACGGCGGCGACGGCCGTCGAAATCACCGAGCGGGTCCTTGACGGTGACGCGCCCGCCGGGTTCCAGACGCCCGCCGGCGCGTACGGTCCCGACCTGATTCTCGCTGTCGACGGTGTCGAACGCGAAGACGTGGTGTGAACGGACTACTTCGAGGTTGGTGAGAAAGTCGGGTATCTATCACAAATAAAATAGGAACGTAGAAGTGTGTCTTTCGGGAGCCGGAAACGCGGTAGAAATAGTGACTTAGTCCCCGTATAATCTCCGTATTACTGTTCAGGTATACTCTATTTCTGACACATAATAAATCTCATATACCAACTATTTATTATGATGTAGAATCTCATCATCTTTTGCGGAAAAGCATGGTAGATAACATGAAACATACTTTCGAGAGCAGATGAACCGAACCCGAATTACCGGCAGTAAGCAGGCGTCTCGGCGAACCGTTCTGAAAGGACTCGGAGCGCTCGGTGCCGCAGTATTCGGCACCGCCACATCGGTCGGCAGTAGCGCGGCTGTCGGCGATAGCGCGGTGTACCAGTACTACCACACAGACTGGACAGAAATCACAGCGACGCTAGAAACAGTCGCACAACAGGGCTACGACACGATTCAGGTCCCACCGGCCCAGCGGAGCCGCCTCGACCGGAGCCACCAAAACGGCGTCACCGACCCGCCACTGGGCTATCAGCCCGTCGACCTGACGGATTTCAACAGCGTGTTCGGCACAGAGGCCGAGTACGAGGCGATGGTTCAGGAGGCCCACAATCAGGGCCTCGACGTCGTCGCCGACGCGGTCATCAACCACATGGCCGCAAACGACGACTTCCGGGGCGCACCGGGCATTACGTTCGAGGATCTCCCTCGATTCAGCGAACGCGATTTCCACCCGCAAGACGGCATTAACTACGACGACCCCGAGTCGGTCGAGGACGATTGGCTCGTCGGGCTGAAGGACCTGAAACAGGAGTCCGAGTACGTCCGCGGCGAGTTACAGACCTACGTCCAGAAGTACGCGGACCTCGGCGTCGACGGCATTCGCTGGGACGCCGCCAAACACGTCCCCGAGTCGTTTTTCGCTGACTACGCGAACCAGTGGGCCGACGATCTCGATCTCTGGACAGTGGGTGAGGTGCTCGACGGCGATATCGGCGTCTGCCAGGGGTACGCCGACACGGGGATGTCCGTCACCGACTACCCGCTCTATTACACGATGAAAGAGGAGGCGTTCCACAGCGACGGCGACATGCAGGCGCTCGACGGCGCCGGCATGGTGAATCAGTCGCCGTTCCAGGCGTTTACCTTCGTCTCGAACCACGACAGCGGGCCGCCGGACTACGAGAAACTCGCATACGCCTACATCCTCACGTACGAGGGGTATCCACGCGTGTACAGCAACCGTATCAGCGTCGACGACGACGATATCCGGAACCTCCTCTGGATCCGGAACAACCTCGCGAGCGGCGGCTCACAGACCCGCCACGTCGACCAGGACCTGTACGTCTACGAACGAGAGGGGAACCTCCTCGTCGGCCTGAACCGTGCGAGCGGCCAGCGGAGCAAGTGGGTCCCCACGAGCTGGACGAACCAGACACTCAACGATTACAGCGGCAACGCGGGCAATATCTCGACCAACGGCGATAGTTGGGTCCAGATCACCGTTCCCGCGACAAGTTGGGTCTGCTACGCACCCGAGTAGACCGCGGACGCGGACACCAGTCAGCTGGCACGCCAGCGACCAGCGCTGGCTCGCTTTCCACTACCTTCAGCGCGATCAGTAGTACCGCTCCTCGATTCGCTCGTCGAACAGCCGCTGAAGGAGCTTCGTCATTGGCCCGCTCCCCACGGAGATACCGTCGACGGTCGCGATGGGGCGGATCTCCCACGTCGAGTTTGTGAGAAACGCCTCGTCGGCGTCACGCAGGGCATCGAGCGAGTAGTGACCGGTCTCGACGGGGAACTCCTCGCCGCGAGCGATGTCCATTACCACGTCGCGGGTGACCCCCGGCAGCAGGTCGAGGTCCGTACTCGGCGTCCGGAGGCCGTTGTCCGTGACGAAAAAGAGGTTGCTCGTCGCCCCTTCTGCAAGGTTCCCGTCCGTGTCCCGGATGAGACACTCGTCGGCTGGTTCACCGCCAGCGGCGGCTTTCCGGAGTTCGAGCCGACCGAGAATCCCGTTGAGGTAGTTGTGGGTCTTCGCGTCTGCCGGGACCGCCTCGCTCGGAATCCGCCGGGTCCGGACCGTCTGCACCGACGCCGGCTCGTCCCAGACGCGCTCGCCGTCGAGCCCGCCCCGCGGAAGTCCCTTGCAGATGACGACGACCGTCGGGTCAACATCGCTCCCCGGCGTGAGCTTCCCGGGCTGGACGCCCCGTGTGACCGACAGCCGGACGTACGCCTCGTCGAGGTCGTTGGCCGCGAGCGTCTCGTCGACGCGCTCACGGAGGTCATCGGGCACGGCGTCGGCGAACCCGAGCGTCTCGGCCGTCCGGTGGAGGCGGTCGCGGTGGGCCTCCCACTTGAACGGGTCGCCGCCGTATGCCCGGAGCGTCTCGAACGCCGCGTCGCCGTACATGAACCCGCGGTCGCGCACCGACACCGTCGCCTCGTCTTCGGGGACGAGCGCCCCGTCTACGTGGTATTGCATAGCAGGCAGAAGTTCTCGATCATGGTCTTGCCGTGGTCGGTCAGAATACTCTCGGGATGGAACTGGACGCCGATGTGCGGGCGGTTGCTGTGGCGGACGCCCATGACGACCTGGGACTCGTCCGTGCCGTCGGCGGTGGCAGGTTCGGACGAGTCTGGCGTCGCAGCGGTGTTCGTGGAGCCGTCTTCGTTGACGGTGTACGCCGTCTCGATCAATACGTCGGGGAGGTTCTCGCGGTCGACCGCTAGCGAGTGGTAGCGGCCGACTTCGAACGGGTCCGGAATGTCTTCGAACACGCCGGTGCCGTCGTGGGTAACCGACGAGGACTTGCCGTGGACGACCGCCTCGGCGTGGCCGACGGGTGCGCCGTTGGCCGCACACAGCGCCTGATGGCCGAGACAGACCCCCAGCGTCGGATATTCCAGTTCCTCGAATATCGGTATCGAGACGCCCGCCTCCTCGGGCGTCCCCGGCCCCGGCGAGACGACGATGCCGTCGGGGTCCAGTTCGCGGATATCCTCGACGTCGATGGCGTCGTTGCGCCGGACGACCACGTCGTCCTCGGTTCCGCCGAGTCGGATGACCACTTCGCCGACGTACTGGACGAGGTTGTACGCGAACGAATCGTAGTTGTCGACGACCAGGACGGTGGGGGCGGGCGCGTCGGGGTCGCCGGTTGTCGTACCAGCTCCGCTCATTGCTGGTCCTCCATCGCCAGGTCGACGCGCCGCCCCAGGGCCTCGTCGACGGCGTTGACGAGCGCGCGGCCCTTGTCCAGCGTCTCCTGGAACTCGCTGTCCGGGTCCGAGTCGTGAACGATGCCCGCACCGACGCGGAGGTGGTACTCCTCGGCGTATCGGACCAGGGTCCTGATGACGATGTTCAGCGTCGCCCGGCCGTCGAAGCCGAACAGGCCGATAGAGCCGGTGTACGGCCCCCGTCGCGTGGCCTCCACCTCGTCGATGATCTCCATCGTCCGGGGTTTGGGCGCGCCGGTGATGGTGCCGCCGGGGAACACCGCGGCGATAGCGTCCTGCAGAGACGCGCCGTCGCGGAGTCGGCCCTCGACGACCGAGACGAGGTGCATCACCTCTGAATAGCGGTCGATGCGCCGGTAGTCCGACACCTCGACGCTCCCGAATTTGCTCACTTTCCCGAGGTCGTTTCGCTCCAGGTCGACCAGCATGGCGTGTTCGGCCCGCTCCTTCGCGTCGTCGAGCAGGTCCGCCTCCAGTCGGTCGTCGGCCTCGGGTGTTTCACCCCGCGGGCGGGTGCCGGCGATGGGTTCGGTTTCGATCCGGTCGCCGTCGCGGCGCAAGAGGAGTTCCGGGCTCGCGCTAACGAGGTCGACGCCGGGGAACTCGAGCAGGGCGGAGTACGGTGCCGGGTTCACAGTTCGAAGTGCGTCGAAGGCCTCGACCGGATGGACCGCGGCGGGTGCGCGGAGGCGCTGTGAGACGTTCGCCTGGAACGTGTCGCCCTCGCGGATGTACTGCTTGACCGTCCGGACCCGCTCGGCGAACTCCTCGCGCGTGCAGTCGCTCTCGAACGTGGCTTCGTCGGCCTCGACCGGCGGGGCCTCGACGGCGGGGTCGCCCTGTTCGGCCGCCCGAGCAAGGTCCAGCGCGTGTTGCTTCCCGAACTCGTAGGCCAGTTCTGGCGTCTCGAAGTCGCCGACCCGCGGGCAGGCCGTCACGCGCAGCGTCACCGACTCACCGCGGGGCTCCTCCCAGGCGGCGAAGCGGTCGTAACGAGCCACCTGCAGGTTCGGGAGGGCGCGGTCGGCGTCGGCGCTGTCGGGCAGTGACTCCAGTTCCCGCGCCACGTCGTAGGAGAGCCACCCGACGACTCCGCAGGGATACGGTACGTCACAGTCGCCGCGGACCAGTCGCTCGCCGTCGAGGAACTCGGTCAGCGCGGCGAGAGTCCCGCCTTCCCTCGGATCGACCTCGCGGAAATCCGCCGGGGCCGTCCCGAAGTAGCCCCACCCCGACTGGCCGCCGGTGGTCGCCAGATACACGCCGCCGGTCTCGTCGCGCGCCCGGCGATAGGCGAGAAACGGGTCATCAACGTCCACGCGAACCTCGACAGGGACGCGTGCCTCCGGGGGCGCGTCGGCTGCGAGGTCGGTGAACGCAGTCCGGTCGGTTTCGACCGATTGCATTACCGAACGAAAACAGTGCGGCGACTAATTCCCTTGCGGTTCGGCGCACAGAGATGGGGCGTAAACGCTCTCAGAACTCTTCGGCCCGCTCGACCCAGCCCGAAACGCGGCTCTCTGAGAGGTCCGTGTCCGCGGCGATGTCTGCTGCATCCCCGCTGGCCAGTTCGCCCACCGTCTCGATACCGATCTCGGCGAGTCGGTCGGCGTAGGCGGGGCCGATGCCCTTGATATCCGTAACGGGCGCAGTGCTTCCATCATCGTCGGCCTCAGCCGATTCTTCGTCGGATTCGGCTGGCTCCTCATCAGCCTCGGTCGAGTCCTCACTAGCGGTGGCCGCCGAATCGCTGTCCTCGTCGTCGCCCGCCGTTTCTGGTTCGGCCTTTGTGGTAGAGTCATCAGTCGCAGATGCCGATTCGTCGTCGGTCGCAGTCGGTGACGCCGCGGTCTCCGACTCGTCCGTCTGAACGGACGTCGTACTCCCGTCCCCTGATTCGGCACCAGCCCCGTCCGCGGTATCGGATGTGTGGGTCTCGGTAGTCGTCGCGGTGTTCGTCCCCTTCACAGCGTCTTCGTCTTCAGTAGAGGGCTCTCGCTCGACGGTCACGTCCACGTCGCGATTGGTTCCCGACGCGGATGACCCAGTCCCGTCAAGCCCGAGGGCGGATTTCAATTTCTGAAGCAGACCCATACATGAACGTATTTATCCCCCACACAAATCTCTTGCTGGTGACCGCTCCGCTACAGGTGTTCGCGCAACTGGTCGTTCATCCGGTCCACGGGCGCGTCTTCGCCAGTCCAGCGTTCAAACGCTTCGACCCCCTGATACAGGAGCATCCACGCGCCGTCGACTGTCGTCGCGCCCGCGGCCGCCGCGTCCTGTAACAGACGGGTCTCGATTGGCGTGTACACCGCATCGAGCACCGCGATGTCGCTGTGCAGCGCATCGGCGGGGACCGGCGTCTCGTCTTCCTCCATGCCCACGCTGGTGCAGTTGACGAGGATGTCGGCGTCCGCGAGCAGGTCGGGGAGCGAGTCGAGGCCGTGGCCGGTTGCGGCCGGGACCTCGTCGGCGAGCGCGTCTGCTTTCGATTCGGTGCGGTTGGCGACTCGCACCGACAGCCCCTCGTCGGCGAGGCCGAATGCGACAGCCCGGCCCGCGCCGCCGGCCCCGACGACGACAGCCGTGCCGGACAGCGACACGTCGTGGTGGGCCAGCGCCCGGACCGCCCCAACCGCGTCGGTGTTGTAGCCCGTCGGCGTGTCGCCGCTGAAATCGACGGTGTTGACCGCGCCGATGCGCTCGGCGAGCGGCGCGGGGTCGACGGCGTCTAGCACGTCCTGTTTGAACGGGATAGTGACGTTGAGGCCGTCGATCCCGAGCGTCTCCGCCGCTTCGATGGCTTCGGCACCGGCGTCGGCCGCCGGCTCGAACGTGACGTATCGCGCGTCAAGCCCCAGTGCCTCGTAGCCCGCCTCGTGCATCGGCGGCGACAGCGAGTGCCCGACCGGGTTTCCGATGAGTCCGTAAACGTCCATACCAACGCCAGCGCGCGCCGGTCGTATGAACGCCACGCTCTCACGCAAGTGGTCAGGGTACTCAGTCGACACTTTCGCAAGCTTTTCAGCCGGACCCGGTTACGTTTGAGCTAGTGAGTCGTCTTCGCCACCCGCTGGTACAGGTCGCAGTGACGGTTTCTCTGACTGTTGGCTGGATATATCTGTTCGTCACTGGTACCGAAGTCGGAAACGTGACGACCGTCGCCGTCAGCGGGATCGCGGTCCTCGGGGCGTCGTTCCTGCTGGCGTGGGGCGCTGAAACGGCCGAGAAAGACGTGCCGAGATCGTTCGCTATCGCCGTTCTCGCCGTTCTCGCAGTCGCCCCCGAATACGCCGTCGACGCGCTGTACGCCTGGAACGCCGGAGCTGGTGGAGCGACAACGGAAGCCTGTCAGCAGTTTTCCCCGGCGGAGATCGAAGCGGGCGCGACATCGCTGGCCAGGGCCTGTCACGATGCGAACCTGGCTATCGCGAACATGACCGGCGCGAACCGCATCCTCATCGGCATCGGCTGGGCGGGCATCGCCGTGTTCACCGTCTGGCGGGCCGCGAAAACCCGAGACCCCGCAGTACAGAAACGCGACGGGTTCCTGCGGGACGCCGTCCAACTGGACACCGACATCGCGACCGAGATATCCTTCCTCTTTCTGGCGACGATGTGGGCGTTTCTCGTCCCCCTTGGCGGCGGTATCGGTATCTTCGATACGCTGTTTCTGGTCGGGCTCTACGTCGCCTACATCGGGCTCGTCCTCAAGTCCGACATCGAACACAGCGAGCACACCGTCGGCGTGCCGAAGTACTTCCAGGAGTGGTCGCTGCCGTGGCGGCCGCTGGTCGTTCTGGCGCTGTTTGGCTACTCCGGCGCGATGATTTTCACGGCCGTCGAGCCGTTCGCGCACGGCCTCGAAGAAATCGGCGTCGCGAACGGAATCCCCGAGTTCTTCATGATCCAGTGGGTCGCCCCGCTGGCGAGCGAGTCGCCCGAACTCATCGTCGTCGCCGTGCTGGTCAACAAGGCCCGGTCGACGGCCGGGTTCAACGCGCTCATCTCCTCGAAGCTCAATCAGTGGACGCTGCTCATCGGGACTATTGCGGTGGTGTACTCCATCGCGCTCGGCGAGTACGGCGTCCTGCCGTTCGACGCCAGACAGGGCGCGGAGATATGGATTACGGCGGCCCAGTCCTTCTTCGCGCTCGCCATCCTGGTCAACTTCGAGATCAGTATCCGCGAAGCGGTCGCGCTGTTCGCGCTGTTCATCTCGCAGGTGATTCTGGAGTTCGCTATCATCAGGGACCTCCTCGACCTGCCGATATCGAGTCACGACCTCCTGCTGGCGTACACGGGGATGTATCTCGTCGTCGGGATGGCGCTGTTCGTCCAGCGCCGCGAGGCGCTGAAACACCTGTTCGGGCTGGCCGGTGACGCCGTCCGGACCGCGATGGGCCGTGAACCGATCCACCCGGAGAACGCCGACTGATGCTCGGAATCGTCGTCTCACACGCTGACGCGGCGTCGACCCACATCGGCGAGCACCTGCGCTCTCTGCGGGACTGGGAAACGAGCGTCGACGAGACACGACCCGATGCCGAGGGCGGCGGAACGGTCTACCGGACTGACAGCGTGGAACTCCGCGAGTTCGAGGCGTTACATCTGGATATCGAAAACGTCCCGGCGGCGTTCGAGGACCCGGATCTGCTGGTGTTCGCCTCGAAACACGCCGGCGAGACCGACGAACTCCTGACGGCTCACCACACCGGGAACTTCGGCGTCGCGGAGTTCGGCGGCGAGGACGGCCAGTTCGCGCGCGCCTGTCCCGGTGCGCACGAGGCCGTGGTTTCGGCGCTCCAGCGCCACGCCCCGCCGGACTACGAGGTCGGCATGGAGTGTACCCACCACGGTCCGACGGAGGTCGGTGTGCCGTCGATGTTCGTCGAGGTCGGCAGCGCGGAGCCACAGTGGGCGGACCCCGACGCCGCCGAAGCCGCCGCCAGGGCGATACTGGACCTCGCCGACGAGCCGGCCGACAAGCCGCGGGAAAACGGGACGCGCCGCCACCTCCTCGGCGTCGGCGGCGGCCACTACGCCCCGCGTTTCGAGCGGGTCGTCCGCGAGACGGACTGGGCGGTCGGCCACATCGCCGCCAACTGGTCCTTGGACGCGCTGGCAGAGTGGGCCGACAGCGACGCGGAGCGCGACGCCGTTCTCGAACGCGCTTTGGCGGCCAGTGCGGCCGACTACGCCCTCATGGAGGGTGACCGGCCGGACCTCCAGGCAGCGATCGAGTCGCTGGGCTACCGTGTCATCAGTGAGACGTTCGTTCGGGAGACGACCGGTGTCGACCTGGGCCTCGTCGAGACGCTGGAAGACGCTGTCCGGCCGGTCGACGATGGTCTCAGGTTCGGAGAGCTTGCGCCCGGGTACGACGGGGAATGGACCGTAATCGACCTCCCGAGCGAGCTTATTTCGGACGTGCGCGGTGTCGATAGCGAGGCACTGCGTGAGACTATCGAACGCCAGTCCATCGCGTACGCGACCGAGCAAAACGGGACTGTCCTCACCGGACCGATTGTCTGTCCGGCGGCGACAGAAATAGAAGCGGTCGTCGAACCGCTGGTCGAAATCCTCGAACGGCGCTTCGACAGCGTCGACTGGACCGCGGACGAACTGGTCGCCCGGGAGACGGCGTTCGACCCGGACCTCGCACGAACGGCCGGTATCCCCGAAGGGCCCAAGTTCGGGAAACTCGCCTCGGGCCAATCCGTCGAAATCGGCGGCGAAGAGATTGGCCCGGAGCGTTTCCAGCGCGAGCGTATACGTCGATATACGCTGTGAACACTGGCGCGTCAGCCGGTAAAACTAGGACTCAACACGTCAGACGTGCGTCAGACGTAGGGGGAAAACTAATAACTGTTCGTCTGCAAGGGGGTTTTAAATTATGGATTCGATAATTGACGACGCTATCGACGAGGCAGAACAAGACGGGGAGGACGCGGCTGGCGGAACTGTCGACGAAACGACATCGTCGCCGTCCCAGGACATGTCCACGTCCGGGACGATGTCCGACGAGGAACTGGCAAGCGTCGTCAAGGACCTCGAAACGAAGATCACTGTCGTCGGCTGTGGCGGTGCCGGCGGGAACACGGTCACCCGGATGATGGAGGAGGGCATCCACGGGGCCAAGCTCGTCGCCGCAAACACCGACGCACAGCACCTCGCCGACGAGGTGGCCGCCGACACCAAGATCCTCATCGGCCGCAAGCGCACCGGCGGCCGCGGTGCGGGTTCGGTCCCGAAAATCGGCGAGGAGGCCGCCCAGGAGGACATCGAGGACATCCAGCAGTCTATCGACGGCTCGGACATGGTGTTCGTCACCGCAGGTCTCGGCGGCGGGACCGGGACGGGTGCGGCCCCGGTCGTCGCACAGGCCGCCCAGGAAGCCGGCGCACTCACCATCTCTATCGTGACGATTCCCTTTACTGCGGAGGGTGAGCGCCGCCGTGCCAACGCCGACGCCGGCCTCGAACGACTTCGGTCGGTCTCCGATACGGTCATCGTCGTGCCGAACGACCGTCTGCTGGACTACGCGCCTTCGATGCCGCTGCAGGACGCGTTCAAGATCTGTGACCGCGTGCTGATGCGCTCGGTCAAGGGCATGACCGAACTGATCACCAAGCCCGGCCTCGTCAACGTGGACTTCGCCGACGTTCGGACCATCATGGAGAACGGCGGTGTCGCAATGATCGGCCTCGGCGAATCCGACTCCGAGAACAAGGCCCAAGACTCCATCCGCTCGGCGCTCCGCTCGCCGCTACTTGACGTGGAGTTCGACGGTGCGAACTCCGCGCTCGTCAACGTCGTCGGCGGCCCCGACATGAGCATCGAGGAAGCCGAGGGCGTCGTCGAGGAGATCTACGACCGCATCGACCCCGACGCTCGCATCATCTGGGGCGCGTCGGTCAACAACGAGTTCGAGGGCAAGATGGAGACGATGATCGTCGTCACCGGCGTCGAGAGCCCACAGATCTACGGCCAGAGCGAGGCCGAACAGGAGAAGGCCGCCCAGCAACTCGGCGAAGACATCGACTACGTCGACTGAACTGCCTCGTCGTCTCAGTTTTCTGACTCTCCCTAGCTGCCAGTAAATGAATTTATCTCCACACGTTTGCTATCATAAATGATACTCTCGCCGAAAAGCGTTTATCCGGAAATTCTAACTCTCTTCGCATGTACTCAGATTCGAGGCGTAATGTTCTCAAAAAGTGTCTGACCGTTGGGAGCTTGGGACTCTCATCCGGTTGTCTCGGTTCTCTGGGCGGAGGTGGTGACACTGTTCAGTTTGGTGCACTCCTCCCACTCAGTGGTGCGCTCGCCCCACTCGGACAACACGGCAAGCGCATGGTCGAGCAGGCAGCAAGCGACGTCAACGCCGCCGGTGGTATCGGCGGTAACGACGTCGAAGTGACCATTCTTGATACCGAGGCGAACGCCGAAACCGCGGTAGAGCAGTACGGATCACTCGTCGACCGTGGTGTCATCGGCTTCGTCGGCGGCCTCGTCAGTGACGCGTCGCTCGCTCTCGCTCCGGAAGCAGCCAGCGACGAAATCATGGAGGTCAGCCCCGCCAGTACTGCCCCGCAGCTATCGACTGCCGGCCGAGCCAACGGGCGGAAATACTTCGGTCGAACGGTGCCGAGTGACGGGACGCAAGCGGTGGTGATGGCGAAGGCCGTCGACGACCCGCTGTACATCGATGCGGACTCCGTCGCGTTACTGAGCATCGACAACTCGTTCGGTGCCGGACTGGCCGAAGTGCAGCGCGACGTACTCGACGCCGAGGTCGTCGCCGATATTCGGTATGACCCGTCGTCGGAATCGTTCGACGACACGCTCGCAGACGTGTTCCAGAACGACCCTGATGCCGTCAGCTTCACCAGTGTCTCCGGTCAGGAGCGCGGTATCCTTGATGCGTACAGCCAGTCGGAGTACGACGTTCCATGGGTGTTGTCTGCAGGGATGTTCGGTAGTGACCTCCCGTCGTATTACGAAGGGTTCTACAGCGCATCGCTGTCCTCTGCGCGAACGCAAGCGTACTTCGAGCTCGTCCGCCGACTCTCGGACATCGATGATCCCCGAGCGTACTCGGTCAACGCGTACGACGCGCTGTTTTTGATGGCGTGTGCCGCCGAACAGGCCGGCGAAAGCAGCGGTCCGGCAATCGCCGAGACCATTCAGTCAGTCTCCGGCGGGTCTGGACACACTGTCTCTGTCGGCGACTTCGGTCGCGTTCGGTCACTCACTGAAGCAGGCCGGGCAGTGAATTACCAGGGCGCATCCGGAAGCGTCGACCTGACGGCTGACCTCGAACCGCTGAGTTCGTACCTGATCGAGCGGGTCACTAACGGGGCGGTCGAGTCGCTGGAGCTATTGCAACCGCAGTTCTTCAAATCGGGAGGGAACCGATGAGTTCGCTCCCGAGCCGGCTGGTTCAGGCGACGGAGCGTGCGCTCCCTGACGTCATTCGGCGTCGGTACGCGGCGAAGTTCGGCGTCCTGTTGCTCGGCGTGGTCGTCTTACTTGCACTCGGTGGGGCAGCCATCAACCTCGAAACGGGGGCGCTGGTCGAGTCACAGACAGAGGATCAAATCCGCGGTGTCGCGGAGTCCCAATCGAGTTCCGTCTCAACTTGGGTCTCGAACAAGCAGTCGACAGCGTCGTTCCTCGCGGCGTCTATCGGTGACCGGTCCGAGTCCACCTCGGACAGAGAACACCAGCGGTGGCTCGAACAGAAGCTCATTGGGTTACCGGGAGACGTCCGGGCGCTTCATTACGTC
The DNA here is from genome assembly GCF_000336615.1 of Haloarcula amylolytica JCM 13557. GTDB lineage: Archaea > Halobacteriota > Halobacteria > Halobacteriales > Haloarculaceae > Haloarcula > Haloarcula amylolytica. Next base: position 454,677 of record NZ_AOLW01000015.1, read on the forward strand.
GACGCCGCTGACGGCACAGTCACCGCCAGCACCGACGACGAACTGAACGGCGTCGCACTGAGCGACGTCGACGATCCGTGGACCGACGCGAGTGGCGCAGTCGTCTCGTCGGGACCGACGGGCACGTCCGAAGCGTACAAGAGCAGTAACGAATCGGTTATCGCGTTCGTCCAACCACTGGCCGGGAGCGACGAATACGTCGTGCTGACGGCGTCGCTCGAGGCGCGCTCTCACGAGTTCACGTCACCGTTTGCGACCGGCGACGTGAAGGTCGTCGGGTCGAACGGACAGATCATTCTCGACAACCGGAAGAGTTCTATTCTCGAAGAGTACGCAGCGACCGGGGACGCGACCGACACGAGTGTCGAAGCAGCACTGAACGGCGAGACCGGCTACAAGTCCGTCTCCGCCAGAACGGGCATGGAAGACGGCCAGTACGTGATGGCGTACACGCCGGTCACCGGCACTGAGTGGGCGTTGCTGTATCACGTCCCGCAGGACCGCGCGTTCGCCCTGCAGTCGGCTGTCTCCGAGAACATCGCGCTCCTCCTGGCGCTTGCCGTGGGGGCACTGTTCGTCGTCGGCGTGACAATCGGGCGTGGAACCGCGAACGCGCTCTCCCGCGTGGCCGAAAGCGCCGAGGACATCGCCGCCGGTGAGATCAACAGTACCCTCCCCGAGACCACGCGCGTCGACGAGATGGGGCAACTGTACGACTCATTCGCGTCGATGCAGGCGTACCTGACAACCGCCGCGAATCAGGCCGACGCGCTCGCTGACAAGCGGTTCGACGACCCGGCGCTCGACGAGAGCATCCCCGGTGAGTTCGGTGCGGCGCTGGAGGAGATGGGCGAGGACATCCAGACGTTGATTACCGACGTCGAAGCCGCCAGAGACGAGGCGGAGGCGGCGAAAGAAGACGCCGAGGCGATGGCGTCCGCCCTCGAAGCGAAGGCGGCCGAGTTCAGCGACGTGATGGACAAGTCGGCGGCCGGAGACCTCACCCAGCGGATGGCCACCGACAGCGACTACGACGCGATGGTCGACATCGCGGAGAGCTTCAACGAGATGATCACGGAGCTCGAACGGACGGTCAACCGCATCGAAGGGTTCGCCGGAACCGTCGACAGTTCGACGGAGACGATCTCCGCGAGCGCACAGGAAGTGCGGTCGGCCAGCGAGTCGGTGAGCGAGTCGGTGCAACAGATCGCCGAAGGCGCTGACGAGCAAAACCGGAACATCCAGCAGGTGAGCGACGAGATGACCGACCTCTCGGCGACCGTCGAGGAAATCACCTCGTCCACCGACGAAGTCGCGTCGAAGTCACAACAGGCCGTCAACGACGGCGAGTCCGGCCGCGAATACGCTGAGCAAGCCGCCGCCGAAATCGAAGCACTCGAACGGAAGTCCACCGAGGCTATCGAACAGGTGGAGTCCCTCGCTGAGGAGATGGAGCGCATCGGCGAAGTCACGACGCTCATCGACGAAATCGCGGAGCAGACGAACATGCTCGCGCTCAACGCGAACATCGAAGCCGCTCGGGCCGGTGAGGCGGGCGAAGGGTTCGCCGTCGTGGCCCGCGAGATCAAGACGCTCGCCGAGGAGACGCAGGAAGCAACGACCGATATCGAGTCGATGATCGACGACATTCGGTCCCGGACCGACACCACTGTCGAGGACATGCAGGAGATGGGTGAGAGCGTCGACACCGGGAAGAAAACGGTCGAAAACGCGACGGACTCGCTGACCAGTATCGTCCAGCAGGTCAACGAGGCAAACGACGGCGTCCAGGCTATCAGCGACGCGACCGACGAGCAGGCGGCTTCGATGGAAGAGGTCGTCTCGATGGCCGAGGAAGTCGGCTCGATCAGCGAGGAGACGTCCGCCGAGGCCGAGAACGTCGCCGCGTCCGCCGAGGAACAGACGGCGTCGATCACGGAGGTCACCGAGAAGATACAGTCGCTCTCCAGTCAGGCGACAGACCTCAAGGAGCTCATCGACCAGTTCGAAACCGGCGATGCCGGTGACGGCAGTGAACTGGGAGCACACGGATCGGACGGGACTGCGTTGACCGACGACTAACCGACGAGTTCGGAACGCCCGTTTCGGCCATCGCTTCGCTCTGTCGACTACTTTTTTCGACGGTGTACCCAAAGCGCTCTGTGAGAGGTGCGGACTCGTCGCCGCGCACCACAATATAGAAAAGCCACCAGTGGGTACGACCCGCTATGGACGTTCCATACGATCTCACCTCCTACATCCGCGTACTCAAACTGGCGAGTACGCCGTCGTGGGAGGAGTTCTCCCAGATCGCGAAAATCGCCGGCGCGGGCATCGCGCTGGTCGGACTGCTCGGGTTCATCATCTTCGCCGTGATGACCTTCATCCCTGGCAGCAAGCCGGTGTAAACCGATGGGAATCTACGCAGTCAAAACCACGGCCAGTCAGGAACGCACCGTCGCGGACATGATCATCTCCCGCGAGGAAGACGAGATCCACGCCGCGCTCGCACCGGACTCGCTCACGAGCTACGTCATGGTCGAAGCGGACGATCACAACGTCTTCGACCGGATCCTCGACGAGATACCCCACGCCAACGGCGTCGTGCAGGGGGAGTCCTCGATGGCGGAAGTCGAGCACTTCCTCTCGCCGAAACCGGACGTGGAAGGCATCGCGGAGGGCGACATCGTCGAACTCATCGCCGGCCCGTTCAAGGGCGAGAAGGCGCAGGTCCAGCGCATCGACGAAGGCAAGGATCAGGTCACCGTCGAACTGTACGAGGCAACGGTCCCGATTCCGGTCACCGTGCGTGGCGATCAGATACGCGTTCTCGACTCCGAAGAGCGGTAGGCACATATCCACCGGCGGAGCCGGTGGTTCACTGGCCCGAACGACGTGAGGGCCCGCTTTTTCGCCCACGTTTTTCGAGGAGTGGTGCGCGAACACAGTGAGCGTACCCGACGAAGAAAAAGGTGGAGCAGTAGGAAGCGACGGTCCCGATTCCGGTCACCGTGCGTGGCGACCAGATTCGCGTTCTCGACTCCGAAGAGCGCTGAGCGAAGCGCTCCTCGTTCAACTCGAACGGGAGCGGAGCGAGCCATGAGACCGTACGGTAGCCTTTTTAGCGAGCTAACGGCGGCGACTAAACTTCCGCCTATGTTTCACAAAGCGCGCAGTCGCTACGCTTCGCCGCCTTCCAGTCGGTCGATGACCTCGCTCATGTTGGCGGCGGCCTCGACGGACTCCTTGATCTGTTCGCGGCGGCGGACCTCGGCGGCAGAGGCGTCGTAGGCGCGGACGTACTCCGCGCGGGAGTGTTCGTCGAAGGCGTGCTTGATAGCGAAGTAGCCGTCGGGGACGACGGCACCGCAGACCTTGCACTCGATGCGGTCGTGTTCGACCGACTGGTGGATGATAAGCTCCTCGACGCGGTCGAACTGTCTGTCGTCCCCTTCGATGTCGCACTCCCAGCGTGGCATTTGCTCAGTGGCATGCGACGCGGGGTTAAAAACGTTGGCTGCCACCTGTCATCGGTCTGTCCCGAAGGCTGCCGAAACGGAAACCCCTAATGGCAGTACGGAGTTAGCGTTCACCGTGCAACCCGAGGGGTACGCCGTTGATCTCCACGTGAAAGTGCTCGACGACGGGGTCGTCGAGCGCGCGAAGGCACGTGGCCTCGACGCGCTGGTGTACGCGCCGCATTTCACGCGGCTACCGGAGATACGGCGGCAAGCAGAGGCGTTTTCCGACGAAGAGCTGACTGTGTTTCCAGCCAGAGAGATATTTACTGGCACCTGGCAACAGCGCAGGCATGTGCTGGCGATTGGCCTCGAAGAGCCGATCCCGGATTTCATCACCTTCGACGGCGCGATGCGAGAGTTGGACCGTCAGGGCGCAGCCGTGCTCGTCCCCCACCCCGGGTTTCTCAACGTGAGCCTCGGACTGGACGACATCGAAGCGTACGACGACGTTATCGACGCGCTGGAAGTGTACAACCCCAAGCAACTGTCCCACCACCGAGACCGCGCGCAGTCGTTCACGTCGGAGACCGGCCACGAGCCGTTCGTCTCGTCGTATGCCCACGTTCGTGGTACCGTCGGCGAGGCCTACGTGAACTTCGCCGAGGCGTTCGACGACGTGGCGGCGCTCAGTGCAGCGCTGAAAGACGACGTGGAGCGGTCGCTGTTCCATCGTGACGGCCTCTCACACGACATCCGCCGGGCAGTCGAGTGGGCGCACCTGGGGCTGGAAAACACCTGGGGCAAGTTCGACCGGCTGATGCTACAGGGCACCGAGCCAACTCATCCGGACCACGTCGCGTACAGCGGTCGGTTCGACGATGTGAAAGTGTACTAAACCAGAAACGCGCTGTTCTCGACGACGAAGGTACGGACCGACGGCGGCAGGTACTGTGGGAGCACATGTATCAACAGCCCGACCGCGGCCAGTTCGAAGATGGTAATCGCGACGGTGACAACCTCCGCATACTCACTGGAAGTCGTCACACCCGTCGGTGACCCGTACTCTTTGTCCGAGATGGGGTAAAACAGCGCGATGCCCCGGCGGGAACCGAAGTAGTCCAGCACGTAGTGGGTGAGGACGCCGAGCCACACCCATTGGAGATTGCCGCCGTGATACAGCGGATGGGCCAGGAAGATCACGAGGACAGGGATGTTGTGCAGCGTCTTGCGGTGCTTGCCGAAGGCGGTGTCGACGTCGGGGAACAGTGCGCCCAGAACGACGGGAAGGAACACCTCTGTGATTGTCGCGAATGTCGTCACGTCGCCCGAGGGGTCAAGGACGTATCCCAGTCCGATGCTCAGGAGGACGGCGTTCAGGACGTGCCCACGTTTGTTCATCTACCGGACCGTCTGTGTCCCGACTGAAAGAGCTTACTACTCCTGTAAGGCGGTTTCCAGGTCTCGGAGCGCCTGTGTCGCGATGCTCGCTTTGATTTCTCGACGGGTGCCGTCGAACTCGTAGCGGGACACAGTCACGCCCGACTCGTTGGTCCCCCACGGGGCGGCCTCTGCCACGGCGATGTAGACCGTCCCGACGGGCGTCTCCGACGAGCCGCCGCTCGGCCCGGCGACGCCAGTCGTGGCGACGCCCCAGTCGGTCCGGGCGGTATCGCGTGCGCCCTGGGCCATTTCGACAGCTACCGACTCAGAGACCGCGCCGTGGGCGTCCAGCGATTCCCGCGAGACGGCCAGCAGTTCCCGCTTGGCCTCGTAGGAGTAGGTGACCAGCGAGCGGTCGAAGTAGTCGCTGGAGCCGGGTATGTCCGTTATTCTCGACCCAACGAGGCCGCCGGTACAGGACTCCGCGGTAGCGACCGTGGCATCGGCTTCTCGGAGACGCTTGCCGACGCGCTTCTCGACTGGGTCCGCAGTATCGTCTGTCATTACCGGTAGTTGTCGTGACAGGCGAATAAGCGTTCAGGGCGGGCCGAGATACTTTCAGTTCGGAGACACAACTGCGTGTATGAGCTATCAGACGACGCTTGGCTGGTCACTCGTTACGTCGGGTCTCGTGACGCTATTCCTCTGGGTCTTGCCGGGGTCGGACCTTCTGTGGGGGATGCTGTTGCTGGTCCTCGGCGGACTGACGCTGTACATCCGCCAGTAGACAGAAAAGCAGACGGGGCCGGCAGCCGGAGGGCCCGTATGGACTACACGGAACCCCAGTTCTTCCGGGTCATGCAGTACGCGGCCCGGGCCGACCGGGACGTGGTGGACATGGTGTCGGGCAACCCCGACTGGGACCCGCCCGAGGGGCTTCGGGACGGGCTCAGAGACTACGCCGAGGCTCCGGCCGACGACTACCAGTACCCGCCCAGCGTCGGGCTGACGCCCCTCCGCGATGAAATCGCCGCTCGGCGTGGGGTGGACCGGAACCGAGTCCTCATCACGAACGGCGCGGGTGAGGCAAACCACCTCGCGATGACCGGCGGACTCCACCACTTCGACGGCAACGAGATTCTCCTGACGGACCCGGTCTACCCCTACTACGCCGGCCGGGCGAACTTCGTCGGCGCGGACATCTCTTTCGTCCCGGTCGACGAGCGCAACCGATTGAGACCAGCGGACGTTCGGGCGGCCGCGAGCGAGGAGACGGCCGTCATCGTCGTCAATTCGCCGAACAACCCCACTGGCGCGGTGTACGACGCCGACGCGATGGCGGCGTTCGCAGCCATCGCCGAGGAGTACGACGCGCTGCTGCTCAGCGACGAGGTGTACGACCACTTCGACTACGCGGGTCGGTTCAGTTCGGCGCTGCACGCCGACTCCGACCACGTCGTCGCCACCAACTCCTTCTCAAAGACGATGGCGATCACCGGCTTGCGGGTCGGCTATGCAATCTTCCCACCGGAGGACGGCCCGACCGGCGAACTCCTTGAACGTGCTCGCACCCAGCACATGCTCACGAACGTCACCGGGAGCCGGCCGGCGCAGTACGCCGTCCTGCGGGCGCTGAAGACGACGAGTCCGGACTACTACGCCGACTGCCGACGGCGACTGGAAGAACGCGTCGACGACTTCTGCGCCGCGCTGGCCGAGGCTGGTGCCGAGTACAACCGCCCCGACGGTGGCTTCTACGTGATGGCCCGATTCCCCGACTTCCCCGGGTCCTTCGAGAACGTGTACGAACTCGTCGACGAGGCCGGCGTCGCCGGGATGCCCGGCGAGGCGTTCGGCGAATCCCGGCGCGACTGGATCCGGTTCGCGCTCGTGACGCCACGGGTCGACGAGGCGGCCGAACGGCTGGCGAACTACTTCGAATAAAAAGCGACTGCCGGCTTAGCCGAAGATCAGTTCGACATCTCGTGCCCGCGCCAGCAGGTCGTCGTCGTAGTACTCCTCGGTCTGGGCAGGGTGGGTCTCGTCGATAGCTCGGACGGTTTTGACCGTGTTCGCGAAGTTCTTGTAGGTCGCCTCGTCGACCATCTGGCCGTCGACGACGACCGCACCGGTCCCCTCGCGCTTGGCCTCGTTGAACGACTCGATCTTGTGGAGGTCACGTTCCATTTCCTCCACTGTCGGCATGTGGATGCGGTTGGCCTGCGTGGTCTGCTTGGGGTGCAGCGACCACGAGCCGTCGATGCCGATGGTCGCCTCGTGTTCCACCTGGTCGGCGTACCCCTCGGCGTTGTAGTAGGTGACGCCGGCGCGCTCGTGGAACAGTTGGTCGAAGGGGCCGCCGATGGCGACGATGTCCGCCGCGCTCGTCTCATTCGAGAGCGCTTCGAGCAGGCCGTCCCAGCGGGGCCGCTCCCCGTCGAGCGCGCGCCCGCCGAGTTCCGCGGTGTAGTCCACCGGCCCGAACACGAGCGCGGAGAGCCGCGAGTCAGCCGCGTACTGGCATATTTCGCGGAGGTCCGAGCGGCCGGGTGCCGTCTCCAGAATGATCGCCATCTCCAGCGTCCCCTCGGCAAGCCCGGCGTCGCGCTCCGCGTCGGCGATGACGCCTGCCGCGTCACGTACGTCGTCGAGGCGGCCGACCTTCGGGAAGACGAAGCCGTCCAGTTCCTCGCCGACCTCAGCCGCGAGGCGGGTTACCTGCTCGATGCCGCGCTCGCGGGCGTCGGCGTCGTCGTAGGCCCATTCGACCCGTGGGAGGATGTCCCCCGCGAACTCGTCGGCGTGGTCGGGGATGTGCTCGACGATGTTGTCGACGGCCTCGTCTTTCATCGACGGCGCGGTGCCGTCCTCGATGTCGGGGACGAGCCAGTCCGGCGTCTGGAACCCCTCGCTGGTCAGTCCCGAGACGAGGAACTTCGCGCTGTTGTCGTTCGGTATCGCGGCCGGTGCGGTCTGGAATGTGCGACAGAGTCGTGTCATTGATTTCGCTGAATGAGTGCGGTTCGCCGGCCAGAGTAGACCGGGGTCTGCTCCTGATTGAACGCGACGTGCTCGAACGTGACCGCGCCGGCCCCTTCCGGCCCGGCGTCGGGGTCGCAGTCGAGGACGCGGGTGAAGCCGTAGACGGTGTCGCCCAGCGTGACGAAGTCGTGGAACCGCTCGTCGGCGAACCGCTGCTCGCGGTAGGTCGCTTCGTCGGAGCGAGCGTGGGCCAGCGCAATCGAGCGGGTCACGTCGCCGTACGCGACGATGTCGCCCGACGGCGAGTCGGCCATCTCGTCGCGGTTGTGGTGCTGGCGAGCGGTGTTGAGCGTCGAAAGCGGCAGCCCGGCGACGAGTTGGTCGTCCATCGTCCGCCCGCGTTCGTGGCGGTAGGCGACGGCGGCGTTCTCCTCGCGGGCGGTGTCGAGTGCCGCTTGGAAATCCCCGAAACGTTCGCCGTCTGGAGAGACGAGGGTGTCGGGCAGCGTCGTCCCCCCATCGTCCTGTTCCCCGACAGCGCCGCCGTCGGTGGCCGCCGGTTCGCGGCGCGGAATCATGTTCGTCCGCCGGTAGGACACCAGCGTCTCGCCGGTCTCGCGGTCCTGGCCCTCTGTTTCCCAGGTGACGATGCCGTACTTCGGCCGGGAAGAGGAGGTTCGGGTGTCGACGACGGTCGAAGTCACCGACAGCGGCGTCCCCGCTGTCGCCGGCTGGTGGAACTCCACGTCATCGCGGCCGAGGAAGTAGCCGCCCTTCTCCGAGAGGTCCTCGACGGTGATGCCCATCACGCACGCGAGCAGGTAGTCCGGGTGAACCGGGCGCTCCTCGAACCCGCGTTCCCGGGCGGTGTCGGCCCGCCAGTACGCCGGGTCGTGGTTGAGCGTCTGGCCCATCCACTGCTCGCTGCCGTGGTGGGTGAGTCTGAGCCCGGGGTCGTGAGCGAGTTCGTCGCCCTCAGCGAAGAACTCGAAGAAGTGGCCCTTCTCACGGGTGTCGGCCCGGTCCAGCAGCGCGTCGAACGTCTCGCCGTCCGAGAGGTCCATGGCGTCGGGGTCAGTCCAGTCAGTCATCGGCCGGAACCTCCCGTGTGGCCTCGCGGCGTGCAAGCGCCCGCCGCATCTCGTTCGTGACGACCATGAACCCCTCGTCGAAGCCCATCCCGGGCTTTGCCAGCACCTGCGCGGCGTCGGTCGCCAGCGCGACGTGGGCACAGGCCCGCGCCGAGGTCACGGTCTCGTTGCAGGTCCCGCCGACGTAGGCGCGGGTATCCGTGCCCTCGCAGTACAGCACCGCTTCGGCCGAGCGCTGGATCCCACCGAGGTCCGGCGTCTTTATCTGGACCAGGTCGGCGGCTTCCGCGTCGACGAACGCCTGTACGTCCTCGAAAGTGTTGCACCACTCGTCGGCGACGATGTCCACCTCGACGCCGGCGTCCGCGAGGCCGCCGCGGAGTTCGGCCATCCGGGATATCTGCTCCGCGCGGCCGCCGGCGTCCATCGGGCCCTCGACCTGAAGGGGGTACGGGGCGGCGGCCTCGCGCAGGGTTTCGAAGTAGTCGGTCACCTCGGTCCGGTCGTACGGCGGGCCGAACACCTTCCCGAGGATGCCGTACACGTCGACGTGGAAGCGCGGCGAGTACGGCTCCGGCCCGAGGGCCGTCGCCCGGTCCGAGAGCCACGCGAGGTAGTCACGCAGCCCCTCGCCGTTCTCGCCGACCTTCTCGACGCTGTTGAACAGGCCGTGGGGCAACACCGGGACGCCCTTGATGAGCATCTTTTCGGCGTTGGTGCGGCGCTCGTCACCCGACTGGCCGAACACCGGAATCGGTGACGTGGCCGGTTCGGTGTCGTAGGTGTCGGCGAGCACGTCCGTCGGCGTCACCCCGCGTGCTTGTGCGGCGGCGTTCAGCAGCGCCTGTGAGACGCCGTAGCGGACCGCGGTGTGGAGCTGGTCACCGCCCGAACGCTGTGCGTTCATCTCCTCCAGCATCGTCGCGTTGGCACCGAACTGTGTCGCATCTTGGCCCCGGAGCGCATCGGCAACGGGACCCTCGACGACGGGACGGTACTTCTCGGCCCGGAACAGCGGGTCGCGGCCGCCGGCCCCCGAGTACTGGACCGCAGCACAGTCGCCCGTCGCGATGGAGCCGTCGGCGAGTTCGATTTCCACGATGAGGGCCTCGCCGGCCTCGCGGATGCGGTCGAACCCCTCCGTGACCGGCTGGCCGTCGTAGGCGAACCCGCTCTGGGTCGCCCCGTCCTTGATTGCCTGCTGGTCGTCGAAGAAGAACCCCGACAAGCCGGGAACCGTCCGAACGTCCTCAATCCGCATCGCTCGCACCTCCCGCGGGGCTGTTGTCACCGGTCGGCCGCCCGATGAGCTTCCCGTCGCTGATGGCGTCCACGTCGTCGGCGACCATCCGGAAGGACTGGTCGCGGCCCTCGGTCTCGGCCCGTTCGCCCAACCGCGCGGCGTGGATCTCCTTGATCTCGTCCGGGAGCGCGAGGTCCGCGAACTCGAAGATGCGGACCCGGCCGTCGTCGTCTCTGGCCGGTAGCACCGCGCCCTCAGCGGCGTCGCTCGGCGCGAACGGCACGTCCAGCGCGCCGCTGTCGAAGGCGTTGATGACCCCCCGTGCCACGTCGCCGTCGCCGGCGTCGTAGATCGCGTCCATCAGCGCCCGTGTCTCCCGCTCGATGAGCGCCTGTTCCTCTTCGATACCCCCGAGGTCGATATCCTGTTCGATCATCATATCGATGAGCTGTCTCGTCGTTCGCAGTCCGGCCGCGTTGGCCTCCTTCGTCGGCACGCCCTGGAACTCCTGAGCGGACTTCGTGATGACTTTGTCCGGCTGGGCGACGGCCGCCGTCGCGCCGCCGAGGCTGATGACGCCGTTGGCCCGCGCCTCGTCGGGCGGGAAGCCGCCCATCCACTCGTGGAAGACGGTCGTGACGGTCACCTCGTCGCGGAGGTACTCGTTGCCGAGCTTCCGAAGCGCGCGAAGCGCCGCCACGTCCTGCACGAGGTTCCCGACCTGTCCGTAACCGAGTGTGAGCGACCGGACGCCCTGTGTCGCGGCTAGCTCGCCCTCGACGAGCATCACTGCGATGGCGATGCTCGGCGGGACGAGGGTGCCGGTCAGCGGGCCGAACGGCTCGCGGTTGATGGTGACGCCGCGCTCGGTGTAGGCCCCGCAGAGCCGGTCGACGAACTGCCAGTGTTCGATGGTCGTCGCGAGGTCGTGCCGTTTCGTGTACGGGATGTTGTAGGAGATCGGCCCGCCCTCGAAGCTCTGGAAGCCGCCGGCGAGGGTAACCATCGCCAGCAGTCGAGCGTCCGGCGTGCCGTGCCGGACCTCGACCGGCGCGTCCAGCGCCCGGATGAGCCGTCGGCAGTCCTCGACACCGTGGTTGACCGCCGGGAAGCCGTTCAGCTCGTTCTCGTCGCTGCCGCGGGAGGCGGCCAGTCCCTCCTCGGCCTTCTCGTACTCGTTGTCGCGCGTGTACGAGTCGATGGTCGTCGGCAGGAGGTCCGCGCCGCCCTCGTCCTGGAGATACCGCAGCAGGTCGATCTGCTCTTCGAGGCAGGGCACGCCCGCCCGCGGCTGGAGGAGCGGCTGGTCGGCCGACTCCAGCACCGTGGCGAACTGTTTGGAGGCCGGCAGCGACTCGTGGAAGGCGATGGCCTCCTCGAAGTCGACTTCCCGGCCCGTGTGCCAGTTGTCCCTGAGTTCGTTTGCGATGCGCTGTAGCTGGTCGTCGCTGAGTCGCTCGTCAGTTGGCATAGTCACCCGTCAACCCTGATCTGCTCCGCCTCTGTTGTCGTCAGTTGCAGGTCTTCGCGGAGCATCTCGATGGCCTCTTCCGGGTCGGTCTCCGCGTCGAAGACTCGGTCGAAGCCCATCTGCCGGAAGGTCGCCTGCGTCTCCTCAAAGTCGGACTGGCCGACGGCGAGGTTCCCGCCGACGTAGGTGAGCACGTCGAGCCCGGCGTCGTCGAGCTCGTCGTGAAGCCCCTCACAGTCCTGACGGGCGTGCCCGTACAGGGAGGATACCAGTACTGCCTCGGCGTCGTGCGATTTCGCGGCAGAGACGAACTCGTCCTGTGAAGTCTGGACACCGAGGTTGATGACCTCGAAGCCAGCGGCCGAGAGCGCCTGCTCTAGAATCGTGATGCCGACGACGTGCGCGTCGGAGCCAATCACGCCGAGGATAACGGTCCGGGGCATGTACTACCCCGTCATCGGCGGGTAGTGATAAACCTAATGGTCTTTCATGATAATATGGCCTTAAGGAATTTATAACGGACATTCAAGAAGGTTTATGCGGCCGCCCCGTCGTGGTTTTCCCATGGGTGCGCTTGACGACTTGCGTGTGCTCGACCTGACACAGGTCCTCGCCGGACCGTACTGTACGATGTTGCTCGCGGACATGGGCGCGGACGTGGTAAAGGTCGAACGCCCCGGCGGCGACCTCATCCGGTCGAACCCGCCGTTCGTGTCCGACGGCGACGAGGAGGCCTACGGCGGCTACTTCCAGAGCGTCAACCGCGGGAAACGCTCGCTCGAACTCGATCTGGGGGCCGACGAAGACCGCGAGGCGTTCCTCTCGCTCGTCGAGCGCGCAGACGTGGTGGTCGAGAACTTCAAGGCCGGCACGATGGAGAAGTTCGACTGCGGCTACGAGACGCTGCGGGAGCACAACCCGGACCTCATCTACTCCTCCATCCGGGGCTTTGGCGACCCGCGGACGGGCGAAACCCACCGGCAGGGCCAGCCCTCGTTCGACCTCATCGCGCAGGCGCTGGGCGGCGTCATGGAAATCACGGGGCAGTCGGACGGGCCGCCGACGAAGGTCGGCCCTGGCGTCGGCGACCTCTTCACTGCCGTGCTGAACGCCGTCGGAATCCTCGCGGCCGTCCATCACCGCGAGCGCACTGGCGAGGGGCAGTACGTCGATACGGCGATGTACGACTCGATGGTGTCGCTGTGTGAGCGAACGGTGTACCAGTACTCCTGTGACGGCCAGTCGCCGACCCGGCAGGGGAACTCTCACCCGACGCTGTTCCCGTACGACTCCTTCGAGGCCGCCGACGGCCACGTCGTCATCGCGGCGTTCTCCGACGGCCACTGGGAGACGCTGTGCGAGGCGATGGAGCGCCCGGACCTCGCCGCGGATTACCCCGACGCCGGCAGTCGGATCGCGAACCGCGAGTCCCTGCGCCGCGAAATCGCCGACTGGACAGCCACCATCGACTCGGAGACGCTCCTCGACCTGCTCGAAGGGCGCGTGCCGGCCGCGCCGGTCCAGAACACCGCCGACATCTTCGACGACCCCCACATCCACGACCGGGAGATGCTCACCGATGTCGACCAGCCCGGCGCCGACGAACAGATAACCATCGCCGGCAGTCCGATAAAGATGACCGAAACCATGCCCTCGCCCGGTGGTCGCGCGCCGCTGCTAGACGAGCACAGGGCGGAACTGCTCGACGAGGCCGGGGTCGGTACGGGCACCAATCGCGTCGAAAGCGACGACTAATCGGCAACTGCCGGCAATTTTCACCACATCAGGGCAGGACCATTATCTATCATGAGCCGTAGAATAGGCTATGGTCGAAGTTCCAGATGCACTCAGTACATTGTTCAGTGCGCGAGTAGAGACTGACGGGGACCGATATATTGTCGAGATTCCGAAAAGCGAAGTGTCCCACGGCGCGATTTCGCCGGGCGAGACTTACCGCGTCGGTCTGCTCTCACAGGTCGATGCCGGCTCGTCGACGACGGCCCAGCCACAGACGCCCACACAGGATACCGACCCGGAGCGAGCCGACACCGGCGTCCCGCAACCGCCGGTCGACGAGGGCGAGATCAGAAACGTCACAATCGAATCGCTGGGCGACCAGGGCGACGGCATCGCCAAGGTCGAGCGGGGCTACGTCGTCATTGTCCCCGACGGCGAACCGGGCGACTCGCCGACCGTCGAAATCGAAACCGTGCAGGAGAACGTCGCGTTTGCGAGCGTCGTCGACAACGACGGCCGGACCGTATAGCGGGACTGCTGGCTCTTTTCGGCTCGTTCTACCGCCGGAGTGGCAGCCTCGCAGGACCGGACCGAACGGGCACAGCGGGCCGCTCGGCGGACGTACCCCCACTTGAATGGAATCTGTCGGACGTGGTAGAGGTCGAAGAACGACTAGTAATCACAGCATCACAAACGTTTATATGATTTAAATCCGGTATTTAAAACACTATATGGTCGACCCAAAAGAGAGCATTGACATCGAAAATGTCGTTGCTTCGACCGGTATCGGACAAGAACTCGACCTTGAGAGCGTCGCGATGGACCTGGAGGGGGCCGACTACGACCCCGAACAGTTCCCGGGCCTCGTCTATCGGACACAGGACCCCAAATCCGCCGCGCTCATCTTCCGGTCGGGCAAGATCGTCTGCACGGGTGCGAAATCCACGGACGACGTCCACCAGAGCCTGCGTATCGTCTTCGACAAACTCCGCGACCTGAACATCCAGGTCGACGACGATCCCGAAATCGTCGTCCAGAACATCGTCAGTTCCGCGGACCTCGGGAGTTCGCTCAACCTCAACGCCATCGCAATCGGCCTCGGCCTCGAGAACATCGAGTACGAGCCGGAGCAGTTCCCGGGCCTCGTCTACCGACTGGACGAGCCCGACGTGGTCGCGCTGCTGTTCGGTTCGGGGAAGCTCGTCGTCACCGGCGGGAAGCGAAAGGAGGACGCGGAGGAAGCCGTCGACACTATCGTCGAGCGGCTCAGCGACCTCGGCCTGCTGGACTAACGGCTCGGTGCTATAGTAACAATTGAAACGATGTACACACTGATCGCACTGCCGTCGTGCGATCAGGTGTGCATTGATTTTCAATGGCTACTATAGTGACTGGCCGGCGGTCAGTCACTGCCCGTTTTTCCGTTCATTGTGGTCTCGACGCTGTTCACACAGAGCGCGAGCGGCGGACAGGAACCCTGCGGTTCAAATACCGGGACGACTAACCCCGGCCCAATGGCAGACCCGGCCTCGACGGGCACGGAGTCCTGGCGCACGTATTTCGGCTTCGACGAGCCATACGAGAACCAGGCTGACGCCGTCGAACGAGCCATCGAGGCGGGCAAGGCACGCGGTTTTCTCGCGATGGAGGGCCCCTGCGGGACGGGCAAGACGATGGCCGCGCTCACCGCCGGCGCGACGCTGGTCCGCGATACGAATCTGTACGAGCGAATGGTCGTCGTTACCCCGGTCAAACAACAGCTCCAGCAGTTCGTCGACGACCTTCGAGCGCTCAACGCTGGAATAGAGGAGCCCTTCGACGGCATCTCGCTGGTCGGCAAGCGCGACCTCTGCCCGTACGGTCGCGAGGGGCAGTTCCCCGACGACGTGGGCACGCACGACCGCTGTGAGGACCTCAGGGAGGCGACGGCGCGGTTAGTCGAGGACGACGGGCGCTCGGACGGCGCAGCCGTCGCGGACGCCACAATCGCCGGTGAGACCGACGACGACCAGTGGTGGGACCCGCGGAAGGGTCAGGACCTCGCCGCTGCCGCGCGCCCCGACGCAGTCGAGCAGTCGACTCTTGGCAACGACACACTCCAGACCGCTGGCGCGACCTCCCCATACCGGAAGGCCCAGCCCACGGCCCCAGAGTCGATGGCTGAGGGATCGGACCCGCCGCTGTACTGTCCGTTCGAAGCGGACTGGTACGCTCGTAACAAGGGCTCGTCCGTCGATTTCTCCGCCGGGGAGGGGCATGTAGTGACGATGGACGACTACCTGCCGGCGGCGACGGAGCGCGGGACCTGCCCACACCGGGTGATGAACGTGATGCTAAACGAGGCCGACGTTGTCATCGGGAACTACAACCACCTGTTCGACCCCGGCTCTCGACCCCTGCTGTCGGACGTGCTCGACGGCCAGACGCTCGTCATCGTGGACGAGGCCCACCGGCTCGAAGAGCGCGTGCGGGACCTCTTGTCGGACCGCCTGGGCCGCCAGACTATCGTCCAGGCGCGCAACGACTGCACGACGCTCATTCAGCGCGCCCAGCAGAGCGCCGACCACAAGGCGCAGGTCCGCGAGGTGCTGTCGGCCCGTGAAGTCCCGCTGGACGCAGTCGACCAGGCCCGGAAGTTCTACGACGACCTCGTTCGGTGGCTCGACGACCGCATCGAGTCGTTCCTCGACGCCGAACACGAAGGCTGGCGCGCGGACCCGTCGATGCTGCCGGAACACGATAGGGAGATTCCGCTGCGGGACCCCGACACGGTCGAACAGGACGAACTGACCGAGTGGGCCGAGGGCAAGGGATACGACGGGTCGCTCTGGCGGTCACTGTCGAAGGTCGGGGCCGCGGTCGAGGACGCAATCGACCAGCTCGGCCTGACCCGCCAGCCGGTGTGTGCCGCCGTCGGCGTGCTGGCCGGCCAGTGGTGGGAGCGCGACCACGCGACGTTCCTCCGGGAGATCGAACTGGAGCACTCCCCCAATCACGGACAGACCCTCGACGCCGATTACCAGGCCGTCTACACGCCGGGGCTGCTCTGTTACAACTGCATGCCGGCGACGGCGCTTCGGAACGTCTTCGACGACCTCGGGGGCGGTATCCTGATGAGCGCGACGCTGGAGCCGCTGGACGTGTTCACCCGCGTTTCCGGGCTGGATTCGATGGCCGAGACGGGGTCGACAGCCCCCGACGAGCAGTCCGGCGACGGCCGGCCGGTCCGCACGACCACCTACGACCTGCCGTTCCCGTCCGAGAACCGGGCCTCGTATCTCGTGGACGCGACGCCGTTTACCGCGCGCAACCGCGGCGACCCCGAGACGATGCGGCCGCTCGGGGAGAACTGGAACCCGACGCGCGACGAGTACGCACAGGCGCTGCGCGCGCTGGCCCGCTCGCCGGGCAACGTCATGGTGGCGATGCCGAACTATCGGGAGGCGCGCTGGGCCGGCGCATACCTGCAAGAAGCCGTCGACAAGGCCGTTCTCGTTGACGAGTCATCGAGCAACGAGGAGACCGAACGGCTGAAACGCGAGTTCTTCAGCGGCGACGGGAAAGTCATGGTCACGTCGACACGCGGGACGCTGACGGAGGGTGTCGACTACGACGGCGAGAAGCTATCGACCTGTGCCGTCGTGGGCATCCCGCTGGTGAATATCGGGTCGCCCCGCGTCCGGGGTGTCCAGCGAGCATACGGCGACGCCTTCGGCGAGGACAACGCCTTCGAGTACGCCCTGACTGTCCCGGCCGTGCGGCGCGCGCGCCAGGCCATCGGCCGCGTCATCCGCGGTGTCGACGAGGTCGGCGTGCGGGCGCTGGTCGGCCGCCGGTACACGCCGGACGCACGGCATTCGGTGTATCCGTACCTGCCCGCCGGCGAGCGCGAGGAGTTCACCCGGATGACACCCGATTTCCTCGCGAGCCAACTAGATTCGTTCTGGGCCGACCACCAGTAGTGCCGCCTGTTGATTAACCGGAAGATTTCGTTGCCAGCGGAAAGCATATACATCGTGGAACGAGTGTACCTATAGATGCCCGAGTGTCAGAACTGCGGCGAGTTCGTAACCGAGCAGTACGTACGGGTTTTCACACCAGAAGCCGTCGAAGGTCATGGCCCCCGGGTCTGTCCGAACTGTGAGGACAAACTCAGAGACGGCGCGGATGTCCGTGAAGCGCGATCCTCGAGGCAGTAGGACAACTCTTTTTCGGGAAGTACTCAAGTCCGGGCGAGCGTAGCTCCTGGCATGAGCGAACTCGACGTCGAGGCGGTCGACGACATCGACGCACCCGCGGGAATCGACGCAGCGGAGTACGTCCTCTACGGCGGGAAAGGCGGCGTCGGCAAGACGACGTGTGCCGCGGCAACGGCGCTGGCCTCCGCGCGAGACGACACGGCGACGCTCGTCGTCTCTACGGACCCCGCACACTCGCTGTCGGACACGCTGGAGGCGGACATCCCGGCGACGCCGACGCGCATCCGTGAGGACATCCCGCTGTACGCCGCGGAAATCGACCCGGAGGCCGCCGTCGGCGAGGGACCGCTCGGCGTCGAGGAGGACGCACTCGGCGGCGTGGGCGAACTGCTCGGCGGCGACGGCATGTTCGGCGGTGGCGCAGGCGGCGCAGCAGGCGCAGGTCAGGCCGAGGACCCCATCGGCGGCGAGGAGGGACTCCTCGGCGGGTCGATGCCCGGGGCTGACGAGGCCGCGGCCCTCCGCCTCCTGCTGGATTACGTCGACGACGACCGCTTCGACCGCGTCGTCATCGACACCGCCCCGACCGGTCACACGCTCCGCCTGCTGGAACTCCCCGAGACGATGGATTCGATGGTCGGGAAGATCCTCCAGCTCCGCGAGCGGTTTTCGGGGATGATGGACAACCTCACCGGCATGTTCGGCGACGACCAAGACGTGGATGCTGAGGCCGGCATCGAGGACCTGCGGGAACTGTCCGACCGCATCGAACACCTGCGGTCGATTCTGCAGGATTCCCGGAAGACCGACTTCCGCATCGTGATGGTCCCCGAGGAACTGTCTGTGGTCGAATCCGAACGCTTGCTCGCCCAACTCGACGAGTTCAACATCCCCGTCAGCACCGTCGTCGTCAACAGAGTGATGCAAGACCCGAGCGAAG
This sequence comes from Haloarcula amylolytica JCM 13557, assembly GCF_000336615.1. Taxonomy (GTDB): domain Archaea; phylum Halobacteriota; class Halobacteria; order Halobacteriales; family Haloarculaceae; genus Haloarcula; species Haloarcula amylolytica. The sequence continues at coordinate 473,181 of NZ_AOLW01000015.1, forward strand.
TGCTCGGCGAGGACGTAGACATCGCCGGCCCGAACCACGCCGACTGCGAGTTCTGCGCGCGGCGCTGGCAGGTCCAGCAGGACGCGCTGGCCCGGTCACAGGACATGTTCCGCGGCCACGACGTGCGCCGCGTCCCGCTGTTCGCCGAAGAAGTGCGCGGCGAGCGGTTGCTGTCGGTTGTGGCGGCCTGTCTGGACTGAGACGGATTGGTGTATCGGGCGGCAGTCGTTGCTTAACTCGTCAGCTTCCGGATGACGCCAAAGGCCGCGTCGCGCCACCGCGCCGGCAGATAGTCAAGCATGAGAAGCAGTTGCGCGCCCTGGCCGACGGGATACCGCGGCTCGGGATCGCTGGCGCTGGCGGCGTCGCGGATGGTGAGCGCCACCGTCCCGGGGGTGACCGACAGTGCGTCCTGGATGCCGACGAGGCTCGAATCCTCGTGGGCCTGGTACAGCCAGTCGTACGCGCCGGACTTGTCGAGCTCGTCGAGTTCTTCCTCGGCGCGGTCGTCGAAGTTGGTCTCCACCGGTCCGGGTTCGACGAGCACCACGTCGATGCCGAACTCTTCGACCTCCATCCGGAGCGCGTCGCTGAGCCCCTCCAGAGCGAACTTCGAGGCGGCGTAGCCACCCTGGTTCGGGAACGCGATACGGCCCGCGACGCTGGAGACGTTGACGATAGTTCCGTTCTCGCGAGCCCGCATGTGCGGGAGCGCTTCGCGGATGAGTCGGTGGGGGCCGTAGAGGTTCACGTCGAACTGCTCGTGTAGCGCCGCCGTCGACACGTCCTCGACCGCGCCGAACTGCGGGTAGCCGGCGTTGTTCACCAGGCAGTCGAGCCGTCCCTCGGCGTCGATGAGCGACTCAACGACCCGCTCGCATTCGCGCGGGTTCGTCACGTCGAGTTCGGCGGTCTCACACCCGTCTTCGCCGAGGTCTTCGATGTCCGATTCCTCGCGAGCGGTCGCCCAGACTGTCCAGTCGTCGGCCAGGAACGCCTCGGCACTCGCCCGCCCGATACCCGAGGACGCCCCCGTAATCAGCACCGTCTTCGCCATGTGTTGGCCGGGAGAACACACCCCGGGAAGTTATACTGTCGGTTATTCGGACGGAGTACTGACAGCAGCCTTCGCCTCGTCGGCGTAGCTGTCGGCCAGCCGGGTCGGCTCGGGGAGCTTGTAGCCGTCGGTGGTGGCTTCGACGATGTCCGCCGCCGTGCTTGCGCTGACGCGATGGCCGGGGCTGACGATGAGCGGATTGATGTGCCGGTTCGGTGAGTCGTACTGACGCGTCTGGAGCGCATGACCGATAACCGTTCCATCGGGGCAGGTCTCGACGCTGTCGTCTGCTGCAATCGGAATCCGAGTCCCTTCCGGGTATGTTTCGTCGAGCGACTGCTCCGGCGTGCCACAGAGGAGGCTCTTGGCGACGCCGACGGCCGGCACGTCCAGCGTGATGCCGATGTGTGTCGCCAGGCCGGCCTCCCGAAAGTGGATGCGACCGCTGCCGTCGACGAGTACCACGTCCGGGTCGGCCTCCAACTCAGCGAAGGCGGCCAGGATTGCGCCGCCTTCGCGGAACGACAGCAGGCCGGGAATGTACGGAATCTCGGTGCGCTCCACGGCGCTGACCCGCTCGATGACCTCGTCGTTCCGTAGCACGACAATAGCCGAGACGGCCCTGTCGTCGACGAACGCCTGGTCGACGCCGGCGACGAGCGGCGCGTCCGTTGTATCGTCGCCAGCACCCAGCGTCGTCTGGTCGCCGTCCGGGACGTCTCCGGCGCGCCCGATTGTCTCGGGTGAAAAGTCCAGGTCGTCCTCGAATCGCGCAACCTCGGCGATGTCGCGTTGCAGCAACTCCATCTCCGCTTGCGAGAGCGACGGGTCGGGGACGAACTCGGGGCGAACCGGGTCCATCGTCACGGACGACGGCGGCCGGGACCACCCGGTCCACCGGGGCCGCCTGGGCCGCCGCCACCGCCACCACCGAACTGTATCTGGCCGGGCATCCGGGTCTGCCCCTTGATCTTCTGGCCGTACCAGAGCCCGATGACGAGGCCGATGAGGTGTGCGAGGTGGGCGATGTTGCCGCCGAGTAGCCCGGCCCCCTGCATGCTGAACGTCCCGGCGATGCTCAGCAGGAAGTAGAAGCCGGTGATGGCCCAGATCGGGACGGGAATCAGGAAGTACAGGTACACGCGGAGATCCGGCTTCAGAACGGTCAGGAACGCCATGATTGCCAGCGCCGCGCCGCTGGCCCCGAGGACGCCGTAGCCGGAGCCGCTCTGGATCATTTGGAGACCGATTTGACCGAGGCCAGCAAGCGCTCCAGAGACAAGGAAAAAGATAGCGAACTTCTTCGATCCGATTTGTTGCTCGACCAGCCGGCCGAAGAAGTAGATGATGATGCCGTTCCCGAAGATATGGAACAGACCCCCTCGAGCATGAGAGAATATTGATGTAAACCACGTCCAGACGTACTCCGGATTGTTCGGGTGAAGGACGAACAGCATTTGGTGAGCCTGTTCACCGAGCGTGAACGTCACAACGTGTTGAAGTATAAACACGATCCCCATGATCGCCAGGAACAGGTACGTGACGTTCCCCCGGAAGTACGCCAGCGGGCCGCCGGGTCCGGTGTCGATACCGAGCCGGTCGGCGACGCCGCCGCCCCCGGAGGTCTGGCCAGTGTTTACACTCTCATCGAACCCGCTGTCGAACACGCCGCCCGGATCGCTCCAGTTATCCAGTCCGGGGCAATCGTGGGCCTCGGGCAGTCTGTGTTCCGAACAGTAGGTCCCGCCACAGTGCCCACACTGGTACGGCATGTTCTCCTGCTTTCCACAGGCATCGCACTCCGACATTGTCCTACGGTAGGAGTGGGCGGTGGAAAGGGATTGTGCTTATACTGTCGGCCGTCAGTCTGTGACGGGTTTCGTGACGCAGCGGCTCATTCGCCGATGTCGGGGTTGCTTTCAGCGTCCCGGAGCACGCCGATCCACGCCGGTTCGTCGTCGTACTCGATCGACCCGCCGGACACCTCGGTGGTGCGCGTTTCGCCGTCGGCCTGTTGCCCCGCAAATTCCGAATGGAACGTGTCAAGCTCGTCCGACTCTGCGGTTCGGAGTGAGCTGGGGAACTGGCTTTCGTCGCCCTCTGGAGTGAGTATAGTCGGTGATTCGTCGATGAGTTCACTCTGGTCGTAGCCGAAAATGTCGGCCAGCTTCTGGTTCACGTAGACGAACGTCCCGTCCTGAATGATACAGACGCCCGCGAGCTCCTGTTCGACGAGCCGTTGATACCACGAGAGGGCGTTCCAGAACCGCTGTTCGGTGCGGTGTTGCTCGACGGCGTTCTCGATTCGGTTGGCGAGGACGTCGTACGTATCTGACCGGCCTCCCTTCTGCATGTAGTCCGTCACGCCCGACGCGATTGCCTCGCTCGCGATCTCCTCGCTACCCTTGCCAGTGAACAGAATGAACGGGATGTCCTGGTACTGCTCGCGGACGAGTTCCAGAAACTCCAGCCCGTCGGTGTTTGGCATGTCGTAGTCGCTGACGATACAGTCGACCTGCTCGGTCCGGAGGAAATCGAGCGCGGCGACGGCGCTGGTCTTCGTCACGACGTCGAAGTCGTCGTTGATGCGTTCGAGATACATCTCGACCAGTTCACCGACCTGTGGGTCGTCGTCGACGTGCAACACGGTACACTGCTGGGACTGCTCGACCTTCGCTAGTGGAATCGGCACCTCTGCCCGTATTTCATCGCGGCGGTCCGCTGATTCGGTCCGGAGAAGCGGTGTGTGACGCGTCGTCGCGCGGCGGCTTCCGCTGATGGCCTCGCTGGAGAGTTCCACTATCTTATCCTCGAGCTGCCACTGCTCCTCAGGAGTCATTTTCTCTCACGGTGCTGTCGATAGTACAGCAGTCGAACGCAATCACCCGTCCAGTCACGCTGGTCGTGAGTGTTGTAGACCTCAGCCCCCCTACGTCTGCCCGCCAAAGAGAGCCGGCGGGACGTATGTGTTTCAAATAGTAGTCAGGAACTACCCATCCAGACATCAATACCTAATCCTGGCCAGTAGTTACATACCAGTCTACTAAACGCTACTGATGAGGTGTATCGCTGTGGGCCTTCTTCTGAACGTTTCACCCGTCTGTGTTACTTGACCGCCATATGGTCGGTTCAAGTCTTATATGTGTAGATTCCCGGATTTATCTTTTAATTCTATACTTAATACAACATATAATATGTAGGTACACTTCAGATAAATTTAATTATTTCGCGCCCTACATCAAAATCGTATCATGTCCGATACTACCATGCGCGAATACCTCGCAGAGCACCCGAAAATGGCCGGCGCACTGTTCACCCTCCTGATGCTACTGTCACAGGCGGGGACTGCAGCAGCTAATAATAATATCTACATCGGGCCATAAACCGTAGAACTGGCAACATAAGCAGCTGTTTTCGTCGCGTTGTTCTTAGCAAAAACCGGCAAGGAAATCAGCCGATATCTTCTAGTTCCATCGAATTACTCCAATAGAGATCTCCGCCGGTTTTGACAGGGACTTGTTGCATCTGAAGGAACTCAGATAGTTCCGAGCTAGAAATATTGAAACTTCCAACTGATCCCGGCGCTAAAAAGTACTCTTCACACTTCTCAAAGAACGGAAATACGATTGCTCCTAAGCCTTTGTTATCCATAGAATAGGCCTTCATTTCTACGTCGTATCCTGCTGTGGTCGCAGAAACATTCAGTAGATTCGGTGTCCCGTTTTCCGCTTGCGCAACTGTCACACCACCATCACCAACCACGATATACTGCCCCCCAAGAACGCTCTTTTTACGTGCGATAGTAAGCGCCGCTCGAAGGGGGAAGCCGCAGTTCAACAGCCTGGCGACCGTTTCACCGATGCGAACCGCGCCGTCGTTCAGCACTTCGTTAAGCGTGACGATGCCAGCGATTGCGCCCTTTTCGACGAGCGCTAACCCCTGGTTGTAGGAGTTGCAGGCGTTCAGCAGGAAGGTGTCGATACCGACCGAGTCGACTGTCGTCACGTCGAGCTTGCCATCGCGGCAGACGAAGCCGTCGTGTTCGGTGTGGCCGATGTAGTGGAAGAACTCCGCGTCGGTCGTGAGAACGGTCCTGAGCTCCGCCGTCGTCAGGTCGTCGTGGACCGTGACATCGAACGGCAAGTCGTCGCGGGTGCCGTACACGTCGTCGACGACCTGCCGTTCCTCGTCCATGCGAGCGTCGTTCTGGACGACGCGAATCGTGATGTCCTCGGCGTTCGTGTCGCGGTCGAGCCGGTGTTCGAACGCCGCTTTGGTCAGTTTGCTTGCACCGATCGGGATACTGTCCCCGATCCAGGCCTGTTCCAGTGAGTCCTCGGCCTGCGGCTCGACGTAGTCCGCCTCGGATGGAGCGGTCGCAGCATCGGAACTCGCGGCGCGGGTGATGACATCGTCCCGGGTGAACTCGGCCTCGACTTCCGCCGGAACGCTCGCCTGCTCCAGCTGCTCTCGCTGGTGTGTTCGGACGATAGCGAGGTCGTCGACGACGTACGGGAGCTGTTCCGCGTTCGCCGGCACCGGGTCGATGTGCGTCGTCAGCCGCCACTTCGGGATATGGTCCTCGATGACGTCGTACGGGACCTGCAGATAGGCGGCGACCTGCTCCGCCAGCGGCTGCTGATACAGCGACTGGAAGTCGAGGTCGACGTACGGCTCGATGGCCGCTCGCTCGTGCAAGTCGATCTGGTGGAATCCCTCGGTTCGCGTGACACAATCGAGAAAGAAGAGACGTTTGAGCGTGCGTCCGACCTCGGATTCGAAGCCCCGTGCGGTATCAAGCGAGTACGTAAATCCCGTGTCGGTCGTGAGCCGCGGTTCGGATGCGGGGACGAGTGAGGCTCCGAGATAGTACGCAAGCGGTGCGGCGACGAAGATCGACGGGAGGTCGGGCGGTAATTCGAGTGTGACACCGGTATCCGGCCTGTCGATATCCGACGGGATAGCCAGACTGTCACCGATCTCAAGCGCCGGTGGGTGGCCGCGAAGCGTCGGATAAGAGCGCTCGGGGTCGTGAGCCTTGAGCGCCGACCCGAAGGTCTCGACTGCGACCATCACGTCTGTCGGTTGCTCAGTCGTCGTGACCGTGGCTGCTGGCCGGTCGTGCTGGGACCGAGCGCCGATGAGCAGGTCTACCGGAGCGTCGAACTCGATGCGGGTCCGGCCCGAGTCGACGGTGACCTCTACCGCGGTGTCTTCGACCCGCAGATACGTCTTGATCTGCGTCAGCGGGTCCAGCACGTAGTCGTCCGCCGGCAGCGTCTCCGACTCGAACTGGGCGACCTCGGCGGCTATCGCTCCGGCATCGTCACGGACGTACACCATGACCACTGTCGGAAGTTCGATAGCGCGTGTCTGTATCCGGACAGCGTCCCCGACCGGATACTGGAACATGTCGGTCGCTGCCTCCCTGGGCGCGACGGGGGTCGGCGTGTGTATCCGGTAGCGCTGGCGCTCGATCTGATCAATAACCGCAAGTCCAGGGCGGTCGTCAAGCGGTTCGAACGTTAGAGTCATGTAATAGGCGAGGGGGACAGTAGGACTCTCGTACAATGAGAACGACAGAAACCATGAAAAAGATATCGCCGACTTCGTTCTCTCTTAGTCGAGACCACGGGATGGATCTCCCCCGAAACTGGGGGACAGGATAGGGACGCGTGGCCGATCCAAGACAGGAAGTTCCGTGCAAACACCGCCGGTGGCTTGGCGAAGCGGGTAAGGGCACCCCGGTCTAACACTCCGGTAGTGAAAGAGTTCGAGCGCAAACAGTTGCTGGAGCGCATCGAACGCGACAGCGCGACCGTCGGTGCGGATATCCCCGATGAGATCACCGTGCAGGGCGAGGAGATCGAACTCCAGTCGTTCGTCTTCGAAATCAAGCGTCGGGAGACGATTCCGCGGGGCGAGCGCGAACGCGTCGAGCAGGCGAAAAAGAACCTGCGGCGCGAGCGCCTCCAGCGCAAGCAGCGGATCGAGGACAACAAAGTGAGCTACGAGCGCGGCGAAGAGCTTGCCACGGCCATCATCGGTATCGACCGGGCGCTCAACGCGCTCGAACAGCTCGGTGCGGCCAACATCGAACAGGAAGCGCAGACCCAGGAGACGGCCGACAGGAAGCGCTGGATGAAGTTCCTCCAGAAAGCACTGGGTCACGAGGACGCGGACTCCGGCACGGGTCGTGCCGGGCGGAGCTACTAACATGAGCCGGAACGACGAAATCGCGACACTGCTCGAAGAGTTTGCCGACCTGCTGGACGCGAAAGGGGTGGAGTACAAGCCCCGAGCCTACCGCCGGGCAGCCGAGAACATCAGGGACTTCCCCGGGGCGATCGAGGGGCTGGCCACCGAGGGCGAGGACAGCGTCGGCGAGATCGACGGCGTCGGTGACGCTATCTCCTCGAAGGTCGTTGAATACGTCAACACTGGCGAAATCGAGGAGCTAACCGAACTCCGCGCGGAACTCCCCGTCGAGATGGATGCTCTCACGGCGGTCGAGGGCGTGGGACCGAAATCCGTCGGCTCGCTGTACGAGGCGCTGGGAATCACTACCCTTGACGAATTGGAAGCAGCCGCCGAGGCCGGCGAGATACAGGAAGTCTCGGGCTTCGGCGCGAAAACGGAGCAGAACATCCTCGACAATCTCGACTTCGCCCGCGAGGCCCACGAGCGGTCGCTGCTCGGCGAGGCCCGGCCGTACGGCGACCGTATTCGGAGCTTCATGGCCGGCGGCGACGCCGTGGCCGAGTGCGCGCTCGGTGGGTCGATCCGCCGCTGGCGACCGACCATCGGCGACGTGGACGTACTCGTCGGAAGCACCGACCCCGAGGCCGTCGTCGAGCGGTTCACCGACTGGGACGGGCTCGACCGGGTCATCGAGTCCGGCGAGACGAAAGCGAGCGCCTACGCGGACGACGTGCGGGTCGACCTGCGAATCGTCGACCCCTCGGAGTTCGGCGCGGCGCTACAGTATTTCACCGGGAGCAAGGACCACAACGTGGCGGTCCGCAACCGCGCTATCGAACGGGACCTCAAAGTCAACGAGTACGGCGTGTTTGATGTCGAAGGCGTCGAGGACGACGGCCAGCGGGCCGGCGAACTGGTGGCCAGCGAGACCGAGGACGCAGTGTACGACGCGCTGGGCATGGATTGGGTGCCGCCGGAACTCCGCGAGAACCGCGGTGAGGTCAAAGCCGCCGCCGACGGGTCGCTCCCCGACCTCCTCGCCGAGGGCGAGGTCCGCGGCGATATCCACACCCATACGAACTGGTCGGACGGCGGCAACACCATCGCAGAAATGGTCGCGGGCGCGGCCGACTTCGGCCACGACTACCTCGCTGTCACGGACCACGCGACCGGACCGGGGATGGTCGGCGGCGTCGGCGTCCCGGACGAGAAACTCCGCGAACAGTTGGCCGAGGTGGAATCGGTCGCGGCGGACGCCGACATCGACGTGTTCTCCGGCGTCGAGGCCAACATCGCCGCGGACGGCAGTATCTCCGTTGCCGACGACTTGCTGGCGGAACTGGACGTGGTCGTCGCCTCGCCACATGCCGCGCTGGACGGGGACGGCACGGACCGCCTCGTCGCCGCAGCGGAACACCCCGACGTGAACGTCATCGGCCATCCGACGGGGCGCTATCTGAACCGCCGGGAAGGGCTGGATGTTGATATCGAGCGTCTCGCAACAGCCGCCGCCGACAACGACACGGCGCTGGAGATAAACGCCAACCCGGCCCGGCTGGACCTCGGCGGCGGCGCGGTCAAGCAGGCCGTCGAGGCCGGGGCAGCAATCGTCATCAACACCGATGCACACAGCCCACGCGACCTCGAACTTCTGCGCTACGGCGTCCACACGGCGCGGCGGGGCTGGGCCGAGACGGACGACGTGCTGAACACCCGCGACGCCGAGGGCCTCCGCGAGTTCCTCGATGCCTGAGAATTCCCCAAGCGACCGGCTCGTGCTCGATGCGATGCTCGGCAAGCTCGCCACCTATCTGCGGATGTGCGGCTACGACACGGCGTACGCGCTAGATCGGGACGCCGAGGCCGACGATGACCTCCTCGCCCTCGCCGAACGCGAAGACCGGCTTGTGATTACTCGGGACAGCGACCTCGCCGCCCGCGCACCCGAGAGCGTGCTCCTCATCGAGCGGGCAGTCGAGGACCAGTTGCGGGAACTCGCCGATGCCGGCTTCAACCTCTCACTCGCTTCGGAGCCGGCTCACTGTGGCGTCTGCAATGGGCCGGTCGAACAGGTCGATCCGGTGGAACCGACGCCGGAGTACGCACCGAATACGGACGACGAGACGGTCTGGCGCTGTACCGACTGCGGACAGTACTTCTGGAAAGGGAGCCACTGGGCGTCAGTTCAGGCGACGCTGGACGGCCTCTAGAACGTAGAAAGTCAGCGGGCGTCGCTACAGTTCTTCAGCCGCGGCGACGGCCTCGTCGGTCGTCCCCTCGACGACCACGCCGGTCGTGACATCGTCCTCGGTCCAGTAGACGACAGCACTGTCGTCGCGCTCGATTGCAGTCGCGTTCTGGCCGTTCACCTGTACCGCCGTCCCGTTCTCCGCATCGGCCAGATAGCTCGACGCGCCGGTCGCAGACAGAACCGTCACGTTCTCCCCATCGGCGTTGTACTGCTGGGCCACAGCCGTACTCTCGGGCCGGCTGATGTACCGGGCTTCCTCGAAGGTCCCGTTCTCGTATTCGGGCAGGTCCATCTCCGTCGCGGACTGGGCCGCGTCGTAGGAGTCGTACCTCTCGACGGTCGTGACGGCGACCCGGTCAGCCGGCGGGGCGAACTGGCTGTCGTCGATGCTGACGTTGAAGTTTGTCTCCTCGACGGTGAGTTCCGTCCGGTTGGTCCCGTCGTCAGTGGTCAGCTTGTGGACGCGGTAGTCCTCAGTGTCGACCCACAGCGTCGTGTTCGGCGCGTCGATGCTCTCGTTGGTCGGTTCCAGGTCGAGAACGTACGTCGACTCGCCGTTGACTTCATCGGTCCCCCGGAGCGTCGCGGTGACGTTCTCCTCGGGAACCGGGTCCGTCGTGTCGTTCATCGCCGCCGGGTCCTCGGGCAGTTCGCGGCCGTAGGACTGGTTCTCGCCGACCGCCCAGACGACGGTCCCGTTCGTCCCCATCTCGTAGGACCGGTTCTCGCTCGTGACGGCGGCCCACGTCTTGTTGGGCTCAGCGGCGGCGTACTCGACCGTAGCGGTCTTCGACACCGAGTCGTTCGCGACGCTCACCGTCGCCGTTCCGGTAATTGTCTCAGTTGCGTCGTAGCGCTGCTCGGTCCGGTCGAGCACGTCGTCGCCGGACGGCTGCCCCATCTCGCTGAGGCCGGACACGCCGGCGACCGCCCCAGCAGCCAGTAGTCCAATGGTGACGAACACCGCGACGATAGCCAGTCTCCGTCCGGTATCGGCTGTCATTGTCCGGTCTTAGGACTGGAGTGGTAAGTGGGTTCTTCTTGTCAGAGCGCGGACTGTATCCGGCGAAACCTGGGCCCGGCGAACCCCTCATTGCCGTCCAGTCCGTACATCGGTCCGTGAGCGAGTCAGCGAACACGACCGTCCGCGTCGAGGGCGTCAGCAAGCAGTACGACCTCGGCGGGACGGTGACGGCGCTGGACGATGTGAGCCTGGACCTGTCGGCAGGGTCGTACACGGCGGTTATGGGACCGAGCGGCTCCGGCAAGAGCACACTCCTGAATCTCATCGGCGGGCTGGACACGCCGTCGTCGGGACAGGTGGTCGTCAACGGACAGGACGTTTCGGCGGCCAGCGAGGCCGAACGGGCCGACATCCGCGGGACTGAGGTCGGCTTCGTCTTCCAGACGTTCAATCTCATGCCGCGACTGTCCGCGGTGGAAAACGTCGCCCTGCCGCTCGTCTTCGACGGCTGGGACCGCGCCCGTCGCCGCGAGCGGTCGGTGTCGTTACTCTCTGAGGTGGGGCTCGCCGACCGCACCGACCACGTCCCCTCGGAACTCAGCGGCGGCCAGCGCCAGCGGGTCGCTATCGCCCGCGCCCTGTCGACCGACCCGGCGTTGATTCTCGCCGACGAGCCCACCGGCAACGTCGACACGGACACCGGCGCACAGATACTCGACCTGTTCGACGATCTCCACGCGGCGGGCAACACGTTCCTGCTGGTGACCCACGAGCGCCACGTCGCCGAGCGGGCGGAGCGCATCGTCCACGTCGAGGACGGCCACATCCAGTCCGTCGAGGACGTTTCCGGAGGGCAGGACTGATGGACACCGGCGAAAGCGTGCGCATCACGCTCCGGTCTATCAGGGCCCACAAGCTCCGGTCGGCGCTGACGGTCGTCGGCGTCGTCATCGGCATCGCGTCGGTCATCACCTTCGCCACGTTCGGGGCCAGCGTCGAGGCGGAAATCGTCGGCGACATCGAGACATCGAACGCGGGCAACATCTACGTGTTCGGGACGCCGTCGGGCGACGACGACTTCGACCGGACGCTTCAGCCGGTGTTTACCGAGTACGACATTCAGCAGTTGGAGGGGATTACCGGAGTACAAGCGGTACTCCCGCGGGGCACCGTCCAGACGCAATCGGTACGGCACGGGGACCAGACCCTCGCTAGACAGCAGGTCACGGCGATACGGCCGGCCAGCATCAACGACGGGGTCCTCGTCGACGGACGCTCCTTCGAAACCGACGAGGAGGCCGTCGTCGTCAACGAGCGCATGGCGAGGTCGTTTTCCGAGAACCTCACGACCGGCGAGCGACTCACGATGACGATGCCCGACGGGGGCGAGCGCAACGTCACAGTCGTCGGCGTCGTCAACGGGACCCGCGGCGAGGTCCCGGTCAGCGAGTTCGCCCGCCAGCCGCGGGTGTACGTCCCCATCGACCCGTTCTACGACTCCGTCGTCGAGAGTCCTTCAGCGGGCGTGCGACAGCGCGCGTACCCGCAGGTGACCCTCGTCGTCGACCCTCGGGCGATTCCGGAAACGCAGTCGGCGATTCAGACGTACCTCTCCGGTAATTCTGATGCGCGGTCGCTGTCGGCCGACGACACGGAACTGGTCGCTCGCTCGGGCAACGACTTCGTCGAGGAAATCAGCGACGTCATCGAGCGCATCACGCGCTTCGTCACCGGCATCGCCGTTATCGCGCTGGTCGTCGGCGCTATCGGTATCGCCAACGTGATGCTCGTCAGCGTGACCGAACGGACCCGCGAAATCGGCATCATGAAAGCCGTCGGGGCGCGCAACCGCGATGTAATGCAGGTGTTCCTCGTCGAGGCCGCACTGCTCGGGACGATTGGTTCGCTGCTCGGCGTCCCGCTCGGACTCCTCGTCGGCTACGGCGCGACCCGGTACGCCGAGGTCACGTTCTCGCTCGCGCCGCTGTGGATGGCGCTCGCGGTCGCCGTGGGCGTCCTTGTCGGCGTGGTGGCCGGTCTCTATCCGGCGTGGCGGGCGGCCCGGGTCGACCCCATCGACGCGCTCAGACACGAATGATCGGGATTCAGAACACCGAAATACGTGGTCGTCGTACCGACGGGCCATGACCCTCTCGGAGGATGCCCGCGAGCGACTCGCCGACATCGTCGAACTCCAGCCGACGAAAAACGGCGAGTTGCAGGAGCGCTGGGACATGGACAGCGGGAGCGAGGTGCACCAGTACCTCGAATCCGAACTCAAGGAGTACTACTACCGCAACGACAACAGCCTCATCTGTGCGACGCCGGAGGCGACGACGCTCATCGACGGGGAGGACTCCGAACGGATACAGACGGTGACGGTCACCACGCTTCAGCAGGCTATCGTCGACGTGATCGCCGGGCCGGACGAGGAGAGCCAGAGCGTCGTCGCCGTGTTACACGCCCTCCGCGAGGTCGGCGAGGACCGCGACACCGACGATGTTCGCTCCGCGCTCCGCAGCCTCGCAGACAAAGGTATCGTGGAGACGGTTGAGAAGACGGTGCCGACGTTCAGGCTCGCCGTTCCCCGGGACGAACTGGACATCGAGCTATCCGAGGAGTGAGTGCGTCCCGCAGTACCGGTCGGTTACTCTGACAGCCCGGCCGCGGTGTCGGTCCGCTACTCCGACAGTCCCGGCCGCTGGCGGCGACGACGCCGTGCTAACACCCGTTGTATTGCTTTGCCCGGCCCGCCCTCAAGCGGCCACGCCTTCGACCGCCACGCCGGCGGCTCCGGCTCGTAGGACGGGCACTGGCCCCGACACTCCGCCGCTGTCGGTAGACAGTCTTTCGCCGCGCAGTGGGGATACACACCAGTTTCGTCGGCGCTGAGTTGGAAGTGCCGGCAGTCGGGACGCATCGTGTCCACGTACGCGCGCCACCCGCGAGCATACGCCCGCTCAGCGATGGCGAGCCGCCGCTCGTGCTTCCAGTCGGTGTCCACGTACTCGAACCGCGCCGCGCTGGTGTCGTCGTCCGGTCGGTCCAGAATGCGCGTTCCAGGGTCGTCAACCGACAGCGACCGCGGTTGCCAGACCGCCTCGGCCGTGCCTATCTCTGGGTCGACTGTCAACACGCCGGCGGCTGCCGGCAAGTCAGCCAGCAGGATCGGCTCGACGCGCTCGTCGGTCGCCGCCGTCGCCACCCACACCTCGTCGGCCAGCGATAAGGCGATGTCCCGCTGTAGTTGTGGGACGAGATTTCTGGCGGCGCTGGCAGTGAGATCGGGCTTGTTCTCGATAGCGACGATCCGTCGGACCCAGTCCGGATACGGGCGTACCCGACGGATTTCGATGCGGTTACCCCGCTTTCGGGTCTCGATGGCGTCCCGGTCGGCCGCCTCGTGAATCGACTCTCGGACGTACCGCCACGGATAGCCCGGGTCAGGCAGCGCGTCGCGGTAGTACGTCCAGTCGGCCGGCGCGTTCTGCAGGACGTGCAGGAGGTCCGAGTCGAACGCGTCTCCGCCGAACGTCGCTCGCTCGCGGAGTCTGTCGGGGTCACACTCCAGTACAATCGTGTCCCAGCGTCGGTGTTTCGTCCCGAACTGTCTGGCGATCAGCACCGCCGCATCGTCGGACGGCGACCACGCTCGCTCGGCCCATTGACAGACGGCCAGTTCGAAGGCGAACTCGGAGTCTGAATCGGCTCCACCACTCGATGTCACGTATCTCGAAAAAATAGCCGGCCGCGTAAGAACTGCTGGGTTAGGCTGACGTGGTCGGACCTGTTACCTGCTGTGCGCTCTTGTTCGTCTGGCTTGCGAATGCCGTTCCGAACATACGGAAGACGGCGACCTGCCCGTAGTAGGTGACGAACGGAACGAGAACGAGTCCGATGACAGTAATCGCCAGAATATTGCTGATGAGGTTCGTGATGATGCCAACGACAATCGGCATCAGGACTGCGATGAAGTAGTCGCTCGTGAGAACGACGTTTTTCAGCAATGAGAAGTCGAACGCTGCTCCAAGGCTGCCTTCGACCGCCATATTGGCGAGTGCTGCCGGGACAATATAGTAAATGAGGAACATTACTGGAATCAGGAGGAGGATCGTCATGAACCCGAAGCCGGCGATGATTCCGCCGCCAGAGTCGCCAGCAGCGCCACCCAACCCGAGGAGGACGCTGCCGATACCGAAGATGACAGCTATGGGAACGATAGAGTACACGAGACCGACGATACTGAACTTGATGCCGTCGATGATGAGTTCACCCCAGTCGTCCCAGGCGGGTGGCTCGGATTCACCTTCAACCGTCGTTCCGATCACGCGAAGCAAATAGCCGTTGAACGCGAACACCGGAATCAAGAGGAAAAAGAACACCAGCAGTACGCCGCCGATCAACATCTGTGCTATCCAACTGTCGCCTTGCATTGGGTACGATAGTCCGTCTTCTAACATTTTGGATGCCTCTTTGCAAACTGTAAGCTTATCGTATTTAAAAATACTGTTAGTATTGAATTAGAGATTATTCATAAAACACATTTATGCCCGTAAATAGCTTAGCTGCGGCTGATATCGCGGTATTAGTAGCTTGTATTACATATATGGGCGAACTGTCGGGCAGGATACCACAGAAAGTGATGCCATTCTGTTAGTTCATATGTCACTTGAGCGGATCTGTATTCGTCGGAGAGAACATCCAGTTTCGTCATCAAGCGACGGTAAAGCCATCGCTGACCAGATGGCCACGTCGGTGCTCCGTGAATCGGGCTGGGTGCTGTCCGCTCTCCCTCTACTCCTCGTCGTCCGCTCGCTCGTCGAGGAACTCGTCTGCCTGTTCGAGTATCTCGCGGGGACCGTCCTGCGTGACCGTGTTGATGGCCTGCTCGTAGTCGCGCCATTGCAGGTCGCGGTGTTCTGTGGACAGTTCGGCTGACGCTTCGAACGATTTCGCGACGAACAGGTGGACCGTCTTGTGGATGGTGTTGCCGTTCGCCTCGAACACGTAGTCGTAGTCTTCGCGGAACCCGTCTAAAAGCCGGAAATCGCCGATTCCGGCCTCCTCTTTCACTTCGCGTATGGCGGTCTGCTGGAGTTCTTCCTCGCCCTCGACGCCGCCCTTGGGGAACTCCCAATCGCCGGGTCGGCTCTTGAGCAGGAGGTACTCCCGCCGGCCACGCGTATCGCGAAAGAGGATGGCTCCCGCGCTCGTGGCCTCTATCATTATCGGATTTTATGACACCGCTACTTAAGAGAATATCGGAGACACAACGGAAACAGATGGCCTTTTGTCACTCGCGGCTGAGTGTTCGTCTACAGATGCCCTTCGTCACGACGCTGACGTTCACCAGTGGGGACCGACACCGCCTCGAGGACATTGTCACAGAGATCAAAGAGAGCGCCGAACAGAAAGGGGTCGAACTCAAAGGCCCGCATCCGAAGCAACCACAGGAACTGCGGGTTCCACAGTCGAAGTCACTGGGGCCAAGCGGCGGCCGCTTCGAGTCTTGGACCCACACCGTCTACACCCGGACGATAGAGATCGTCGGGTACGAGGAGTTCGCTCGGAACGTTACTCAGCGAACCTTCCCGAACGCCATCCACGTCGAGGCCGGCGTCGAACAGCGGACGCAGGTCGGCAGCGGGTCGTAGGGCCGGAGTGACTGTCGTCCGCTCCTGTGGATTCTTATAAGTAACTGTGCCCCGTTTCGCCGGCATGAACGAGTCTCAACAGGAACGGCTCAGGTCCGTTCGACGTGACCTACACAGCTACCCTGAACCCGCGTGGCGGGAGTTCTACACCACCAGTCGCATCGTCGACGAACTCGAACGTATCGGCGTCGACCAGTTGCATCTCGGTCAGGATGTCGTGGACGGCGACGCGCGGATGGCAGTCCCGGACGCTGATGAACTCGAAGACTGGCAGGCGAAGGCCCGAGAGGCCGGGGCTCGCGAGGACGTGCTGGAGGCCGCCACCGGGGGATTCACCGGTGCCCTCGCTGTGCTCGAACAGGGCGATGGGCCGACCGTCGCGCTCCGGGTCGACATCGATGCGCTTCCGATAACGGAGTCAGACAGCGTGACACACGCCCCGGCGACAGAGGAGTTCCGCTCAGCCAACGAGGGGTATATGCACGCCTGCGGACACGACGCCCACGCAACGATTGGCCTTGGCGTGCTGGAGGCAGTGAAAGAGAGTGACTTCAGGGGAACGTTCAAAGTCGTCTTCCAGCCGGCCGAAGAGGTCATCGGCGGCGGGAAGGCCGTCGCCGAAAGCGGTCATCTGGACGACGTGGACCACCTGCTGGCGATCCACATCGGGCTCGACCATCCGACCGGCGAGATCGTCGCCGGGGTCGACGGGTTCCTCGCCGTCCGGCAAGTCAGAGCGACGTTCACCGGTGAGTCAGCCCACGCAGGGGGACATCCGGCACAGGGGCGGGACGCCGTCCAGGCGCTCGCAACGGCCGTCCAGAACCTCCATGCTATTCGCCGCCACGGCGACGGCGCGACCCGGGTCAATGCCGGGGTCGTGGAGGGCGGCACAGCGACGAACATCGTCCCCGAGGAAGCGACGCTGGAAGGGGAAGTCCGGGGTGAGACGACCGCGCTCAAGGAGTACATGAGCGAGCGGGCGGACACCGTCATGTCATCCGCAGCCGAGATGCACGACTGCGAGGTCGCCATCGAGACGACCGCAGAAGCGCCGAGTGCGGTGAGCGACGAGGTACTCGCGGGCGTGGTGTACGACGCGGCAGAATCAGTTCCCGGCGTCACAAGCCGCCTTCGGACCGACGACCTCGGCGGGAGCGAAGACGCGACCTACCTGATGGACCGCGTCCAGGACCGCGGCGGCACGGCGACGTTCGTCGGTATCGGTACCGACCACCCCGGCGGCCACCACACGCCCACGTTCGACGTCGACGAGGATTCACTGGCAATCGGTATCGACGTCGTCAGCAAAGCGATTAGCCAACTGAGTGAGTGAATACGCTACGGCGCTTCCCAGCTGGCGAGCTGGATCGATTTGCCGCTATCCGGCGACTTCCAGTTCAGCGTGACCGTTGCATCCGAGAGATCAGCGGCTTTCGAAAACGTCACCTTCGACCCGGCTGTGATTTCCGAACCGGCCGCCGGTGCGCCGCCGAGACTCGGGAAATCGTGCTGTCCGTTGGCGGTTGAAGCCCCGCTAACGGTGATGTACAGGTTTCCGGCCCGGATCGAGTCGCCGCTCCGGTGTTCGATTGTCAGGCTGTCGGGACTACCCGCGTCGTAATCGAACGTAAACGCCGCCTGTGGCGCGCTTTGGCCGAGACTCCCAGACCCGAAATCGAGGAAGAACGTCGCTGCTGTCGCCGCCAACAGCACTGTTATTGCAACCATTAGAATGACACCAACAACTGGCGAGACTGCACTATCGTCGGATTGGAATCTGCGTGCTAGCATGATTGACCCCCACTCGGGCGACGGTCGACACGCTGTCTCCGTCTCGGTGACCCCCCGGTCGACCGACCCCAGTGTGACTTCATTTTGATATCATGTTGTTAAATAATAAAACTTGTTGTTCAGAACTATAGTTCATGATTTCAGCAACTACTCTCCGGATAGCTGTTCGAAACGCCGTCGCTGCTGCTGGCAACCCCGCGCCAGAATATCAGAACCAACCGGAAGACGCAACGAACCGCCGCGTCAGTACTTGGGCTCTGCGCCAGTGACGTCGTAGATATCGTCCATAATCGAGTCGCGCTCGCGCTGCCAGGCCTCGAAGCCGCTGCGGTCGCTTGGATAGGATTCGTAATGCTCCAGCAGCCGGTCGGCAGCTTTCTTCGTCTGGTAGAGGTCCCGGATAGTCCCCAAGTGGCCGATGCTCTTGACTGCCATCTTGATTTTGAGTCCGAGCCCGATACTGGTCGAGCCGCCGTACAGCGCCTCGGCGAGCTTCTCGCCGGGTAACGCGGCCAGCAGCGCCATCAGGTCGTCGACGTCGTAGGCGGTGGTGAAGATGTTGTACACGTCAAGCGCCGCGTACCGGGCGCCGAAGTGCTCCATCACGCGCTCGTTGTACTCCCAGAGCGCGGCTTCGTCGTCCGTCCGGCCGGATTCGATAGCCTCGATAGCCTGTTCGGCGGCGTAGGTCCCGGCGTAGGCCGCACCGGCGATACCGCCGCCGGTGGTTGGATTGACGTGTCCAGCGGCATCCCCGACGGCCATGAACCCGGGCGCGACGGCGGAGTCGTACGGCCGGCGCGTCGGCAGCGCAGCGCCGAGTTTATCCTGTACCTCCGCCCCCTCGAACTCGCTTCGGCCCTGCAGGTCGCGCTTGAGGTCGTCGACCAGTTCCATCGGCTCCTCGTTCATCTGGAAGCCGAGACCGGCGTTGATCTCCGTGTCCGTACGCGGGAAGTACCAGAGGTAGCCGGCGGAGCGCTCGGTCGGCTTGAACACGAGCGCGTCGTCCCATTCGACCGGCTCGTCAACCTCGATAATCTCCCGGTAGGCAGAGCAAAACTGCGAGTACTGGACGTTCGTGTCGAAGGTCGCGTCTTCGAGGTCGGTCTTGTCCTGCAGAATCGAGAGCGCGCCGGCCCCGTCGATGACCATGTCACCCTCGTACGTGACGGGGTCGCCTTTCCGCATGGCTTTCACGCCGGTCACACGGCCGCTGTCGTCCTGCAACACGTCTTGAACGACCGTGTCGTAATGGAACTCCACGCCGCTGTTGTTTGCCCCTTCGATGAGACAGCGACCGTACTCCCAGCGGTCGATGACGGCGAGTTCGCCCGGCACGGGGATTTCGAGGACGGTGTCTTCCTGTGGTATCTCGAACCGGCCGTGGTCGACATCTGTGTTGGTAAACGCCGGTTCGAGCTGTGACTTCGGAATCGCTTCAGGGAAGTCGCTGGCACCCTTGAGCGCGTCCCCACAGGCGATGTGGCCGGCCTCGGTCTCGTCTTTTCGCTCTACGACAACGACGTCGTAGCCCGCGTCTGCGACAGTCGCGGCGGCGTAACAGCCGGATGTCCCGGCCCCGACGACGACAACGTCCACGGAAACGGTCCGTGCAGTCGCCGACGCTCCGCCGGCGTTGTCGTCCTGGTGTGTGGTCATGCACTCCCGTCCTGCCCGGAGAGAGAAAATTATTCCGACTACGGGTTTCAGAACTGCTGTAACTATTTCTGCGATGCACAGCCGACTACGGGTGCGTCATGCGGCATTGACGGACAGCGGTCCGTTTCGCTCCGGGACAGCGGTGATAAAGAGTTTTGCTGGGGGGTGTCAAAGGGCCGAGCATGACCGAGTACACGGTGACGTTCGTGGGGACGGGCGAGGAAATCACCGTCTCCGAGAAGGAGACGATTCTCTCGCGGTGTATCGAGGAGGGTATCGCCCAGGAGTACTCCTGCCGCGTGGGGATGTGCCTGGCCTGTTCGGCGGAAATCATTGAGGGATCGGTCACGCAGCCTGCCGCCCGCGGACTGACCGACCGTGAACGGGAGAACTACGCACTGACTTGCATGGCGCGCCCGCAGTCGGACCTGAAACTCGACCGCGGGAAGTACCCGCCCAGTATTGAAGCGGATGTCGACCTGGAGGACGGCGATGCCACGCCTGCGGACGACTAGTAGGCACTGAATACCAGTAGCATATGGCCTGCTAGAAGGTCTGTAAATACCTTTAACATACGCCTGATATATTGCCTGATATAGAGCGGTGAAACCGCGAATGAAGGACAGGTCATATAAGCAAGTGGCCCCTATGGAGTAGTGACTACAGCGTCAGCGGACGGCCTTCGACGACTGATACACGCTTCCCCAACCATGACCAGCCGCGTATACAGACTTCACTCGACACTTGAACTGCCACTGGAAGACGCCTACGATTTCTTCGAGGATCCGGACCTTCCCCCCGAAATCGCTGACATCGACATCACCCGTCGAAACAATACGCTAATCGTCAGCGCCGTCGCCAAAGACGACTCCATGAGCAAGTACACCCCGACGGCCCAGCTCAAGGCCAGCGTCACGGAGAATCGGGTGTACGAGGAAGACCCCGACGAGATGGGACCGCCCGGAGCCGCGAGTACCGGGAGTTCCGGCGGTGGCCCCCAGTGGGGCGCACTCGAAGAGGAAGAGGAAGAGATCGAGTCCGAACTCGTTGAGTACGCCTGCTTCAAGGGCGACCGTGAGACCGTGCTCCAGAACACCGCGCTCCAGTACGCGATGTTCGAGGTTCTGTGTGAGGTCGCGAAAGTCGCTGAGAAAGGAACGTTGACGGCGATTGCGGCGGTCGACGAGGAACTCGAAGCCGTCCGCATCGTCGATGGGGAAGAGCGGCCCGCCGCGATCAACGTTGCAGAGGAACCCCGCGACGGCGAGGAAGAAGAGGGCGTCAACTGGCGCGACAACGAGTTCATCTCGTAACGCGGCCTGCGGAGCGTCCGGTCACGGATTCAATTTTGCCGAGCCGTAGCTCAACACCGAATAGCGGACGGTCCGAACCGCTACGCTGGCGTGATGCCCGAGAGATCGGCGTCCGTGAACCGTGACGCGATTTCGATTGTGAGGTTCGCTTCGATGTAGGCCGCAATCACGATTAGTACGGCGGCCGTTGCAAGCAGCCAGCCGGCTTCCCGGAGATCCTGTCCAGTAACCAGTTCGTTTGTGCGGCCACGGATGTACTGTATCGTGCGCCACCCGAACCGAAGCCCGACGGCGGCGACGATGAGCAGTGCGGGGATCTCGATGAGGCCGTGTGGAACGATGAGTGCGGCGACGACGACGGGCGAGACCTGCTTGAGTGCGATACCGACGACGACCCCGATGAGCAGGCCGTTCAAGACGAGCGACAGGACCGTCATCGAACCGAGCGAGATAGCGCCGAGTGCCATCACGAGCAACGCCCCGAGGTTGTTAACGGTCAGTGAGACTGTCGTTAGCTCAGCCGGCATGAAGGGATTCTCGCCGGTCGTTCCGGGGTTCTGAAGCCATTCGGCGGGTACCTGGCTGCCGAGTCCGTACCCGAGGAGTCCACTGACGATCAGGATCAGCGCGGCTACAGGGACATAGCGCAACAGCCAGCGGTGAAAGAGGCGGGCCGGGAGGGTTGGGCGGTCGTCCATACCACGCCTTTCGCGCCGGCAGCAAAAAACCCGAGTGACCTGAACGGGCGCGGCCGCCGTTTTATTTGCCACCGCCTCACACACCTGTCGGCCATCCAAAAAGTACTTGGCACTCGTAATTATATCTCATTACACTATGTCCGAATCAGCAGAGTTCCCGGACTATCTGGACGTTGATTACACTGACGGGGAAGGCGAAGACCCCGAAGAGTACCCGACTGTCAACCACAAGATCGAGAAGGCTATCGAGGTCACGAAGACCGGCCTCGAAGAGTACGAGAACCCTGTCGTGATGTGGACCGGCGGCAAGGACTCGACGCTGACGCTGTACTTCGTCAAGGAGGTCGCCGACCGCTTCGACCTCGAAGTCCCGCCGGTCGTCTTCATCGACCACTACCAGCACTTCGACGAACTCATCGACTTCGTCGAGCACTGGGCCGACGAGTGGGACCTCGACGTCATCTGGGCCCGCAACGAGGACGTGGGCAACTACGTCGACGAGAACGGTCTCGAACCGGGTGACGACATCCCTGTCGACGAACTCTCCGAGCACAACCAGCACCACATTCGGAACATCCTCGAATACGAAGAGGACACGTTCCCGTTCCTGCTCGACACCTACGTCGGCAACCACCTCCTGAAGACGGTGGCGCTCAACGACACCATCGAGGAGCACGACGTCGACGGCATCCTGTCGGGCATCCGCTGGGACGAGCAGGAGTCCCGCGCCGACGAGACGTTCTTCTCGCCGCGTCACGACCCGGACATCTACCCGCCGCACGACCGCATCCAGTCGATTCTCCAGTTCGCGGAAGCCGACGTGTGGGAGGCCTTCTGGAACTTCGTCGTCCCGGACACGGTCGAAGGCTACCCGGACGACGGCTACGTCCCGCAGGGCCAGGACGACCTGCCCGAGGGCATCGAGAAGGAAGACGTGCCGGTCTCGCCGAAGTACTTCGCCGGATTCCGTTCGCTCGGGAGCGAGGTCAGCACCGACAAGTCCGCCGAGGAGCCCGCCTGGCTGCAGGACATGGCGAACACGACCGAGCGCGCCGGCCGCGCCCAGGACAAGGAAGACCTGATGGAGCGCCTGCGCGACCTCGGCTATATGTAAGCGGCCACGGAACGACGCTGATTCCGTACTGTTATTTCCCTTGCTGTCTCAGTAGCGACGTTCGCCACGACAAACAGTAAATACACGGCCGAATCCGTCTGTCGACCGAGACGAGTGGTCTCCGGTAGCTGACCCCCGGAGTACAGAAGCCCCCCTCGGCACTGAATACTGTCACTCTAACACTTCGACAAGAGTCGATGTATCCCGCGCCGGCAGCAATCCCGGACCCGGTGTGGTCAAACGCACAGAGTAGACACGGCTGTCGTTATGTGCGCGGCAACGGCTACAGGCGACGACCAATACCCGTTTTAGACCCTTGTTCATCCTTTCTGAACGATGTAATTATCCGTCCCACAATCCGGTGGATTGCAGTCTAAGCCTCGCTACGTCCCGCAAACCGGCCGAAAAAACGTTATAGACGATTGTCGAGAAAAGGTTTAGGTACTGTCGAACAATACCAGTAGGTGAATGAGTTCAGACCAGTACAACTGTCCGAACTGCGGGACGGAATTGAGCTACCAGACGACGAAGCACAACGGCTGTTCGAACTGCGGGTTCGTTCCGCCGCACAGCGCTGAGTAAGGCGGATTGGGCCGAGTTAGCGGACGCGCTGTTCTGTAGTCGGTCGTTGTGGAGTTCGACGAGTAGGGTCACGTATTCGGGTCCGACATCTATTTTTCTCGGCTCGCTGTATCCGTTGTCTGTGACGGACCGCACAGACCGGGGCGTTCTCGCGGGCGTTATCTTCGCCGTTTTACTGGCGCAGGTCTTGCTGTACCCGGGCGTCGATAGACTCGTCCGGACGCTGGGTGCGACGACGGACCTGAACGCGAGTATGTGGTTCCTGGCCGCTGAGTTCGGGGCTTTCGTCGTCTTCGCTGGCGTATGGGGCGTGCTCAGCGACGCCACCGGACGGCGCACGCCGTTCATCGTCGGCGGGGCGGGCGCGGGCGCAGTGCTATACGCCCTCATTGCGTGGCTCCCCGGCGCTGTCTCGCTCCCGTTTGCCGGCGTGCTGGTCCTGCGAGCGCTTCAGGGCGGAGCCACCATCGCGGCGTTCTCGCTGGCGATGACGATGCTGATGGACCTGGGCGGCGGCCACGGCAAGAACATGGGGGCGGCAGGCATCGCTATCGGCAGCGGAACGGCGCTTGGCGCGCCACTCGGCGGCCAACTGTACGAAATCCAGACCACGCTCCCGCTGTACGTGGCGAGCGCGCTGTCGCTCGTTGTTGCAGTGGCCGCTCTGTTCGTGACCGACCGCGCACCGTCGGACGGGCGGTCGGGCCTGGCTGCGACCGTGTCCGGGCTCAAACAGCGACCGACCCTCGGCGTCCCGTACGCCTTCGGGTTCATCGACCGGCTCACCGCGGGCTTTTTCGCGCTCGTCGGGACCCTGTATTTCAGGGAGACGTTCGAACTGGGGCCCGGCGAAACCGGCGTTATGCTGGCACTGTTTTTCGCGCCGTTCGCCCTCCTGCAGTACCCCTTCGGCGTGCTCTCGGACCGCATCGGTCGAACGGCTCCGATTGTCGCCGGGTCCGTGCTGTACGGACTCACCGTTATCGGCGTCGGGCAGGCTCCGACGGTCACCATCGCCGGTGCGGGGATGGTACTGACCGGCGTCATCGGCGCGCTGATGGCTCCGGCAACAATGGCGCTCGTTTCGGACCTCGCCGGCGAGACGGAGCGCGGGACCGCTATGGCCGGGTTCAACATCTTCGGTAGCGTCGGCTTCCTCGCCGGCATCCTCATCGGCGGTACCGTCGCGGGAGCGTTCGGCTACGCAGTCGCATTCTTTGTCGCCGGCGGGACAGAAGTCGTCCTCGCGGTGCTGGCGCTCCCTGGATTGCTCCGGCTGGAGAAGCCGGCCGAGGACGCCGTCGGGGGCTGACTACGACGCCTCGCGGACCTCGTCCAGTGCGTCCGGGTTCTCGATGCTGGACATGTCGCCCAGGTCCTCGCCGCGGTAGACGCCGGCGATTGCCCGGCGGATGATCTTCCCGCTCTGAGTCTTGGGGAACTCGTCGACGAACAGCACCTCCCGGGGCCGGAACGGCTTGCCGAGTTCCTCGCCGACGGCGGCGCGGATATCGTCCCGGAGGTCGTCGTCGGGTTCGTAGCCGGCCTCCAGAACAGTATAGAGGACGACGGCAGTGCCAGTGGTGTCGTCCGGGGCACCGACGGCGGCGGCCTGATTGACGGCGCTGTGTTCCATCGCCGCGCCCTCGACCTCCGCCGGCCCGACCTTCCGCCCGGCGACGTTGAGCACGTCGTCGGCCCGGCCGTGGAGGAACCAGAGGCCGTCCTCGTCCTTCTGCGCCCAGTCGCCGTGGTCCCACACGTCGTCCCAGGTTGACCAGTACTCTTGGAGGTAGCGCTCGTCGCCAGACCAGAGCGACCGGGTCATCGACGGACAGGAGTCCCGGGCGACCAGATAGCCACGCTCGTGGGTGTCGGCGATGGATTCGCCGTCGGGGTCGACGATGTCGATGTCCATCCCCAACCCGGGACCACCCAGCGTACATGGTTTGAGCGACTGTATCGGCATCGGCATGAGGAAACAGCCCATTATCTCGGTCCCGCCGGAGATGTTGATGATTGGACAGTCCTCGTTCCCGACGTTTTCGTGGAACCACAGCCAGCTCTCGGGGTCCCAGGGTTCGCCAGTCGAGCCCAGCAGCCGCAGGCTGGAGAGGTCGTGGCCCTCCAGCCACTCGTCGCCTTGCTTGCGGAGCGCCCGAATCGCGGTCGGTGAGACGCCGAAGGTGGTGAGGTCGTGGCGGTCTATCATCTCCCAGAAGCGGTCCGGCTCGGGGTGGTCCGGCGCGCCCTCGTACATGAAGACGGTCCCGCCGAAGGCGTGGTTCCCGAGCAGCGTCCACGGCCCCATCATCCAGCCGATGTCGCTCACCCAGAAGAAGCGGTCGCTCGGCTTGTGGTCGAACCCGAAGTAGATCTCTTTGGCCGCCTGCATGAGCGCGCCGGCGTGCGTGTGGACGATACCCTTCGGCTTCCCGGTCGTTCCCGAGGAGTACAACAGCATCGACTCCTGATTGCTCGGGAGTTCCTTCGCCGCGTACTCGTCGTCGGCGGTCTCGATAGCCTCGTCCCACCACTCGTCGCGGCGGGTCCAGCGAATCGTCTCGTCGGGGTCGTCCGCGATGCCGAGCCGGTCGTAGACCACGGTGTGTTCGACCGGTGTTGTCCCGAGTTCGTCGCCGGCCTGCTCGATGGCCTCGTCGGCGCTCCCCTTGAGCTGGACCCCCGAGCCCCGGCGGTAGAAGCCATCACCGGTGAACAGGACGGAACACTCGGCGTCCGCGATGCGGGTCGCCGTCGCGTCGACGCCGAACCCGGAGAAAATCGGCACGGCGATCGCGCCGACTTTGAGACAGCCGTACAGTATCGACGCGACTTCGGGGACCATCGGCATATAGAGGCCGACGGTGTCGCCGGTGCCGACGCCGACGGACTCCAGGTAGTTCGCCACCTTGCTGGCCTGCCGGTTCAGTTCGTGGTACGTGACCTCCCGCACGTCGCCGGGCTCGCCCTCCCAGATGAGTGCCACCGTGTTGCGGGTGGGGCTGTCCCGCGCTGCATGGCGGTCCAGGACATTGTGGGCGGCGTTGATGGTCCCGCCGGCGTACCAGTCGGTGAACTGCGGCCCCTCACTGTCGTCCCGGACCTCGTCGTACGCCTCGAAGAACTCGATGTCGAGGTACTCCGGGAGCAGGTCCCAGAACCACTCGACGCCTGATTCTGGTTCCTCCGGCAGGTCCGTGGTCGTTCGCTCGATGAGTTCGTCGTAGTTTTCGATGTCGTATTCCTGCATGAACTCCCAGACGTTCGTCGACTCGACGAACGCGTGGCTCGGTTCGTGGACGATAGAGTCTACGTGGTCTTGTTCGCTCATAGCGTCAGTATTCCGTAGTGTTTGGCCGTCTGGTATAAACTCGTACCGCCGCCCGGGGCACCATACGCCCGTGGGCCGTCCGGGGGAGCCCGGTCCCGCAGCGCGTGCGTTGCGGGCCGCTGCAGTTCACGTTCACACGTCACTGTCTCACTCGTAGGTCGTTGTCATTCCGCCGTCGAACAGCAGGTCCCCGCCGTTGAGATGGTCGGCGTGGGTCGAGAAGCCGAACACGAAGAGGTTCGCTACGTCGATGGGGTCCATCATCTCCTTGACTCGGGCCTGACCCAGCATCACGTCGTCGATGACCTCGTCGACGCTGATGCCACGTTGCTCGGCGGTGTCGGGAATCTGGTCGACCACCAGCGGCGTCTTGACGTAGCCCGTGCTGATGGAGAACCCACGAAGGCCGTTGCCTCCTTCGGCGGCGATAGACTGTGTCAGCCCCCGCAGGCCGAACTTCGAGACGTTGTAGGCCACCTTGTCCGAGGTGACGTAGTGGCCGTGGACCGACGCCATGTTCCCGATGGCACCGACGCCGTCGTCGGTCCCGCGGATGTGGGGGATGACGCGCTTCGAGAGCGCGAGCGGGGCGCGAAGCATGACGTCGTGCATCTGGTCGTACTTCGACATCGGGAAGTCCTCGATGGCGTCGATGTGCTGCAGGCCGGCGATGTTGGCGAGGTAGCGGACAGTGCCGTGGGAGGCGGCCGTCTCGACGATGGTTTCGATGTCCGCGTCGCTCGCGAGGTCGCCGGTCACTGTCTCGACACTGCCGTCGAGGTCGAGGTCCGCCGCGGTCGCCGCGACTTCGGCGAGGCCGTCCGCGTCGATATCTGTGGCGACAGCGGTCACCCCGTTGGCGGCCATCGCCAGCGCCGTCGCCCGACCGATACCCGAGCCGCCGCCGGTCACCAGACAGACGGTGTCTTCGGTGTAGTGATGGTCGTCGACGAACAGGATCGAGGACTCGTCGATGGATTCGACTTCGAGCCGTTCGTGAGAGGTGCTGGATGCCATTCGGTCACACGTTCTCTAGACATACCCGAATAGGGGTGGGTTGACATGTATACCCGCCTGGCTGCTGCGGAACTCCTGCAATTCGGGGTGAGAACACCGTTCCGCCGTCTCACCGGCCACCGTGGTTTACGTGTAAACCTCCCGTTATTCGGGGGTTACGTCGGAAGAGCCAGCCATCCCTGTGAGCGTGGCACACACTGCGTGACCAGACAGCCCGGACGAGTCCGGGCGTATTGGGACACACCTATGGAACAAACGACAACGGACCATGACACTGGTGGCATCGGCAGGCGACAACTGCTCTCCGCCGTCGGCGGCTCGGCCGTCGCCGCAGCACTCGCTGGCTGCTCGACGCTGCTGAGCGACGGTGAAACAGCGGATCAGGGCGGGCAGTCCGGAGGCGAGATCTCCGACGAACCGATACAGGCCGGGCTGTTGACGTTCACGCGTGGCGCACCGGGCGTCCTCGGCATCCAGGCCCAGCGCGGGGCCGAACTCGCAGTCCAGCGCATCAACGAAGCGGGCGGTATCGGCGGGCAGCGCGAGATCGAGCTGGACGTGGTCAACGAGGGGTCGAATCCGCTCGACAGCTACAACCAGTTCATCGAAGAAGGGAAAGAAGTCACGTTCGGCCCGATTTCCAGCGGCACGCACAGCCAGATCGCTCCCGAAATCGAGAAAAACGAGATCATCAACGTCAGCACCGACGGGACGGTGACGACACTCTACGAGGAGACCGTCCCTGACCCGACCTACTCCTTTCGCTTCCAGAACTACGACATCATGGAAGTGGTGACGATGGCTCGGGAGGCCGTCGAACGCATCGGCGCTGACAACATCTCGACCGTCGCTGGGGTCAACCCCGGCTACTCCTTCGGCGAGGACGAGATGCGGGTGTTCACACAGGCCATCCAGCAGCTCACGGACGCCGAAATCGTCTACGAGGGGTTCCCGGAACTGGGGGCCAGCGACATGTCGAACCACATCACCTCGATCAACAACGAAGAGCCGGACGTGACCTTCTCCAGCCTGTGGGGCGGCGACGTGACGACGTTCGTCCGACAGGCGAACGCCAACAACATGTTCGAGAACACGACGGTGTTCGGCACGACGCTGTACAGCGCGGCCGGCGACGTGCCGGGCGATGCACTGGCCGGGACGGACATCTACTCCGGGTCGCGCAACTACTACTGGGGCCTGCCGGCGCTCGGTAACTGGCAGCCCGGCCGCGAGTTGTTCGACGCCGCGACACAGCAGGAGGGCGTGACCGTCCCGACCGCACACTACATGAGCGGCTACGGCGCGGTCACCGCTTGGGCGACAGCCACCGAGAAGGCCATCGACCTGCTGGGGACCTACCCCAGCCAGGAGCAGATCGCGCAGGTCCTGGAGGGCCACGGCTTCTTCACGCCGGCCGGCTACCACAACATCGCCGAGGACCACCAGGGCGCGTCGAACTCCTTCGCCGGGCAGATGGTGTACGACGACGACCTCGGCGCGGCCAGGCTCGACGACGTGAACACCTACGCGGCGACCGAGACCGCGCCGCCGCCGGGCGTCACCGGCAGCGACTGGCTGGATAGCTGGAGCGCCTGATACCGAGCCATGGCCGTAACACCCACAGCCGCGCTCGTCCAGACGCTCAACGGCATCCAGTTCGGGTTCATCCTGTTCATGATCGCCTCGGGACTGACCGTCATCCTGGGCATCCTGGACGTGCTGAACCTCGCCCACGGGGAACTGTTCTCGCTGGGTGCGTACACCGCCATCGGCGTGTTCGGGTTTATCATCGGCATCGTCGGCCCACCGGGTGGCGGCGTCGTCGGTACCGCCGTGTTCGTTCTCGCGGTCCTCGCAGCCGTTCTGGTGACGGCAGCCATCCTCCTCCCCGTCGGGACCCTCTTCGAAGCAGTGTTCCTGCGCCAGATTTACGACCGCGACCAGGTGTACCAGCTGGTGCTGACCTTCGCCCTCCTGCTCATACTCCTCGACGTGAAGAAGGTCATCTGGGGGGACAGCTCGATACGGACCGACGCCGTGTACAGCGCCATCAACACGATTCCGACGAGCGAACTCGTCGGGCTGAACTACCCGACTTACAACGTGTTCGTCATCCTCGTCGGGTCGGTCGTCGTCGTCGGCCTGTTCTGGTTCTTCGAGCGCACGAAAACCGGCCGTATCATCCGCGCGACCGCCATCGACCGCGAGATGGCGACCGCCATCGGCGTCAGCACCGACCGCGTGTTCACGCTCGTGTTCGCGCTCGGTGCGTTCCTCGCCGGTTTCGCCGGTGCGATGGCAGTGCCGCCGACGTCGGCAACGCTCGAAATGGGCACCAATCCGCTGGTACTATCCTTCGTCGTCATCGTCATCGGCGGCCTCGGCAGCCTCCGTGGCGCGTTCGTCGGGGCGCTTCTGGTCGGTGTCATCCGGAGCTGGATGATCACGCTGTACCCGCCGGGCGAAATCGCCGCCCCGTTCGCCATTATGGCGCTCATCCTGCTGGTCAAGCCCGAGGGCCTGTTCGGGACGTGGGGTGAGACAGCGTGATGCCGGAGCGCGTCGACCGTGACAGGACGCCAGCGTATCGCTTCCTCGGGGTCGAAGTGACCCGCCGGGAGGCCGCCTTCCTCGTCCTCGGGGTCGTCGTTCTGTTCATCGTGCCGGATCTCACGACAGTCTCCGATAGCCTCCAGCTCAGCGTCATCCACCAGGGCCTGCTGTTCGGCTTCGCGGCGGTCGGGCTGAACCTCCTGCTTCGGCACACGAAACTCACGTCGTTCGGCCACGCGGCCTTCTTCGGAACCGGCGCGTACGCGACCGCAGTGCTGGCACGCTACGCTGGCGTCCAGAGCGTCGGCCTGCTGTTGCTCGGGGCTATCGCGGCTGCGACGGTGATGGCGGCTATCATCGGGGCGCTATCGCTGCGACACACCGGGCTGTACTTCGCTCTCCTGACGCTGGCCTTTGGCCAGCTCCTGTACGCCATCGCGCTCGGGCAGAGCGCACTCGGGGGAAGCGACGGGCTCCCCATCCGACCGGGGCCGGCGAACCAGCCGCTCCTGTTCGGGACCGCGTTCAGCCCGGACGTGTATCAGGTGCTGACGTACTACCTGACGGTGGTCGTCATCCTCATCGGCCTGTTCGTGATGTACCGCATCACGCAGTCGCCGTTCCGCAACGCGCTTGACGCCATCGGGCAAGAGCGGACCCGAGCGCGGTTCATTGGTCTGCCGGTCCGGCGGTACGTCTGGGCCGCCTTCGTCGTCTCGGGCATCTACGGCGGCGTCGCGGGCGGCCTGTACGCCGTCGTCCGCCAGTACGTCCGTCCGGAGGGGACGCTGTTTTTCCTCCGGTCCGGAGACATCCTGTTCATGGCGATTCTGGGCGGGTTCCGGACGCTGGTCGGCCCGCTCATCGGCGGTGTCGTCCTCGTCTTCCTGCAGGACGTGGGCCAGGACGTGACCCAGTACTACGATTTCCTGACGGGCGTAGTGCTCCTGATCCTGGTGTACGGCTTCCCGAGGGGTATCGTCGGATCGCTCCGGTCCGGCGGCATCGTCAACACGCGGCTCAATGAACTGCGTCGAGAGCCGTCCGTCCTGTCGACGTGGGGGCGGACCGCCGTGCAATCGATAGAACGGAAAGTGACAGAAGCGCTGACCAGCCTGCGAATAATCCTTTTTGGAGTCGACTGATATGCTCGAAGCACGCAACCTGCGGAAGTCCTTCGGTGAACTGGTCGCAACTGACGACATCACGCTCGAGTTCGGCAAGGACGAGGGCGAACTCGTCTTCATCGTCGGCCCCAACGGAGCCGGCAAGACGACGTTCATCAACCTCCTCACCGGCTTTCTCTCGCCGGACGAAGGCTCCATCGTCCTCGACGGCGACGACATCACCGGCATGTCGGCAAACGGTCGTGTCGACGCCGGTATCGCCCGGAGCTTTCAGGTCGTCAAGGTGTTCGAGGAGATGACGGTCCGGGAGAACCTCCGGACGGTCGTGCTGACCGAACAGGGCAAGACCTGGAGCCTGTTCTCGATGGCCGACGGCCACGCGGAAGTGGAGACCAAGGTCGATGAACTGCTTGCGAAGTTCCGGCTCGAAGACGCCGCCGACACCCTCGCCGAGGAACTGCCCCACGGCGACCGGAAGCTGCTCGACGTGGCGATGTCCTTCGGCCTCGATCCGGACTACCTGCTGCTCGACGAGCCGACTTCCGGTGTCTCGACCCGCGAGAAGGAGTACGTCATCGAGACGATTGTCGAGGTCGGCAGGGCCGAGGGCGTCACGACGGTCACCATCGAGCACGACATGGACATCGTCACCGAGTACGCCGACCGCGTCGTGGCGCTCCACCAGGGGACCGTCCACGGGGTCGGCCCGCCGACGATGCTCGAAACGGACGACGAACTCCGGCGGCTCCTCCTGGGGGTGGGTGACGATGAGTAGCGACGCCCTGCTGTCCGTCCGCGGTCTCAACGCCGCCGTCGAGGGGTTCCAGGTGACCGAGGACATCGACCTCGACGTGAACACCGGCGAGGCGGTCGGCCTCGTCGGCCGCAACGGGGCCGGCAAGACGAGTACCTTTCGCGGCATCATGGGCCTGACGCCGGTCTGGAGCGGCTCAGTTACGTTCCGCGGCGAGGAGCTGACCAGCATCCGCTCGGAGCTGATACCCAAGCGAGGCATCGGCTACCAGCCCGAAGACCGGAAGCTGTTCACCGGGATGACTGTCGACGAAAACTTCCGGCTCCCCATCTGGACCAGTGGGAAGGCCCGCGGTATCGACGACGAGGACGCGGTCATCGAGAGCGTCTACGACGTGCTGACCGAACTCGATGACCGCCGGGACGCGAAGGTCCAGAACCTCAGTGGCGGCCAGGCGAAGATGGTCGCTATCGGCCGGGCACTGGCGCTTCAGCCCGACCTGCTCATCCTCGACGAACCGCTAGAGGGGCTAGCCCCGGTCGTCGTCGAGAGCCTCAAGCGCTACATCCGAGCCATCAACGACCGCGACATCGCGGTGCTCATCGCGGAGTCCAACGTCACGCACGTCCCCGATGTCGTCGACCGCCTGTACGTCATCGAACGGGGCGACATCGTCGCCAGCGGCGACCCTGAAGAACTGGCGGCCGACGAAGACATCCAGAAATTGATGCAGGGGAGCGGTACGGAGTAGCGGGCTGGAAAGTAGCCGAGACACTCCGTATCCGCCTCACTCGGTCACGTCGTTCATCGCCGTCGTGACGCGGTCGAGTATCTTCCGCTGGCTCCGCCGAAGGTTCTTCGAGATAGCCATCTTGGAGACATCGAACTCCTCGGCGAGCGACGACAGGGTCGCGTCCCGAGGCGTGTCGAAGTAACCGCCTTCGACGGCTTTCTCCAATGTGTCCCGTTCGACATCCGACAACTCCCGGCAGCCATCGACCAGCCGCTTTGCCGAGTCGATGTTCTGCAGCAGGTCGTAGTAGTCCTCCAAGTCGACCGATTCGCGGGACCGGATGGTGTAGTCGTTGTCCCGCTCCAGTTCCGACAGCGTCCCCTCTGCGACTCGCTCGGTGTCGAAGCCGACGTGCCAGATTTCCGAGCCGTCACGGATGCGGAACGGCCCGGTGATGTAGCCGCTGTGGTCGCGGATGACGCTCATCGCGTTCGTCTCGTCGATGCGCGAGCGGATGAGCGCCAGGTCGCCCTTCCGACGGAGAAGCTGATAGGACTCCATGTGATCGTGCGTCTCCAGCGCGTTCAGCCCGCGATCCAGTTCCTCCCGGTCCGCGCCGTTGACCATGATCCGCGTCTCCAACTCCCGCTCGACAGGGTGGAAATCCCACTGCTTGGCCAGAAACGACACCTCGTAGTCCCGTGTTGTGTCGATATACGGACAGTCGTACTGGACCATGTCCATCTCGAGCGAGATCATGAGCAATCAATCATGTTGAACTCTCTTAGTGATTGCCTCTCCGCCACGTAACCCGACCGTGCCAGTCACGCCGCAAACCCTTTTGACTGCGGCAGTTAACTTTCGAGTATGTACGTCCGGGATGCGAAAAACCGAGAGGAAGTCTGGTTGCTCGACCGTATCGAGGAGATGGGGCTGGACGAGACGGCTTTCAGATCCCGGGACTACGTCGTCGCTATCGACGAGGAGAGCCACGAGAAGGCGGGGTTCGGCCGTATCCGTATTCACAAGAGCGACGAGGAGTCCGTCTGTGAACTGACGAGTATCGGCGTGCTGCCCGTATGGCGCAACCAGGGGGTCGGCGCACACGTCATCGAGCGCCTGGTCGAGTACGCCGGCGACGAGGGGTTCGACACCGTCTACTCGCTGACGAACGCCTCCGAGTACCTCGCGCAGTTCGGTTTCGGGCGCATCGAGCCGGCGCAACTCCCTGACTCGCTCCGGGACCGACTCGCGACCAAACAGGAGAACATCCAGCCCGACGCGGTGCCGCTCCGGGTGGCCATCGACCGCTTCGAAGTACCGGGGCACCTCCGCAAACGGTTCAAGCGGGCCAGTGCCGGCGAGTCCGAGGAATCCGAGCCGGAGGAGGGTCCCGAGGACTTCGGCATCGACCCCGACGAAGCGACCTACAAGTACGACACGGGCGACTGATTATTTGCCGACGACGGACCGATTACCTGCCGACGACAGACTGATTATCTGACATCGACGACTTCGATATCGAACACGAGCGTCTTGCCGGACAGCTCGTGGTTGAAATCCACCTCGATAGCGTCGTCGCGGACCGCAGTCACGTCCCCGTGGAGACCGTTCTCGGCCTCGACGTGGAGCCCGACCTCCGGCTCTTTTCCGACCATACCCTCGAACGTCTCGGGGTCGTACTCGCGGACGCGGTCAGCCTGAAACTCCCCGTAAGCCTTTGCTGGCGGCACTGTGACGGTGGCCTCCTCACCCGCAGTCATTCCGACGATAGCCTCGTCGATCCCTTCGATGATCTCCCCCGCACCGACGGTGAAGGAAAGCGGTGCGTACTCGCTCGCCTCGACGCCCTGTGCCTCGATGAGTCCGTGCTCTCTGGCGACTTCGGGACGTGACGTATCGAAGACGCTCCCGTCCTCGAAGCGGCCGACGTACTCGATGGTGACGCCGTCTCC
Organism: Haloarcula amylolytica JCM 13557; assembly: GCF_000336615.1. Classification (GTDB taxonomy): domain Archaea; phylum Halobacteriota; class Halobacteria; order Halobacteriales; family Haloarculaceae; genus Haloarcula; species Haloarcula amylolytica. The sequence goes on from NZ_AOLW01000015.1 coordinate 507,944, forward strand.
CGGTTCGATTGGCATACGTCCTCGATAGATACCGACGATATAAACCCGCCTCGGAACAGCGCGCGACCGTCTCACGGCGGGACGCGCATTACAAACCGTGAAGGATTTAAGAACCCTTAAGCCTCCGCCGTCCGACAATCCGTCCATGTTTGACCCCGACGAGCTGGCGGAGATACGGGAGTCGAAGGCTCAGTGGGAGGAAGACGACGTCCAGCCCACCGTCGACCGCTTTGGCGAACGCAAGGAGACGTTCACCACGGACACCGAGGGACACGAGGTAGACCGTCTGTACACCCCCGAAGACATCTCCGATATGGACTACGAGAAGGACCTGGGCTTCCCCGGCCAGGAACCGTACACCCGCGGCGTGTATCCGACCGGCTATCGGGGCCGACTCTGGACGATGCGTCAGTACGCCGGGATGGGGACCGCGACCGAGACTAACGAGCGGTTCAATTACCTGCTCGACCAGGGCCAGACCGGGCTCTCGATGGCTTTTGACCTCCCGACGCAGATGGGCTACGACTCCGACCACGCGATGGCCGCCGGTGAAGTCGGCAAGACCGGCGTCGCCATCGATTCGCTGGACGACATGGAGACCGTGTTCGACGGCATCCCGTTAGACGAAGTCTCGACAAGCATGACAATCAACGCCCCAGCGTCGGTGCTGCTGGCGATGTACATCGCCGTCGGCGACAAGCAGGGCGTCGACCGCGAGGCACTCCGCGGAACCATCCAGAACGACGTGCTCAAGGAGTACATCGCTCGGAACACGTTCATCTACCCACCGGAGCCGTCGATGCGACTCATCACCGACATCTTCGAGTTCTGCGCCGCCGAGACGCCGAAGTTCAACACCATCTCCATCTCGGGGTATCACATCCGCGAGGCCGGTTCGACGGCCGCTCAGGAAATCGCGTTCACGCTCGGCGACGGCATCGAGTACGTCGAAGCCGCCATCGAGGCCGGCCTTGACGTGGACGAGTTCGCCCCGCAGCTCTCCTTTTTCTTTGCCTCCTACAACAACATCTTCGAGGAGGTGGCGAAGTTCCGGGCGGCCCGGCGCCTCTGGGCGAAGATCATGGACGAGCGCTTCGACGCCCAGAACCCAAAGTCCAAGCAACTGAAGTTCCACACCCAGACCGCCGGGTCGACGCTGACCGCCCAGCAGATCGAGAACAACGTCGTCCGCGTGTCCTACCAGGCACTCGCGGCGGTCCTGGGCGGTACCCAGAGCCTCCACACCAACGGCAAGGACGAGGCCATCGGCCTCCCGACCGAGCAGTCAGTCAGGACCGCGCTGCGGACCCAGCAAATACTCGCCCACGAATCCGGCGCGGCCGACACTATCGACCCGCTGGCCGGCAGCTACTACGTCGAGTCGCTGACCGACGAACTCGAAGCCGAGGCCCGCGAACTCATCGAGGAGGTCGACGAACGAGGCGGGATGCGCCGCTCCATCGAGGAGCAGTGGGTCCAGCGCCAGATTCAGGACGTGGCCTTCGAGCGCCAGCGCGAACAGGAGGCGGGCGAGCGCGTCATCGTTGGCGTCAACGAGTATCAGGTCGAGGAAGAGGGCGAACAGGACATCGAGGAGGTCGACGAGGCCGTCGAACAGGCCCAGCAGGACAACGTCGCCACCGTCCGGGAGGAGCGTGACGACGAGGCTGTCGAAGCGAAACTCGACGCACTCCGGCAGGCGGCCGAGGGCGACGAGAACGTCATGCCCTACATCATCGACGCCGTGAAGGTGTACGCCACGACCGGCGAGGTGTGTGACGTGCTCCGGGACGTGTTCGGCGAGTACCAGCCCGGCTCGTCGATGTAAGGTCAGTCGAACCGCGGGGCCGTCCTGTTTTCCGGCTGTCCATGCTCCCAGAATTATAAGCTACCCCGGTGTACGGCCGTCCATGCGATTCGACCACGCCGGCATCGCCACCGACGACGCCGCCCCGCTCGCGGAACTGTTCGCCGACGCCTTCGAGACACCGGTCGTCCACGAGGAGACGTTCGATGGTCTGCAGGTGACGTTCCTGGAGATGGACAACGGCTATTTCGAACTGCTAGAGCCACTGCCGGACGCCGACGGCGCGATTCCACGGTACCTCGACAGCAACGGGCCGGGCATTCATCACGTCGCTCTGGAGACGGACGACATCTCCGCCGCGCTAGAGACAGTCAGCGACTGCGGCATCGACCTCATAGACGAGGAACCGCGGCCAGGCGCGTGGGGACACGACGTGGCCTTTCTCCATCCGAAGACGACCGGCGGCGTGCTCGTGGAGTTAGTCGAACACTAATCGGCTTCTCGTCCCGGTCCCGGATTCACTCGCCGTCGAGCAACGCTGCAAACCGTTCTTCGGCACCGGGCGTGAGCCGCTCGGGCGGCTCCGCGAACCACGCCGCTCCCACGAGTTCCGACTCGTCCACGTCGAGACTGCCTTTCTTGTACGCCGCTTCGAGGTAGATGTCTAGCGTGTGTACCGACCCCTGCGCGTCGGTGTCCGGATAGTACTTCGAGTGAACGACTTCCGCGACGCCGGTGACCGTACAGCGGATGCCGGTCTGTTCGTTGACGCGGCGGACGGCGGTCCCTTGCACCGATTCGTATTCGTCTCCTTTGCCGCCACCCGGCAGCGCCCACATGTCAGCGCCCCGGCCTAGCACTAGCAGGACGCGGTCGCGGGTGTCGTCGGCCGCCTGGTCGGGTATCTGGTCGCTTAGCTCCGGGAAATCGGAGCCGTCACGGGTGACGAACACGACGCTGTTCCCGGAGTAGCCGGTCCCGCGTGTCGCAGCGAACACGTCGGCGTATTCGTCAGGCGACAGCTCGAAGGTCTCCTCGGTGACCGGGACCTCGTCGTAGGCCGCTTCCAGACTCGCAATGCGCTTGTCGACGTTCGTCTGGTTGATTTTCTCCGTGAGGTTCGCGTCGCCGGCCTCCGCGTCGACCGGGGTGTCGTCACCAGTCATACGGGGTGATACTGCGGGCCACCGATAAGTGCCGCGGTCCAGTCGATGAAAAAGAACTTGTATTCTGGTTGTCTGCTTCCGGACATGAAAGCGATTGTCCTCGCAGGCGGATACGCCACCCGGCTCTGGCCTGTCACCAAGAACCGGCCCAAAATGCTGCTTCCCGTCGGTGAGACGACTGTCATCGACCGGATTCTGGGCGAACTGGAGAAAGACGATCGCATCTCAGACGTGTTCGTCAGTACGAACCAGCGCTTTGCCGATGACTTCCGTGACCACATCGCCGCGAGTAGTTTCGAGAAGCCGTCCCTGACCGTCGAGGAAACCGCCGAAGAGGACGAGAAGTTCGGCGTCGTCGGCGCGCTCGCCCAGCTGGTCGACCGGGAGGGGCTCGGCGACGAGGACCTGCTGGTCATCGCCGGCGACAACCTCATCAGCTTCGACATCGCGGAGTTCATCGACTACTTCGAACAGTACGACGACCCCACGCTCGCCGCCTACGATGTCGGCTCGCGGGAGAAGGCGAGTTCCTACGGCCTCATCGAACTGGACGGCGAGGAGGTCACGGACTTTCAAGAGAAGCCCGACGACCCCAACAGCACGCTCGTCTCGATTGCCTGCTACGCCTTCCCGGCCGACGCGATTCGTTTCGGCGAGTACCTCGACGACGGGAACAACCCCGACGAACCCGGCTGGTTCATCCAGTGGCTCGTCGACGACGGCCCCGTCCGGGCGTTCACGTTCGACGACGCCTGGTACGATATCGGCACGCCCGAAAGCTATCTGGAGGCCGTCGCGTGGGAACTCGACGGCGACAACGTCGTCGCAGAGGACGCCACCATCGAGAACACCACGCTCGGCGAGAACGTCCACGTCCTCTCGGGGGCCGAAATCGTCAACTCCAGCCTCGACGGCACCATCGTGTTCCCGGACACGACTATCCTCGATTCGGACATCCGCGAGTCGATTATCGACCGGGATACACAGGTCGAGAGTCTGGACCTCGCCGGCGCGCTCATCGGTGCGCATACGCAGTTGACGAACGGGGACTGACCCCGCCTAGCCGCTTCGATACAAAGTCACGCCAGCCACGCGTCTTCAATTTTGAGTGTCCCGCGACTGCCGTCCCACTCCGTCTCGTACTCCAGTTCGATCCGGCGGTCCATGTGTGGCCCGTCGGTGACGAGCGTCTCGAACTCGCCGCCTTCCCCGAGAATGTGGACGCCGTACTCCTCGTTGAGCGCCTCCAGTTCGTCGAGCGCGTCGGCGTCGAGCGTGCGACCCAGCCAGGACTCGTCGAGGCCGTAGGCGGCCACGCGGATGATCCGTATCTCGAAACCGGCGTCGAGCATCGCGTCGGCGAGGTCACGAGGGTTTTCCTGCCACAGCGGCGCGAACACGTTGGCTTCGAGGCGGTCGGCCATCGATTCGATGCGGGTCGTCTGGTACTCGCTCTCGACCGCGCCGGCGGTGACGCCGGTGATGCCGCCGTCCAGTTCGACGTCGAGTTCGCGTAGCGCGGCCTCCAGCGGTTCGAGTTCGGCGTCGCCCTGGTCGCCGGAGTCGAGCACGTCGTCAGCCTCGAAGTCATCGGGCTCGACTTCGACCAGCGGGATGCCGATACTCTCGGCGGCCAGGCGGGCCAGTCGAGTCGCCGGAACGTGGTACATATAGGAGTCGCCCTCCGGGTGGACCGTCACCAGATGTTCGACAGGGTGGCCCCGTTCCAGTGCTCGGTACAACGCCCACGAAGAGTCTTTGCCGCCGGAGAACAGCGAAACCCACGCGCCGTCTGTCATAGCCGCCGGTAGCCGGCGGCGGCGTAAATCGCTGTCTATTCCACCAGTTCGTCCTCGATATCGGTGTGGCTGACGTAGGTCGCTACCCGGACGCCGACGATGCTGATGAGGATACCTGCGAGGATGAACAGCCCGAGGCGGGTCCCCGCCTCCAGTATGAACCCCTGGACCTGAACGATGCCGAGGTTCGTCTCCGGCACCTGAAACGGCTCGAACACGCCACCGCGTTCGAGGAAGTACGCAGAAAAGCCGCGAACGACGAGCCCGACCGCGACCGCACCGAAGGGGAGGTTCACGTACGCGCTCCGGACCCCCTCTTGCTGGATGAGTTCGTCCAGCAGGCGACCGAGCGAGGCGGCCAGCGCCGCGCCGGTCAGCCACGGCACGGACGCGAAGGCAAAGCGGTTCGCAAGCAGGAACGGACTGATATCGCCGACCGCCGAGACGCCCAACACGCCGGCGAAGATGCCGACGAGCGAGAGGCCGGCGGCGACGACGTAGGTCACGAGCGACACCTGTCCCGAGTACAGGGCTTCTCGGGTCTGGCTGGGAAGTCGGGAGAGGTATGCGTCGATACCCAGTCCCTTGTAGATGAGGAACACGCCGATGGCGGCCGCGATAGCGCCGACGGCAATCGTCGGGCTGGTGACGACGAGCAACAGCGGGAACGCGAGCATGATGATCCCGACGGGGACCAGCACCGTCTTGCGCAGTTCCTCGTCTGCCAGGAACTGCTTGAGCAGGTAGTACGTGGATTCGATGTCGCGGGCCTGACGAACGACGACCCGGTCGACGGCGTCGACCTGGACGCGGCTCTCGATGATGGGAACCAGCCGCTCGTCGTCGGCACTGTCGACGACGACGACCGCGGAGTCCGGGTCGTGCTCGGCGACCAGACTGTCGATCTGGCCGGCGATTTCCCGGTCCGAACCGACGCTGTCGCTTCCGCCGCCGACGACGGCGAGGACCGGCGAGGACCCCTCAGCTTCGAGTTCATCCGCGACTGCGAGCCCTTCGAGGAGGCAGTTGACCCGGCTGTCTTCCGGGTCAACGACGCCCGTCTGCGTGATGAGTGACTCGACGGCGTCGCGGCCGACGACGGGACACGCCGCTGCGGCCGGACTGTCCCTGTCGATACACACCACCAGCGTTGTCACACTACGGCGAAGGCGGTCCCCGAATAAAAAACCTCCCGAGCTATCGCCGGAAGGAGAGGCCCTCGATATCACCGTCGGCGACGCCGGCGATACCCGCGCCGAGGGCGAAGGCGACCTGCTGTGCGCCTCCGCGGAGTTTGCCCGTCAATCCGCGCTCAGGCTCGTACTCCTTGATCGTCACAGCCTCGCCCAGCCGTTGCTCCAGGCTCGCCTCGACGTCGTCGCGCGTGCCGAGCCGGTCGACGAGCCCACGCTCTTCGGCCTCGTCACCGAGGAAGATGCGCGCTTCGGTGTCCTTGAGCGTCTCGGCGTCCATCTCGCGGCCCTCGGCCACGGTGTCGATGAACTGGTCGTAGTAGTCGTCGACGATGCCCTGGAGGTACTCGCGTTCGTCCTCGGTCATCTCCTTCAGCGGAACGCCGGCGTCCTTGTACTCGCCGGCGGTGAACTGCTCGTAGGAGAGGCCCAGGCGGTCGGCCAGTTCCTTGGCGTTGACCCGCGAGCCGACGACGCCGATCGAGCCGACGATAGAGCCCTCGCGCGCCCAGAGCTCGTCACAGCCGGCGGCGATGTCGTAGCCGCCGCTGGCACAGACGTCCGTGGCGTAGGCGATGGTCGGGCCGTCGAACTCCTCGGCGGCGATGCGGATGTCCTCGCTGGGGACGATTTCGCCGCCCGGCGTGTTCAGTTTCAGGAGCAGCGCCTCTGAGCCCCGGTCCGCGTCGGCACGGTCTATCTGTTCGACGATGTCGTCGGCCGACGCGCCCACCGGCGGACTGGTGATGCCGCCACCGCCGTCACGGCTGATCGGCCCTTCGACGGCGACCTCCGCGACGTTGTGTGCTGGGAGTAGGGAGCCGGCGATGTTGCTGCCGATACGGGCTGTGGCGACGGCGACAGCGACGACCAACAGGACGCCGAGCAACTGGGCGAGGTTGTCGGGTGTTCTGACAAACAGCACCCACCCCAGGACCGTGCCGATACCGACGATAATTACGACCAGTAACCCACGTATGATGTCGTCTGCGCCCGCCATTACTGATACATCCCGAGCGGCCGTGCGCTCGTGCTCTCCTCCTGGTTCTCCTGGAGCTGCTGGGCAAGTTGTGCCTTGGCTCGACCGATTTCCTCGGCCTGCTCGACCAGCGCATCGGTGTCGACCTCGAAGTCGGCCAGCGGGCTGATCGCCGTCTGCAGGAGCGCCCGAGCCGCTTCCGGGTCAGGAAAGCGCTGGTCGGCCTCGACGATGAGCCCGATGCTCGTCAGCCCGACCCGCTGTGATTCGTGGACCAGCGCGCCGGTTGGCCCGGTAATCGCGCCGTTCTCCGAGGGCGGGTCCACGTCTGCCTCCTCTAGCATCGCCGCCCCGTCACCCGTCGAGACGCCGTACACGTCCGGAACACCGTCTTTCTCGGCAGGACGGCCGCTGAGGTAGATCGGCGTCGCGTCGTTGGCCTCGAACCAACTGACCATGCAGCCGGCGAACTCCTTCGCGCCGGACGGGGAGATCGGGGCATCGCTCTGGAGGACTAGCAGGTCACGGCCCTCGTCAGCGTACAGCCGGACCGGCGGGCGAACCTCCGGGTCGTCCGTTCCGTACACGGCGATCTCTGGCAACCCCTCGCAGTGGGCCGATGCGTAGTACTCCATGTCGTAGACGTCGACGAGGTGGTCGGCGGCTATCTTGCCGACGAGTCCGACGCCCGGGAGCCCCTCGACCAGTGTCGGGGAATCGAGCGAAATGTCGTCGCGGTGGACCTGTATGTGTGCCATACCTCGGGTATCGGCCGCCGGCGGCTTGAAAGCCATGGGCCGGTGCCGTTCGAAACCCACAAACCGACCGCCAGCGAACGCCGGACAATGGAACCACTCGACCGCTACCGACCCATCATCGACGACTTCGAGGCGTTCATCGACGCGTGTGAACGCCCGCTGCCGTCGGCTGTCAGGGTCAACACCATCAAAGCCTCCGTCGAGCGGGTCCGAACGGCGCTTGCGGACGCGGACATCGCCTACGACCCCGTCGACTGGCACGACGGCCTGTTCGTCCTGCCCGAGGACTCCCCCGGCGCGAACTGGCCGTACTTCCACGGCTGGATTCACGGGCAGGAGGAAGTGTCCGTGATTCCGGCGACCGTACTGGACCCCCAGCCCGGCGAGCGAGTCTGGGACGCCTGTGCAGCACCGGGGAGCAAGACGACCCAGCTCGCCGCGCTGATGGAGGACACCGGCGAAGTCGTCGCGACCGACAACAACCTCGGGCGGATCTCGGCGCTGCGGACCAATACCGAGCGGCTGGGCGCGACCACGGTTGCCGTCACCCACGAGGACGGCCGCAACCACTCGCTCAAGCCCTTCGGCGGCGAAGAGTACGACCGCGCGCTCGTCGACGTGCCCTGCTCCTGTGAGGGGACCATCCGCAAGAACCCGGATACGCTGGAGGACTGGACGCTCTCGCACGTCGAAGGCATCTCCGGCGTCCAGAAGGGCATCCTCAAACGGGCCATCGAAGTGACCGAACCGGGCGGAACCGTCGTCTACTCCACCTGCACGTTCGCTCCGGAGGAAAACGAGGCCGTGCTTGACTACGTGCTCGACGAGGTCGCCTGTGAGATCGTGGACTACGACCTCCCGCTCGACCACGCACCGGGAATCACCGAGTGGCAGGACGAGAGATTCGACCCCAGCGTCACCAACGCCAAGCGCATCTACCCGCATCACAACGACACGGGCGGGTTCTTCTGTGCGAAACTGGAGGTGCCCGCGGAATGAGCGACCAGAGCACGGAGTTCACGCGGCTCCCAGAGACAGACGAGGAGCGCGAGGACCCCGAGCGGGCGACCCGCGAAGAAGTGCTCGACTTCTGGGCTGAACGCTTCGGCGTCCCGCCGGAGACCTTCGAGGGGTACACGTTCTGGGAACGTGGTGCTGGCAAACTGTGGCTGTATCAGGGGAGTCCGCCATCGCCTGTCGATATCGAGGGCCTGGGGATGACGTTCCTGCGGACGCGCCAGGAACACTGGAAACCGACGCTGGAGTCCGTCCAGCGGTTCGGAGAGCACGCCAGCCAGAACGTCATCCACCTCGATGAGGACGCTGCCCGAGCGTTCGTGGCCGGCGAGGACCAGGAACTCGACTGGGACGGCGACTGGGGGTATCTGGTCGTCACCCACGACCTCGCCGGCGAGGCCGAACCGGTCGGCGTCGGCCTGTACGTCTACGGCGAACTCAGGTCACAGGTGCCGAAAGGACGTCGCCGAGAGGTCTGATTCAAGCAGTGCGACCGCTCCGGTGAGAGCGGCTCAGCCGCTGAAAGACTTCGCGGCCGCCGTTCCCTGCAACGCGTACAACTCCGCGTACGTCCCGTCGTCGTCGAGCAGTTCGGCGTGGCTGCCCTGTTCCGTGACCTGCCCGTCCTCGACAGTGTAGATTCGGTCGGCGTTCGAGACGGTCGAGAGCCGGTGGGCGATTGCGATCACGGTCTGGTCCCCGTCGAGCGTCTCGACGGTTCGATGGATTTGCCGTTCCAGGTTCGAGTCGAGGTCGCTGGTGGCCTCATCGAGTACGAGTATCTCTGCGTCCGTCAGCAGCGCGCGGGCCAGTGCGACCCGCTGGCGTTGCCCGCCGGACAGTTTCACGCCGTCGTCGCCCAGCACTGTGTCGAGCCCCTGCGGGAGGTCATCGAGGAATTCGAGGACGAGGGCCTTCTCGGCCACTTCGTAGAGTGTCTCGTCGGAGATATCCCGACCGGCAGTGAGGTTGTACCGCAACGTGTCGTTGAAGATATGTGGGTCCTGTCGAACCATCGCAACAGCGTCACGCCATTCGCCGAGGGCATAGGTCGAAATCGGCGTTCCGTTCGCCAGGATATCACCGCCGTCCGGGGCATAGAGCCGAGTGAGCAGCGAGACGACTGTCGATTTGCCGCCACCGGACTCGCCGACGATACCGACGAACTCGCCTCGCTCGACAGTCATCGAGAAGTCCGCGAGTACTGGCTCGTCCTCGTAGGCGAACGAGGCGTTCTCGAACGCGATTTCCTTGATGCAGTCCGGGACCGGCTTCCCACCGGTCGGTTCCTGCTGGGTTTCGAGGCGGTCGATGAACTGGTGGGTGCGAACCAGATGTGGTAGCTCTCCCTCGATGGCGTAGATGGTAGAATTGAGCGAACTCAGTCGGGGCGCGAGTCGGAGCATCGCGAACAGGAACACGCCGAGTTCAGCGATCGACAGCGCCCGGAAACTGATTGCGACGTAGACGAGACCGAACAGGAGCAGCGAGACCGAGAGCCGATAGAGACTACCGATTGCGACCTCGTTCCGGCGAACGGCGATGCTGGTTGCAGTGTATCGGTCGAGTGTATCCCGGAACTCGGCAAGCAGTCCGTCGCGCATGCCGAACAGCTTCACGTCACGGATACCCTGCGTCCCCGCCTGTGTTGTCTCCTGCAGCCGTTCGTTTGCCGTCGCCACACGGTCGCCGACGGCGTACCCGGGCTCGATGCCGTATCTGATGAGCGCCGTGACCCCGCCGAGAGCGACAGCCGCACCGACTGCCAGCATCGGCGCGATAGCCAGTGCGATTCCGATGTAGACCAGACAGAGGATTCCCTGCTGGAAGAACTGGATAATCCGGCCGATGACACGGCCGGCGTACCGGGTCTGTGTCAGAATCGTGTTCATGATGTCGTCGGACCCCTTGTCGTCGTAGTAGGCGACCGACGCGTTCATCGCCAGTTCGTAGGCCCGGTTTTTGAGGTCGCGTTCGTACGCCTGTGTAAGCTTCGCCGCGAGCCATTTCACCGCAAACGATGCCGTGAACCGGACGACCATCACGCACGCGAGGCCGAGTAGCAGGGATTCGAGCGTGAGCGGCAGTCCGGCGGCGGCGTACGCGGACAGGAACTGACCGGTAACACCGTCCGCCTGAAGCGGGAGGCCTTGCCCGGCCTGTGCGGCGTCGAGTATCGGAAACAGGAACGAGAGGCCGACGCCCTCCAGCAGCATCACGAAGAGGCTGGCGGCGACGATACTCCCCGTCAGCGCCGGACGATACAGTGCCACACGGCGCAGCGATGCGTATTTCTCACTGACGGAGGGAGTATCAGCCATTGGTCCGGATGCGAGTTCTATGTAACATAGTTACCGACTCTCTACGGTTGGGCAGTACGGGAGCGAAGGGAGCGTCTACCGCCTGTCTGGGTCGTGACGGCGACGAAAAGAGGCCATAACAAATAGTGCGAGTATCCCTGGAGTCCACATATGGTCGCGATAGATTCTGGATCGGCTGTCGTCGCAACTGATAACTGTGTCACCACGACAATCGACGGCGAGATCGTGCTGCTCAACAACGAGACGGGGCGGTATCAGGGTCTGTCGGGCGTCGGCCCGGACATCTGGGACCGAATCCAGGAACCGACGGAACCAGCGGCTATCGTCTCAACGCTGGTCGAGGTGTACGATGTCTCCAGAGACCGAGTGGCAAATGACGTGGAACGATTCCTGGAAACGCTTGCCGCGGAGCAACTCATCAAGGTCGATGCGAGCCCGACTCCGTGAGTTCAGGGCGTTGCCACGGGCGCAGAAGCTATTGCTCTGTGAAGCTGTGGTACTGATCGTTGCGAGCAAGGTACTGCTTGCAGTCGCTGGGCTGGAGGACGCAGAGCGATATTTCGGTATGGTCTCTCAGTACCTCCCGTGTCATCGTCAGTCCGGGTCACCAGAGTCAGTACGGTGGGCGGTTCTGACAGCAGGATCACGTCTCCCAGGTTCCTACGATTGTCTTGACCGAGCACTCACTGGTAGCACACTGCTGGTAGCAAACGACCTGCCGCATCGTCTCCGCTTCGGCGTGGACACCCAGTCCGAGACGTTCGAGGCTCACGCTTGGATCGAGTCCAACGGGGCTGTCCTTATCGGGGATGTCGACGACTTTGGGCGCTTCCGCACACTCACGGAACGCGAAGTACGTGGCTAACGAATAGTAAACACGGCATTCTGTATGAATTCAACAGTAATGAGTACTATAACAAATACATCTACATCTGAAACCAGAGGCGGGGGTAACCCATGAAGGAATACGAAACGCCGTCGGTCGAAACGTACGGAACTGTCGAAGAAAAGACGAACTGGTGGGACCACGACGACGGATACGGGAAGTGGAGCTAGCGTCCGCAGTCGGTTCACGTATCTAACTGATCCCTCCTTTATTGATCCTCGACACTGGCACCGGTCAGTGGCTACGTCGTGACGGTTTCGTGGCTGTGTGTCGGAAGTAGAGAGTGCATTCTTATCCACCACAGCAGTCAAGCGATCTGGTATGAACCAGGGGTGTCGTAGATGGGGTGTGTTTCAGCACGGACGGAATCGATGGACAACTACGCAGGGAGGGACCTAGCAGGATGGCAACAGTAAACACAGCCACGTACGAAGCCTTTGGACTGACAGTCCGCTCGGCATTCGACGTACCGGAGCTTCCGCCCGCTGAGACAGAGCCCGACGGGCGGGCCGACGTCACCATCACTGAAGAACGGCTCCCTCGCCCACTGTCGGCTGACTCCGAATCGACCTTTCACGCGGTAGACGAGCGCGAATACTACCTTCTATACGACGCCGCAACGGTCAGAATTCTCGACGGGACGTCCATCGCTGTAGACCCGGCCTCGGACGTGCCAGGCGAAGTCCTCCGCCACGTACTGGTCGGCCCGGCGTTGAATCACTTGCTGGACCAGCGGGGCTACTTCGTGCTGCACGCCAGTACCGTCAGCATCAACGGGCGTGCAGTGGCGTTCGTCGGGGAGTCCGGGGTCGGAAAAACGACGACTGCGATGGCCTGTTTGCTTGACGGGCACCGTGTCCTGAGCGACGACGTGGCTGCGATAACGCTGGATAATGCGGGACCAGTCGTTCGGAGCGGCTACCCATCGATGAAACTCGACCCGGAGGCAGTTGCGGCATTTGACCCCCCGGTCGAGCCGCCGGAACAGGTCCACAGCGGGCGCCCGCGACATTTCTACGGGCTCAGACACGACCAGCCCGCGACTCCGGTGCCGCTAGAACGCATCTATCTGCTCGAAGACGGCGACTCTATCGGGGTGGATTCAGTCAGGCCGGACGAACAGGTCATGGCGCTCGTCGATAACACGTACACACTGGGCGCGCTGGACGCCGACGGCCAGGCCGTGTCCAATTTCAGTGCTTGCGGGGAGATCGTCGACATGACAGATATAAAACGGCTCCGCCGACCGTTCGATCTCGATATGCTCCCGGAGGTCGTAGCCCGGATTCAGTCTGATCTCAAGAGTGAGCCATGCTAACGGAGGCTGAACCCGAACTCCAATTGGTAGTCGACTGTGTTCGTACCGCAATCGTCACCGACGCTTCCCCCGACCCTCCCGCGCTGGATGCCGAACCTGCCTGGGACCGCGTCCTTGAACTCGCCCGATATCATGGCGTCGTGCAACTCCTCTATCAGGGGCTGGAACCGATAGCACGCGAGAGCGGTGATGAGTTCACCGTGCCAGAGTCCGTGTTGACACGACTTAGCAGCACAGTACAGGGAAAGCGGATGCGAAATCTCGCGTTCACGACCGAGCTACAGGAGATAATCGAGAGTTTTGAGACACGCGGTGTACGCGCGGTACCGTTCAAAGGACCGGTGCTTTCGGCCGCCACCTACGACGACGCAACGGTGCGGGAGTACAACGATCTGGATCTGCTCGTCCATCCTGAAGATATCACCGTCGCCGCGGATATTCTGGAAGAGCGAGGCTACGAGTGGCGCGGGGGCACGCCGCGATTGGACGACGCCGCGCTGTTGGGCGGTCCCGTGACGAAGGCAATCGTTCACGAGTACGAGATGCGAGGGCCGGAGTTCGACGTGGAACTCCGCTGGCGCGTGGGCGACGCCGAGCGACCGTTCACCACACCGTTCAGTGAACTCTGGGACCGCCGCGACACAGTCGCGGTCGGCGGCCAACCGCTTCCGGCGCTTGCACAGCCAGACCGGCTACTCGTGTTAGCGTTCCACGGAACCAAGCACCGCTGGTATCTCCTGAAGTGGCTCTGTGATTTCGTTGCGGCGCTGGAGTCGACGGAAGCCGACTGGTCACACGTCCTCGCTCGGGCGCGGGAAACTGGCGTCCAGCGGAACCTACTGCTCGGGGCCGCGCTCGCCCGTACTGTCTTCGGGTATGCCCTCCCAGCGCCGATACTGGATCGTCTTCGTACGGACGACCGCGTCACCGAGTTAACCGAGGCCGTCGTCGAATCGCTGGCCGCTGGGACGCCACAGGCACCCACGCAGTTCGAGGCCGCTCAGTTTCACCTGGCTGCCAGCGATTCGGCAACTGCGCTGGTGCCGCTCCTGCTGTTGCATTCGTCGCTTCACCCGACTTACTCGGAGTACCAGTTTTGCCCGCTCCCCGGTCCGCTGCATCCGCTGTACTACGTCATCTGGCCGCTCCGACTCCTCCTCGAAGTGCCACAGTGGCAGCGACAGCGGTCCGAAGAGCCACTTGACGAAGCGACCTGAACAGCCGAGTCGCTCGCTTCGTTCCGGCGACGATTCGCTGTATCTGGGGGCTGATTCTCAGCGGTATCCCACAGGCGGCTCACTCCCGTGGCTGGATTGTCCCCTCACCCAGCCCTTCCCAGGCGACGCGGTAGCCAAGGCGTGCGAGGGTGGCGCTGTCGTCCTCGAGACCGTAGTCTGCCAGTCTGTCGCTCGCCGCCTCGTACGCCATTCCGGGCTCGATCTCCTCGGCCAGGTCGTCTAACACGGCAGGGGAAACGAGCGTGCGCCCGACGCGCTCGTGGGCCGGATAGGCCACGTCTTCCAGCGCATCCTCGCTGACGCCGTACTCCGCGGCGAGGTCAGCGAGCGAGGTAACGTCGGCATCCGGCCGGAGTTCATCGGGTATCTCCGCGGCGCTCTCGCGCACCAGCCGCTCCTCGTAGGGTCGCAGGGCATCCCGCACGTCTTTCACTCTGACCGTCCCGGCGTACGGAATCGCTCGGTTATCCGTCGCTTCGATTTCGTCCCCGACACCGAGCGATTCGTCGACGGCGACCAGCATCTCCACGTCCGCCAGCGCGTCGAGGCGGGCGAGCTTCTTCTCGACGTACTCCGGCGTCCAGAAACCCATAATTTCGAAGAAAATCCGGAAGGGAGCGTCACTGGCGGCCCCGTCAGCCCCGTCCGAGCCCCCGCCACTGCGCCCGGTGTCCCGAACGCCGGTATCAGCGCCGGGTCGCCACTCGAAGGCGAAATCCGGGATGATGACATGTTCGCCGGCCGCCAGCGGCTCCGGCTCGCGGATGAGGTCCCAGTCGAGGTCCAGCGCGGCGAACCGGCCGGCGAAGTCGGCTTCGACACCGCTGTCGTAGCTGACCTCAGTTACGGGCTCGACGCCGGGCACGGAGACATCCCCATCTGAAAGGGTGAGTTCCCGCTCGGTGCCCCGGTCGTCGATGGTCGCCGTCAGTTCCCACTCGCTCGCGGCCGCGACCGTCCGAAGGAGACGAGCGAAGCGGGTGCCGTACCGGCGTGTATTCGAGAACAGCGCGTCCGGCCCCGTGACGACGACCTCTCGACCGTTCCCAGTCCGGCGAATCTCGTACATCAGCCGGAGGCGTTTGACCGCCGAGACGAGCGCCTTCGGGTCGGATGAGCGGACCTGTACCTCGGTCGCGTCGAACAGCGCCGTTTGCGCTAGCGAGAGGTTGTACTGGGTCCGCAGTTCGGCCGGCCCCCAGCGCGAGTCGACGTCAGTGAGAACCTGTCGCGAGTCCCGGTCGGCGTATAGCGCCTCGGCCAGCGTCTCGGCGTCCGTGCCGAAGTGGTCGGCCGCCTCGGAGAGTGCTCGCTCGCGCTCGGCCTCGGTCACGACGCCAACGTCCGCGGCGGCTTCGAACACCCGACGACGGGCGCGGACAGGGTCGACCGGGGCTTGCGTCTCGAAGGTAGCCTCCCGTTCGACGAGTTTCGCCAGCCCACGGACCAGCTTGAAGTCGTCGGCCTCCCGCTCTATTTCGGCGAGTGCCGCGTCCAGCGTCTCGCGGGACTCGCCGACGTGACCCTGGTAGACGCCCAGGACGCGGGCCGCCAGTCGCTCCGCGTCGGCGTCGGCGAACTGCAGGTGATAGCCGCCGCCGGCCCGGGACACCCGCAGGAGGTCTTTCGTCAGCACACGCGTGTGTCCGCGACGGAGCGACAAAAACACGGGGAGTCGGGGCAACTTCTCGAGACACTCAGGAGTACCACCACGCTGCACCGCCCCCTATCTGCGTCGCCTGGCGACCCGCTCTTCGGCGGTCTCCTCGGTCACGAGTTCGTACAGCAGCGCCCGGCCGCCGTCGGCTTTCGGTCGGAGAACCCGGCCGAGCCGCTGGGTGAACTCCCGCTCGGAGCCGCTGCCCGAGAGGACGACGGCGACGTTGGCGTCGGGCACGTCCACCCCCTCGTCGAGCACGTTCGCCGTCACGACCCGGGAGTAGGTCCCGTCGCGGAACCGCTCTAATATCTCGCGGCGCTCGCTCGCGCCCGTCTCGTGTGTTATCGCCGGGATGAGGAACCGCTCGGAGAGGCGGTACACGAGGTCGGTGTGGGCGGTGAAGACGATGATGCGGTCCTCGCGGTGGCGGTCCAGAATCGTCGCCAGCCGGTCGACCTTCCGCTGAGCGTTCATCATCACCTCGCGGGCGCGCTGTTTCGCCAGCAGCGCCTCCCGGGCCGCCGGGTCGTTGCCGGACCGCTTCACGAGTTCCTGATAGTCGCTGCCGGACCGGAGTTGGATGTTGGACTGCTTCAGGTAGTCGGTGAACGTCCCCTGGGACTCCTCGTAGCGGTCCCGCTCGTCCGGCGTGAGTGCGACTTCGATTCGTTTGATATCGTAGTCCGCGAGGTGCTCGCCCGCCAGGTCGTCAACGCTGACTCGCTGGACGAGCGGCCCGACGAGTGCCTCGATGGTCTCGTGTGCGCCGTCCGGCCGCTCGAACGTCGCCGTCAGCCCGAGTCGCGCCGGCGCGGCGAGCAGCCGAGCGATGTCCCGATACCCCTCGCCGCCGAGGTGATGGACCTCGTCGAAAACCACGAGTCCGAATCGGTCCCCGAGTTCGTCGGCCCGCAGGTACGCCGAGTCGTACGTCGACACCGTGATGTCCTCGACCCGCTGTTCGCCCCCGCCCATGCGGCCGACCGGCTGGTCGAACTCCCGCTGTAGCTCGCGCTGCCACTGCTCCAGCAGGTCGATGGTCGGGACGACGACCAGCGTCGGCGTCCCCAGCGCGACCATTGCCGCAATGCCGATAACGGTCTTGCCGCTCCCCGTCGGGAGTTCCAGACAGCCCCTATCGCCAGCCTCTCGCCAGGCGTCCAGCGCTGCCTGCTGGTAGGCTCTGAGGTCGTACGTCGTCGAGAGCGACAGCGACGGCAGGGAGCAGACAGCGTCTTCGTACGCTATCCCGCGGTCCCCCAGCGCACTCCGGAGGTCGGCGTACCGGTAGGCCGGCGCTCTGGCTGTCTGGGTGCGTTCGTCGTACTCGACGCCGGGCAGGTCCGACGGCGGGTCCCCCGTCACGCGGATGGTTCCCGACTCGTACGTCAACTCCAGCACACTCCGGGGTTCGCCGGTCCGGCCGATAACGCTTTCGCGGGCCGCATCGCCGGGGGCACCAGTTCAAATAACAATACGGTTTACGTCCACTCGCGCCTACAGTGTCAACTATGGACGACAGGCGTACGACACTACTTGCCCTCTTGCTGTCGGTAGTGCTGACCCTCGCTGTGTTGCCGGCGAGCGTAGCGGGAGCACAGACGGCACAGGAGACACTGACCGTGGATAAAGACGGGCGTGCCGACTACCGGTCGATACAGGCCGCTGTGGACGCCGCCGACAGCGGTGACACCGTCGAAGTCCGTCCGGGCACCTACTACGAAGAAGTCCGAATCAACGAGAACATCTCCCTCGTCGCACCCGACCGGGCGATACTGGACGGCTCGCGGTTCGTCAACGGAACCGGCGTCACGGTGGCCGGCACAGCCGAACCGAACGTCACCGGATTTACCGTGCGGAACTACCGCTTCGGTGTCGTGGCCAACGGAACCAGGGGCGACTGGACGGTCACTGATACGACCGTTATCGCTGCCGACGTCGGCGTCTACGCGCCGAATTCGTCCGGGAACTGGACTATCGAGGACGCCGCCGTCGCCAGCACGACCTACAGCGGCGTGTTCGCCCGCGGGACCAGCGGTGACTGGACGATTCGCGACACTCGCTTCGTCGCTGTCGGCGGCGACGGTGCAGACGTCCGGAAGTCCTCTGGCGACTGGACGGTCGCAGCAGTCGTCGTTGACCGGTCCGGCGCGGACGGCGTCGACGCCTCCGGGACAACTGGTGACTGGTCGGTCCAGAACACGGAGGTCCGCCGGAGCGATACCGGCGTCAAGGCTATCAATAGCGCCGGCGACTGGACGGCGACCGACCTGACAGTCCGCCAGAGCGACACCGGCCTCGTGACCGCCTTCTCAAGCGGCGCGTGGACGCTTGAAGATGCGACCCTCGAAACCCGGGATATCGGGGTCTTCACCGCTCGAACGACCGGCGCGTGGACCATCCAGAATACGACCATCGAAAGCCGGCAACAGGGAATCCACGCCGTCAAGACCAACGCGTCGTGGACTGTCTCTGGGTCGACCATATCCGTAACCGCCGAGCAGAATGCCATCGGTGTCGACGCCCGCTCCGCGAGCGAGGGCTGGTCGCTTACCGATGTCACCATCGACAGTCCCGATATCAAAGTCGCCGAGTGAAGCGACCGCACCGACACTGCCCTCCCTCGTCACGGGCTGCCACTCTCGCCACCAAAGCGAAGCCCTTAATTAAAACACCCCCTTCTCCCAGAGTGCGGGACCGTGGGGTAGCGGTATCCTCGGCGGATGGGGTCCGTCGGACCTGAGTTCGAATCTCGGCGGTCCCACTTCAAAATAAAGAATAGAGGCACTCTATGCCTCTTTTTCGGTTCAACGAGGTGTTCACTGTGAGCCGTGCGGCCGACCACAGTGAGCGAGAAGTTTGCCGTATCTGCGGCTTCGTCATCGACCGTGAGTTGAAGCGCTGCCCTGCGATGGATGAGGGGGTGTGTCGGCCATGAGCCGTGCCGAGCGCAGCTGGCAACCAAGCGACGACCTCCCCGGAACAGTCGGCGGGCCGTCAGCTCTCTCGATGCCCGACGAGTGGACGCTATCGACGGCGTGGCAACGCGCCCAGCAAGAGAGCGACGAGGGTGGCGCTATCAACGACGCCGAGCGTATCGTCACTCTCTCCGACGGCGACGACTACCACCGTGTTCTCTGGGCGATACAGAGCCGTACGCTCGTCGCTGAGTGCGACTGTCAGGGCTACCACTACAACGATGGTTGGTGTGCCCACGTCGCCTCGCTGTGGTGGCAGTGGGTCCGTGGGCAGATCGTCGTGGCCCATCTCGACACCGGCCGCGAATACCCAGAGCCACCAGCATGGCTCCGCCTCGACGACGACCCGACCGCCTACGATCAACTTACTCCTGCCGAACTTGATGCGTACCTCGCTTGCGATCTCGGTAGCTTCGGCGTTCGGGAGTTCGCCCGCTACACAGACCGGGTGGCTGGCACCATTGGGAACCTGCTGACCGACGCCCGCGAGAAGACGGAGGGTCGCCAATAATGCGCGCACACACGACCGCCCGAGCGCGAGACCTTCCGGCGACCCCACGGGGGGCTGTCCTACACGTACCAACATCGGCGTCCATCACGTCGCCGTATGGGGATTCGGCCCCGTCTTACGAGGAGGTGGCTAGTCAGACATGACTGGGGGGAGCCAACTTCACGAGGAGAGCGGCAGCGATAAGATTACGTTCCGCCTGCCGACTCATCTGAAGGAACAATATCAGGAGCAGGTCGACAATATGAGTGCCGACCTCGAAGAGTACGTGCGGCGGAAGGTTTCGGAACCGACCCAAGACGGTGGCGTGGAACCCTACGCCGACCCCGACGACCGAGACCTCGCCGTCGCCTACCGAACACTGTGTAAGAAGCGTACAAAGGGTGGAATCGTTCGGGGTGAAACTGCCAAACGGGCACTGGCGCAAGCAGTCGACAACATCGACCAGCAGGGCGCACAGCGCCTTCTCAACCGCTTAGCGAAGCGTGGGTATGTCCGCCTACAGAACGGGATTCCGCCCAGCGACTACATGGCTGTTCACGTTCGGCCGTTCTCTCGCCACGACCCCGCTCAGGGAGGTGCAAAAGCCGATGTGTGAGCAGTCTGCGGGTAGCACTGAGCAATGGCAGGTTGTCGAAGCGGGCACCGGCGGTAAGACGCTGGGGACATTCGACACTGAGGAGGGGGCCCGCGAGTACGTCGAAAACCGCTTTGGAGAGTCGCCGTCACCAACTGTAGGTCGTACGGTCTGGAAAGGCGAGAAACGCCCTGGCCGGTCACGGTACATCATTCAACTTCGCAAAGTCCACACGGCTACTGACCGGTCCGAGTAATGGCCTAATCAGTCATTCAGCCATTCAGCGGCGCGTTTTACGGGGTTTTAGCAATTCTGTTTCTGCGTATGCTCGTTCATCGAGTGGTGATAGTTTGACAGAGCGAATCGAGTACGGCACGAAAGCGGCAGCAGACGCCGCCAGAGACAGGCATGCAGAGTATTTGTGTACCGATGACGACCGGCGGCTGAAGACCGTTGCTTACAGCAGCGACACCCCGGACTCGGTTCTCGAAACCGAGCGCATCGAGGCAGCCGACGGTCGTGGAGAACGAACGGACGGACCCGGACAGGTTCCCCTCTCGGATAGCGAGCGCGAGCGGATTGACTTCTCCCAGAAGCGGGCCAACACCGCCCACGCCCGGAGTGTGAAGGGTATCGCACAGGCAGAGGGCGTGGAAGACTGGGTGAGCTACTATGACGGGACGCTGACCGTCGACGAGCATCGGGAAGTGATGGACCGAGCAAGCCGAGAGAGCGGCGCTCGGAGCGGTGGCGAGTCGGTTCAGGAGAAGGCCGGCCGTGCGGCGCGGGCCGCGCAGTCCAGCCGGTGCGATCACGCTCGGGGGCACTGTGAGAACGGCGACCCCGAAGCCTGCGAGTTCCTGACCCAGACCTGTGGGTACTCTGAGGAGGAGATCGCCCAGTTTATCGACGACGAACCGGCCGACCAGGGCGAGCAGCAGGAGCTTGTGACCGTCGGTGGCGATGAGTACCCCGAGATGGAGCTACGACCGGAGACAGCCGGTGCGCTCCGGCGTGGGTGGCAGGGATACAAAGCCGGTGTTTCAGACCTCGAAGCGGCGCTATCACAGAGCCGTGAGGCGGTCATCAACGCTCGGCAGGCATGGCGAGCGGTGAACCGGATTCGAGAAGCGAACGGCCAGGAACCGATGCATCCCGACCGGTTGCACACGCTCCTCGACGCGCTCGACGGGATGCCCACCAGCATCCCCTCGGTCCGCACACTGGACCACTTCGTTCAGGACGACGCTACCGACCCGGCCGAGGCGATAGAGACCGACGACCAGCGCACTCTCTCCGGCGAGCGAGCGGACGACCAAGCGCGCTTGGCCGGTGGTGAGCGCGGTGAGCGGGGGCAGGGCGAGGTGGTCGACGCGGTCGAGGAGAATTCCGGCGGGCTACTGAGCGACGAGCGCACCGAAAGCGGCGGGTCCGGTGAAACAGAGCAGCAGGTACCCGACGAGTTCGCGGTTGCTGAAGGCGGTCAGGAGACGCTATGACAGGACCAACTTGCCCCGCTGAGGGGTGCGACTACAACGAAGAGGGCGAAAAGACAGCCGCCAGTGTCCGGCGGCACATCAACGCAAAGGCCGACGACGCGCACAGCGACACGGAAGCTCTCAGGAGCGCGCTGAACAGTCCCACTGAGGGGGGCAACGAGGGCGCTGAGAGCGCTCCCGACGACTCGGACGACGAAGAGCAGGGAGAAAGCGAGGATGAGCGCGCTGAAGCGGTCGAGAACGAGGAGAACGAGCAGGACGAAATGGACCAATCAAGCGAATACGAGCGGCAGGTCGCACAGTCTACGGAAGCAGAGACCAGCAACGAGGGCGGTGAAACCGAGGGACAGCAGGGGAATGACGGAGCACAACAAAGCGCCTTCAGCAGTGCCCCCATTGCCCCGCTTCTCGCCGGTTTCGCGCTGGTCGCAATCTACGTGCTGGTCTCCTCCGGCAACTCTAGCGGTGACGACCAGCCGACCGAGGTAGAGAGCGAGGTGGTCGAGGAGAGTGAGCAGGCCGAACCGGTGGCTGACGATCCCGAAGCAGAGGTGGCCTGGTGATGAGCGCGGAACCAGCCGACTCAACTGAGGAACCAGATACCGAGGAACCAGATACCGAAGAAGTACCGGAGATCGACGCCGACGAGCAGGCCGAAATCTCTCTCGATGAACTGGACGTCGACCCCGACGAGGTAGAGGAGCAGGCAGGGGCCGGCCCAGAAGCGGACGGCGACGACGCGGCGGACACCGAAGGCGATGATGCCGGTGAACAGGACACCGCTGAGAGCGACCAGCAAGCGCCGACACCGGCCGGTGAGACGTGGGGTGACCAGTACGTCTCGATGCTGGCACTCCTCTTGGGCGAAATCGCAGAGTCGACCGAGGGCAAACCAGGGAAGACTGCCGAGGACATCGAGGATCTGGCCCGTGCCCCACCGGTGGAACTAGACGAGAATGTCGACGAGTGGCTACAGCAGGCCGGCATGGGGACCGACATCCCGCCGGGCAAGGCTGTGGCACTCGGCACGGCTGGCCTGGTGGCCGTCGTGCTGCTGACGGAGACTGACGCCGCGAGCGACCTGATAGACGGACTGAGCGAGCAGTTAGACAGCGACCTTCTGTGACCATGATGGGGAAAATCAAGCAGATTCGAGAGGCAAAGGCAGAGATAGAGAACCCGCATGAGAGCGAGCGTATGCAGGCGCTTGCCGAGATACTGGCCGAAATTCAGGCCAGCCAACGAGCAGCGGTGATGGACCAGCGGGACGCCGCTGGAATCGACCCCGACGACGACCGAGAGCGTCTGGATAGAGCCGCCCGTGTCCGCGAGATTCTGGACCTTGTCGACGGCTACGGCCCTGGTGGACGGCCGCTTTCCGAGGTGTGGCTGGTGCAGTGCGCACCCGACGACATCGACACCACCGAGCCGTCTATCACCGCCCACTACGCGGAGATGAGCGAAGCCGAGTGGGAGGCACAGATAGAGCGGTGGGCCGACACCATCAGGGAAACACAGTCGGGTGAGATCGACGCCACCGACCGGGAGCTGGCAGACCACCACATCAGCAAGAAGTGGGGCGTCTCCATCGACCGCTTCGAGGCCGTCGTGGTGGACTTCGACCCAGCCACGGCGTTGGAGGACCTGCTGGCTGGCCCCTCGAAAGAGACCGAGCAGGCCATCAAGGCCAACACGGAGGCACTGGCGGAGTCGTGAATCTCGGCTTCGTCGCCCAGAGCGGCTGGGGAAAGGGGTACCACGCGCAGTCGTGGATGGAGAGCAACGCCAGGGAGTACGAGGCGCTGGTCGTCCTGGACTACTGCGCGGAGTACCGCGGGCTGGTCAAAGCCGGTGTGGCCGACCACCTGATAGTCGGCCCTGTCGAAGCGCAGATGTCGGTGAGCGACTGGATGAAAGTCCTGCGGGCGAACCCGCAAATCGTACTGGAACGGCACAAGTCCGAAATCGGGACCGAGCGGTGGCGGGAAATCGCTACCCGCATTGCCTCGGCGCTCCGTCGCCTCGACCGTGACCAGTTAGTGGTCGTCGATGAAGCGCACTTCGTCGCTCCCCAGCGCGAGAAACTGCCGAAGCCAATCAAGGAACTGGCGACGACCGGCCGGGGCGCTGGCACGTCAACGATGTGGGTCACACAGCGGACGGCCGAGATTGACAAGACGATTCTGACACAGTGCCAGGCCCGCATGGTCGGGGGCTTCGACGGCGGGGAGATCGGGCCGCTCTCCTCGTCGATAGAGTACCCCGCCGAGTTGCACAACCCGGCGGCCGACCCTGCGCCGTCTCGAATCCCAGACGAACTGCTTCCGTCGGGTAGAAAGCGGCCAACAAGCCTCCAGAAGCACAAGAACGACGCTGGCCAGACGGTTGGGAGCGAATGGATTTACAGCGACGACGACGGCAACCGCCGGCGGGTCGACACTGGGACCGTCTCGATGCAGAGCAACCACTACGGAAGCGAAGGGAACGACCTCGAACCACCGGAATACGCATGATGACACAGATTACCCTACGTGGCGACGACAGCGAAACCTTCGAGGAGGTACGGGAACGTATCGACCGAGAACTACCCGGTAGCGAACCAAGCAATGCAGAGGTGGTCCGTGTGCTGATGGACGAGTCTTCTTTTTGATGATAACTGATATGGCTTCTTTTTCGTCATCCTAACAGGCTAATAGCATTTTGAATCCAGTAATTAAGGTTCAGAGAGCTAATTAACTGAAGGAGGAAACCAAGTGCCAACAGGGATGCACCATAAATATAGATACGTTTAATTCTAGCTTCGTAAAGTAAGCCACGGATTGCTGTGAGAGTCATAGTTTGGTCAGCCTTCAACTGTGCTTTATTATCTAGCTGGATAGTCCGTTCTTCGGGGAAGATTAGTTGTTCTCCATCAACTTTGAACCATCCGCCACGGATATCGATTTCAGAGTTTCGAGAGACGTTTTGCTCCGCGTGTCGATTCAAAAACCAACTCATCAGCACCCAACTCCAGTGATTGAGATGAATGGGGCCATCATAAGGATGCGCCTTCCTTTCCTCAACTTTCTGCTTATTAGTTGATTTTTTAATAACCCGGTCTAGCCCTTTCTTATATACCCTGTGCGCTGGATCAATCCTTTTTAGAAGCCGTTTGATGGGCTTGATATCGGACCCGAGTAGCACGATTGAGCCTATAAAATTCAAAAATAATCCCACTGGAGTTAGCATACAGGTAGGACTTTCCCGGATAATATAAAACCTAAACTGCAGTCTCCAGTATGGAAAAAGAAAGCCTGCGAGAGATAGTTAGCAAAAATTACATTTTATTGATAGTTGTCTTGATGTGCAAGTCCGAATAATGCTATTTGAGTAAATGATGAAGCGTATCGATCTATTTTGTTGCACTTTTTCGTCGGTTCTTGATGGGTAGCGGGTCGTAACGGTGGGCCTGCATGGATTTTGGTGATGCGATGGGCACGCTCGCCTCGGAGGACTACATGACGGATGTAGCCCTCG
The DNA here is from genome assembly GCF_000336615.1 of Haloarcula amylolytica JCM 13557. Classification (GTDB taxonomy): domain Archaea; phylum Halobacteriota; class Halobacteria; order Halobacteriales; family Haloarculaceae; genus Haloarcula; species Haloarcula amylolytica. Next base: position 533,164 of record NZ_AOLW01000015.1, read on the forward strand.
TGATGGGCGGGTTCGCGGCCCCTGCACTCGTGAAGTACGGAGTCGAAGACAAGATGGGCAAGGACCTGCCCGACGAAGCCTACGGCGCTACAGTCGCGGTCGGTGGCGCTCTCTACGGCGGCGCTGGTCGCAAGGTCGCTATCGGTGGCGGCGTTCACGTTCTCGAAGCCCTGCGAACGCGGTTCACGGAGGGTAACTGATGTCGGAGGACATCTTCGCCAGCGAAGGTGCGGCCGCCGAAGCTGTCACGACAGCACAGAACGCACCGGATTCGCCGGTTCCGACGCCAATCCTCGAAATCACGCCCGAACGCGGGCAGTTCCTCCGGTTCCTCAACCGCGTGGCGAAGGGTCAGGAGGCGGGTATCCCGATCTACATGGACCTACGGGACGCCAACGGCGACCCGCTCCCCACGAAATCGGAGCTGTTCCTCGCCATCGAACCGAGCGGCCACGAGACGACAATGCGCGTCTCGCAAGCGCTCAAGAACATCAGCCAGTACAACCAGCTTTCCGTCAACGAGCAGCGCAACGTCGACAACGTCGATTCCGTGAAGGTCGAGCTTCAGAACCCCGAGGGGCTTCCCAACGGCGGCCAGCCGACCGACAAAATCGACGTGCGCGATATCGACACGCTGTACCTGCTGCTGGACTCCCCGGCACAGGTCGACTGGTCGGAGTCCGAGGTGTACATCGACAGCAACGCCGTCGAGCAGCACGGCCGGCGGTGAATCACCGATGAACCTGGACCAACGCCTACGGAACGCGAAGCGCCAGCCCGGCCACGTCGTGCCCGACGACATGGACACGTCGGTCAACAGTCAGGGCCAGCGCTCGGAGATCGCGGAGTTCCGCGCCACCACGGCGCATATGCTCCGCACCGGGCAGAGCAACCCGCTCAAGGTCGCTATTCCGGCCTACAAGAAGTTCACGAGCAACGCAACGGCCGGAGACACTGAGACGTTCAGCCTACCCCACTCCATCACTGAGTGCCCGGTTACTCAGGACGCAGTGGTGTGGGTCAACGGAGAGTACTACGGCGCTCCCGACGCTATTGACTACGACGCCGACACGGTCGACGTGACCGACGATGGAACCGAGAACCGGATTCACGTCTACTACATCAGCGACGCAGCGGCGTCCTTCGAGCTTCGGAAGCAGGCGAGCAACGCCAACACCGGGGGCCAGCGGCTCTATTCGGCCAATCTCGGACTGGTCCATCCCAGCCCGCAGATTGAGCAGCCCGAATATATGACGCTCAACCAGACCCGGATGCACCGCTGGGTGGGCACGGACATGACGGTCAACGCCTACGTCGACGCGCCGTACACGGTCCGGTGGACCGACACCGACGGCGACGGAACCGAGGCGACGAACGCACTGCTCCACATCCCGGCGTTCATCGGCCAGAGTGAGGTAGCGGGCCTCACGTCGGCCGTGCGTCAGGACATGGGGCGGCAGTAGGAGGCTACCGCTTCTATGGCGGATTTTTCGGCACCGTGGGAAGTACAGAACGAGCCGACAGCCACCGCTACCAGTCTGGATGAGGGCGACACCGTAGCGGCGGCCAACACGCAGACGAACGGGCCGCTGACGGCCTGCGTCGAAAAGAGCAACTGGACCCTTCAGGACCTCGAATTAGTGCTACAAGCGATGAATGTGGTGCTGTTCCTGATAGTGGTCTGGATGGCAGTCACGGAGGATACAAACTGATGGGACAGAACGCAATGGAGCAGTGGGTATCGGAGCAGGATGACCTAGTAATCGAGGAGGACGGTTCGATTACCAACACAGAAACAGGAGTCAACAGCAAGAACAACAGCAACAGCGACCTCGACCTAATCGAGGGCGACGGAATCGGTGGCGACAACGATATAGCCAGCAACGAGGCCGCCGCCGAGCAGTTCGGGGAAAACGTCGCAACCGGAGAGATTGACGGCCACGCGCCAGACTCGGAGGTAAACGCCGTTCTCGGCAGCGACGGGGAAGCGGTGGCAGTGGCCGCCACGGAGGACGAAGTCGAGCAGTCCGAGGCGGTGCTGTATTCCGAAGCACAGCAGGACGGCGGTGGCACGCAGCCACCGGAGAATCCCCAGCAGGCGGCCCAGCAGATGCGAGCGAGCTATCAGCAGCTACTCAGGCAGATGCAGGGCCAGCAGACCGACGCCAGCGGCCCATCTCCGGCTCTGGCGGTGGGTGGTCTCGCGGCGCTGGGAATCGCAGGATACTGGGTGCTATACGGATGACTCAGGCAAAAGGGGGTAACATCACGCTTGAGCTTGACGCACCCCAGTCCGTCGACCCCGGACAGGGCTTCGAGGTGACGGCGAAGGTCCACAACGGCGGTCTCTACATCAACCCGTGGGAACCCGACCGCTGTACCGGCGAAGCATCCGCCGGCTACATGGTCCGGGTGGACCTCGAAGGGCCGATGGGAGAAACCCGCTCGCAGGGGCCGATGTGCGTTCGAGTTACGAACGTCGGCACTGGCACCGAGGAGGTGACAAAGACCTTCAGCGCCCCGGAATCGTCCGGAGAGTACGAGGTATCCGCCAACGCCGTCCTGCCCGGCTCGGGCAGCGAAACCGGCGAGGAAACCGCGTACGTCGTGGTCTCCGGCGAGGATACGGCCGAACCGGACCCAGACGATAGCGACGACGAGGACGACGACAGCGACGACAACAACGGCCCGCCGTCGTGGCTTCCAACGCCCGACGATAGCGACGATGACGACGACGACAGCCCGGCGGCGCAGTTCTTCGGGGTGGACATGGGACGCATCAAGCTGTACGGCGGTCTGCTGGCGCTGCTGCTGGCGCTGTGGGCGCTGAGTCCGTACGCGAGTCTGGCAGCCGCCGGGGCCGACGCACTGGGGGGCCGGTAGGATGGTCCCGGAGGCTATCATCTACCAGTCGACGGCCATTGTCACGGCAGGAGCGCTATCAGCGCTCGCTATAGAAGCCCGCTGGACACGGAACGCGGCGCTGCGACACGAGCGACAACTGAACGGAACCGAGCATCGGGCCGGAATCATCGAACTCGTGAACGAGCATCTGAGAGACAAGAATGAGGACTGAAATCGAAGCCGAAAAAGAGGAGATGAGCGAGCAGGAGATCGAGGAGCAGCGGCGACGTATCGACGGCGAGGGAGGGGCGGCATGATCGTCCCCGAACCAGCGGCCGACGACGTGCCGTACAACGACCCTCTCACTCGCATCCTCGACCCGGGCGAGCAGTTGACTGTGACGTTCTCGCCTACCCAGCAGGTCACGGAGTTCGTACTGCCGATTCTGGGAATGTCAAAGCACCCCGACAGCAGTTATGAGGCGTGGATGGACGGCAAGCGGGTGTACGGGCCGGCTCCTGTGCCCCCGACCGACATTGACGACCTCGTGGCTACGTTCATCCCGGCCCGTCGGTTTTCGTCGAAGATGACCGTCTACGTGCGGAACCTCTCAGACACGACGACCCGGCGATACACAATCCAGCCGCTCGGCTGGGAGGTGGCACAATGACGATTGAAACCACGGGGAAGGTCGAGCGCATCAACGTCGTCCAAGACGGCAACGGCGACGACCAACCCCCGAGCAACGAGCAGCGCCAGATGGAGATTCAGAAGGCCGTCGGGAACCCGTCGGGCGCGACGATCCGCACTCACACGACCGACGGAACGGCCGCCGAGCAGCTGCCCAATCTCTCCATCCCGGACGGGGTGACGGCACTGGTCGTCTACCTGCCCGCCAACAGCGGAGACGTGTTTCTCGGAGACGCAGACGACCAGTTTATCCCGCTGACCGACGCGGGCCACGTCTTCGAGTGGGAGGGAGCCACGCTGTCGGACCTGCACATCAGGACCAACACAGCCGGCGACGGCGTGGGTATCATCTTCGAGGGGGGACAGTAGCATGGCCGGACTCAGTGCAACGTCTGGCGGCGGCTTCGACTACATCCAGAGCGCCGAACCGGCCGACCCCGAGAATGGCGAACTGTGGTTTGACACGGACGGCGGGACCGACGGCAACGGCGAGGTGAAGGTCTACGACGGCACCACGTGGGACACGACCGGCTACGTCAGCCACGACCAACTCACTAACGTCTCTCCGGGCGACCACTTCACACCGGGTAGCGGCCTGTCGTTCAATTCGGGGACGCTGGCCCTTCTACTGTCGTCGTATCTGACCATCGACGGCAACGGCGACCTCGCGCTCGCATCGGACAGTATCGGGCAGGACCGGCTGGCCTTCAATACGGCCACGCAGTCGGAGCTAAACGGCCACGCGGGCGACTCGACGGCGCACCACAGCAAGCCGAGCGGGACGCAAAACACCACTGATGAGGTGTGGAGAGACCTCGGCTACTCAAACAAGGTATTCAGCGTTGTGACAGGATACGAGATTGAAGTAGACCATTACGGTGGCGATACAGGAAAGACGGGCCAGCATGAATTCCGACTGTATGACCGTAAAGACGGCAAAATAATTCATACCGAGACATTCACGACCGAGAACACGGGACAATATGAGTACGTTTCTGGGTCGGTGCCTGACGTGTGGGCTGGTTATTATGAATTCAATTTCGAGTACGAGACCAATTGGCAGAACGGCGCTATCAGAATAGCGCCCACTCCCCAACACTCGCACAACATCTAACAATGCAATCAGCAATATCTCAAATCCCGACACCAACGGCTGAGATGGTCGCTTACGGCCTTCTCATGTTTATCGGCGGGATGACGGTACCGACTCGCTACGGAATTGAGCGGCTGGAAGGATTCGGCCGGTTCATGGCGGCGAAAATCCCGTACAGACCCGAGCCGGGCAAAGACGAAGAAACGGCGATGCAGGAGGCGACAGGCAACGCAGACGAGCAGGAGAGCGGCCAAGACAACGGAGGTAACTGACATGGGAATCATCAAGATCGTCGGCGACCCCGACGGACACGGCGACGAGTACGACATTCGAGTAACTGGCGAAGCGACCGGGGCCGGCGATATGGGCGGCGGGGACGATGTGAGGCGGCTGCCCGACGTACAGCAGATGATCGGCAGCATCAACGAGCAGTCCGACACGTACAGATATACCGGCAGCATCGTTCAGGCGGACGTGCCCAACGGGGCCGCCATGCTGATCGACGGGCAGCGCGTCGACTCGGACAGTATCGGCAGCGGCAACAGCTACACATCCCCAACTGACCCCGTGCTGGGGCCTGCCCCGGAACCCGAACCGGAGGCGACGCCGCCAACTGAGCCGGAGCCGGAACCCGAGCCAGAGCCGGAACCCGAACCGGAGCCGGAACCGGAGCAGTCCCCGAGTGCTACGCCGCCGACCGAGCAGAGCGACGGCAGCCAGCAGAGCGAGACGACGACGCTCGGGGGCAGCTTGCCAGATACGGTGATGTGGGTGGTCGGTCTCGGAGCGATAGGGCTGGCCGTCTACAAGAGCCAGCAATGAGCTTCCCGTATCACACTGTGCCGGACGGCTCGGCGGCACTCCCGCATCACTACGTGACGGCCACGCTGGCGGCGCTGGTGCCCATCCTCATCGTGTGGGACAACTATCCCCGGCGTGAGCCGTGGCTGGCGCTGTGCGGCGTGCTGGGCGGTCTGGTGAGCTTTGGGATGATATGGCCCCGGTATCCGGTCATCGGCGCGAGTCTGACGCTGGCCGCTAACGCAGTGGTGCTACTCGCTCCGTTCCGTCCGGGGTGGCGCGAGTGGCCTCGGCGGCACGCTGTCGCGGTCGTCGTGCTGGCCCTGGTGGCGGCGGACGACTCGCTACAGCACGCCTTGGGCTGGCACACACCGATAGATTCGGCGTGGAAGGCCGGCGGCCGGGCGACAGTAACCCATCTCGGGGAACTGGTCGTACGCGCACTGTGACGACGAAGGACCGAGATAGCGTGTCCGGTTCTGCACTGAAAGTCGGAAAATCGGACACCGAACCACGCCATTACAGTCCTGAGAAAGCTGTATCACGCCGACTCAGTCTCCCGATTTTACTTGGCTGTAGAACTGTGTCCGGTTCAATATATAATCGGACATCCCCGTCATGACAACTCTCCTTCAGGTTCGATTATAGCTCATTGCTTAATTACTGGGTCGGAGTAAATATATGATTTTCAACACGTATTCAGATTAGGTGCTTGTAAAAAGTAGGCTAGAATTGATGTACCATCAGTCACTCTGCATTGTATGCTCACCTCGATTCTATCTGGTGTTATCGGCGGTGTTGCTACCGGCGTAGTGATGTATATTATACGCCAGAAACGGCGAACAGACAGTTTACGCCAAGCCATAGCGACAGAGATCCGGAACACACCAGTTGGAGCAGCCAAAGCATCAATACTAGGGGTAAATGCGCTGAAAACTCCAATCATTGACGCGAACTTGGGGAAAATTAATCTACTATCGAACCGAGAGGTTGAGTTGGTCACACAGTACCATCAACACATGGCGAAAGTACGGGATGTGAACGAGCGAAAGAGTGCTAACGATAGGGTCCGCATACCTGTCTCAATAGTGGAGCGAGGTGATGAGTTATCGAGCGAGACAGTGGATACATTGGAAGCGAGTATGTGGACGCTGACGACTCCCTCGTGGCTCAAGTCCCCGTTTTCGAGGACTGGAGAAAAAACACAAAAAAGGGAATCGGATGCAGATAATTTCGATAAACGAGCGTGGGAACTACAACAAGAAGCCGCAAATAAGGATTTGGACGAGGAACGAGTAGAGGATTAGCCAGCAGTCACATCTGACGGTACTTCGGTCGGCACCATATGATTTCACTTGTGAGTCACCAACGCCCGAGAATCCCTCATTCTGGTGCAATTGCGCTCTATTTGACCCCTGTTGCCCCCCGAGTTGACCGAAAAAACTAGATGTTTTGCAATAGAACTGGGGAACGAGTGCATGAGGCTGAAGGACTACGACAACGACGACGGGAAACGGGTGTGGCTGTCGGACGACGAACTAACGAGATTCATCGAGCAGGCTGAGACACCACACCAGCGGCTTGCCTTCCTGCTCGCCGGTCGGGTCGGACTCCGGCGCTCGGAAATCATCGAGGTGTGTCCGCAAGACCTCGTCGACGGACCGACCGGCGATCACATCCGAGTCTGGGAGAGCTACGCGAAGCGAAACAAGTACCGAGAGCCGCCGGTCCCGCAGGAAGTTGTCACCATCGCGGAGACGCTGGCGTACCAGCAGGACGACGACGAGCCGCTGCTGGACGTGGCTGGGTCAACTGTGTACCGCTGGGTCCGGCGTGCGGCTGACGCACTGGAGGAAGAAACCGGTGACAGGGGTTGGCAGTACCTCGACGTTCACGATCTCCGCCGGACTTGGGGCACATACCTACTGGAGCAGGGCGTGATCCCATCCGTTGTGATGTCCTTCGGGGGCTGGGAGGACTGGGATACGTTCAGGAAGCACTACCTTGGAGAGTTCAGCCCGGAGGCGATTCGTCGAGAGCGCGGCAAGGTCGACTTCCTCAAGGGCGGCGACGAGAGCGCGGAGGTGGTACATCCAGGTACAATGGGACTCACAGAAACTCGAAGCACCTGTAGATAAACTCTACTGGTTGGGAGCACACAATATCTTATTTTTACTTTATTAGATTAATTGACAATGGTATGATTCCGTAGATACCAATAAATAATGAGAATGCGACCAATAATGCGCTTTCCGTCCAAATATCGCTCATGAATAATGCCATACCGAATAGATACAGACCAGTTGACCCGAATAGCGATTTCATTGGATTATCAAGTGTCCAAGCGAAGACCGTCGTAGCCTGTCTCCGAAACAGACGGTATAATAATTCACGAAGAAGGTTGATAAATCTAAAAATGAATCCTGCACTCCCCTCCAAGACAGCATATATGTGTCCAGCTGCGTACATATAGGGAGTTAGTGATAGGATTATTATAGCAAGTAGAGATATTAGCAGCCATACTGGGAAGTCAGCATCCAAGATATCCGTCAGCAGGTAGGCTAGCGAGCCAAATGATACTAAGAGTGATAGGGAAAGAACGCCCCTAACGAATGCTTCAATTGACCCCATTCCGGGATAGCCGTATAACAGTTGCTCCTGTGCAGTCTGTTCCTCTGGGACGGATTCTAATTCTTTAGCCGTTTCCTCACTGCTCAGGTATGTAACTAAACGAGTCAATTTTGGAGCCGGTTTTTTTGCAAGTCCCTTTCTGTAGAGTAATAACGCTGGCAACGTATTAGCTCTCCATCTGCAGTAGTGGTACGAGGAAATAACAGAAATTATCGCAACTATGGCAAACGAGAAAGCTATAATCAATCCACTAAGTTCCGGTGGAGCAATATTCTCTTTCGATAATGCGGATGAGGTGCCGACAAAAGGTAAGTTACCCTGCTCAATTAAAGAGATAATACTTAAAGAGATTGGCACTATGAACAGCTGTATACTTAATATCTTCAGAGAGTCGTTCGCCAGCGATTCAAATATCTGAATTTTATGGTTTAGAAGTGTTTGGAACTCATCGTGATCATCAATTCCCCTTTCAATACCCGCTAACTGACTGAGTTCCTCGTTATCTTCGGTCATTGGTCAAAACGAGCTATCCGTTTAATACCCGCTCCACGGTCGGTTTTGGCCGATGCCTTGCGTCGATCTGCCCTCTAAGATACTGTATCCCATCAGTCGTTAGTTCGTACATATCGCTTGTGATGGGCGCGACGAAACCGGTGTACTGTAGCATCAGACACCGCTCCCGAATATGTCCCTCTGAGGCGCTGAAACCCTTTGTTTTGGCCATAATTGAGGGGGTAGCCCAGCCCTCGCGGTCAAGATGTTCAAGAATCCGTTCGTCCAACTGCTTCATCCAGAATGCCGACTTTCGCCTGCTCATATTTTAAACCTGCTCGTGACTTTCTCCGGATTTGGACTCTCCTTCAAATACCGACTCAACTTCGTCGGGGGAGTCCTCTGAGGTGTCAATTTCTCCGTCTAAGTATCGCTCTCCACGTTCCGTGATGACGTAGACACCATTCCCAAGGTCATCAAGCAGTCCATGATCTGAGAGCTTCTTACATCGAGTACTGATATACTGCTTAGAGTAGCGGACGTATCCACTCTCTTGCATTTCGGTTGGACGACCAGATCCTTCTTCTCGGATATATTCGAGAATCCGGTCATCAGCTAGTACCATCCAGCCGCCCGAATAGCGCATGAATCAATCATTGATGCCATAGTCCATAATAGGGCGGATTGTCTTCATCTGATTCAATTGGCCCCTGATATTGCTGCCGTAAACTATATCTGACAAGGGCAACGATTGATTCATGCAATGCCACATGCAAATGTGACCGTGGGCATGGAGCCGTCGATGCTCGCGGACATCGAAGAGGAAAGGAAACGACACGGAATGAGTCGGGCCGAGTATATTCGCCATCTCATTCGCCAGGCGCACGACTCTCCGTTTGATGTTCCAGAAACCGAACTGTGTACAGACGAAAACCGACGAACTGAAGAGTCGAAAACGGGGGCCGCGTAAACTATGTCCAGTAGCTCTGAGGCCCCAGTTTCTGATGACGATTCGAGCGACCAAGAGAGTGGCGACAGCGACACGGAGGACGGGCCATGAGCCTTGCCGACAACCCGGACCCGGAGAACCTTACCAACGCCGACAAGCCTGCCGTCGTTGACGTGGACGGGTCTGGGAACGTGTATGTCGTTTCGGCGAAGGTCCGCGAAAACGGCTGGCTGTGGCTCAAGCAGTGGGACGGACAAACACTGAAGTTGCCTCCTCACCGCGTGAACGCTGTCCAGAGAATCCGAAAGGAGCGGTACGGCGAAGCCGGCAGCAGCGGGATGAAGCCCCAGCGCATCGAGGACGAGGATTGGCGGCGGCGAGCGCGGGAGATGACTTCCGGAACCGCCGACGTCGACGGGGCTGGCGAGGCCGTGGTCGCTGATGACTGAGAGGCCGTCACTCTCTCCGCGAGAGGCGAGAGATCGCTATCTTGCCCACCGCCAGACGGACGCGGCCGACGCCTCTATCAAATCGTTTCGGTATCGGCTGAAGCACTTTGTCGAGTGGGCAGAAGAGCGCGATATCACCGCCATGCGCGAGCTGACTGGCTGGAAGCTCGATGAGTACGAGACCTTCCGTCGCGGCTCGGATGTCTCGCCGGCCACCCTGAACGGCGAGATGCAGACTCTCAAGAACTGGTTGGAGTATCTGGCACGCATCGACGTGGTTGATGAGGACTTACCCGAAAAAGTCCACGTCCCTACGATACCCGATGGAGAAGAGTCCAACGACGAGATGCTGGAACCGGAGGCAGCCAAGAAACTGCTTCGAGCTATGCGGTCAGACCCTACACACTACGGGACAGTAAAGCACGCTCTGCTCGAACTTCTCTGGTTTACGGGATGCCGGGTAGGTGCAGCCCGTAGCCTCGATCTACGGGACTACCACAGCGGCGAGCGGTTCGTGACTTTCCACCATCGAGAAGGGACGCCGTTGAAGAACGATAGCGATGGTGAGCGGGCGGTTGGGCTACCGGAGGCAGTCTGTGAGGTGCTGGATTACTACATTGAGCATCACCGGGAGAGTAGCCACGACGATCATGGCCGCAAGCCGTTGTTCACCACGACTCAGGGCCGCGCGAGTGAGAACACTGCTCGGGTGTGGACGTATCTCGCTACTCAGCCGTGCCTGCATGGCCCGTGTCCCCACGGGAAGGAGCGAGAGACTTGTTCGTATCTCCACATTCACAGCGCAAGTAAGTGTCCGTCGTCGCTCTCTCCCCACCGGATTCGGACGGGGAGCATCACTTGGCAGCGTGACTGTGGCTTACCGGCCGAGGTGGTTTCAGAACGGGTGAACGCCACTCTCGAAGTCATCGAAAAGCACTACGACCAGGCAACGAAGCGCCAGCGGTTGGAGGAGCGCCGCCGCCCCTACATCAACAACTTAGAACTCGACTTAGAGGCCGATTCATGATGAATACACCATCACCAAAAGAGCTATTAAGCGGTTCAGTGCGGTACAGTGCGCCAATTTTCCTACGTGGGCATTCTCGGCGGTCCCACTTCAAAACTTTGTGCAGGGAATACGACTTGACAGCAGCGGTTTCATATGGACCGCAAGGGTTGCGCTGCCACAGTGGTTGACGGAAGCGTCAAGCAGGCACCCAAGGCGGAAGCAGACGAAGGCTGACAGCCAAATTGTGATTTGTGCGGTCCTGCCAGAGCGAGACCGATTTCCTCTACACTTTTGTAACGCCGATAGCAAGCGAGGGGTATGGGAAAGGCAAACGACGTAGACTACGCTGACCTGCACGACCCCAACGCAGAGTACACCATGCGGGAGCTCTCTGCGGAGACGATGGGCGTCACCGCCAAGCGCGGTGGCGGCCGTGACGTGGAGATTACAGACGTTCAGACGACGATGGTCGACGGGAACTTCCCGTGGACGCTCGTCCGAATCTACACCGACGCGGGCATCGTCGGCACGGGCGAGGCATACTGGGGCGCGGGCGTCCCGGAACTCATCGAGCGGATGAAGCCGTTCGTCGTCGGCGAGAACCCGCTCGACATCGACCGCCTTTACGAGCACCTCATCCAGAAGATGAGCGGCGAGGGGAGCGTCGAGGGTGTCACCGTCACCGCCATCGCTGGCATCGAGGTCGCGCTGCACGACCTCGCGGGCAAGATCCTCGAAGTGCCGGCCTACCAGCTCCTGGGCGGCAAGTACCGCGACGAGATGCGCGTGTACTGTGACTGTCACACCGAAGAGGAGGCCGACGCCGACGCCTGCGCCGAGGAGGCGCGCCGCGTCGTCGACGAACTGGGCTACGACGCGCTGAAGTTCGACCTCGACGTGCCAAGCGGCCTGGAAAAGGACCGCGCGAACCGCCACCTCCGTCCGGGCGAAATTCGACACAAGGCCGAGATTGTCGAGAAAGTCACGGAGGAGGTCAAAGACGAGGCCGATGTGGCCTTCGACTGTCACTGGACGTTCTCGGGCAGCTCCGGCAAGCGTCTCGCCGAAGCCATCGAGGAGTACGACGTCTGGTGGCTCGAAGACCCCGTTCCGCCGGAGAACCTCGAAGTGCAGGAGGAGGTCACCAAGTCCACGAACACGCCGATCACCGTCGGTGAGAACCGTTACCGCGTCACCGAGGAGCGCCGGCTCATCGAGAACCAGGCCGTCGATATGATCGCGCCGGACATGCCGAAGGTCGGCGGCATGCGCGAGACACGCAAGGTCGCCGACGTGGCGAACCAGTACTACATCCCGGTCGCGATGCACAACGTCTCCTCGCCGATTGCGACGATGGCGAGCGCCCACGTCGGGGCGTCTGTCCCGAACTCTCTGGCCGTCGAGTACCACTCCTACGAACTCGGCTGGTGGGAGGACCTGGTCGAGGAGACCGTCATCGAGGCTGTCTCTTATACACATCNTTGCCAGCCCGCTCAGAGATGTGTATAAGAGACAGGACGAAGCGTAAGTTCAGCCCCCATCTGTTGGTGTTGACTGGGACGGCACCGGGTGACGTGGTGGTCACCCGATATCACGGCGGCACAGTTACGCCGCATCGAATTCGACGCCGGTGATCTCGAAGCGAGCACCGCCGGCGTCGCTTTCTGCAACCGTTATCGACCAGCCGTGGGTGTCGACGATCTCATCGACGATTCGGAGGCCGAACCCGGGGCCCGAAGCCAGCGAGTAGCCGCCCTCGAACACGTTCTCGCGCTCGTCGGCCGGAATCCCGACGCCGTCGTCCGCGACGTAGAAGCCGTCGTCCAGTTCGCCGACAGTTATCGTCAGGTCGGTGGCCGCTCCCTGCGACTGTGATATCGAGGTTGTCACACGCTGCTCGCCGGTGTCTCCCTGTTTCTCAGTGTGTGGCGTTTGTCCATGTTCCACACTGTTGCGGATGAGATTCTCGAACAGTTGTCGGAGCCGACCCGGGTCCGCGCGGACCACGGCCGAGGTCCGTAGCTCCAGCGTCACGTCGCCGGTCTCGACGGTTTGCCAGCACTGCTCGACGACGGTCTGGAGCGGCACCGGCTCGCTGTCGAGCGCGGCCTCGCCGTTCCGGGCCAGCGACAGGAGGTCCTCGATGAGCTGGCCGATACGGTCGTGGGCTCGCTCGACTGCGTCGAGATGCTCGCTGTCGTGTTCTATCTGTGCGAGTTCTAGCTGGCCTCGGGCAACGTCAAGCGGGTTCCGGAGGTCGTGACTGACGACGCTGGCGAACTCGTCGAGGCGCTCGTTTTGTTGTTCAAGGGCCTGTTGACGGCTGTCGGGGGGAGAGATCTCCCGTCCGATACCGGCCACGCCGAGCGTCGAGCCGTCAGCAGCCGTTATCCGGCCGCCGGTGAATTCGTACGGGACTGTCGTTCCGTCGGCGGTCAGCAGGTCGGCTTTGAACGACGCCTCACCGGTCTCGAACGCCGTCTCAATGCCTTGGCGAACCGTCTCGCGGTCGGACGGGGCGAAGAGGGCTGTCAGAGCCATCGACGCGAGATCAGCGTCTTCGTGTCCGGTGGCTGCCGCCAGTGCATCATTCCAGCGAGCCAGATCGCCGTTCTCGTCGAGTTCATAGAACAGATCCGGCACTGCATCGACTGGCGCGTCGGGGCTATCCAGTTCCGTGACGCGTTCGGACTCGCGTCGCTTCCGCTCAGTGATGTCGCGCGAGGCACCGACGATTCTGATGACTGTGCCATCGTCGACAATCGGTTGCGCCTCGGCCCGCACCCAGCGCTGTTCGCCATCCGGTTTGGTAATACGGAATTCGAGGTCGACGGATTCGCCAGCTGACACGCGTTGCATCGCCTGCATGACTCTCTCCTGATCCGTGTGGTGAATCGCTGTCATGAACTCTGCGGGGTCAGCCTGCAGGGACTCCACGGAGCGGCCGTAAAGCGTTTCGTATGCCGAATTGACGAACTGTATCTCGGTCCAGTCCCCGGAGAACACCCACAGCAGTTCGTTCGACTGTTCCGCCAGTTCTGTGAGTTGCCGTCTGGTCCGGCTAGCGATTTCTGTCGACTGATGGTGTTCGACGAGCAACCGAATTCGATTGGCGAGGAGGTCGCCACGCTCGACAGCCGTGTCTCTGCTGAAAACGTCGGTGACGCCGTTCGAGACCGCGTTACTGGCGACGGATTCCGACTCGATCAGCAACAGTACCGGGAGATTGCTATCCCGCTCGCGGACCGCGTCGACGAACGCACGGCCGGACCGGTCCGAGAGGTCGTCCGCGGCAACGATGCCATCGATAGCGTTGTCTTCGAGGTGTTCGAGCGCACTGTCAGCCCGGTCAGTCGTAGTCAGGGTAAGCGAGTCCGGGTCCCGTCCAGCCGGGAACTCGACAGTCTCGTCGAGTAGCGGGGTGTCGTCCACCTGCAACACATGTATCGAATCCGCCGGCGCATATGTGTCAGCCATCTTGTGTAAATGGAACTGCATCACCCCTCTTGAAGATACGCCTGCATTGATGGATTACGCCCCGAATCGGTCCGAGATTGCACCCCGGTCGATCTTGTCCGGGCCGCTGGTCGGCATCGCCTCGACGAACGCAATCTCGCGGGGGTGTTTGTACCGGGCCAGTCGGTCGTCAAGGAACGTCCGGAGGCCGTCGAGTGTCAGCGGCCGGTCGCCGGCCCCGCCCGCCGTGCTATCGGTCGCAGGTTCGATGACGGCCTTCCCGACCTGTCCCCACTTGCCGTCGGGGACCGGAATCACGACGACTTCACCGACCGACGGATGGTCGGCGATAGCGTCCTCGACCTCCGCGGGGTAGACGTTCTCGCCGCCGCTGACGAACATATGCTTGGTGCGACCCTCGATGTAGTAGTAGCCGTCCGCGTCGGCGCGGGCGAGGTCGCCGGTCGACACCCAGCCGTCGCCGAACGTCTCGGCGGTGGCCTCGGGGTTGTCGAGGTAGCCCGTCGCGGCGTGGGGCGAGCGCAACTGGAGTTCGCCGACGGTGCCGGGGTCGACCGTCTTTCGCACGTCGGAGGGACCATCGCCGTTGTCACCGTCGTCGGGTTCGACGACTCTGGCGTCGACGTGCATCGCCGGCTTGCCGACGGAATCGGCCTTCTTTCGGGGCCAGCCCTCCGGCATCGCGAAGTTGTTCGGGCCGCACTCGGTGAGGCCGTACCCCTGTGAGAGGTCGACGCCACGGTCCCACCACGCCTCCATCACGCTCTTGCGGCAGGGGCCACCGCCGGACTTGGCAAAGCGCAGCGTCGAGAGGTCCGTCTCCGTCCAGCGGTCGTGGTCCGTCATCATTCGCAGCACTGCGGGGACGGCGACGAGGACGGTCCCACCCTCAGTATCGATGGTCTCCAGCACGTCGCCGGGGTCGAACTCGCGGGCGATGACGACCGTTCCGCCCATGTGCCACAGCGGGACGGTGAGGACGTTCCAGCCCCCGGTGTGGAACATCGGGAACACCATCGGCGTCACGTCGTCCTCGCGCAGCCCCCAGGCCGTAATCGTGTTCAGGGAGTTCCAGACGATGCCGCGATGCGTGATTTCCGTCTCCTTGGGCGTCCCCGTCGACCCGCCGGTGTGCAGGAGGAGGTGCGTGTCGCCGGGAGTCGGTGTCGCCGTTTCGACGGATGAGTCGTCCACGGGGAGGGCCGAAGCGTAGGGCGTGCTGTCGAGAGTGGCGAAAGCGGACGACTCCGTCGTTTCGGTTTCGAGATGGATGAGTTGGGGGCTCGTCGCGTCGGCTGTCTCCAGGGCGGCCGAGACAGTTCCTGCGAAGGAGGCCTCGACGACGAGGAGTTCGGGGTCCACGCGGTCGAGGAGGTCGGCGAGTTCCGGGGACGCAAGCCGGTGGGACAGCGGGGCCAGTCGGCTCCCGGTCTTGCCGGTGGCGAAGAATAAGTCGACGACGGCAGGGCGGTTCCGCGAGACGACGGCGACGGTGCCGGCTGCCGCCGTGGCGTCCGTCGCAGTGCGGGCGTCGTCTCCGTCCGCGCCGACGCCGTACTGCCGGAGCAGCCGAGCAGTCCGGTTCGCTCGCCGGTCCAATTCGGCGTACGTGAATCGTTCGCCGGTGGTCGCATCCACCAATCCCTCGCGGTCCGGCGTGAGCGCGGCCCGGCGCTCGCTCCAGGCACCGACCCACTCCTGTGCCAGCCCCTCAGACATCGTCGATGAACTCCCGTATCTGTGTGTTGACGCGGTCGTACTCCTCGATGAACAACAGGTGCGGACCGCCGTGGACAGTGACGAAGTCGGCGTTTGGCAAGCCCCGCGCCAGCAGTTTCCCGTTCTCGTAGGGGACGACCTCGTCAGCGGTCCCGTGGATGACAAGTGCCGGGGCCGTGATCTCTCCAAGGCGGTCCGACACGTCGTGGGCCTGCACGGCCGCGCCTTGCCATTCGAGGGCCTGGTCGCTGGCGTCGCTGTCGATGCGCCAGTCGATGATGCGCTCGATGAGGTCTTCGTGGGTGCCCATGAACCGATCCGAAAGCGCGGGCTGCATTTTGTACCGCCGGAGTTCGCGCTCGTCGAGGTCCTCGGGTACGTTGAACATCCGCTGCTGGGTCTCCTCGGGGACCGCCTTGGCTTCCGGCCCGCCCGGCGAGGTACACATGAGCGTCAGCGACTGCGCCCGGTCGTACTCCAGCGCGTACTGCTGGGCGATCATCCCGCCCATGCTGGCCCCGACGATGTGGGCCTGCTTGATGTCGGCGTCGTCGAGTACGGCCTCCAGGTCACTCGCCATCTGGCGCATCGTGTACGGTCCCTCGGGTTCGTCCGAATCGCCGGTGCCGCGGTTGTCCCATACGATTGTCTGGTACTCGTCGACGAGTGCCTCCTGTTGCCACAGCCACATCCAGCGGCCGTAGCCGATGCCTTCGACGAAGACCACAGTCTCGGCGTCTGACGGCCCCTCGCGCTCGTAGGCGAGCGAGACCCCGTCGTTGGTCGCGTATTGCATACTGGCTGGTTCTGGTTGGATATCCTTCAAGTGGTCCGGTTCCGCGCTCATTGCTCTACTGGCTCCCCCTTCGGGTTGTCACACTGCGTGTCGTTTCGCTGGCGATGCACCGCCGTGGAGTAGCCGGGTCGGAAGCGGCCGCCCCACGCCCAAGTTGTCGTACGGTCTGGCGGTTCGACGGTCGTTTTCACTGGTTTCGTCATTCCGAATCACCCCAGAGCCTCGCCGGCAGCGCCTCGGCGAACGTCCCGCCGAGACGCGCCCGCAGCGTCCCCAGCAGGCCGTCAGGGACGTAGAGGACGAACAGCACGAACACGATACCGACGTAGAGGCTCGCGTGGCCGTTCAACAGCAGGTCGATGAGGCCGCCGATAGTCGTCTCGCCGACCAGCGTCGCGTCCAGCGTTTCCTGGCCCAGCAGCGCGCGGAGGTACGGCAACAGACCGCCGCCCTGCCCGGCCTTCGAGAGGAACTCCCGAACCGTCTCGTCGAACAGGTGGCCGTACAGCGAGCCGGCAAGCGTCCCGAAGCCGCCGATGATGCTCGCCAGCAGGGCGTCACCGGTCACCAGGAAGTAAAAGGAGTTCTCCGGGCTGGCCGAGCGCTTGAAGCCGGCGAACAGTCCGCCGGCGACGGCGGCGAAGAAGCCGCTGATGGCGAAGGCCCCGAGCTTGTAGCAGTAGGTGTTGTAGCCGATTGCGACGGCGCGCTCCTCGTTCTCCCGGATGGCGATCATCACCCGGCCGAAGGGGGAGTGGATGACGCGCTGCATGGCGAAGTAACACGCGAGGACGACCAGCCCGATCATGTAGTAGGACACCTCTGTCCCGGACAGCGTCGACCCCAGCAGGGCCACCTCGTCGCCGGTGAGCACGCCGATAGACAGCGATAGCTGGTCGATGCCGGGGACTCCGATCTGGAACCCCTCGGCGTGGCTTGGCCCGACCGCGGGGCCGTCCCGGGGATTGGTCGCCACGTAGTCCCAGCCGCGGACGAACACGTAGAACACCTGCGCGAAGCCGAGCGTAATCATCGCGAAGTACACGCCCGACAGCCGGAACGACACCAGCCCGACCAGCATCGCCAGGGCGATAGCGATGAGACCGCCGACCAGCAGTGACAGCATGAACGGCGTCCCAGGACCCAGGAGCGGGACCTTCCCGTTGGCGATGAGGATGACCGTGTACGCGCCGGTCCCGTAGAACACCGCGTGACCGAAGGAGAGGTAACCGGTGTAGCCGCTGATGAAGTCAAAGGAGATGGCGAACAGGCCGAAATAGAGGACGCCGACCATCGTCTCCACGGTCGGCAGGAGCATCTGCGTCTCGGCGCTGACCGGCGAGTTCAACAGCGTGTGATACACCGGCGGGTACAGCGCCAGCAGGGCGATAACGAGGATGTGAGCGGTGTGGTCCCGCAGGTACTCGCGGGGCCAGCCCGTCTCAACAGTCGTGGGGGCCTGTGGCTCGGACGCCGCCTCGGCGTCGGCCTCGGGTTCGGCGCTAATGGCCCCCCACCTCCTCGACGCCGAACAGTCCTTGCGGGCGGACGATGAGCGTCACCACGAGCACGAGGAACAGCACCAGTTCCGGTAGGCCCGTGAACTGAATCGCGTTCTGGAACCACCACGTCGTCACCGCGTCGGCCATGCCCACCACAAGGGCGGCGACGACGGTGCCCCGGAACGTCCCGAGGCCGCCGACGATGACGACGATGAACGCCGGCAGTAGCGTCTCGGCCGCCAGCGGCACGCTCGCGCCCCACGTCGGGTCCCACATCAACAGTGTTCCGGCCGCGCCGGCCAGGCCGATACCCAGCGCGAACACCACGGTGAACACCTGCCGAACGTCGATGCCGAGCGCCGATGCCATCTCGGTGTCCTCGCTGCCGGCCCGGATGTACAGGCCGTAGCGGGTCTTCGTGAGGAACGCCCAGATGCCGACCACCGTGATAGTTCCGAGCAGTATCTGGAACAGCGACATCCACCCGGCGCTGACGGGGCCGAGCGCGACCGGTTCCCGCAGGAACTGGGGCTTGGTCGCCAGCGCGGCCTGCCAGTCCGACAGGGGCTGGAGGTCGTAGATACCCAGCACGATGCGGACGACCTCCTCGATGACGAGCGTCAGCCCGAACGTCAGCAGGATCTGGTATATCGGCGGCCGGTCGTACAGCGGTCTGATGATGGTCGTCTCGATGGCCCCGCCAAGCACCGTCAGCAGGGCGAACACGACGACAATGGCGACGAAGAACAGGCCGAGGCGGGTCAGCGGCGCTGTCCCGCCGGTGACCGTGACGACCATCAGGAGGCCGCCGAGGTACGCCCCGACCATCGTCAGCGACCCGTGGGCGAAGTTCAGCACGCCCATCAGGCCGAATATGAGCGTGAGGCCGCTCGCGATCATCACGTACAGCGCCGACTTGGCGAGCCCGTTGACGATGACGCCGCCAAGTTCGCTCAGCGTCAGAAACTCCGCGAGCGCTTCGAGTATCATGCCGACAGATACCTCCTGAACCGTTCGTCGTCGGCCGTCACCGCCGCCGTGTCGCCGCCGTCGACGACGCGGCCCTTGTCGAGGATGTAAAACCGGTCGGCCAAATCGAGCGCCAGCGGGAGGTTCTGCTCGACCAGCAGCATCGTCACGTCCTCGCTGGCGGTCGCCAGCGCCTCGGCCACGTCGGCGACGATCTGTGGGGCCAGGCCCTCGCTCGGTTCGTCGACCAGTAGCAGGTCGTTGTCGCCGACCAGCCCGCGGGCGATGGCGAGCATCTGCTGTTGGCCGCCCGACAGCGTGCCTCCCTCCTGCCCCCGCCGCTCTTCGAGGATTGGGAACGAATCGAAGGCCAGGCGGAGGCCATCGCTCACGTCATCCGGGTTCGGTATCGCCGCCCGGAGGTTCTCCTCGACGGTGAGCTGGCCGAATATCCGGCGGTCCTCGGGAATCCAGCCCAGTCCCCGAGCGGCGACCTCGTGGGTCTCCAGGCCGACCAGCGACTCGTCGCGGAATGTGATCGACCCCTCGCGGGGCGGCGTCAGTTGTAGAATCGTTCGGAGCGTCGTCGTCTTGCCGACGCCGTTGCGGCCGGCGAGCGCGACCACCTCCCCCTCTTCGACGGCGAGGTCGACCCCTTCGAGGATGTGGCTGTCGCCGTAGTAGGTGTGGACGCCGCCGAGTTCGAGCAGACTCACGCCGTCCCCTCCTCCGAGTCCGGGTCGGAGCCGGAAGCTGTCGTATCGTCGTCCAGGCTTCCCGGTTCGTAGCCGCCGAGATACGCCGACTGCACGTCGGGATTCGCTCGTACGTCGGCCGGCGGCCCGTCAGCGATGACTGCGCCCTGATGCAGGACGACCACGCGGTCGGAGACACCCATCACGATGTCCATGTTGTGCTCGACCAGCAGCACCGGGTAGTCCTCCGCCACCGCTTCGATGAGGCCCCGGATTTCGTCGACGCTCTCCGAGGAGACGCCGGCGTTTGGCTCGTCCAGCAGGAGGACCGCCGGGTCGCCGGCCAGCGCGATAGCGACTTCGAGCTTGCGCTTTGCGCCGTGGCTCAGCGTGCTCGCGAGGTCGTCGGCCCGATGGGAGAGCCCCACCCGGTCGAGGATGTCCCACGCGCGCTCGGTGAACTCCTCATAGTGGTCGACGTTGCGCCAGAACGTCGTGGCGTCGTCGCTGTGGGCCTGCTCGGCGACCCGGACGTTCTCCAAGACCGTGCTGTTGGGGAAGACGTTCGTCACCTGGTAAGACCGGTGGATACCCTTGCTGGCCGTCTCGTGGGGGGAGGCGTCGGTGATATCCTGCCAGGTCCCGTTGCGCTGGAGTTCGACTGTGCCCTCGGTGGGCGAGAGGCTCCCGGTCAGCAGATTGAAGAACGTCGTCTTGCCGGCCCCGTTCGGGCCGATGAGCGAGCAGAGTTCGTTTTCAAGCTCGAAGTCGACGCTGTCGACGGCGGTGAGTCCCCCGAACTCCTTTGTCAGTCTCTGTGTTCTGAGCATGCCTACAGAGAACAGCCCATCTGGTCGCTGTCCTGTGGGATGGTCGTCTCGTCGGCGCTGATGCGGGCGAGCGGTTCGCCGGGCATGATGGCCGCGCCCCAGTTGTCGGCCCACTCGTCGGTCGTCGGGATCGGGTTCGCGACGGTCATCGCCGACCGCGCCTGGTTGTTGTACTCCTGGAAGGTGTAGCCGTTCTCGCCTTTCGGCGTGTCGGTGACGGTCATTCCTTTCAGAGCATCGGCGATGTCGGCCCCGTCGGTCGACCCACTCTCCTGGATGGCCTGGTGAATCGCCGACGCGCCCGTGAACGTCCCCGCGGTGAAGAGGTCCGGGACGACGCCATAGGCGTTGGTGTAGCTCTCGACGAACGCGTCGTTGATCGGGTTGTCGTACTGGTTCCAGTGGTAGCGCGTCGTGAACGGCCCGAGCTGTGAGTCCCTGATTTTCTCCTCGGTCAGCGGTTCGCCGAGCACGCTCTGCATCGTCCCGCCGACGACGTTGTTGGTGATTCGGGTGGCGAACCCCCCGAACACCCGATAGGAGTAATCGCCCGAGAGGAAGGCGTTGAACATCGCCGGGAGCGTCGCGACGGTGAACCCGCCGACGACGCCCTCGGCCCCGGCCTCCTCCGCATTGTCCAGCAGCCCATCCCACTCGGCGTATCCCTGTTCGACGAATCGCTCGCCGACGATCTCGACGCCTTCGGCTTCCAGTACGTCCCGGTAGTTGTTGACGACCGCGCGGCCGAAACTGTAGTCCGCGCCGAACAGATAGACGCTCGATACGTCCGTCTCTCTGGCGACGTACTTCCCGCCCGAGCGGGCGTCCATCGCGGTGTTCTCGCTCGCTCGGTAGACGAGGTCGCTACAGGTCTCGGAGTTGGACGTGATGTCGGCCGACGCCGCCGGACCGAGCATGATGGGGACCTGCGCCTGATTGACGACCGTCGTGACGACGCGGCTGGCGACTGCTGAGGACGCACAGCCGGCGAGCATGTCCACGCTCTCGTTCTCGACGAGGTTCGTCGCCGCCGTCTGGGCCGTGTCCGCCGAGAACTCGGTGTCCCGTATGAGCAGGCGATACTCTGTGTCACCGGCGGTGATCGTAACCTCGCCGCTGCCGGGGTCTGTCGGCGGATCGGTATCACCCTTGTACGCCAGCCCGGAGAGGAACCCCCACAGCGACTGGTCGCCGTAGTACTTCAGGTCGCCCGAGCGGGGCTGAAGGAGGCCGATACTGACTGTCTGCGTCGAGCCACTGCCGCCCGATTCGCCGTTCGTGCCACTGTCCGTCGTGCCGCCGTCCGAATCGTCCTGTTCAGTCATGGATGAGTCGTCACTGACACAGCCGCTGAGCCCGACAACACCGGCACCGAGCGCGCCGAGAACGCGCCTCCGTGTAGCCGTGTTCTGCATAACAGATTATCGTAGATTCGCCGACTACATAGTGTGCTGAGTTAACATGTTAACGCGGCGAGACAGACCGCAATTCTCGTCCGTACCGGGACTGTCACAAAACTGGCCGTAAACGGTCTGTACCGTTCTTTCCTTGGCGAATTATGCGATCACACCGATTTGACTATCTGCTACGTAACTGCTTCAGTAACTGTCAATCGATATATTTCAGCGGTCACCCACGTTAGTAACGCCGGAATGATAGAGAGGACCAGTCCAAGGGCCACAGCGAACTGTGTGTCCGACGAAATAGAGTAGATATCTGCGACAAAGGTCCATCAGAGAACTGTTTATCAACCCGACCAGAGTTCGGACGAAAATACGCCGCTATTCGCTGTCCCAGTCGCACTGCGGGTAGTTAGAGAATTTCGTGGTCAGTGTATCGATGCAGGATACCGAGGATGACCACCCACGGCAAGGTCATTCCGACGGTGATTGAAATCAGAAACCCAATCTGACGGTTCACACCGAGGAAGTCAAACAGTTCCATTCCTCCCGCAAACCCCGCAAAAATGAACACGCCGAGGAATACGGCAACTGGTAACAGGATAACTCCAGCAAGCAACCGTCTTGCGAGCCGACGGAACGGTACGAATATGATTCGTAAGAACAACCCGAATACCGTTTTGAAAAGCATCTCAAGAGCCGGTATGGCTCTTCTAGACGATGATTCGTCTTCTTCAGCAGTCATGATTATGTTGTCTTTGCTTTTGTATAAAAATATCTTTGGTCGAAATATTTGTCTGACCGGTCCCCTCCTAACCACTCGTATCGAGTCCGGCCGTGGGAATATGATTTAAGCAGGTCACAATCTCGGAATCATGCATGGAAGTAACCCTTACTCTATCCGTCTGGGTGGAACCAGCGGTCACCACCCAGCAACACAGATATGCGGACAGTTCAGGATTCGTTTGACCGGCATTTGCTGATTCATATCTCAGCCCACGCAATCGGTGTTGTCTTGTATCGATGTCGCTCTCACGAGTGTCAGTTATGCAGTAAAACAACGCTAAGGCCTACAGTGGGAGCTAGGTACGGCCGTTGTGACAATTGCACCCAGCTGTCATTCTGGACAGAGTAGCGAACAGGCCGGCGGGAACACCGAACTCAGTCCTCGATGTCATCAAGCGCTTCGACGACGCGTTCGATCATCTTGCGCTCGCCGCGCCGGAGGTTCTTCGAGACGGCGGGTTTGGACACGCCGAAGTCCTCGGCCAGCGACCCCAGTGTCGCGTCCCGGGGTGACTCGAAGTAGCCTTCGGAGACGGCGGTTTCCAGCGTCTCGCGTTCGGTGTCCGAGAGGTCCCGACAGCCGTCCACGAGCGTCATCGCCGCGCCGGCGTTCTGGACAAGGTCCTGAAGCTGTGGGAGCGTCGTCGACGTGCGCTCGACCACGTCGTACTCGTTGTCACGGTCAAGCTCTGAGAGCGTCGTGTCGGCGTCGCGGCCGCGGTCGAAGCCGACGTGCCAGGTTTCGCTGCCCGCCTCAATGTGGAACGGACCGGTGATGTAGCCGCCGTTGTCCCGGATGGTCTGCATCGCCGCCGTTTCCTCGATAGTCGTCCGGATGTGGGCGGCGTTGTCCTCGCGGCGCAACAGCGCACAGTCGTTCATGTTCTCGTGGGCTTGCAGACTGTCTAGCCCCGTATCGAGTATCCCCGCGTCCTCGGCTTCGACAACCATCCGCGTCTCCAACTCCCGCGCACGCTGGTCGAAATCCCAGTGTACCGCTGCAAAGGCGACGTCGTGGTCTGCCGTCGTGTCGATGAAGGGACAGTCGTACTGCTCCATGTCCAGGGCGATATCTATCATTGGCAGTCCACTGTATCCTGTGTGATTCGTGTGATACGGTAAAGAACCCCACGATTAATAATAACTATTTCCCGAAACCGAGTTCTTCACGAACGTCTATCCCTGATACACCGTTTCAATAGTGTTTTAGGGCTCGGTTCTGGAGGAAGTGGTATGACTTTGCACGCCAGAGAGATAAACCAGGACGTACGGGAGTTGGGTGCGCTCCTGGGCGAAGTGCTGGAAGCACAAACCTCGACCGAGGCGTTCGAAACGGTGGAAACCATTCGAACGTCGTGTATCGACTACCGGCGCGGTGACGCCGAGACGCGGGACGAAGTCCACCGGGCACTGAACCGACTGAACCCGGAGACCCAGGATATCGTCGCACGCGCGTTTACGACCTATTTCGAACTTATCAATCTCGCCGAGGAGCGCGAACGGGTCCGCGAAATCCGAGAGGGGAGCCAGGAGGGTGTACTGGCCGACAGCGTCGAGGAAGCCGTCCGGGACCTGGCCGAACGCGGCGCGGACCCGGAGGAGTTCGAGCAGGTGCTCGAAGACGTTCTCATCCAGCCGACGTTCACGGCCCACCCCACCGAAGCCCGCCGGAAGACGGTGAAGGCGAAGCTCCGGTCGGTTGCCCGTGACATCGAACGACTCGACGAGCGGCGACTCACCGAACGCGAACAGAAGCGTATCGAGCGGAACCTCGACGCCGAAGTGACGAGTCTCTGGCAGACCCCGCAGGTCCGGGACCGCCGCCCGGAGGTTACCGACGAGGCGCTGAACGTCCAGTGGTACCTCGAAAACGTCCTGTTCGACGTTATCGACGAGGTGTACGACGAACTCGAACACACCCTCGAAGACGTGTACGACGAGGACATCGACATCGACACCCTCTACGAGTTCCGCTCGTGGGCCGGGTCCGACCGCGACGGCAATCCGTTCGTCACCACCGAGGTGACCGAGGAGACGCTGGAGCGCCAGCGCGACACCGTGCTGCCGCTGTACCGCAACAAGCTCAAGGAACTCTCCGGCGTGCTGAGCCAGGACGCCTCGAACATCGCGACCGACGCGCTGTTCAACGAGCGACTGGACCGTCACAAGTCCAGGCTCCCCGGCATCGCCACGGAGGCCGAGGAACGGTATCCGGACGAGCCCTACCGCCAGAAGCTCCGGCTGATGCGCGAATCCGTCATCCGGGTCAGCGACGTTCGCCAGGGCGGCTACGAGAACGACGAGGAACTGCTGACCGACCTCCGCGTCATCGCCGACAGCCTCCGTGAAAACGACGCCGAGGTCATCGCCGAGGCCCACGTCGACCCGCTGATCCGCAAGGTCGAGACGTTCGGTTTCAACCTCGCCAGCCTCGACCTGCGCGACCACCGGAAGATGCACACCGATGCCATCGCCGAATCCGTCGAGCGCGAGGGCATCGACTACGCCGGCATGGACGAGGACGAGCGTGTCGAGTTCCTGACCGAGGCTATCCTCCAGGACAACCCCGTCATCGACATGGAAGACACCGAGGGGCTCTCGGAGGACGCCACCCGCGTCCTCGACCGCTTCCGCGCGGCCGCCGACTGGCAAAACGAGTTCGGTATCGACGCCATCGACACCTACGCTATTTCGTGGTGTGAAGAACCAAGTCACGCGCTAGAAGTGCTGTTCCTCGCCGACCAGGTCGACATCGTCGACCTGCCCGGCTACTGCGGGTTCGACGTGGTTCCGCTGCTGGAATCGGAGTACGCCCTTTCCGGAGCCCGCCGCATCATGGGCACGCTGTTCGAGAACGAGGCCTACTCTCAGGCCCTTGAGGCCCGGGACAACATCCAGGAGATCATGCTGGGGTACTCCGACTCGAACAAGGAGAACGGCTTCCTCGCCGCCAACTGGTCGCTGTACAACAACCAGAAGCGGCTGGCGGACATCACCGACGACTACGACGTGGAGATGCGCCTGTTCCACGGCCGCGGCGGCTCCATCTCCCGCGGCGGCGGCCCGATGAACGACGCCATGTTGGCCCTGCCAAACGAGACGGTGACCGGCCAGATAAAGTTCACCGAGCAGGGCGAGGCCATCGCCGAGAAGTACGCCAACCACGACATCGCCGAGCGCAATCTCGAACAGATGCTCAACGCCCAGATCCGGGCGCGGAAAAACGCAATCGAGGAACCCGTCGAGGAGATCCCCGACGAGTGGGAGGAGGCGATGGAGACGGCGTCCGACGCCGCCCGCAACGAGTATCAGGACCTGCTCGAAACGGACGGATTCGTCGAGTTCTTCGAGCAGGCGACGCCGATCACTGTTATCGAGAACCTCAACATGGGCTCGCGACCGGCCTCCCGAAGCGAGGACCGCAGCGTCGAGGACCTCCGGGCCATCCCGTGGGTGTTCTCCTGGACGCAGGCCCGCTGTATCATCCCCGGCTGGTACTCCATCTCGACCGGGCTGGACGCCTACCTCGAAAACGGCGGCGACATGGAAACGCTACAGGAGATGTACGAGAACTGGCCGTTCTTCCGGACGAAGCTCGACAATGCGTCGCTGGCGCTCGCCCGTACTGACCTCGAAATCGCCGAGGAGTACGCCGACCTGGCCGACCCCGAACTCCGCGAGCGCATCTACCCGCGTATCGTCGAGGAGTACGAAGACACCGTGGAGAAGGTGCTCGAAATCACCGGGCAGGACGGCCTGCTCTCGCGTGAGTGGCTGCAGGAGAACCTCGAGCGCCGGAACCCGTACGTCGACCCGCTGAACCTGTTGCAGGTCCGCCTGCTCAAGCAGTCCCACCGGACCGACACCGAGCGCCGGACCCTGCGGCTGACCGTCCAAGGTATCGCGGCCGGGATGAAAAACACCGGGTGAGGCACTGAGCGACACCGGGTGCGGCATCGTGCGAACGACTTACTACAAAAGTAGTACCCATCGAAGGATTTAGGCGTCTTCCCCCGGAGTAGCCGGTATGGCACTCGAAACTGTTCTTCTTGCAGTTGGACCAAACGACGCCGACCGAATCGACGAACTCGCCGACGCCGTGCTCGATATCGCGAGCCCGGCCGGCGCGACGGTCATCGTCGCACACGTATTCACTGACGACCAGTACGACGGTGTTGTCGACAGACTCGAATTCGAGTCGACCGGCGAAGCCGACCCCGACGAGGTCGCCGACCGCCACACAACCGTCCGGGAACTCGTCTCGCGGTTCGACGACGCCGGGCTGTCGACACAGGTACGCGGTGCCGTGGGCAACCACGGCGAGCAGATCGTCAGCCTCGCCGAGGCCACGCAGTCGGACCTCGTCGTCGTCGGCGGCCGCAAGCGCTCGCCGACCGGGAAGGCCGTCTTCGGCTCCACCGCACAGGAAGTCATGCTGAACGCGCCGTGTCCGGTCACGTTCGTCCGCGGCGAGGACTAAGACCGCAGAAAACGAGTTTTTTCAGTTACTCCACCAGCGCGGCTTCGAGGAGTTCGAGCGGATGTCGGATCTCGTAGCCGCTGCCGTGTTCCATCTGCATCGCGCAGGTCGGACACTCGGTCATGCCGGTTTCGCCCTCAGCGTGGTCCATGTGCTCGAACATCTCCTCGCCGATCTCCATGGACTTCTCGTACTTCTCTTCCTTCCAGCCGTAGGTCCCCGAAATGCCGGAACAGGAGTCGCCCACGTCTTCGACTTCGACGCCGTCGAGGTCGCGGAACAGTTCGACGGCCTGGCGGTCGAGTCCCTGGTTGCGTGAGTGACACGGGGCGTGGTAGGCGAACTCCTCGGCGAGGTCGCCGTCAACGTCTGCCGCCTGCACTTCGCCCTTGAGGTCCTCGTGGATGCGGAGGTACTCGACGGCTTCGAAGGTGTTCTCCGCCACTTTGTCGATACCGTCGATGTCGAACAGCTCGGGGTACTCCTGTCGGAGCGCCATCGAACAGGAGGTACAGGAGGCGATTGCGTGGTACCCTTCGTCGACGAGTTCGGACATCGACGAGACGTTCGTCTCGGCGTGGCGGCGGGCGTCGTCGAGCATCCCGTTTGCGAACATCGGCGTCCCGGAACACTTCTGCTCGGGTGCGACGACCTCGTAGCCGAACTCCTCGAACACCCGGACCGTCGCCTTGCCGACTTCCGGCGTGTTGTAGTTGGAGTAACAGCCGTGGAAGTACGCAACTTTCTTATCGGCGTCCTCGGGGAGTCCGCGGCGCTTGCGGGCGGCTCTCGCGTTCTCCCGCGACTGGACCTGACCGCCGCGGTCGGCCCACCAGTCGCGGAAGGTCTGTTTTGCGAAGGCGGGGAAGTCACGCTCGCTGGTGATACCCATCGTCTTCTCCATGACCCAGCGGGCCGGCCCGAAGTTCATGGCGAAGTTCGCGAGTCGGGGGACCTTGCTCGCCAGGAACGCGGAGGTGCGGTAGTTCGCGAGGATGCGGTTGCGGATGTACTCGACGGAGAGCTTGTCCATCTGCTCGCTGACGTACTCCCCGCGGGCGGTGTTGTGCATCTGGCTGAGCGGGACGCCCGACGGGCAGGCGTTGTCACAGCGCATGCAGTTCGAGCAGTCCATCACCGAGTCGTCGATCTCGTGGTCGTCGTCGGACTGCTTGAGCCGCCACTGTTCGGGGCCCTGGAACTTCGGGCCGGGGAAGTCGTCGTCGACCTCGGCGACGGGGCAGTTCGTGTCACACGTCGAGCATTTGTAACAGGAGTCCGCGCCGGGTCGGAGGTCGAAGTCGTCGCTGTCGGGGAAGACGTCGACTGGTTCGAACTCCTCGCCTGTGTTCGGTGCTACCGGGTCAAACTCTGTCTCTGGTGGGGTTTCAGCGTCACTCATCGTGCCTCCTGTGCGGCGCGCTGGCCCGCCGCGTAGCCTGTGGCAATCGAGACGCCGCTGCCGGATTTCTCGGCGGCGAAGTCGTAGCCGCCCAGCACGGAGCCGGCAGCGCGCAGATTCTCGAACTCGCTGTCGTCGCTCGCATCGAGGGGTCGCAGGTCGTCGTCAGTCGCCACGCCGTAGCGGGCGAACTCGTGGTCGCCGAACAGTTCGCCGTCGAACCAGTCGTAGCGGTCCGCGGCGTGGGGGACGTGGCAGTCGAACACCGGCTCGTACACGCCCTCGCGGTCGGACTCGACGCCCTTGCCGACGAAGCCACCGGTCGCGAGAACGTACTGGTCGGCGCTGTTGGGTATCTTCGCGCCGTTCTTCTCGATGAATACCTTCTCGATGCGGTCTTCGCCCTCGAAGTCGACGACCGGATTCCCGGTTTCGATGCTCGCGCCGGCTTCGTCCAGCGCCGAGAACAGCGCGTCCTCCAGTCGGAGGCCGGGCAGCGACGGCGGCCCCATCGGCACCTCGAACACGTCGACGCCGAGGTGGTCGCTCAGCGAGTCACGGATAGCGCCGGGATTGTCGTCGCCGAGAATCGCCGGGAAGCCGACCCGCTGTTCGTCCTCCAGTAGCGGGTTCACGCGCTGGGCAAGCGCCTCGCGGGCTGGGACCATTCGCCCGCGGACTGCCACCTCGCTGTTGGTATCGAGCAGTTTGGCATAGCGCGTGACCTTCGCGTCCGCGCGCAGGTCGCCCGGGAACCGGATCGTCTCGCCGCGCACGTCAAACGGGACGCCCGTCGCGTCGAGATGGGCAGCGACGTGCGGGGCGTCGAAGTCGACCATCTCCTCGATGCCGACCAGCAGCGTGTCCCGGGTGTCACTGGCGAGGCCGGCGCTGGCCCCAGCCGGGTAGCGTGCGGTCGGTTTGATGCTGCCGCCGTGGGTCGGCAGGAGCGCGTTTGTGTCCGTGTGTTCGCCCTCGTAGGTCGGGACGGCGTCGTCGAACAGCGCCATCGCGTCCCGGACCGTCCCGACGCCTACTTTCCGGTACGGATGCTCCGCTGGCAACGACGGAATCGCCTCGTAGGGGTCGGTCAACGGGCCGTCGCCGTCGGGCGTGTAGCCGAGCACGTCGACAAGGCCCGACGCCTGCCGGAGCGTGCTCTGTTTGTAGGAGACCAGTCGCACGTCAGCTCCCTCGCGGGCGGCCGCCAGCGCGCTGGTCAGCCCGCCGAGGCCGCCGCCGATGACGAGTACCTCCGACTCAATAGCCATTTGTCCCTCCGTCGGCAGCGACATCAGCGCTGTCGACGCTGCCGCCTGTCTGTCCGCGGCCCGAATCGAACGCCGAGAAATCCACCGGGTCGCCGTCAGCCGGGTCCTGGTCGCGGTTCTGCGTGGTGGCGTGCAGCGCGTAGTTCAGTGCCGCCTGGGAGAGCTGTTCGCCCCAGAGGGCGTGTCGTTGTCCCTTCCAGCGCTCCTGTAGCAGCTCGTCCCAGGCCTCGCGGACGACCGGCTCATCGTACTCCGAGTGGAGTTCGCTCGCCATCCGGTGCGAGCAGAAGCCACCCTGACAGTTCCCCATCGACGCGCGGGTGCGGATGCGGACGGCGTTGAGGTCCGAGCCGGACCCCTCGATAGCGTCCTGAATCTCGGCGCGGGTGACGCCCTCGCACTCACAGACCGTCGGGTTCGGCCCGTCGGTTTTGAGTACCTCGTCGGCGCGGGAGCCGAGCCGTTCGACGCTCCGGCGGCCGATCGGCGAGCGAAGCCCGAACTCGTCCATGTAGTCCCGGAGCACCGAGAAGTCCTCGCTGCCGGGGAGCGGTTCGTCGGCGGTCCGGCAGTCGGCGTCGATGCCGAACTTCCCGCAGACGTGGTCGGCGATCTGCTCGCCCATCATCCGGTAGGTGGTGAACTTCCCGCCGACGATGCTGGTCATGCCGGGCAGGTCGTCGCGCTCGTCGTGGTCGAGCAGGAAGAAGTCCCGCGTGATGTCTGTCGGGTCGTCGCTGCCGACGTCCGGCGGTTCGTACAGCGGGCGAACGCCCCAGAACGAGCGGATGGTTCGCGCCTCGTCGAGCATCGGAATCAGCTCCGAGAGGGTGTCGATCATCATGTCGACTTCCCACTGCTCCTCGGGGTAGTCCTCGGGGTCCTCGACTTCCTCGTCGGTCGTCCCCAGAATCGCGGTCGTCTCGTGGGGCACGACGATGTCGGCGTCGCCCTTGGGCCGACAGCGGTTGATGACGGTGTCGACCTGGCGGATGTTCATGATGGTCATGACGCCCTTGGAGGGGCGGACTTCGATGTCGAGTCCGGCCATGTCGCCGATGCGACCGGCCCAGGCTCCGGTTGCGTTCACGACGTAATCGGCGCGGATCTGTTCGGTTCCGCCCTCCGTGCCGTGGACGCGTTTCCCGGGGCCGGAGTCGTGTTCGACTTCGATACCGACGACCTCCCCGCTCTCGACGAGGAGGTCAGTCACTTTGGAGTGTGTCTCGATGCGTGCGCCGTGTTCCTGTGCGCTCGCGGCGTTCGCGACGACGAGTCGGAACGGGTCGATGGCCCCGTCGGGGACGCTGATTGCCTTGTCGATGTCTTTCGCCAGGTGGGGTTCCATCGCCCGAGCCTCCTCGCCGGAGACGACTTCCGCGGGAATCCCGCACTCCTCACAGCCGCTCAGTTTCTTCTGGAAGTACTCTTCGGAGTCCTCCGGCCGCTTGACGAAGAGGCCGCCAGTCATTTCGACGCAGTGACTGGCGATATCCCGGAGAACGCGGTTCTCCTCGATACACTCGGTCGCACTGGCCTGGTCCGAAACGGCGTATCGCCCGCCGCTGTGGAGCAGCCCGTGCATCCGACCGGTGGTCCCGTGGGTCAGATTTCCCTGTTCTACCAGGGTCACGTCGAGCCCGCGCATCGCGAGGTCCCGCGCGATGCCCGCCCCAGTCGAGCCGCCACCGATGACGGCGATGTGTGGTGTCGGTCCCATCTATCTTTCCGTGGGTTTGGAGCGCATACACTTCACTTTACCGTTGCTGGTGCTTGGGCAGTAAATTTTCTATGTAATCATGAGGAATCCCGGTGACACCCACTGTTAATCGGAAACGCACACCACATTATTTTTCACTGATTGGTCAGGGCAGTGGTTGAACATATTCTCTCAAATTCGAGAGATAACTCCACATTTTCAATTACTGACGTACTACAGACGACGTTGCAGGATAGAAACCGCGCTCACGGATTAATTATCACTCCTACCGTTTCGACAGTAACTATTATATATTTTGATAGTGGACTATTCCCGAGAACGTGTTGGCCGTTCGGCCAACGGGATCGACAATGAGTAAATGGAACCCACTTGATTCAGAAGACGGCCCGCCTGACGGGGAACGCACCGACGGCGGCGTCACAGAGGGGCGGGATGGAAACGAGTCGGAGACTGAACCGCCGTCAGCAGAAGCCCTCCAGAAGGACACAGAGACCGAAAACGACCCTGAACGGGCGGAGCTGGAAGCACGATGTGAGCAACTGGCGGCGGAACTCGAACAGGAGCGGGCGGAACGTGAAGCGCTCGAAACCGCTGTCGCCCGTCTCACTTCTGTTGCCAGGGCGAACGCCGACGGCGACCTCACTGCGAAACCGGGGCAGCCACCAGCTGAGGCAGCTGAGCCGCTGTACGACGCATACAGTGAACTGCTCCGGGAATGGACCGACACTGTCGACCGGATGGCGTCGTTCAGCGAGCAGGTGACTGCCGCAACGGAACAGGTCGACACCCGTCTCGGGTCGGTCAAGTCCGCCAGCCGGGACGTGAGTGGCGCTGTCGGAGAGATTTCGACCGGGTCGGACGAGCAACGCGACGAGATACAGTCGATCTCCGACGAGATGCGGAACCTCTCGGCGACGATCGAGGAGATAGCGAGCGCCGCAAACGAGGTCGCGGACACGTCCAGCGAAGCCAGCGTTCGAGGCGAATCCGCACTGGAGTCGGCGTCCTCGGCGATGACGACGCTCGACCGGTTGACCGACAACGCCGAAGCGACCGTCGACAAGGTCGAGCGACTGAACGACCTGCTGTCGGACATCGAGGAGATTGTGGGTTTCATCACGGACGTCGCGGACCAGACCAACATGCTGGCGCTGAACGCCAACATCGAAGCGGCCCGAGCAGGCGAATCCGGCGACGGGTTCGCCGTCGTCGCAGAGGAGGTCAAATCGCTCGCGACCGAGACGAAGGAGGCGACCGACGAGATCGCAGCCTCCATTCAGGAGGTCCACGAACAGGCCGACACGACGGTTTCGGAGATGTACGATACGCGGGAGAGTGTCGAAGACACCCGCTCGTCAGTCGCCAGCGCGCTCGACGAACTGGATTCCGTCGTCTCGATGGTCGAAGAGGTCGATTCGAGCGTCCAGGAGATCGACGATGCGACGGATACGCAGGCTGATTCCACGCAGGAAGTGGTGTCGATGGTCGACGACGTCGAGGACATCAGCGCCCGGACAGCCGAAGAGGCGGCTATCGCCGCCGACGCCGCAGCGGACCAGACGACGGAACTCGCGGAGGTCTCGACGCGGGTGTCGACGCTCACCGAGCGGGCCGAATCACTGGACGCGTCGCTGGATTCCTTCGAACTTGCGACCGGTTCGGCGGCAGCGAACACGGACGGAACCGTCGTCGAGTTCTGGCACGCGATGGGCGGCGAGAAAGCGCTACTGCTTGAAGAGCTCGTCCGCGAGTTCGAATCACAGACCGAGGGTATTAGTCTCACACTGCGGTCGAAAGGGAGCTACCGCGGGACCCTCGACGCAACGCTGAACGCCGCCGAAAACGGCGATCCGCCCGCGATCGCACAGATCTTCGAGATCGGCACTACGCGTGCGCGCGACAGTGGACACTTTACGCCAGTCGAGGATCTCCTCCCCGCAACCCACATCGACTCGCTGCTCGACCCGGTGACGAACTACTACCGCTTCGACGGGACGCTCCACTCGCTCCCGTTCAACGCGTCGAACCCGGTGATGGCGTACAACCGCGACGCGTTCAGGGCGGCGGGGCTCGATCCCGATTCGCCGCCGGAAACCCTCGCTGACGTGCGAAGCGCGGCCGAGCAGCTCGTCGACGGGAAAGGCGTGGATACAGGTATCACGTTCGCGAACTACTCGTGGTTCGTCGAACAGTGGTTTGCCGAGGCTGACCAGCTCCTCGTGGACCAGAACAACGGTCGGTCCGGGTCGCCAACGGAGAGCCATCTCGACGGGGAGTTCGCCCACGACTTATTCGAGTGGTGGAAAGGCCTCGAAGCGGACGGACTGTACCACGACCCCGGCATCGAAGCCAGAGGAGCCGCTCGGACCCACTTCGCCGAGGGGAACGCTGCGATGCTGATCGGCTCGACATCGTCGCTGAACAGCATCGAAAGCAGCGCTGACTTCGACGTCGGAACCGGCCGGTTCCCCGTCCTCGACGACCGGACCGGCGTACTCGTCGGCGGCGCGTCCCTCTGGGTCGGTGATGCGGTTTCCGAGGCCGTGCACGACGCTGTCGGCGAGTTCCTCACATGGCTCACCGAACCGGCCCAGCAGCGACGGTGGCACCAGGAAACCGGGTACTTCCCAGTGCACGCCGATGCGATCCCACAGCTCCGGTCGGCGGACTGGTTCGAACAGAACCCACACTACAGAACGGCGTTCGACCAGCTCGTCGACACACGCGACACCACGGCGACACGGGGCGCACAGATCGGTCCGTTCGATACGGTACGAACGATCATCGAAGACGCGGTCGACAGTATGGACGGGCCCGACTCGGTCCCGTCCGCGCTCGACCGACTCGACACACAGGTCACGAAACAGCTTGAGCGGTACGATTCCGACCGGTAGCGCCGTCCCGTCCTTTCTTTACTAGCCAAACATCACCATTAGTAATCTTTATAATGGTTCACTATGTTGTTTACTGGCAAGGTGGTAGCTTTCATAAATAAGCTACCTCCACCACGGAGAACACAACAATGGCAGACACATACGTTGGCGCGATCGACCAGGGAACGACTGGCACTCGCTTCATGGTGTTCGACCATAGCGGCCAGGTCGTTGCGAACGCCTACGAGAAGCACGAACAGATCTATCCGGAGCCCGGCTGGGTCGAACACGACCCCGTCGAAATCTGGGAAAACACGCAGGAAGTCGTGACCAAGGGGCTTGCGGATGCAGGTGTCGGTGCCGAACAGCTGGAGGCACTCGGCATCACGAACCAGCGTGAGACGACGATCGTCTGGGACAAAGAGACCGGCAAGCCGGTCCACAACGCGCTGGTCTGGCAGGACCGCCGAACCACCGACCGCGTCGAGGAGATCCAAGAGGAAGACAAGGTCGAGTGGATCCGGGGTAAGACCGGGCTGGAATGTGACGCCTACTTCTCGGCAACCAAGACCGAGTGGATCCTCGACAACGCGGAGCCGCTCAAGATGCAGAGCTCGCGCGGCGCTGACCTCCGCGAGCGAGCCGAAGACGGTGAACTCCTGATGGGGACCATCGACGCGTGGCTCATCTACAAGCTCACCGGCAACCACATCACGGACGTCTCGAACGCATCGCGGACGATGCTGTACAACATCCACGACATGGAGTGGGACGAGGAACTCCTCGAAGAGTTCGGCGTTCCGAAGTCCATGGTTCCGGAAGTCCGCCCGTCCTCCGACGAGAGCCTGTACGGACACACCGACGCGGACGGCTTCCTCGGAGAGGAAGTCCCCGTCGCGGGTGCGCTGGGCGACCAGCAGGCCGCGCTGTTCGGCCAGACCTGCTTCGACAAGGGTGATGCGAAGAACACCTACGGTACCGGCGCGTTCTATCTGATGAACACTGGTTCCGAGGCAGTCGCCTCGGACAACGGCCTGCTGACGACGATTGGCTTCCAGATGTCCGGTGAGCCCGTCCAGTACGCGCTGGAGGGCTCCATCTTCATCGCCGGCGCAGCTATCGAATGGCTCGAAGACGTCGACCTCATCAACAACGCCGCCCAGACGGCGGAACTGGCCCGCTCGGTCGAATCGACCGACGGTGTCTACATGGTGCCGGCCTTCACGGGGCTCGGCGCTCCGCACTGGGACGGCCGCGCCCGCGGGACGATTGTCGGTATGACTCGCGGAACGCGAAAGGAACACATCGTGCGTGCGACTCTGGAATCCATCGCGTACCAGACCCGCGACCTCGCGGAAGCGATGGAGGAAGACTCCGGTGTCGAGATGACGACGCTGCGAGTCGACGGCGGCGCAGTCAAGAACAACTTCCTCTGTCAGCTCCAGTCGGACATCATCCAGACGGATATCGCCCGCCCGCAGGTCGACGAGACCACCGCGCTGGGGTCGGCCTATGCGGCCGGCCTCGCCGTCGGGTACTGGGACACCGTCGACGAACTCCGCGACAACTGGCAGGTCGACAAGGAGTTCTCGCCGGAGATGGACGCCGAGAAGGCAGACAAAATGTACGATCGCTGGGACGACGCCGTCGACCGTGCCCGCGACTGGGCTCAGGAGGAATAACAGATGGCAATCGCATTCGGACTCACGGCGGTCGATATGCTCGTCCTCGCCATCGCGGCGTTCGCAGGCGGGGCATTCGGGGCCTCAATCGGTGCACTCCCGGCGTTCTGTTTCACCGGCTTCATGGTGCTTATCGGAGAAGCCGGCAACGTTGTCTCCGAGTCGTTCATCGGCGGTTCGCCTGACGTCATCGCGGGTGGCGCCGGTGGGTACGGAGCCGGCATCGTCGGCCCACTGGCCTTCGGTCCCGTGTTCGGGCCACACGTCGCCTTCGCCGGCGGTGTGGCAGCAGCCGCTTACGCCGCGAAGTACGACGGAATGTACGAGCCGGACGACGGTGACTACCACCCGGCGAAGGACATCGCCTACGCCCTCGGTACCCGACCGGACGTCCTCGCCGTCGGTGGTGTGTTCGGTATTCTGGGGATGGCAATCCGGCAGACGTCCGGTGGACTCGGGATTCCGATCGACCCGCCTGCAGCAGGCGTCATCCTGACCGCTGTGATCGCCCGTCTGGTCTTTGGCTACCCGGTTATCGGCCGTGCCCGCGGAAGTGGCCTGCTCGATATGTCGCCGTTCGAGAGCGGAAAGATGCGGTCGAGCAACGGTGAAGAAGTCGCAACGGACGGCGGAACCATGGCTGCCGAGCGACCGGCTGTCGAGCCGTGGCTGCCACACCAGTACAAGTGGACACACGTCGCAATGCTCGGGCTCATCACCGGCATCCTCGGTGCGTACATCTTCGCGAAGACCGGGAGTCTCTTCCTCCCGTTCGGTATCTCAGCAGCGAGTCTGCTGTTCCTGAACCTCGGCGTGGAGAAATTCCCGGTCACACACCACATGACGCTCCCAGCAACGTTCGTCGCTAGTATGGCGATGACGGATGGAGCGAGCGTCCTAGTCGCGCTCGGGCTGGGCGCATTCTTCGGTATCCTGGGTGCGCTGTTCGGTGAAGTCTACCAGCGCATCTTCTACGCGCACTCAGATACGCACTTTGACCCGCCAGCCGCCTCGATCATCACGACGACCCTCATCCTGGGCATTCTGGCACTGGCTGGAGTGTTCACGACGTCCGCAGCGATCCCCCTGCCGTAAGAACTCATACGGCTTTTTATTTACAGGTCCAATCGAATATACACACGATCTAATTTCCAAGCATGGACATCGAAGCGAGAATCAAGCGTCGACAACGCCGGAACGGTGAGCCACGGCTCATTCAGGATTACGAGTCGATCTCACCGGTCGTCCACATAGAGGAGCCGGCTGACCGCGGTCCGGTTCTCGAGCGCCTACTCGACCATCTCGATCCGGTGTTCGATGGGCAGCTTCCGCCGAACGCGTACGTGTACGGCCCCCGTGGTTCAGGGAAGTCCGCAGTTATCACGGCGCTTTTCGCCAATTTAGAACAGCTCCCGACGGAACAACAGGCGATCATTCACACGACGACCCGCGCACAGCCACCGACCTCGCCGTCGTTCGTCTACGTGAACGCCCGAGAGACCGCAAGCGAGTTCGCGTTCTACCATGCAGTGCTGGACTCGCTCGTGGACGAATCGGTGCCGGAACACGGGATCGGAACGGAGACGCTCAAATCCCGACTCCACGAACTGGTACGAGAGCAACGCACGGGCATCGTCATTGCAGTCGACCACATCAGCGAGCCGGAAAGCATCCAGGCACCGGCCCTCGTTGACCTGTTTGCTGGCTTACCGAGCAACGTCAGTTGGCTCGCTATCGGTCGCGACGACCCGTCGACAACGGAACTGACGCGGTACACCGCTGAGTCGATCAGTATCGACCGCTATCAGCGGCAGATGCTCGTCGACGTGTTGATGACCAGAACCTCGAACGGGCTGGCTCAGCAGGGACTCGATCACGGTCTGGCGAGGCATATCGCCGATTGGGCGGACGGAAACGCCCACGATGCCCTTGCCGCACTGTTTATCGCTGCGGAGTTGGCCGAGGAACGGGGCCAGGACCGCATCACACAGGCCAACGTCGACGCGGCCATCGCGGAGGTGCCCGATCCCTGTGTTTCGTTGGGGGTCGTCCTCTCCCTGCCGACGAATCGGCAGGCCGTCCTCAGAGAACTCATCGACCTGGAGGAGAGCGAACGCTCCTCGGTAACGGCGACGACGGAGGCGATTGCGTCGGCACAATCAGTCGATCTCTCGGCCGGGACCGTCAAGCGGTTTCTCTACGAGATGGCCGAGTCCGGTGTCGTCGACCGGGTCGAGGCGACAACCACCAACGGCCAGGGCCGCCCGCCGAGCCGTGTCGAACCGCGGTTCCCGCCGACGGCCTTCCGGCGACTGTACGATTTACAGCAGTAGGCCAGCGGTCCGCGGTCAGGTCGACGTTTTTCAAACGCGCTGTGACGGGTCACCTGTGCCGCCAGTCAGCGCGGACGCCAGTGCGCCACGGACTACGACGTCGTCACCGAACTGCGTCAACTGGATATCCGGAATGTTCGACATCACCATGTCGTCGAGCCGGTCCCGGATCGGGTCTAGCACCTGTTCGGGGTTGTTGAGCGCAACGGCCCCGCCGACGTAGACGACGAGGGGCGCGTACGCGTGGACGATGTTCGCGACGCCGATCGCGTTCCAGTGACAGATCTGGTCGAGAACGTGGGACGCGAACTCGTCTTCGCCGGCATATTCGAAGATATCCGCCGCGGAAAACTCCTCAGTCTCGATCGGGAGCGCCGTCTCGACGGGGTCCTCTCGGTGCAGTTGCGTGGCATACCGCGGGATGTTCTCGCCCGAGCAGTACGCTTCCCAGTGGCCGTCGTGCCCACAGCCACATGTCATGAATCCGTGCGGGTCGATGGTCAGATGGCCGACTTCCCCGGCGTTGCCGTCCCAGCCTGAGAGGATGTTCCCGTCGACAGCGACCCCGGCACCGACCCCGGAGGAGATAGTGAGGTACACCATGTCGTCGGGGCTCCGGTCCGAGTAGAACCGCTCGCCGATGACGCCGGCGTTGGCGTCGTTGTGCAGCGACACCCGCTCGCTGCCGATGAGATTCTCGACCGGCCCGGTCAGCGGAATCCGGTCGATGGTGTCGGGGAGATTCGCGGGGTTTTCGACGACGCCTTCGGCCAGGTCCATCGGACCGAAGGACCCGATACCGGCGGCAACCACGTCTGTGGGGGCGATATCGGCGGCGTCACAGGCCTGCCGGATCGCGTCGAGGACCGCCTCCGTGACCGCGATACCTGCCGGTCCACGCGGTGTCTCAGTTTTGTGTGACGAGACTATCGAACCCGTCTCGTCACCGATAACAGCCCGAATATGTGTCGCTCCGAGGTCGACCCCTGCGTAAGCGCCCATGCTGGTCGAAGGGTTGCCCCACCGATACTTAACTACACAGATTCTACTGCGGTCAGTAGTCTCGCTCCCTGCCCGAGATGTCCTCTCGGCCAACGGCCTCCTCGTAGACGACGCCGCGCTCGGAGTCTAGCGTGACGGTCGATCCGTCGGAGACAGCATCGGGCAAGTCCGCGTTCGAGATCATCGGAATCGAAAGCTCGCGGGCGACGATGGCCGCGTAGCTCGTGACGCCCTCGTGGGCGTCGATGATGCCCCCGATGCGGCTGGTGTCACCAATGAACTCGCCGTCGAACCCTTCGGGCACTGCCAGAATAGCCCCGTCGGGGACGTTCGAGAGGTCGCCCGGCGACTCTTGGGGCGGTGCTGTCGAAATCCGGTGGACGGGGCCGGTCACCAGGCCGTCGACGATGGACCGACCGCTGGCGACCGTTTCGGCCGCGACGTGGACTTTCAGCATATTCGCCGTGTTCATCCCCTCCAGTTCGGTCATCATCCCGGACAGGACGACGACCGTGTCACCGCTGTCCGCGGCTTCGGTGTCGAGGGCTGCCTGAACTGCCGTCTGGATGACGGCGTCGGCCCCTTCGGTGGTGTACTCGGTCGTTACGGGTGTGATACCCCACGAGAGCGCGAGCTTCCGGCGGACGCGCTCGCTCGGCGTCGACGCGACGATGGGGATCGAGGGCCGGTACTTCGCCGATTTCAGGGCGGTGTAGCCGGACTCGGACGCGGCGACAATCGCCGACGCCCCGATGTCGCGAGCGAGGAACCGACCGGAGCGCGCGAGCGCGTCTGTCCGGGTGTCACCGGCGTTTGGCACGCGCTGTTCCCGGGACTCGGCGTACTCCTCGCTGCTCTCGACATCGCGGATGATCCGGTCCATCGTCTCGACGACGCGGGCCGGGTGGTCACCGATTGCCGTCTCGCCCGAGAGCATCACTGCATCGGTGCCGTCAAGCACTGCGTTTGCCACGTCTGAGGCCTCCGCGCGGGTCGGCCGCCGGGAGTGGACCATCGAGTCGAGCATCTCGGTGGCCGTGATGACCGGGACCCCGGCCTCGTGACACCGACGGATGATGCGCTTTTGAATGATCGGCACGTCTTCGAGCGGGCACTCGACGCCGAGGTCGCCGCGGGCGACCATCACACCGTAGGCCTCGTCGATGATCGAATCGAGATTCTCGACGGCCCCGGCCCGTTCGATCTTGGCGATGATCGGGATGTCGACGCCGCGCTCTTCGAGCGCCTGGCTGATCTCGTAGATGTCCTCGCCGTCACGGACGAACGACGCGGCCACGAAATCCGGCTCCTTCTCGGCAGCCACGTCGAGTTCTCGCTCGTCGTTTGCCGTAATCGTCGGCAGGTCGAGTTCGACGCCGGGAACGTTGACACCCTTGCGGGCGGCCAGTTCACCGCCGTTCTCGACGGTCGCAAACACCGTGTCGTCCTCGACACGTTCGACAGTCGTCTCGATGCGTCCGTCGTCAAGCAACACCCGGTCTCCCGGCTCGACTGCGGTAATCGACTGCGAGAGGCCGACCTCCTCGGGCGTCGCGTCGTCGCCGACGACGTACCGGATGGTGGACCCCTCAGTGAGCTGAATCGGCGCGTCGATCTCCGCAGTCCGGACCTCCGGCCCCGGCATATCGAGCATGGCCGCGACCGGCTCCTCGACCGCCTCGTCTACCTCGCGGATGCGATCGATCATTTCCCGGCGGTGTTCCGGCGAGCCGTGGCTCGCGTTCAGTCTGGCAACAGACATCCCGGCCTTCGCAAGTGACGCGATGTCGTCGACCGAGTCCGACGCGGGACCGAGGGTACAGACGATCTTTGCGCTACGCATTGTGACCTCCGTCTCCGGGGAGCCACAGTTTACAGCGTTCATAGTTAATCATACCCTGCCGTTCCCCGCGAAGGGATAAGAACCTTGCTGGACGGCGTAACTACCGCGAAATCGCTTCCGTGTCGCCGCTGAGAACCGAACGGATTTCCTCGGGCGACACGACGGCAATATCACCTGGAATCGTCCGTTTGAGTGCGGCTGTCGCGGCACCCCAGGCGAGCCCGTCTGCAACGGTGCCATCGGAGAGATACTGCGAGAGGAAACCGCCGACGAAGGAGTCGCCGGTCCCGACCGGATGTGCGTCGGTCGACTCGAACGTCGGTTGCTCCGTTACAGTCCCGTCGGCAAGCGCGAGCGCC
Source organism: Haloarcula amylolytica JCM 13557 (assembly GCF_000336615.1). Classification (GTDB taxonomy): domain Archaea; phylum Halobacteriota; class Halobacteria; order Halobacteriales; family Haloarculaceae; genus Haloarcula; species Haloarcula amylolytica. Next base: position 575,261 of record NZ_AOLW01000015.1, read on the forward strand.
CCGTCGCTGCCACGGGTGATTACTGTTGCTTCGAACCCGTATTCGGCGGCGAGGTCCCGGGCAATCGTTTCCGCGTCACCGCTCCGGTCTAACACGACGTTCGCGTCGCGTTCGGCGACCACAAGCACGTCGACAGACGGGAATAGCTCGGTCAGGACTGCGCGGGCTTCCGCCGGCGTCCAGAGCTTCGAGCGGTAGTTCAGGTCGAGGCTCGTGGTCGTGCCCGCGTCCTGTGCGAGCGAGAGGAGGTCAGCAGTGGTCGATTCGAGCGTCTCCGAGAGCGCCGGTGTGATACCCGAAGTGTGGAATCCCGCGGCGTCCGCGATGGTCTCCGTCGGAAGCTCCCCCGGTGTGGCGGTCGTGACACTGGCGCTCTGGCGATCGTAGATAACATCGTTGCCCCGCGGTGGACTACCCTGCTCCAGATAGTAGGTTCCCTGTCGGGCGCTGTCCGAGTCGTCCCAGGCGACATCGACCGATACGCCATGGTGTTTGAGTTCTCCCGTGACTCGGCGACCGACCGGTGAGTCGGGGAGCTTTGAGGCCCACAATACATCGAGCCCAAGCCGTTGAGCAGCGACCGCGACGTTTGACTCCGCACCAGCCGCCCTGACGGTGTACTGGTCTGCGGTCTCCAGTCGCTCGTCGTCAGGTGGCGACAACCGCAACATCGTCTCACCGAACGTAACTAACTCCGTCATATCCGACGTTGCTCACTGGCTGGGTATAAATCCCGGAGAACCCGTCGTCTAACGGACCTGTTAATTACACCTTACTGGGGTGGAGGGCGTTAGCTCGTATTTTTCGTCATGGGTTATGGACAGTATAAGTTTTCTCCAAAAGTTTATGTGCTATACTAATTTAGACACGCCAGTATGGATTCAGGGAGAGATGGTGGTGGGCCGTCCGTCTTTAGGCGGAACCTACTCCGTTCGATTGGTGCGGCCGGACTGGCCGGACTTGCAGGCTGTGGTGGCAGCGAGGGAGTGACAGATGGGGACGGGACGCCGACCCCAACGCCAGTTGGAAACTTTCCGGTGTCCGGGGATTCGGTGACGTTCGGTTTCAACGTCGCTTCCTCCGGGGCGTACTCAACGGCCGGCAAGCAGGAGCTCCGAGGTTTCAAACTCGCGGTCAAGCACATTAACAACGGTGGTGGGTGGGTAACGAGCGAGCAGTACGAGTCACCGCTGGACGGTGACGGACTTCTCGATAAGGATGTCGAATTCGCTGTCGAAGACACGGGTGGCAGTTCAGATACCGCCCGGAGCAACGCACAGCGGCTTGTTGATAGTGAGGAGGTGATTATGCTTGCTGGCGGAACGTCCAGCAATTCCGGCCTGGCCAATCAGGAGGTTGCCGCGCAGAACCAGGTCGTGTATATGGCGACGATGGCCAACGCGAACTCGCTGACGGGTATCGACTGCAACCGGTACTCCTTCCGCGAGATGTACAACAACCACATGGCGGCCAAAGCGCTGGCTCCGGCCCTCAGTAACGAGTTCGGAGACGACGTCAATTACGTCAAGATCTCCCAGGACAATGAGTGGGGACAGACGCTCCGGGATGAGATGGATACAGCCCTCGGAAATCTCGGCTGGGCACCTGTTTGGGACACAACTGCACAGGTCGGGACGACCGACTACTCTCAGTACGCAGAAGACATCGAGTCGGTCGATTTCGACGTGATCGTGCTCGGACTGGGGGGCCTCGACGCAGTAAACGCACTCAGAGCGTTCCGGGAGGAGTTCCCGGAGTCGAATATCGTCCTTCCGATAGCCTCGAAAGATATTGCCCGGACCGCAGGCGATGCGATAGAGGGTGTTATCGGGACGGTCGCCTGGAGCCCGGCAATCAACTCGCCGCTGTCTGATACCTTCCGAGAATCGTTCCGTGAGGAGTACGGCAGTTCGACGGGGACCTCGAAATCAGCGTCCCCATCAGGAGCAGCCCACATCGCGTATACGCAAACGCTGCAATACGCCAGTGCAGCCGAGCGGGCGGGAACGTTCAATCCGATCGATGTCATCGGAGCGCTCGAAGGACACGAGTACGACGCCGGTCTCGGACCGCAGACGCTCCGAGCCTGTGATCACCAGGCGATGCGCCGGGTGCCAGTCGTGAAAGGAAAGCCAGAGGTTCAGCAGTCCTACGGCACCTACTACGGCCTGATTGGGGAACCAGCGGATGTACAGTACGCATGCGACAGCGGTCCAGCGGCTAACTGCTCGCTTGGAGGGAACTAGCTATGAGTTCAGGAGACACACAGATACCAGACAGTTCAGAAAACGATTCGAACGCCTCCGGTGGGATTCTTGCAACAGTCGTCCCGGATTTCATCCGGCGAAACTTCGCACTCAAATTCGGTATCGTCCTCTTCGTTATGGCGCTGTCGGTTGGGCTCATCGGCCTTGCCGCGACAGAGCAAGTCAAGGACTACACGGAACAACAGGTTCTGAGCGACTACGAAAACGCCGCCGCACAGGAAGCTGACATCCTGTCACAGTGGGTTGACCGGAATAGGTTGTCAACACAGTTTGTCTCCTCTGACGACGTTTGGGCCAGTAGTGAGACAGACGATATCAATATCGAACTCAACAATCGGAAAGCCGCCTTGTCCGCAGATGCTGCCGACATCCATCTGGTCGAACGGAATGCCGGCCAATCCCAGGTTGTCGCCAGCACATCTAACTCACAGGTGCTAACTAACTCGGCGCTCGAATCGACGAGCAGGGCCTGGCTTACCGGTGCGAACTTCGAAACGGCAAGCGATGTCACCGTCTCCGACGTGTACCAGACGAACTCCGGCCCGGTCGTCGGCTTCGCCAGTCCTGTCGATGCCTCACAGAACCGGTATATCCTCATCGAGTACTCGCTCGACGAGATCGCGAACTCGCTTCAGGGGAACAACAGGGCCGAAGGCGGGTTCACGCAGGTCGTCAACGGATCGGCGGTCGTCATGATCGACGAACCCAGAGACGGGAGCCGCGGCCTCGGCGAAAACATGCTGCAGTCGTATAGCTCGAACAGCCCTGCCACGGAACCGATCGACGCGGCAGATGACCTCCGCTCGTCGGAGCAACAGTCCGGTGTCACCGCCGACATGCCGGCGACTGACGTACTCAACGAGCGCTACACTGTCGGCTATGCACCGATTCAGGGCACTGACTGGGTCGTTCTCGTACACGCACCCAACTCCGCGGTCTTTGGCTTCGTCCAGAACGTCCAGCAGTACGGGCTCATCGGCACGGCACTGATGGTGTTGCTCATCGCGGGTGTCGGTGCGATACTCGGGTACAACACGGCAACGTCCATCGACCGCCTGACCCGAAAGACGGATCAGATGCGACAGGGGAACCTCGACGTCGAGATCGCCACCAGTCGTATCGACAATATCGGCCGCCTGTACAGCGGGTTCGCTGATATGCGCGACGCGCTCAAACAACAGATCAACGAGGCCGAGCGCGCACAGAAAGAGGCGGAGGTATCCCGCGCCGAAGCCCTTGAAGTCAACAAATACCTCCAGAAGAAGGCCGAAGAATTCTCCGACGTGATGGAGGAAACGGCCGCTGGAAACCTCACCGAGCGGATGGCGACCGACGGCGAGAACGAGTCGATGGACCGGATCGCCAGCGAGTTCAACGGCATGGTCGACGAACTCGAAAAGACGATCGGTCAGCTCAACAGCTTCGCCGACGAAGTCGCGGAATCCGGAGATGTCGTTCTGTCGAGTGCCGAGTCCGTCCGTGACGCGTCCGAGCAGGTGGCCGAATCCACACAGAAAATCTCCGACGACGCCTACGACCAGAAGGACCGCCTCGCGACCATCTCAGAGGACCTCGATACCCTCGTGGACACGCTCGAAGAACTGGAAGCGGACAATCCGGACATCGACCTTGGTGACTCGCTCGAGCGGTTCCGGACGGTGGCGACGACGCTACAGTCGGCAGCCGAGACAAGTGACCAGATGATGGCCGAAACCCAGACCGTGGCCGGCGCAGCCGAAGAGCAGGCTGCAGAACTCAACGAAGTGTCCTCGCGTGCCGAGCAGCTCAAACGCTATGCGAAGCCACTCGGTGACATCCTGAACCGCTTCGAGACCGAAGCCGAACACGAGTTCGTCTTCTCTGGCGGTCCGTCACAGAGTCTGGGCGAAGAGGAAGAAGAGTAATCCGGTTCACCGAAACCGATTTTCGCGCTGGCGGCGTACTCTTTTCAATGAGCGACGACGCAGGAGAAATCTCTCAAGCGGAACTCGCCGAGTACTGTCGGACCCAGGCTGCGATTCTTGCCGGCCATCTGGACCAGCGCAGTTCGGAGCTCACCGACTTACTCGAAGAAATCGAACAGGACACCGCCGACGCTCGTGCGACATTGTCTGAGAGCCCCGAACGTCCGGACACCGATGCGGAAGCCGCTGTCGAAAACATCGAGGCCAAGCAGGAGCGAGCGCAGGCGAAACAGGAAGAAATCGACGAATACCGGACGCTCGCAGAAGGCTATACGGATCTTGCCGAACAACTCGCCGAAGGCTCCGGTGACCTTGAGACCGTGCTGGAGTTCGAAATCGATACCGACGCCCCGACATATTTCGACGCCGAGACAACGATTCTGGGAGTGGCGACTGGAGAAGACAAGCAGTAGTCTATTTTACAGGACGCTCTGCACCACAGACAGGCTGCTCTACAGCGCCGGGGCTGGTGGCAACTGCGGTTCGGCAACGGCCCAGCGCTGGTACAACATTCGACATCACTGAGGTGGGGCAACAACTACCCCCACCGCGTTCACCGTGCTAAACCGTTTTAGCGCCAGCGGTCAATCAGTCGACACTGCTGACTCCATCTTAGCGGATTTAGCTGTCGCAGCCTCGGGGCTTCCTTGTCCGAGTTCCACAGCAGCCAGTACAAGAAAGCCACCGATGAATATCGTGTTTTTCAGAATGTACGCCGCGAACGCGTCAAACAGCCACGGAACTGTCCCTAGTAGAAACGGTTCCTGGAAGTACGCGGATCGGGCAATCACGAGCGTCGCGAGGGTGACAAACTGGTGGCCAAGGAACAGGAAAAATATGGCCCGAATTTTCCGGAGGAGGAACAACAGCCCGATCGTCAGCTCATACACTCCAATGAACACCATCACTGCGGTCAGAGAGATCCCCAGTTCCGGAAGACCAAGGATAGTGACCACCGCATGGACCTCACCACGGACTGGTGTCGATAGCCCGCTAAACAGTGCCTGGACCTTCAGAAACCCATAATATGAAAAAACGAAGGCATACGTGAGGAGTGCTATGCGTGTCCCGTACGGCACTAGTATGCCCTCGACGACGCGGTCAATCACTTCATTATACTTCTGTACCATGAACCGAAGTGGTGACAGTCCACTACCGGTTTGACTTTGTACCTCACCCATACTCCGTTTCCCATCCAAGTCCCCACCATATATAATTCTATGCTGACATTTGGAGGGAAAGTGCCACAGAACGAACCAAATTCATCAGTAGCTTCTGAAATGCGGTGGCCGAGAGATAAAGAGAGTTCCCGCTATTCAGAAGTAGTAGTTGTTGGATCGGCTGATTCCATGCGAGACTGAGTAGGTTGAACCACCTCTACGTCCGACGAGACGAACCAAATTGACGACCGTCGCTCCGGCGCTTCGAACACGGACGACGAGCAATAGGATTACCCTTGACTGTGGAACCAGTGGCGAGCTGCCGCTGTCTCCTCAAAGAGATCGCGGTTGATCGAGTCGTCAGCCATATCGACGACTTCTCAACGGATATCTGTGAGACGACGCTCTCGGCCATAACCAGCGAGGTGTTCGAGACCACACGGTACATGCCCGCTAAATTCACGTCGTTTCGACCACCAACTCCCATTCGATATAGCAGTATATAGTTTATGCGTCCGTAACAGACCGTGTGATGGTGGGTCCGAGGACAGTAGATGGACTACAGACAGTAATCTCAGCCACTTAGCTCCACAGACTTCCGACGCGCACTGGTGAGGAAACGAGATCACGAATTGAACGTGCGCTCGACGAGGTACTTGACCAGATAGAACCCGCCAATCAGCGTGACAGCCATGACCACTAACACAATCGCAATCATGAACAGGAGAACGAGTGCGTCGTTAGCCATTGAACCCACCCGCCTGAGTGGCTGGATATCGTCGAGAACGCATATCGCTAACTTCAGCCTGGACACGCTAATGTAGGAGGCTTTCGGTTCAGCATTCCCTGCTGCTCGTGGTCTACGGTGGGAGTTGATGGATAGAGAAGCGCTCGGTGTGAGGCGTGTAAGGGGAAGGACGGATTAGGTGAGTATCCGGTTGGCAGCATCCGACGTGTAGGACTGCGCCACACATCGGCACGGTGCCGGGAGTCGAGTATGGTATTCGCGGTTGGGAGCGCTACCCCCAAACACGACCAGCCACCGGGAGCAATCGTCGGAACGACACGGTTTTATTCTGAGTGCTTACTTGAAACGCGAAGAATCACTCGATAGGTTCGCAAACGCCCTCTATGAGCTAGTGTCGGTCAAAACGGGGCTAAACCATCGTCGTCATCTCAAAGCTGGAGAGACAGAGCTCTTCGTCCGTAGTACCCGACGACAGTGGCCTCGGCGTTGTATATCGAGGATCAGACAGCAAGGACCACGAGAGCGGGTACTGTATCAAGCAATGCAGGTCTTGGCGTGTGGCGTATACGCAGCCTGGGTCAGAATTCAGGATAGCGCTGTTGCCAGTACACAATCTGATGGCTGCGACGGCTCCGCGGCGAGAATCTGACTGAAAATGACGATTACGTCGAGGCGTGGGCGAGTGGTCCGTTCGGTAGCGTTCTACTGCGCGTGTATCAAAGCGACACGCCCCATTCGATGGAGGGCCGCGGTATGCAGCGTCGGTATGTCGAGGGGCCGAGTATGCAGGAGGGTCTGTACCACCAGGAGTTCCGACAGGCTGTCAGTTACATCCATTGGGCCCTGACGAGTAACCCGGCCCGACCTGAGTAGTCCCGGACCCATCTACCGTGACCGTTTACCGGACCGAACCACGGGTCATATTGATTAGCAACAGGAGATGCGTCCGCACGTCTGTATCCCGTTGGGACGGTAGACGAATCAAATGGAAGCGGCCAATCTGGGCCTGTTTTATATTTGTGAGTTTAAGCTTACCTTCTGCCAAAGTGTGGGATAGTTGTTAATTATGCCCCATATTCCGGCGAAATAGGGTGTCATGTACCCAAATAAAGGCTTTTATCCCGAAGTATGGGACTACATTGAAGTCCCCGGCGTCCGAGGGTGAAATATGTCCAGTGGCAGTGAGCGAACGACGGTTCGGACGTATATTCCGGCCTACCAGAAAGAACAGTGGCAGGCCCACGCCGAGGAACTGGATATGAGTCAAAGCGAGTTCGTCCGGACGATGGTACAGGCAGGCCGAAGTGGCTTTGAGCCAGCAGCATCCGAAACAACCGAGTCGGACGCCGCTGAGAGCGAGAGCGAGGAGCCCCGTTCTCCGGACGCTACCCCCGGGGGTAACGGGCTGAAAGACCGGGTCCAGAATATTCTTGCTGACGGGGACTACTACGAGTGGGACGACCTCGTCGCCGAACTGACAGACGGTATTGAGGAGCGTCTCGAAGAGGCACTGCAGGAACTGCAGTCCAACAACAAAGTGCAGTACAGTGGGCGACACGGGGGGTACGTTCGAGACGAATGAGCACGGAGACAACCACGCCGGACGCCGAGTCGGACCCGGTCGGGTATTTCCTCGATGACATCACGTACCACGGAAAGAGCGACCGGACCCGTGCCTCCTACGAGCGCGTCCTTCGAGACTTCGAGTCCTATCTGGCGGACGGCCACCAGTCCATTCCCGTCCAGGAGGCCTCCCACAGGGACTGCATGGCATATGTCCACAGCCTCCGTGGTACCGTCGAGGAAAGCACAGTCGCGACGTATGCCTCCTATCTACACCGGTTTTTCGCGTACATGACGCAGGTGGGCGTCTTCGAATCGAACCCGATGACGCTGGTCATGGAAGAGATGGACGAGTCCATCAACACCGATCCGACCCGCCGGGAGATAGACCTCCAGTCGATGCGGACGTTCGTCGATAGCGTCTCGCATCCGCTGGAGCGGGCTGTCGTGGTGACGTTGCTGAAGACCGGGATGCGGGCCGGCGAGTTGTGTAACCTCGATATTCGTGATCTCAACCTCGAAACCCCTGGCCCCAGACCGGAGATTCCGGTCCGAGCGGGGCTTGACGGGCGTCCGGACTCGTTGTTCGTCGCGGCAGACCCGACTCTTGGCGAGGCCAGCAACGGGGAAGAGCGGACAGCGTCCAACAAGCGGAAACGGGAGACGACGATCCCTGTCGACGCCGAGCTGGCATCAGTGCTGCGACACTGGCTCGCGATTCGGCCGGACACGCAGTCCCCAGCAGCGCCGCTGTTTGTGTCTACGAGCGACAGCTGGGGGGAGCGGCTCACGCCGAATATGGTACACCACATCGTCGAATCCCACGCCCGCGAGTTCGGTTGGTACTCGGACGGTGGGGGAGCCGAAGAGAACGTTACGCCGCACTACTTCCGGCACTTCTTCACGACGCATCTCCGGGACCGGACCGGTGATCGCGGCGTCGTCAAATATCTCAGAGGCGACGTGGCACAGGACGTCATCGATACCTACACCCACGAATGGGGAACTCGGGTCAGGGATGTGTACGAGGCCGAAATTTACTCGCTACTGTGAGTTTATTGTTGGATATTCAATACTGTTGCCGCACTCCGGGTGGTGGCTGCTGAACTAATAAATCATATGGCGCTATATAGAACTGGGCGAATTCTGCTTCTCAGCTGTATTGTCTCAATGGACGATTTCGATAGCCGCATACGAGACAGGAGGTACGGCCGGATTACACTGCGGGGCCTCCCAGCAGGTAGCTCGACCGAGCAGCGCTCTGGCACGCGCTTGTCGGGGACTCCCGACCGGACTACAAGAGATCACACCGGCTCGAAATGGAACGTCCTACCGGAGCGCAGACGCCGGGGTCACGCACGTCTCAGACGGAGACTCTACCGGATGCAGGGCCACTGATAGAGCTACTCGGGGTCCAGAAGTTTCGACTCGGCAGTTCGGAGATGTTCGAGGAGCGTGGTCTTCGAGATGTCCATCTGGGCGGCGAGCTCGCGGACCGAGATTCCACGCGGCCACTGATAGTAGCCGGCCTCGCGGGCCGCTTCGAACGCGCGCCGCTGGGCCGGCGTTAGCGAATCAGTTCGCAGCCCGCCGACTGAGCGTTCGGAGTCGCTGTCCGGCGTGACGATGGACTCGACCGACACGTCAGCGTCGGCGTCGGCTTCAACGGCATCGAGTGCGGACTGGATCTCGGGCCGCTCTCCGGTGAAACTCACTTGCCACCGTTCGCGCCCGTCTTCGATACGAACGGGCGCGCTGTGGACGAACCCGTGTTCGAGCAGCGTTGGGCAGACTAACTCGTCCGGATCGTACTCCAGCAGGAACTGTCTGACGACGGTCCCCGGCGCGTCGCGCTTGTGGCCGATGCGCGCCTGAAGCTCTTGTATCTCTCCGGCGTAGGGCGACGCACGGACCGCATCGAGGCAGTTTTCGACGTCTGACTTCGTGGCCCCATACGCCGTAAACACGCCGTTGACCGATGCTGTCGGCGACTGTACGGTCTGTTGCACCGTGTGTGCCAGAATGCCGCCATCGGTGCGGTCGGTCGCTTCGATAGCCCAGCAGTTCGGATGCCACAGGTCGAGTGTTAGCCGTGCTCCGGCGCTATCGGTTTGGCTCATGGGATGTGCTGAAATATTTGGTTGGTGGCCCTAAGAGAGTAATCATTGTCTGGTGTGTCCGACACCGGCGGTTGCAGTGTGCGATTCGACGCGGTCCATCAGTGCTGATGCCGACACGACCAGGGCCAGGTACAGTATCGCCACCAGCACGAAGAGTTCCGTGTACTGGTACGTTTCGTTAGCGATTGTACTCGTCCTGCCGTACAGTTCCTGCACAGTGATGAAACTCGCCAGCGAGGAGTACTTGATGAGGTACACGAGTTCGTTCGTCCAGCTGGGAAGCGCGAGTCGGAGGCCCTGTGGAACGACGACGTACCGTATCCCTTCGAGCTTCGAGAGCCCGATGGCGCGTGCGGCAGTCAGCTGTCCGCCGTCGACGGACTCCAGTGACGCGCGCAGATACTCGGACTGGTAGGCGGCGCTGTTCAGCGTGAAACTGATGACGGCCACCCAGAACGCCTGTGCCGGGACGAACCCGACACCGACTCCCGGCACGCCTCTGAGAACCTGCGTCAGTGAGGTCGCGAAGTAGAGGACGAACAACTGGGCGAGCAGCGGCGTCCCGCGGATGAGTTCCGTGTACGACAGGGCGAGCCAGCGGGCCCACCGCCCCCCGTACACGCGGACGACGCTGAGCGGGAGCGCTAGCGTGAACCCGAGACAGACACTGAAGACCGTCAGGAGAACGGTCGTCCAGATGCCGTGTGCCAGCGCCGGCAGGTACGCCGTCGCGTCGGCGGCAAACCGGAGCGTGTCAGCGAGCCATACGAGCGGTGCTCCAGCGACACCGAGTGGCGCGGCGAGCGAGGCGACAGTGTCCGCTGTCGTCAGAAACGGGGCCGCCGGAACGAACGGCGTGCCGCGGTCAAGCCCGAGTACCCCTGCGAGCACGAAATCGGTCGTCCAGCGAGCCAGAACCCAGACCCAGAACAGTGCCAGGCCCACTGTGAGCGGGCGGACGGTGAAGACCGTCCCGACACGGTCACGGAGCCCCGGATTCGGCGACGTTGTCGATTCGGCCGTGCTCATGCCGTCTCCTCGTGTGCGTGCAATCTGCTCAGGAACTGTTCGGTTCGCTCCGCTGTGGGGTTCTGGAACAGTTGCTCCGGCGGGCCGTGTTCGACGATTTCACCGTCGTCGAGGAACACGATGTCCGACGCGGCCGACCGGGCGAAATCCATCTCGTGACTGACCACGAGCATCGTGATGCCCTCCGCTGCGAGGTCGCGCATCACCTCGACGACCTCACCGACGAGTTCGGGATCGAGCGCACTGGTCGGCTCGTCGAACAGCAACAGTTCCGGGTCCATCGCGAGTGCGCGCGCGATACCGACGCGCTGTTTCTGGCCGCCGGAGAGTTCAGCGGGGTAGGAGTCGGCCTGCTCTAGCAATCCGACCTGTTCGAGATGGGTCCGGCCGGCTTCCTCGGCGTCAGCAGCGTCCATGCCGAGTACTTTCTTCGGGCCGAGCGTGACGTTTTCGAGCGCCGTCAGATGCGCAAAGAGGTTGAAGTCCTGGAACACCATGCCGACCTGCTTTCGCAGCTCGTTGACGTCAGTGTCGGTCCCGGTCACGTCCTGTCCATCGAGGGCGATTCGGCCGCTGTTGATCTCCGTCAGTCGGTTCACACACCGGAGCAGCGTGGACTTGCCCGAGCCACTGGGGCCGATGAGGACCGTCACGTCGCCCTGCTCCATCTCGAGGCCAACGCCTTCCAGTACTTCTTCGCTCCCGTAGGACTTGTGCAGGTCGTCGATTGAGAGTAGTGGCTGTGTCATGTCGTTCCCTCCGGTACCGCGTAGTAGTCGCTGAGTCTGTCGAGTGACCGATTCGTCGCGAACGTCAGCACGAAGTAGACGAGGCTGACGGCGAGGAATATTTCGAGTGCTGCCGTCGATTGTCCGCCTTCGTAGAGGTTCTGTCCCGTCGTCAGCAGTTCACCGATTCCGATGACGATGGCGATGCTTGTGTCCTTGAGGACGATAGTGAACTCGTTCTGGAATCCAGGCACGCTCCGGCGGAGTGCTTGCGGGACGACGACGTGCCGAATCGCTTCGAACCGGGACATCGCGACGGCGCGTGCCGCTTCAAGCTGTCCGTCGTCGACGCTCTGGAGCGCACCGCGGAAGATCTGTGACTGGTAGGCGGCGCTCCGGAGACCGAGCGCGATGGTCGCCGTGACGAACGCGCTACTGGAGATAGAGAGGCCGAAGTACAGGATCATAATGATGACCAGCAGCGGGGTGCCACGGAGGACGACCCCGACCTGTTCGACCAACCGCCGGGCCCTGTCCGAGCCGTACACCTCTATCGCACCGGCCGGGAACCCGACGACGAATCCCAGGAGAATACTGGAGACGGTGAGCGCGATGGTGACAGCTGTCCCGCCGAGCAACAGGCCCCAGTTGTTGGCGACGAACAGCCAGTCAGCGGTCTGGAGTAGGATTGCTGCCATGGCCTCACTTCTGTCCGAACCACTTCTCGGTCAGGTCCCGGTACGTCCCGTCGTCCTCGACAGTGGTCAGCCCGCTGTTGAGCGCACCCGCGAGTTCGTCGTTGCCGGACTGAATCCCGAAGCCGAACTGCTCGCCGGTCTCGTGGACGAACGCGGATTCGATGGGGCGGTCTGCGATGAAGGAGTTCGCGACGGGGACGTCGATGATGATGACGTCGACGTTTTCGTTCAGCAGGTCCTCGACGGCGAGCACGTAGTTCCCGTACGCGTTGTAGCTCGACTCTTGAATCGTCCCCGCTTCGATGAGCTGGTCCTTGATGACGGATTCACCCGTTGTCCCCTTCTGTGCCCCGACTGACGCCCCGGAAAGGTCGTCCAGTGACGACGGCGAAAACGACCCGCTCTCCCGGACGACGATGGCCTGATTCGAACTGTAGTACGGGTCGGAGAAGTCGATCGCTTCGTCGCGGTCGTCGTTGATCGTCATGCCCGCCGCGACGACGTCGACGTTCCCGTTGTTCAGCGCCGGAATGAGTGACTTGAACTCCAGTTCCTCCCACCCGCTCAGTTCGTACTCCGACGCCGCGATAACGGCTTCCAGCAACTCGACGTCGAAGCCGACGAGTTCGCCGTCCTGTTTCATCTCAAACGGCGGGAAGCCCGGCGCTGTTCCCGCGGTAAGCGTCTGTGAGTCCCCGCTGCCCGATTGACAGCCAGCGACCGACAGGGTCGCGACAGTGCCACCGATTGCCTGCAGATACCTCCGTCTGTCTACGCGTGCCTCTCGTGGCATAGTCCCACAGTCGAATCAATCATATTTTAACATTTCGGTTACCGCAGAAGTCGCGAGGGTCAGGCCGACGCGACAGGGTCTGCAACCTCGGTAAACACCGAATCGAGGATGTCGAGACAGAGTTCCAGTTCGCGCTCGGTGACGTCGAGTGGCGGGAGGAGTCGGAGGGATTTCTGGCCACAGCCGAGCGTGAGAAGGCCGTGCTGGAGCGCGGTTTCCATCACGGCGTCGCGGCGGTCGGCCGTATCGAACTCCAGAGCGATCATCAGGCCGAGACCGCGAACGTCCTCGACCAGCTGATGGTCCGCCGAAACCTCGCGGAGCCGATCCATGAAGTACGTCCCCTTCTCGGCGGCGTTGTCCAGCAGGTCGTGATCCTCGATAGCGGCGAGTGTCAGTGCGCCGCGCATCGAGCCGAGGATGTCGCCGGCCCCCCACGTCGAGGAGAGCCGCGACGTTTCGGACGGGAAGATGTCCGAGCGGGAGATGGTCGCGCCGACCCGGAGCGCTTTCGCGCTCGTGATGACGTCCGGCTCGATGTCGTAGTGGTCGACAGCCCACATCTCGCCCGTGCGGCCGGCTCCCGACTGGATTTCGTCGGCGATGATCGGGATGTCGTGTTCCCGGCAGAGGTCGTCGACGGCCGAGAGGAACTCGGGGCTCGGGACGCGATAGCCGCCTTCGCCCTGTATCGGCTCCAAGATGAGGAATGCGACTTCCTCGGGCGGGATGTGGCCGGTGTCTGCGTCGAGTTTCGAACGGAGGCGCTCGACTCCGGCCTCGGAGTACTCCACGTCGTGAATCCCGCTGAGTTCGGGGAACTTCCGGCGGTAGACGGACTTCGAACGGTTCAGCGAGAGCGCTCCCAGGGTCCGACCGTGGAACGCGCCGTCGAAGGTAATGCCGTACTTCGGCGTCTCGCAGTTGTCGTAGCAGATCTTCATCGCGTTCTCGACGGCCTCTGCGCCGGAGTTCGAGAGGAAGACGGTGTCGAAGTCGTAGTGGCTGGTAATGTCGGTCAGCCTATCCATCAGGTGGGCGGGACCCGGCAGCGACGTTTCGTCGGGCGAGCCGCCGGTGCTGACGTAGAAGTCCTGGCCGGCTATTTTCAGCGGGTCGACCATGTCGAACTCGTCGGCCCGGTCGAGCACTTTCGGGTTGTTGTAGCCGAGCGGTGACGCGGCGACGTGGCAGGTGAAATCGAGCAGGACGTTGCCGTCCGCATCGGTACAGAACGGACCGATTGCGTCTTCAGTGATGTCCCAGACGAAATCGTACACGTACGTGCTCGGCGCGGCGGTTTCGTGGTGGTACTCGACCCACTCGCTGCTCTGTGGGCCGGGAAGGCTATCGACACGCGGCTCCGCAGTATTGCGGTCCATGTTATCACAATCGCCATCATTGGTAATAAATCACTGTGTTCCGGCCCCGCGTGCCGGCCACACAACTGGGTGCGTGCCGCGGTTCGAAGCTATAGTAACAATTGAAACGATGTACACACTGATCGCACTGCCGTCATGCGATCAGGTGTGCCTTGATTTTCAATGGCTACGATACGCTACAGGATCCGCTTGCCGAACGCGCTGGCGGCGAGTTCGGCCGCTCGTTCGCCCGTCGTGTTGCGCTGGTCGAGGATAGGGTTGACCTCGACGACGTCGAGCGAGCGCAGCACCGATTCGGCGGCGTCGCGGTCGGCGACCCGTTCCATCGCCGTATGTGCCTCCCGGTAGGTGACGCCGCCCGGGACTGGCGTCCCGACCCCCGGCGCGTCGTCCGGGTCGAGCCAGTCGAGGTCGAGGCTGACGTGGATGTCGTCGACGCCGTCGGTCGCGATGTCGAGCGCCTCGTCGGTGACCGGTCCGATACCGCGCCTGTCGATATCTTCCATGGTAAAGACGGAGATGTCGCTCTCACGGAGGACCGCTCGTTCGTCAGCGTCGAGGCTCCGCGCTCCGACGATGGCGGTGTTCTCCTCGGCGACGTTCGGGGCGGTCGCCCACGGCATCTCTGCGAAGTCGCCGTAGCCATGGGCGGCCGCAAGCGGCATACCGTGGACGTTCCCGCTAGGCGACGTAGTCGGGGTGTTGTAATCGCCGTGGGCGTCGAACCAGATGACGCCAAGTTCGTCCGTCTGGGCCGCGCCACGCATCGTGCCCATCGCGATAGAGTGGTCGCCGCCTAACACCAGCGGCACGCTCCCGTCGGCTATTTCCGTCGCCACCCGGTCGGCGAGGGTGTCGGTCATTTCGGCGATCGCATCGAGGTACTTCGCGCCGTCGTCGGTGGTCGCCGACTGCGACTGTAGCGTCGGCAGTGCGAGGTCCCCAGCGTCAGTGTATTCGACGCCGGCCGTATCGAGGGCGGTACTGAGGCCGCCGTAGCGAATCGCCGACGGCCCCATGTCGACGCCACGCCGGTCGGCGCCGAGCGCGAAGGGGACACCGAGCACCGCGACAGGTGACACGGAACGACTGTGGTCTCGCGAGTGGGTAGACTGAAGCGACATCCGTTGCTACGGCCATAGCCCGCGGGCGTTCATAGCCTCACCGATTCGTGAGAGCGCGACGATGTAGGCAGCCGTTCGCCATGTGACGTCACGGTCCTCGACTTCGGTCCGGAGAGCCTCCCAGGCATCGAGCATCTCGGCTTCGAGTTCTTCGTTGACCTCCTCGCGGGACCAGCTCCGGCGATTGATGTGCTGGAGCCATTCGAAATAGCTCACAGTGACGCCACCGGCGTTGGCGAGGATGTCCGGGATGACTGGGATGTCGCGCTCTTTGAACACAGCGTCGGCTGCTGTCGTTGTCGGGCCGTTCGCCCCTTCGACGACGATGCTCGCCTGCACGTCTGCAGCGTTTTCCTTGGTCAGGACGTTCCCGACCGCCGCGGGAATGAGGACGTCAACGTCGAGTTCCAGCAGCTCGGCGTTAGATATCTGCCGTGGTGCGTCAACATCACCTAACTGACCGTGTTCGTCGCCGTCAGCCGAAATCGATTCGATATCGAGACCGGATTCGTCGTAGATGCCGCCGTCGACGTCGCTGACAGCGACGACGGATGCGCCCCAGGAGTCGAGGAGGCGTGCGGCGTTCGCGCCGACAGCACCGAAGCCCTGTACGGCGACAGTGGCACCCTCGACGGTTCCGTCGTAGTAGTCGAGCGCTTCGCGGGCGACGATGGCGACGCTCCGGCCGGGTGCTTCCTCGCGGCCGTGTGTCCCGCCGACCGCTGTCGGTTTGCCGGTCACGATGCCGGGGACCGTCTCGCCCTCCTGCATCGAGTACGCGTCCATGAACCAGGCGACGGTCTGTTCGTCGGTCCCCATATCGGGTGCGGGGATGTCTTTCGTCGGCCCGACAACTTCGCGGAGCTCCTCGGCGAACCGACGGGTCAGCTGCTCGGTCTCCTGTGCGTCGAGCGTCGACGGGTCGACGACGATGCCGCCCTTCGCGCCGCCGAAGGGGAGGTCCATCACCGCACACTTCCACGTCATCAACATCGCCAGCGCCGTACACTCCTCGGCGGAGACGCTCGGATGGTATCGCATGCCGCCTTTGTACGGCCCTCTGACCTCGAAGTGCTGGACGCGATAGCCGTTGAACACCTCGACGCTCCCGTCGGTTCGGCGGATCGGGACAGACACCTCGACGGTTTTCGATGGGTGACGGAGCTGCTCAAGCAGCCCCTCGGAGAGATCGAGGTGTTCGGCCGCCCGCTCCAGTTGGCGGCGGGCTGTCGCGATCGGCGATTCATCGTCGTCTGGCGCTTGTTCTGATGGCTCCTTCTGTGTGCTCATGATTGGTTGGTGGATTCGGCTCTTGGTTCCGGTGCGTACGCCCGTTCGCTTACGGGACCAATGGGGCGAGTACGCTGCGTCGTTCAGGACGCTGCTTCCGTCCTGACTGTCAACATCCGACGGCTGGAGTGAGACAGTGTATCGGCACCAATACCGGTATTGTTAATAAATATTTGGGACTGTCTGCGGGACAAATAGTTTGAACATAGCAAAACCAAGTAGACATCTTGGTTCGTCGCTTATAGAGTATTATGGGCCAGATTAGTGGCGTATTTGCGGAATATTCCATAAATATGGATTTGATATGCCCAATATGAGCAAGACCACATTGGTCAGATGAAGCTGCGCCAGATAGCATAAATATCGATGCAGACGTGCTGTACCATGGCCTGGTACTGAACAGAGAATTATCGCGTATTTGACTATTTCAAAAATAGACTTGGCACGGCAGTGTCGGAGCACTGTACTGGGAGAGACCACCCACGACAGGTATAACTCTCGCGGCGACCCGCCGGAAACAGCCTGTAGGCATGGCTATCGGGCCTGATACGCTACCTCGACCTCTTACTAACGATGGTACGACTGTTATTGTGACACATTTGCCGGGTGAGTCGCTCCGTTCGACGGTCACAGTAGCACAGCCGAGATTTGAGCTATCCAAATGTCGAAGTCCGGACGCCGTCGTCGTTTCGTGGTCGTCGCCGACACATGGAGACGAGTGTACGACGCCGTTGTTACGTGCCCCGGTCAAACGAGGTCATTTCGAGATTGACTTCGATGAGGTTCGCGGCCTCCATCACCATCTCTGGGATTTCGGTGTCGAAACGGGTCCCTTTCAGACGGCTGGTCGGTGCAGTCACACTGACCGCGCCGACGACGGTCCCGTCGTTGTCCAGAATCGGCGCACCGACCGCCCGAAGGCCCCGAATCTCTTCCTCGTCGTTCGTCGCGTACCCTCGCTCCCGGATGGTCTCTAGCTCGTCGCAGAGCGTCTCTCGGTCCGTAATCGTGTGCTGTGTCTGTCGGGAGAGCCCTTCACGGTCGATTATTTCCTCGACGCGTTCGGACGGGAGACACGAGAGGATCGCCTTCCCCGAAGCACTGTCGTGGAGGTGCTGTGGGGCCTCCCGCAACTGGAGGTGATAGTCCATCCCGACGGCGTGTTCCCCTCGCCGCTCGTAGATGGCGACTTCGCGCCCGTCGTTTTCGACGACCAGATGGACGTACTCGCCGGACCTGTCCGCCAGTTTGTCCACTTCCTCCTGTCCAGCGGTGTAGAGTTCCGTCTCGTTGCGGACGTGTTCGCCCATCGTGACGAACCGAAAACCGAGCTGGTACGTGTCGTTGTCCTTCGTGAGGAAGCCACAGTCGGTCAGCGTCGCGAGATACGTGTGGAGCGTTCCCTGGGAGAGCTCGATTCGCTCGTTCAGTTCCTGCAACGTCGCGCTGTTTGACTCCTGAACAGCTTCGATGATCTCGCAGGCGTTCTCCACGGACTGTATCCGCCGGCCCGTGTTTTGTGTGTCGGCGTCGTCGGTCATTACCCCAGTAGAGTTGCCGTCATTATTTAAAAACCCGGATGTGAGCGATGAGCGACCGGAACACCCGCTTGGACGCTACCGACCGACAGGAAGTAATGCCACGCACAGTATGACCGTCCGACTCATTGCGGACAGAATCGGTAACAGCCGAGCTGTGAGTGTGTCTGTGCTGTGAGCCGTAGGGCGCTGTCTTATCGAGGCGTTCAGATTGACGGCCGATCTGCACCTACTATTGGTTTATAAATTCTTAAGCTATCAATTCCAATATCGTATATTGCACTTCTAGATTGAAAGTCCTGAATTCTCTCTAATATAGTCCGTTTTGCAATCCAGAAATGGCGAATATAGATATATAGTCACCTCTGATAGAATCTGCTGCTATTTTACAGTACCGTAACGCTGCTAGATCGAAACCGCACGATGGGTCCCGAAGACGGTGGTGCTAGCCGACAAGGCTATATAAATAGTCGTCCAGAACACGGGGGTGTTGTCCGGTAACTAAAACACTTATTGTTGTTACCGGCCGAGACACTAGTATGTCAACGACGCCTGCGCAGGACGGCACGCAGTGGTTCCTGCATACATGGCGAGACCACATTCTCGAGCCGATAGAGACGGCTCTCTCCGTGCTTGACGTGGAGCATACGGAACTCGCGGCCGAGCAAGGTGGTCTCGAAGACTTCCTCCAGCGCCTGCGTGCCGTCGACCCCGCCGACCAGCCCTCCTCCCCCGTCGGTGCGCGAGGTCGACAGTCCGCATCAGACCCCGTCGAAGCGCTACGGGACGCCTACGCCGACACGGTGCTGGCTGTCGACCACTACGAATCAGTGTACGACGAATCGCTGGTCGAGAACGTCGCTATCGAGTTCGGGCCGGACTACGCAGCGCTGTTTCACCCCGAGACGAACGTCGGGTTCTCGCCGCCGCTCAAACGCTCGCTGGTGGCAGCGACCGAGCAAGCAATCGACGAACGGACCTCGCTGGACCGCGCTGTCAAAATCGAACAGGAGTCGATGCGGAAGTATCGCGGCAGTCTGCAGGAGATCATCGAGACGCTCGACAGCACAGTCGTGCCCGAGTGGTATCGCGAGACGTTCCAGAGTGACGTTACTGCGCTTCTACAGGAACGCCAGGACCAGCTCCACTCAAGCGTCTACCGGTTCGAGACACACGAGTTCTGCACGTACATGTACGAAGAGCAACTCTGGACGTATCCGGTGTTGACCAGTCTCGCGCGGTTACAGGAATCTGTGGACAGCTGAACGGGCGGCTCTCTGGCAGACAGGTGTAGGCGTCACTGAAGCGCGGTGAACTGGACGCCAGCACACCCTCCCAACTTGGGGAGTACTGAGACGAGTACACAGTCGTTGTATTCTGCGGCAACCGTCACAAGAGGACACCATTCACTATCTCCGGGCGAACATATTCGCCCCGCTTCCTGCGAGATGAGAGTGCGGTTCCCTATATATACAGGTTGGTCTTCGAGTTGCAGCCGTGAGCTACCATGGAAACGCGTAGAACATTCGTGCGCGGTCTGGGTCTCGCGGCTGGAGTTGCGCTAGCTGGCTGTTCATCGGGCGGCGGCTCCGACAGTAGCGGGGACGGCGACTCAGGAAGCGGCGGTGACGGAGCAGACGGCGGCGAGACCGAGTCCAGCGACGGCGGGAGCGGGTCCGA
Source organism: Haloarcula amylolytica JCM 13557 (assembly GCF_000336615.1). GTDB lineage: Archaea > Halobacteriota > Halobacteria > Halobacteriales > Haloarculaceae > Haloarcula > Haloarcula amylolytica. The sequence goes on from NZ_AOLW01000015.1 coordinate 595,345, forward strand.
ATGGACCGAGACGAGCACCGTCGAAATGACGGACGAACTGGCATACGAGCCGAAGAAAATCCAGGTCGAGGCAGGCACGACGGTCACGTTCGAGAACGTCGGCAGCATCGGCCACACGGTGACGGCCTACGAGGACGAGATCCCCGACGGCGCGGACTACTTCGCGTCCGGCGGGTTCGACTCCCTGCAGGCCGCGAAAGACGGCTACAGCAACGGGCAGGAAGGCAACATCCCGAAAGGCGAGAGCTACGAGGTCACGCTGGAGACGACGGGGACCTACGAGTACTACTGCATCCCCCACGAGATGAACGGGATGGTCGGCACAATCAAGGTGGTCTGATATGAGCAAAAACGAAACCCCACGCGATCCGAACGAAGTCCTCGAAGAGTACGAAGAAACCCTCGACTCGGTACTGGCGGAGGTCGAGTCACCGGACGAAACGACTGAGGACAACGACCTCTCGCTGGGGCTGCCCGGCCTCTCGCTCGGTCGCCGAGACTTCATGAAGGCCGGCGTCGCCGCCGGTGCGATGGGCTCTGTCGCCGGCTGTTCGGCGCTGACCGGCGGTGGCGATGGCAGTGCCGGCAGCCAGTCGACACCCTCGGGCAGCGGCGCGAGCCACACGGTCGAACCCGGCGAACACGACGAGTACTACGGGTTCTGGTCCGGTGGCCACTCCGGCGAACTACGGGTCATCGGCATCCCGTCGATGCGCGAACTCACCCGCATTCCGGTGTTCAACACCGACTGTGCGTCGGGCTATGGTTTCACCGATGATACCAAGGAACTGCTCGAAGAGAGCGGCGGCTACTCCTGGGGTGACAACCACCACCCGAACCTCTCGGAGACAGACGGGGACTACGACGGCGAGTACCTGTACGTCAACGACAAGGCCAACGGCCGCATCGCTCGCGTGAACCTCACGTACTTCGAGACGGACGCCATCACGGACGTCCCGAACATGCAGGCCATCCACGGCTGTTGTGTCCTCTCGCCGGACACGAAGTACGTGCTGGGCAACGGCGAGTTCCGCGTGCCGCTGCCCAACGACGGGACCGACGCGAAGAACCCGGACAACTACACGTCGCTGTTCGTCGCCGTCGACCCCGAGTCGATGGAGACCCAGTGGCAGGTCAAGGTCGACGGCAACCTCGACATCGTCGACACCGGCAAAGAGGGTCGGTGGGCCATCTCCTCGGCGTACAACAGCGAGGAGGCCACCGACATTCAGGGCATGACGAAGGACGACCGGGACAACGTCAAGGCCTTCGACATCCCGGCCATCGAGCAGGCCGTCGAGAACGGCAACTACGAGGAGGTCAACGGCATCCCCGTCGTCGACGGGACGCAGGAGAGTTCGCTCAACCAGGGCGACCGCCCCATCGTGAAATACATCCCGACGCCGAAAAGCCCCCACTGTGTCGAGGTCGGGCCGAACGGCGACTACGCCTTCGTCGCGGGGAAGCTCTCGCCGACGGTGACGATGATCGACCTGAACGCGCTGGCCGATTCCTCCGACCCGGAGGATGTCGTCGCCGGGCGACCGCGCGTCGGGCTCGGCCCGCTGCACACGACCTTCGACGGCAACGGCCACGCCTACACGTCGCTGTTCATCGACTCACAGGCCGTCAAGTGGGACATCGAGGCGGCCGTCGAGGCCGAAGAAGGGTCCGAGGACCCCATCATCGAGAAGCAGGACGTCCACTACAACCCGGGCCACATCCAGGCGCTCGAGGCGATGACGACCGACCCCGACGGGGAGTGGCTGGTTAGCCTCAACAAACTCTCGAAGGACCGGTTCCTCCCGGTCGGCCCCATCATGCCCGACAACGACCAGCTCATCCACATCGGGCAGGGCGAGGAGGAGATGGAACTGGTCGCGGACCACCCGGCCTACCCCGAGCCACACGACTGCGTGTTCGCCCACAAGGACAAGATCGACGCCAAGAAGGTCTACGACAAGGACGACTACGAGGAGACCTACATCACGGAGGAGGACTCCGGCGTCGAGCGCACGGGCGACAACAGCGTCCACGTCAAGATGACGACCAAGCGCTCGGAGTTCGGCCTGCCGGACTTCACGGTCCAGGAGGGCGACGAGGTGAAACTCTCCACGACCAACATCGAGGGCGTGCAGGACATCATCCACGGCGTTGCCATCCCCGAGCACGACATCAACTACGCCGTGGCCCCACAGGACACCCGCGAGGTCACGTTCACAGCTGACGACCCCGGTGTGTACTGGATCTACTGCACGTACTTCTGTAGCGCCCTGCACCTGGAGATGCGCAGCCGGATGATCGTCGAACCGGCGGAGGGGTAGCGCCACAACCCATTTCGGAGGTGTTCAGCCATGCAACGACCCACCATCGACGACTTCCGTGAGATACGGCGGGGCCTCCCCGTGGGAGCGGCGCTGCTGTTCGTCGCGGCGCTCGCGTTCCCGATGTGGCAAATTAGCGTCGACGCGGTCCAGTACCCCAGCACGACGCTCCACGTCTCGCTGTACGCCTACCCCAGACTCGCCGGGGACTTTACCGAGATGGCAAGGTTAAACCACTACGTCGGGTTCTACTTCCCCGACCCGGTGCTGATCGAGCCGAACTTCCCCGTCGAGGAGAACGCCATCGACGTGCCCGAGTGGTCGCTGGGTCCGGTGGCGTTCATCGGCGTCTCGCTGCTGTCGGTGTTCGTCGCTATCGCCCCGACCACCGAGAAGCTCAAACGCGGTCTGAAGTACCAGTTCGCCGGCACGGTGTTCGTGTTTACCGCGATGCTGGTGCTCATCCAAGCCCGACTCTGGCAGGCCGGCCACACGCTCGATCCCGGTGCGCCGGTGATGGGCGTCGACGGCTTCACGCCGCCGCTGTGGGGCCAGTATCAGGTCGCCAACATCACGAGCGTCTCCCGGTTCGGCCTCGGCGCGTACATGGCCGCGGCTGCCGTTGGACTGCTCGCGGTTTCGTACTACTACCGCGACCAGGCGGCGACGTTCGGTGAGCTCCCGGTCCGAGTTCGCGACGGACTCACCGGGCTTCCCGACGCCGTCCGGGACCGCCTCGGCCGTGACGGCGACACCGACGACGAGGAGGACGCCCCGCACCGCCCGACGACCACCGCGGTCAAATCTGACCAATCAGAAACTCACTCATGAGCCCACTGTCCCACGATTTCGAGCGTGTGTTCGCCGTCGGTACCGCGGTCCTGCTCGTGCTGTCGGTCGTCGCTGTCGGGATGGCCAGCGCCGGCCCAACTGACAGCGCAGGCAGCGACGACCTCGCCTTCGACCCCGACGTGCCCGACACTGACTCGTTCACCGCCCCGTCGGCCGACGGCACCGCGACGGTCGACGGCGAGACCTACGACAGCGCGCAGGGGGCGGTTGACGCCGCAGACCCCGGCGACACCGTCACGCTCGACGGTCGCTTCGACGAGACTCTCGTCGTGACGACGCCGAACGTCACGCTCTCCGGGAGCGGTCCCGGGTCAGCGCTGCTGCACGGCGACGGCGAGGGCGACGTGCTCGCCGTCGAAGCACAGGGCGTCACCGTGACGGACCTCTGGGTCCGCAACAGCGGCTACAGCACCGCGACGAACGACGCCGCGATATTCGTCAACGGAAGCGACGTCACCGTCCGCGACAGCCGCGTCACCGACATGACCTTCGGTATCTGGCTCGACGGCGTCGACGACGCCGAGATCCGCAACAACACCATCGTCGGCCGCGAGGAGATTACGCAGCTGACCAAGCGCGGCAACGGCGTCCAGATCTGGAAGACCGAGGACAGCGTCATCCGGAACAACGACATCACCACCGTCCGGGACGGACTCTACTTCAACTGGGCGAAAGACGTCAACGCCAGCGGGAACACGATGTGGGACCTCCGCTATGGAGTCCACTACATGTACTCGGACGACTCGCACCTGCGGGACAACACCGCCTTCGACAACGACGTCGGGTACGCGCTGATGGTGTCGAAACACCTCGTCATCGCGGACAACGTGGCGGTGAACAACAGCGGGCAGTCCGGCCACGGCATCCTTGTCAAGAGCATCGACGACACGGACATCCGCGGCAACCACCTCGTCGACAACGAGAACGGGCTGTTCGTCTACAACTCCGTCAGCAATCGCATCGTCGGCAACCTCGTCGTCGGCAACGACATCGGTGTCCACATCGCCGCGGGGAGTACCGACGGCACCGTGACCGAGAACAGTTTCATCCGCAACAACAGACCGGTGCTGGCGGTCATGAGCGACCAGGTCCACTGGAACGAGAGCGTCGGGAACTACTGGTCCCGGGCGAACCCGACGGACGTTGACGACGACGGCGTCGGCGACACCCGCTACCAGCCGGCCGGGACCGTCCAGCAGGTCACCGCGAAAAAGCCCGCCGCGCGAGTGTTCGCCAGCAGCCCGGCCTTCGACGCCGTTCGGCTGGCCGAGTCGTCCGTCCCGGTCGTCCAGTCGCCCGGCGTCGTCGATGCCCGCCCGCTGACCGAACCACCCCACGAGAACTGGAGGAGCTACTATGAACGTGATTGATGTCGACGACGTATCGAAATCCTACGGCGACGTGCAGGCGCTTGACGGACTGAGTCTGTCTGTCGAACAGGGGGCCACCCTCGGCGTGTTCGGCACGAACGGGGCCGGCAAAACGACGCTGTTCAAACTGCTCGTCGGGTTGAACAAGCCCGACGCGGGCAGCGTCTCCGTCGCCGGCGCGGACCCGACCGACGGGACCACCGTTCGTGAACGAGTACGCTACCTGCCGGAGCACGCCGGTTTCCCGCCGAGCCTGACCGGCCGCGAGATACTCAGCTTCCACGCCCGGATGCGCTCGGTGCCCCGGGAAGACCGGGCCCACCACGTCGAGCGCATCCTGCACACAGTCGGACTCGCAGACGCCGCGGACCGCCGCGTCGGCGGCTACTCCAACGGGATGAACCGTCGGCTCGGCCTCGGCACCGCGCTCATCGGCGAGCCGGCCGTGCTGATACTCGACGAACCGACCGCGGGGCTCGACCCCGACGGCATCCGGGCGTTCCACGAGGTCGTGGAGTCCCTGGCGGCCGAGACGGACGTGACTATCGTCTTCTCCTCGCACGCGCTCGGGGAGATTCAGCGACTCTGCTCGGAGGCGGTCATCATCGCCGATGGACAGGTGGCGACTGCGGGACCGGTCGAGGAGCTTCGCCGCGCCGCCGCCGACGAGGTGACGGTGTCGCTGTCGCTCGCGTCCGAGGCGGTTGCGAGCGACGTGGCAGGCATGCTTCGCGACCACGAGGGCGCGTCGAGTGTCAGCCGCGCCGGCGTCGACCTGACTGTCACCGCCACCCCGACCGACGCGTACGACCTGCTAACCGCCGTCGGTGAGGGATACGACATCGACCGCTTCGAGGTCCGGGAACCCGGCCTCGAGGCTGCATTCCACGAGGCCGTCGGGGCGGAGGGCGGCGGGGACCCCGGCTCCGACAGGACAGCGGCGGCAGCGGCTGTCGACACAGCGACCGAGGACTCCGGAGGTGAGCCGGCATGAGCGAGGGCGACTCCTCGACAGATCCGACCCCGGACGGCGGCGTCGTTTCGGTCGACGCTCCGGCCACCCGGTTGCACGACGGCGGAACCGAGGGGAATACGGCCACGGACGCGACCGACGGATCGGCGCTTGCCCGACTCGCCGACAGCAGTCTGCTCACCATCGCGCGCCGGGAATACCGGCTGGCCGTCCGGAGCCGATGGGCGCTCGGCGTGGCGCTGCTGTTCGGCCTCTTTACCACCGCCGTCGTTCAGTTCGGCGCGAGTTCGGTCGGCCCGGGTCGCTTCGACGCGGTCATCGCGACCATCGCCGAACTCGGCGTCTACCTCGTCCCCCTGACGGCGCTGGCGGTCGGCTACGACGCCATCGTCGGGGCCGACGAGCGCGGGTCGCTCGAACTCATGCTCGCGCTCCCGGTGACGAAAGGCCGTGTCGTCGTCGGGACCGCCGTCGGCCGGGCGGCGGTGCTGTCCGGCGCGATGTTGCTCGGCTTCGTCCCCGGCGCGCTGCTGACCGTCCGCTACATCGGTCTCGCCAGCGTCGGCCAGTACGCGGCTGTCGCCCTCGCTGCGGTGCTGACCGCCTGTGCGATGCTGGGCGTGGCAGTGCTGGTCTCGACGGTCGCCCGGACGAAGACCCACGCGCTCGGTGCCGCACTCGCCATCTGGCTGTGGGTCGCGCTGTTGCACGACCTGGTCGCACTGGGGGCCGTCGCGGGATTCGACCTCGGGTCCGGCGCTATCGCCGCGGCAATACTCCTCAATCCCGTGGACTGCTTCCGCGTGCTCGCGCTCTCACAGGTGGACGTGGTCGCCGGCGGCTTCGGCAGCGTGCTGGCACAGGCCGGGCTGACCACGCCGATGGTCGCCGCGGCGCTCGCGGCGTGGATCGTCGTGCCCGTCAGTGTCGCTGCGAAACTCATCCAGCGACGCCGTCTCTGAAAACGGTTTTAGACCGACTGCAGCGCTGTTTCTTCCGGTTCCTCGAACAGACTGGCGACCTGTTTCGTCGTCTCGGTGCGCTCGTGGGCGTTTTCCAGAAGCACGGTCTCGCTGGGGAACAACTGCTCGCCGAGTTCGAGGCCGTGGTCGCGCGCGGTCGACCCCGTGACGGTGAGGTAGACGCCGAGGCCGGTCGCCGCGATGTCTTCCTCTTCTTCGCCGCCCTCCGTCGGATAGGTAAAGGAGACGCCGTCGAGCGCGCTCGTCCCGAGAACGGCTTCGACGAGGCGCTCGTAGCGCGGTGAGATGCAGAGTTCGCCCTCGTAGTTGGTGACGAAGGCCCGGTCGAGAGGGCCGTCCTGTGAGTCAATGACATCCGGCGTCGCCAGCAGGGTGTGATACACCGTATCGCCCAGCCCGGTCACGACCCGTACGTCCGTGTCCAGCGGGTCGATGCGGTCGTTGATCTCGTGGATGGCGGTCAGCGGTTCGTCCCGAAGCTGGACGACTTCTTCGAGAACGAGGTCGGCGCTGTCGAACCCGAGCGCGAACTCGTGGGTCCGGAGCGCCCGGAACGGCTCCTCGCGGCCGACCAGCTGGACGTCACCGTGTTCGGTCGGAACCGTGACGCTGTCGAAGACGATCCGTCGGGGCATCCCGTCGCGGTCGTCACGGAGCAGCGTGTATTCCGGCTCGTATGGCTCATCGAGCGAGGAGTAGTCGCTGATGCGATGGTACACGTCGGCGACCGCGTCCTGGTTACCCTTGGTGACGGCTTTCTCGTAGCGAAGCGTCGAGATGATATCGTCGGCCAGGTCGGTCGTCCCCGTTCGTCCGGCGAGTCGCTCCAGCACTGCTTCGAGGGGCCGGCCCTTGCGCGGAACGGCCACTCTCGTCGTCGTCATTATGCAGGCACAGACGGGGGATCGGTAAAACGAGTTCGGTTATTCGCCGCCGCCGATAACCGACGACAGCTGTTCGCGCCACTGTTTGAGCTCTTCGATCTCCGATTCGGTTTCGTCGATCCGGTCGGCGAGTTCGCCGTCGTCGATCTCCTCGCGGACAGCTTCGATATCGTCTTCGAGGGCGTCAAGCTGCCCTTCGACGCTCTCGACATCCCCGGAGAGGTCGTCGACCTGATCGGAGGCGGACGTGGCTGCATCCGTCGCCGACTGGACCTCGTCCTCGAAATCCTCCAGAGTCGCTTCGAAGGAATCGAGGCGCTCGCCGAACTCCTGAATCATGTCTTCGCCGGTGCCGTTCTCTTCGAGGAACTCCTCGAGAGCGTCGGTGTACGCACGGAGGTCCGCGACATCGCTCTGGATGCGCTGGATCCGGGCGTCGTTGACGCCGCCGGCGTCGCTGTCGTCCTCGGAGACGGCGTCGAGCGCGCGCTTGAGGAGCTTCACGTCTTCGGGGGAGACGTTCTGATCGCGGATTTCCTGTGCCATCGTCGCGACGACAGCACCGGATTGGACCTCGGAATCAGCCGGTGCGGCGTTGCTCTCTTCGGGGGCCTCGACGCTTGAGTCCGGGTTGTTCGGGTCCGAAAGATCCAGTGTCTCGATGTCCTCGTCGTCATCGTCTTCCAGACCGGGAACGCTGTCGGCGTCACCGGCGATAACGTCCCGAACAGCCTCGTCGCCCCCACCGACGAGGTCTTCCTCATCTTCGTCCAGAGGCGGGTTCACACTCTCGATTTCGGGTTCCGTCAGGAACTTCTCGACGTCGTCGGTTCCCGTCGCACGGATACCGTAGACGGTCGTGTAGTCGGCTTCGGGTTCAAGTTCCTTCTCGAAAGCGATCCGGTTTTCGTTGATATCCCAGTACTCGCTGCCGTACTCGGGGTGGAAGCCCAGATCCTCGACTGCTACGTCTTCCGGAACGGTGTCGACTAGCCTGACCGTCACCGGAACAGACCGTCGCGAAGTGAGATTGAACGCTATCGCGGGTACGGGGAACTCGTCCGCCTCGAACCGCTTGGTCACTGTCACGCCATCTGCGGCGACAGTGACTTCGTCGTAGGCTTGCGAATTGCTCATGGTCTGTATGGTCTCAGCAATAGTATTAAAGGTACGTACCTGACCAACATTTACACCTTTTTTCTATACGATACTGGTTAATATAATATAGAGACGTAACCTCAGTAACACGAACAGGACGTGAGCCAGCAAAGACGGACAGACCGTCCGTGCGACACTGGCAGACCGTTGTCAGTCGAGATCGTACCGGTCGCCGATTTCAACGATTGAAAGCGTCGAGGGATGCGCGAAGCTGTTGGCGTGGTTGTGCAGGACGGTCGGCTCCGTCGTCATCCCCTTCCACATGTCCCAGTGGGTCGGGACGAGGGTGTCCAGTTGGAGTTCGTTCGCGGCTTCGATAATCATGTTCTCGTCGTTGTACCACTGCGTTCGCGTGGGTTCGCCGGTCTCCTTGTCGTCTATCATCCCGACGGTCCCGAACGCGAGGACGCCGACGTCGATGTCGTAGCGCTCGCCGACGGTTTCGAACTCGCCGGGGCGGGCGTCGCCGCCGTGGAAGAACGTGCCGGATTCGTGTTCGAATACGTACGACACCGGATGGTCGGCGTCGGGGTCGTTTGCCGGTTCGACGTGGACCGTCAGGTCGCCGATTTCGAGCGTATCGCCCTCCGTGACTTCGTGCAGTTGGTCGTCGGTGACGCTGTAGTTCTCCAGCCACGCTTCCTCCCGGATGACTTCGTGACCGCTGTCGGTCGTGTAGTAGTCCGCGCCCGTCCCAGCGAGAATCGGGGCCTGTGACGGCCCGTGAACGTGGTCGGTGTGTTCGTGGGTGCCCAGAACCGCGTCGCACTCGGTGATGTCCTCGGGGTTGAACGGCACCGGGACCATCCGCACGGTCCGCGGGGGGTCGCCCGTGCCGAGATACGGGTCGATGAAGACGGTCGTTCCGCCGCTCGATTTCACGATGAAGCCGTTACAGCCCAGATACCAGATCGCCAGCCCGTCAGGCGTCGCCGACTCCACCGCACGCGGGAGCCAGTCGTCCCAATCAGATTCGACTGTCATGTGCAGAGATGCCACGCCCGGTCGCTAAGATGTTTCGAAGACGCCGGGTCGTCTCCCGCTGTCTGAGAACGGAACCCTCGGTTTATTTCCCAGTTGGGAGAAATACGACCTGTATGTACGATCACATCCTCCTCGCCTCGGATGGGACAGAAGCCTCGACCAACGCCGAATCCCACGCGATTGCCCTCGCAGCGGAACACGGCGCGGCCCTCCACGCGCTGTATGTCGTCGACGAAGACGTGTACACTGCCTACAGCGGCGACGAGTACGTCGACGAGTCGGAGGGGCCGGAACACGGCCTCGAAGAGACGGGCCAGGAGACGCTGGCCCGGATAGAGGCCGATGCAGAGGCATCCGGCGTCGACGTGACGACGACTCTGAAACACGGACGGCCGGCCGAATCCATCATCGAAACCGCCGACGAAGCGGACGTCGACCTGCTCGTCCTCGGGACGAAGCGGCGGCCGGCGGAGTACCGGAGTCTCCTCGGCAGCATCACCGACAAGGTGCTTCGGCTGACCGAGCGACCGGCGGTCGTGGTGAAAACCGAAGTCGAGGAGTGACAGCACAGCCCGGCCAGCGGGGCCGTGTCACTGACTGGCGATAGCTGTCGGTGGAACAGTGCGGCTGACGGATGGTAGCTGTCGGCGGCATCTGCGTTCCTGACCGGTAGCTTCGGAGTCTGCGAAAAACGCGACCGCGAGAAGTACCGCTGTTCAGTCCTCGCAGCAACCGCCGGCTTTCTGGCCGAAGTCGACGGCCAGTTCCTCGGAGACGATCTCGTTGAGTTCCTGCAGGCGCAGTTCGAGTTCGTTCTGGGCCTCCAGATAGTCGCTCATCACCGGGATGTCGTGGAGTTCCTCCTGCTTTTGCTGGACCTTCCGGAGGTCCTCCTGCGAGGCGTTCCCGGTCTGGCGGGCGAGCATGAACTCCTCGCGGATCTGCTCGAACTCCTTGATGGCCGCCTGCGCCTCGTCGTGGTTTTCGACGGCGTCTTTCGTCTCCTTGAATCGCTGGTACACCGGCAACTCGGCGATTGCCTCGCCGAACTCTGTAGCGAGCGCCTCGACGTGGTCACCGTCGATATCAGCGGCGGTATCGGTCTCGATGCTCATCACCGATTGGTATGGACTCGGGCGGTATAGGCCTGCCGAAACCGGGTTGTTTCAGGCGGGATAGCTGCCCAGTGCTGGTACGACAGGCTGCGTCTGTTACCCCGTGAGACTCTGTTCCAGTCGTGAATTCCCGTCGCTCCTCGGTGTCAATATGACGGCACTCAGTTATCAGCGGTTGTAATCGGCCAGAAATCATTTACCCAGGTCATTGCTGTTTACGGTAATGGCTAAACAAGCTACAGCGAGGGAACTGCTGCCGGAATCTGTGGACAACAGCGGAGAATTCTGGCTCCACGCGTTCGAGTCGCTTGTCGAAGATCTACCAGAAGCGGCGTTCGTGGTCGACGCGGACGGCGATATCACACACTGGAACGACACGGTCGAAGGTATGCTCGGGCTCCCGGCGAGCAAGGCGGTCGGGATGAACGCCTACGACGTGTTTGGCACGGAAGGCCAAGACGAGACGCTCGCCCAGGAGGTCATCAGAACCGGGGAGCCAGTCCGCGAAAACGAGTTCCGCTCGGCCGAACGGCCAGACGGGACGATGGCACACGCGCGGGCAGTGGCAATCCCGCTCATGGGTCCCGGCGGGGACGCTATCGGTGCGCTAGAGCTACTGATCGATTTCAGCGATATCGTCGAACAGCGCGAAGCGCTCCAGAACCTCCAGTCGCAGATGGCGACGGACGTCGAGTCGGCGGTCGGCGAAATCAGCGACTCCGCCGCGGCCGTTACCGAGCAGTCCGACGAGATCAAAGACATGGCCGGCGAGCAGTCCGACAACCTCGACGAGGTCCAGTCCGAGGTCTCCGGGTTCAGCGCGACCGTCGAGGAAATCGCCTCCAGCGCCGAGGAAGTGAGCAGTCAGAGCGGCGAGGCCAGGGAGCTCGCCGAGGAGTCCGTCGAGACTGCCGAGGAAACCATCGAACGCGTCGAGGACGCGACTGAGTCCGCCGAACAGGTCGCGTCGGACTCGACGGAGCTTCGGGGTCACATCGAGGAGATCGACGAGTTCGTCGAGGTCATCAACGACATCGCGGACCAGACGAACATGCTGGCGCTGAACGCCAACATCGAGGCCGCGCGGAGCAACAGCGACAGCGACGGGTTCGCGGTCGTCGCCGACGAGATCAAGGAACTGGCCGACGAGTCCAAACAGCACGCCGACGAGGTCGAGCGCATCGTCGGCGAGGTCCGCGAGATGGCCGACAACACCGCCGAAAACGTCGAAGAAACGACCGATGCGGTTCAGCAAGCCCTCACCGATCTGGAGACGGTGCTAGACAACCAGCAGGCCATCCTCGACGCGACCTCGGAGACGGAACAGGGTATCAGCGAGGTCGCGGAGGCGACGGACGACCAGGCCGCAAGCGCCGAAGAAATCGCCAGCATGATCGACGAGATCGCCCAGCGTGCCGCCGAGGTCTCCGAGTCCATCGACGAACTGGCTGACGCCAACGGGACGCAACACCAGATGGCTCGTGACTTAGAGGAGAACGTCGAGCGGGTCGAGCGACAGCTCGCCGAGATTATGGAGTAACTGTCGCTCGCCGAAACACGGGGGTTATGGCGCTCGAACCGATACAGGATTGCAATGAGTCAAGAGCGGACTGACGGCGACCTCCGGAACACCGGACTGTCGCTCAAACACGACCGCGAGTGGGATTACGAGCTCGACCGAATCGTCGAAGCCGTCGAGGAGCGAGACGCCGAGAAGGTGGGACTGCAGTTCCCCGAGGGGCTGAAACGCCGCGGCCCGGCCGTCGCCGACGACCTCCGCGAGAACCTCCCCGACGATGTGACGGTACTGCTCTCGGGACAGCCGTGTTACGGGGCCTGCGACCTCGACACGTACATGATGCGCCGGACGGACGTGTTCGTCCACTTCGGCCACTCGCCGATGAAGGAATCGGACAAGATCATCTACGTGCCGCTGTTCTCCAACGTCGATGTCTTCCCCATCATGGAGCAGGCCCGCGAGGAACAGCTCGCGGACCCCGAAGAGGACCCCGACGTGGGGCTGGTGACGACGGCCCAGCACATGAACAAGTTCGACGAGATGCGCGAGTGGCTGGAAGAGCGTGGCTACACCGTCCACACGCGCCGGGGCGACGAGCGGCTCACCCACGAGGGACAGGTGCTCGGCTGTAACTACGCCAGCGCCGACGTCGACGCCGACCAGATGCTGTACGTCGGCGGCGGGAAGTTCCACCCGCTCGGGCTGGCGATGGAACACCCCGAGAAACACGTCGTTATCGCCGATCCCGTCAACAACGTCGTCACCGTCGCCGACACTGAGAAGTTCATGAAGCAGCGCTACGGCGCGGTCCACCGCGCGATGGACGCCGAGTCCTGGGGCGTCATCTTCTGTACCAAAATCGGCCAGGGCCGTTGGGACAAGGCCCAGGAGATCGTCGACAACAACGAGAACGCCTACCTCATCACGATGGACGAGGTGACGCCGGACCGGCTGACGAACTTCGGGATGGACGCCTACGTCAACACCGGTTGTCCCCGTATCACCACCGACGACGGCCCGCAGTTCAAGAAGCCGATGCTCACGCCCGGCGAATACGAAATCGCCATCGGCGAGAAGCCACTCGACTCGCTGGAGTTCGACACCTTCAAAGGTACCTGGTAACCGCTGTTCTCACCTCTGAGAACAAGAGACATACTGTCTTGTAGTTCGAGCGCCGAAAGGAGCTATGGCTTCTACAGAGGATGCCGTTATTTATCAGGATGTTTTTGACGCGAGTCCGGACCCGATTATGGTCCACGATGTCGACACCGGGACCGTGGTCCGGGCTAATGAGGCCGCGGGCGCGTTGCTTGGGTGTGCGCCGGAGGACATCGTCGGGATGCATGTCGGCGAGTTCAGCCCCTCGGGGTTCTCCACGGCGGACGCAAACGACCTGATAGCCGAGGCAGCCCCTCGGGGTTCTCCACGGCGGACGCAAACGACCTGATAGCCGAGGCAGCCACGTCGGGGTCGGCGCAGGTCGAGTGGGCGACCGAGGGTCCCGACGGCGCGGATCAGCTGGTCGAGGTAACGCTCGAGCGAGCCACTCTCGGCGACGAGACTCGCGTTGTAGCGTTCATCCACGATGTGACCACCATCCGTGAGCAGGAGCGAAAGCACACAGAACAAAGCGAACAGCTCCAGACGCTGATGGAGAATCTCCCTGTCGTCGTGTTCACGCTCGACCCGGACGGCGTGTTCACCTACTCGGCCGGGAAGGGCCTGGAAGGACTCGAAGTGGAACCCGGCGACTTCGAAGGGACGTCGGTGTTCGAGGCCTACGGCGAGTACCCAAACATCATCGCCGCCGTCGAACAGGCGCTGGACGGCGAGGAGGTCCGGGTGACCCAGGATATCGACGACCTCGTCTTCGAGACGTGGTATCGACCGGTGTTCGACGATGCCGGGCAGGTCAAACAGGTCGTCAGTGTCGCCCGAGACATCACTGACCTCAAGCGCCGCGAGGAGCGCATCGAGGCGCTCAGCGACGCGACCAACGAACTGCTGTACAGCCGCACGGAGACTGCGGCCGCAGACACAGTCGTCCAGATCGCACAGCGTATTATCGACCAACCACTTACCGCAATCTGGTCCTACGACAGCGGCGACGACACGCTCTATCCCATCGGTGCGACGGCGATGGCGACCGAGTTCGCCGGCGTGGAAACGCCGGCAGACCTTCCGCCGATGGGTCCAGGCAGCGACGAACACCGTATTTTCCACGCCGGCGAACCCACCGTGATAGAGGACTATCAGGAGCTGTCGAACCCTTCAGCACCGGCGATGCCGATGCGGACGCTCCTGTGCCTCCCGCTCGACGACTGGGGAATGCTGTGTATCGGGTCCGACACCGTGTCGTCGTTCGACAACGACGAGCGGTTCCTGCTGGAGATTCTCACGAGTACGGCGGCTGCCGCGCTGGAGCGACTCGAACGCGAGACGCGGCTCAAATCGAAACAGGCCGAACTGGAGCGCTCGAACGAGGCGCTCCAGCAGTTCGCCTACATCGCGTCCCACGACCTGCAGGAACCGCTCCGGATGGTGTCGAGCTACGTCGACCTGCTGAACAGCGAGTACGGCGACGACCTCGACGAGGAGGCCGCCGAGTACATGGCCTTCGCCGTCGACGGTGCCCACCGGATGCAGGAGATGGTCGACGCCCTGCTCCGGTACTCCCGCGTCGAGACGAAGGCGGGCGACTTCGAGGAGACGGACCCGGAAGCGGTTCTCGACCGCACGCTGGACGCCTTGCAGATGCGAATAGAGGAGGTGGACGCTACCATCACGGCAGAGTCACTGCCACGCGTCGACGCCGACTCGAACCAGGTCGGCCAAGTGTTCCAGAATCTGCTGGAAAACGCCATCGAGTACGCGACGGAGGCCGGCATCGAACCCCATATCGAGGTCAGCGCCGAAGAAGACGACGGCATGGTGACGTTCACCGTCTCGGACAACGGGCCGGGGATTCCGGCGGCGGACCGCGAGGAGGTGTTCGACATCTTCCACCGCGCCGGTGCCCACGACACGGAGGGCACCGGCATCGGGCTGGCCGTCTGCCAGCGAATTGTCCTGCGCCACGACGGCCGCATCTGGGTCGAACCGTCCGACGACGGCGCGACATTCAAATTTACGCTGCCCGCGGTGACGGGGGTGAGCGGCGATGACTGACTCCAGCGAGGGGCGGCCGGTGGAGATTCTGCTGGCGGAGGACAACCCCGGCGATGTCAAACTGACCGAGAAAGCCCTGGAGAAGGGGAAGGTGCTGAACAACCTTCACGTCGTCAACGACGGCGTCGAGGCGCTTGCGTTCCTCCGGCAGGAAGGTGAGTACGGCGACGCACCGCGGCCGGACCTGCTGTTGCTCGATCTCAATATGCCCCGCAAAGGAGGGCAGGAAGTCCTCGAAGAGATGAAAGGCGACGAGTCGCTCCGGCGGATTCCGGTCGTCGTGCTGACCAGTTCCGAGGCGGAAGAGGACATCATCGAATCGTACGATCTCCACGCGAACGCCTACCTGACGAAACCGGTCGACTTCGACGGCTTCGTCGACATCGTGAGCAGTATCGAGGATTTCTTCCTCACGGTCGTCAAGCGGCCGCCGAAATAACGATGGCTGAGACGGTGCATCTCGACGTGCTCCTCGTCGAGGATAACCCGGGCGATGCCCGCCTCGTCGAGCATCACCTGAACTCGCCGGCGGTGGCGCACTTCGTCGACGACGTGACGATTTCCCACGTCGAATCGCTGGCACCGGTCGCAGAGCGTGAGGAAGCGGCCTACGACGTGGTACTGCTTGACCTCGGACTCCCCGAGTCGACAGGGCTCGCGACGCTCGACCGGGCAACCGAGATCGTAGAGGGAGTGCCGATCATCGTCCTCACCGGGATGCAGGACCGGGAGATGGCTATCGAAGCGATCAACCGGGGCGCACAGGACTACCTGCCGAAAGAGGACCTGGACGGCGACCGACTCGTGAGAGCGCTCCGGTACGCAGTCGTCAGGAGCCGCCAGCAGCGTGCCATTCAGCGCCAGACCGACCAGATGGATTTCTTCAACAGCATCCTGCAACACGACATCCTCAACGGGATGAACGTCATTCGGGCGCGCGGGGAACTCCTCGAAGACACGCTCGACAGCGAGGAACGCGAGTACGCGTCGACCATCGTCCAGTGGAGCGACGACCTCATCGAACTCACCGAGAAGGTCCGGTCAGTGCTGGAGACGGTCACCGAAGAGGGCGGACGGGACCACGGACACCGGGAGCTACAGGCCGTCCTCGACGATGCAGCGGACCGCGCCCGGTCAGTCAGCGACGACTGTACCGTCACAATCGAGCCACAGGCGGTCACTGTCGTCGCCGACGAGTTGCTCGATGACGTGTTCGGGAACCTCTTTCTCAACGCGGTCGAACACGGCGGCGACGACGTAACTATCGACGTGACGACGACGGTCGAGGAGGGGGTCGTGACTGTCCGTTTAGCAGACGACGGAGACGGGATTCCGAGCAGTGATGCCCGCCGCATCTTCGAGCGTGGCGAGAAAGGGTCTGAGTCCGGCGGCACTGGCTTCGGCCTCTACTTCGTGGACACGATGGTCCGGAGCTACGGCGGCGATGTCTGGGTCGAGGACAGCGACAGCGGCGGTGCAGCGTTTTACGTTGAACTCCCGCACGCGACTCTGTAGGGGTGGCTGCTTGTCACACCGTCATCGCTCGGGTGCATTTCAGCTCCTGAGAAACGGGTCCGAATCTTCAACTCCCGGGAGACCGAGTCACCTGCTATGGATGATCCGCTGGACTGTCCCGAGGGTAGCGACTCGGAGGAGCGAGATCGCTATCTGGCAGCTATGCAGGACCTCACTGCAGCGATGGCGGCCAGCGGGACCTCGTTTCGGGAGCGTGTCGAGCCAGTCTTGGACGTCGGTCGAGAACACCTGGGGTTTCCGAACGGGCATATCGCGGTCGTCTCCGGCGACGAACACACAATCGTCGCCAGTAGCGGCCTGTCTTCGACGATTACGCCGGGGGCCGAGACACCGCTTTCGGAGACGTACTGCAGACACACCCTCGACGAATCCGGGATACACGTCGTCACCAACGCGAGCGAGTCAATGTCGACTGACCCCGCCTACGAGCGGTTCGGACTGGAGGCGTACGTCGGCACGACACTTCGAGCGGACGGGGCGGAGTACGGAACGCTGTGTTTCGTCAACGACAACGAGGCGATTTCTGAGTTCTCGGACTGGCAACAGACGCTGTTCGAGCATCTCACGCAGTGGGTCGAAGCGGAGATCGAACGCGAGCTAGCTGTCGACACACGCGAGCAGAGCCAGCAGCTGTTGGAAGCGACGTTCAACTCACCGGAGACGTTCATCGGTATCCTCGACGCTGACGGAAACCTCCTCAGGGCGAACGAAACAGCGCTCGGGTTCGTCGATGCTGATGACGAAGCCGTATTCGGGGAACCGTTCTGGGACACGCCCTGGTGGAACCACAATGAGGCAGTGGCGTACCGTTGCCAGGATGCTGTCGAGCGGGCGATGGACGGTGAGATGGTCAGGTTCGAGGCCGAGCATATCGGCGCAGACGGCCAGCGGATCTCGACCTCTGTCGTGGCCCGACCAGTAGCGGTCGACGGGACCGTGCAGAAAATAATCGTCGAGGGGACAGACATCACGGATCTCAAGCGCCGCGAAGAGCAGATGGAGTTTTTCAACAGCATCCTCAGACACGACATCCTCAACGGGATGACCGTCATCGAAGCGCGTGCGGAAACGCTTGCAGACGCACTCGGCGGGACACAGGCGACGTACGCCGAAACGATTCTGGACTGGAGTCGGGATATCGTCGACCTCACACAGAAGGTCCGGAGCGTGCTGAGCACGATGTCTGACGACGGCCTGACCGAAGCAGAGACAATCGCACTGGGGCCGGTCGTCGAAGGGGCCACGAGAAAAGCGGCCTCGATGGACGAGGACTGCACGCTCAAAACAGACATCCCTGACGGCATCGAGGTCGTGGCTGACGACCTCCTCGACGATGTTGTCGGGAACATCTTGACGAACGCCGTCGAGCACGGCGGTCCAGGCACTACAATCGAGGTGACGACGGAACGCGTCGACTCGATGGTCCACCTTCGCATCGCGGACGACGGCCCCGGGATACCGCCCGAAGAGCGCGAGGCGATCTTCGAGAAAGGGGAGCGTGGAACCGAGTCGACGGGGACTGGGTTCGGACTCTACTTCGTGTCGGTGATGGTCGACAGCTACGGCGGCGACATCTGGGTGGAAGAAAGCGACCTCGGCGGCAGCGAATTCGTCGTCGCACTCCCGTCCGAATAACTACTGAGCATTTCCAAACGTTTTTGAATGAATCGGGCGTATCTCCAGTAATGCCGACAAAGAGTGCGCTCGCCCAGCAACTCGCCGTTGTCGCCGGGTTCGACAACCCACGGGCCAGTCTCGAACAGTACCGGACACCGCCGGACCTGGCGGCGCATCTGGTCCATACTGCGGACCTCCAGGACGATATCCAGGGACAGACGGTCGTCGACCTCGGCTGTGGCACCGGGATGCTGGCGCTGGGTGCAGCGCTGCGGTCGCCGGCGCGGGTGGTCGGGCTAGATATCGACCCCGCACCACTGTCGACGGCGCGCGAAAACGAGCGGAAGGTCGGGTCGACGACGCCGGTGTCGTGGGTTCGAGCGGATGCCACGACAGCCCCGCTGTGTCCGCCCACTGAGGAAACCACCGTCGTGATGAACCCGCCCTTCGGCGCGCAGTCGGACAACGAACACGCCGACCGTCGGTTCCTCGAAACCGCCGCGTCCATCACGGGCGTCTCCTACTCGATTCACAACGAGGGGAGCCAGTCGTTCGTCGAGTCCTTCGCCGCCGACAACGGCGGCGAGGTGACCCACGCCTTCGAGACGGAGTTCGATCTGCCGCGACAGTTCGAGTTCCACGAATCGGACCGGCAGGCGATCACCGCGGAAGTGTACCGCATCGACTGGACCTAGTTCCGCGCCGCTTGCTGGCGGCGCTCCGCGATTTTGACGCGAGTGCCGTCGGTCCGTGCGTACAGCCGCGACCGGTTCCGCTCGAAGGTCAGCCCGCCGATCCGCGTCCGCGTCATGTTCGCCGGGAGCGGTGCCTGCCCGACCGTTTCGTTCCCCCGCGTTACGCTCACGTCGAACCCGTTCTGCCGGGCAGCCACTGTCACGTTCCGTCCGTCCAGTATCACGTCCGCCGTCGACGGCTCTGAGGTGTAGGCCGTCCGGGGCTGGCCGCCCTCGCGCCTGAGTTGGACCCGATAGACACTGTCGTTGCCGAGCACTGACCAGTCCGTCCGGTTCGCGTAGACCGATTCGCGCCAGGTCGCCCCGCCGACTGTGACCCGCTCCTCGCCGTTGACCGCGAGCCGGCCCGGCTGGACGGCGGCGATCCAGACCTCCCGCTCCGCGCTGGCGACGATGACGCCGCTCGCGTTGACGCTCGCCCCCTCTCGCTGCGTTGGGACCCAGATGCTCTCGAAGTACGCGTTGGGCACGTTCTCGTCGTAGGTCACCACGTAGTCTCTGATCTCGATGCCGTCTTCGGGGAGCTGGTCCTCCTGCAGGTCGACGACGTTCGTGGGGACGGCAGCGAGACTCAGTGCGCCGAGGACGACGAGCAGGACCATCACTGCGAGTGACGCCGGCCGGCGGTCAAACGACGGGCGAAAACTCCGGTCAGAACCGACGGTCGCCGCTGCGACGACGAGCGCCAGAACGAACACCAGCGCCGTCCCGGCCCAGCGGAACAGCCGAAACCGGCCGCCACCGAGCGGTATGTACACCGCCCACAGTCCCTGCGCGACGGCGAACACGAGCGTCGCAAAGAACACCCGCAGCGTGTCAGGGCGTTCGTTCCGGTTCCACAGGAGCGCGAGGGCCACGACGACGCCAGCCAGAATGCCGATGGCGTGGCCCTGGATGGCGATGTTGGACCACCACGGCGTCACGAACCGGGTCTGACCCGAGGCCGTCGACACGGGGTAGCGAAGCGCCGAATACAGGAGGTCGAGCACGCGGTTTCCGAGAAACGCACCGAGAAACAGCGTCGGCCGCGCCACGAGCGCGAATCCGGCGATGGCAAACACCACGCCGGAAAAGCCCACAATCGGCCCGATGGCGAACACCGCGGAGAACACGCCGACGACGAACATGGCGACGGGAACAGCCAGAATCCGGGCGAGTGGGTTCGTCCGCAGCGACGTGAAGGTCTGGACGCCCCGCTTGCGAGGGTAGTGTCCCCAGACGTACTCCGCGACCGTCCCGTACACCAGCGTGCCCATGAGGTTCCCCGTAATATGCCCCTGGCTGCCGTGGGTGAACGCCCCGGTGAGCATCCCGAACGGGTAGAAGTACGACCACGTCCGGAACGGAGTAACGAGCGGGTTCCGCGGGTGCCACCACGCGCCCTGCAGGAACAGGTACACCGCCGCGACGCCGGCCATCGTCAGCAGCGTCCCCCACGGGACCCCAAGGAGGAACCGTGTCCGTATGCTGTCGCCAGGTCGCGCATCCGAGAAGCGGCGGACGGCAACGAGGACAGCGAGCACCACGGTGAGAACGACCGCTTCCTGCCACGGGAGCCACGCGGGGATGGCCGGCGTCGGCAGCGACTGCATCATCTGTCCGCTATTCGGGTACGGGACGGCTTATGGATGGCGGCAGATGTCACTCACCAACAGTGACGAACGGGGAGCGGACCGGACTCAGGCAGCCGTCCCAGACAGATACGTCGCCTCAGAACAGGGACATGCCAACGCTGTAGGGCCAGGACGTGCCGGCCACCGCAAGCAGCGACAGCGCGCCGCCGGCGAGAGCAACGTTCTTGAGGAACTGCGTCATCTCGTCCTGTACCTGGTCGTCCGGAACCGCCCAGAAGTTGTGCATCATGACGGCGGAGGCGACGAGGAACGTCGCCAGCGCCCCGGCCGCGATAACGGGGTACGCCCCGAGGACGACGAGGACACCGCTGACGAGGAGCAATCCGCCGCTTCCGTAAACCGAGGCCGCGGGTGCTGGGAGCCCCTTCGCCTCGGCGTAGGGGGTCATCTGCCCGGCGTTCTGGAAGTGATTCAGGCCTGTGAAGGCGAGGACGCCACCGAACAGGAGGCGACCAAGCAGGAACAGTTCGCCCGCCCCGGCGGACTCGAACGCCATCAGGCGCTCACCTCCGGCGCAGGGGTGGTTTCGCTACGAGACTGTCGAACCGCGATTGGTAGTTTCATTACGTTACTTGGTTCGTATGCGAACCTATTTGTACGTTCCCGGACAAGGGAGATACCAGGTAGCACCGATGTCATCTGAAGTATTCACCGCCGCGGACGAGGAGGAAGAGAGCGGGCCGTGTGCCGTCATCGAGTCGCTGGAACAGATCGGATCGCGCTGGCGGCTGGTCGTCCTCCACGAACTCCAGAACGGCGAACAGCGGTTCAACGAACTCAAACGCGCCACCGATGCCAGCTCCCGCACCCTCTCGCGGGTCCTCGACGACCTGCAGGAGATGGACTTCGTCGACCGACGGCTCGAAGAGGACGCGCCCGTCGCGACGTACTACCAGCTCACGCCCAAGGGCGAATCCCTCTGTCCAGTGTTCGACGAAATCGAGGACTGGGCCGAGGAGTGGCTGGCCGGTTGCCAGAGCTGATCCGACAACGCAGACTTTTCTATCCCCCGGCCCCATCGCTTTACCAATGGGAGTACGGCCACCAGCCGATAACAGCGACGAGCCAGACGTCATCGAGTTCGGTATCGCGGCACTCGACGCCCGCCTGTCGGACGTGGACATCGAGTATCCCGCGACGGCGAGGGAGGTCCGGGACGCCGCCGGCCACATCGCGGTCCCGTTCGACGCGTCGGGCCACTCGATGACCGTCGCCGAGGCGCTCGAGGAGACGACTGCCACGGAGTTCGACAACGAGCAGGAGCTACTCAACGACCTCCATCCGATATTCGAACGGAAACGGGAAGCAACCAGAAACAGTATTCTCTCCCAGCTCCGCGCGCTGGTCCCGTTCTAAATTACTCGTCGGGTTGGTGCGGCGATACCGCCGGCTCTGTCTCTATATCGCTGTCTTCGGTGCCTTCCGCGTCGCCCTTCTTGCTGTGCTCTGCGCCGCCGACCTGCTGGTCGTCGAACACGCCCGCCGGCCGATTGCGGCTCTCGTGTGTGAGTTGGACGGCGATGTCCTCTAACCGGCGCGTCTGCTCGCGGTTCACTGCCACGAGCATATCCGATAAGACGCCGAACATGAGGAGCTGAATCCCCAGCAGAATGGCGAACGAGCCGACAACGGCGATCACCTCGTGTGAGATACTGTTGACAACCCAGTCGTAGGCCACGTACGCGCCGAGCAGGAACCCGACCACAGTGCTCCCGAGCCCGACGCTCCCGAAGTAAAACAGCGGATTGTTCGTCTTCGCCATCTGGTACAGCGTCAGTATAATCGTTGCGCCATCCCGAAACGGCCGGAGGTTCGTGTCGGACTCGTCTGGTCGGGGCTGATAGGTGATTGGCACCACCGCCGTCGAGATGTTGTGTTTGACACACTCGACGGCCATCTCCGTCTCGATACCGAAGCCCGACGCCGTCAGCGAACTCCGCTGGAACGACTGTCGCGTGAACGCTCGATACCCCGAGAGGATATCGGTGAGGTCCCGTCCGTGAATCGTTTCGAAGGAACTGTTGATGATGCGGTTACCGATCTGGTTCAGTTTCGTCATCGCGCCGGGTTGCATATCCGCAAACCGGTTTCCGATGACGTGTGCGGCCTGACCCGACAACAGCGGTTCGAGTAGCCTGTCCGCCTCGTCGGGCCGATAGGTCGCGTCGCCATCGGCCATCAGCACGTACGGCTGTTCGATGTGGCGCGTCACCGCCTCCCTGACAGCCTGTCCCTTCCCCGAGCCGGACTGTTCGACGACTCGTGCGCCGGCCGATTCGGCGCGGTCCTGTGTCCCGTCAGTCGAGCCGCCGTCGATGACCAGAACGTTGTCGAAGCCCTGCTCGCGGAACCCGGACACGACCGACTCGATAGTCTCGGCCTCGTTGAATGTCGGCAACAGTATACAGACGTCGTCTCGGTCGGCCATTGATTCAACGTCATCCACGCGAAGGCAAATAAATGCGGGTCTGGCCGCGTGCGGATTCTGTTTTAAGTTCCCGCGATCATCGGCGAGCAAGCGGCGACAGTCGGAAGCAACTGATAACAGCCGTGTCAGTCGTCGCGCTGCTCGCTCATGTGCTCCCAGACCTCCGCGCAGCCACAGCCGTCTTCGATGTCTGCCAGGTGATCGTCTTCTTCGGTCTGGGATGTCGCAGTCATGTTACTCACTCTGCGAGTAACTACTCGCCCCCACCCACTAATAGATTTGGGCACCGGGCGACGCGTTTTACATCCCCTGCCACACATGAGCGTGTATGAGCGACCCTGCGGACGTGTTCGACCTGGTCGGGCTGACCGAATACGAGGCGACGGCGCTGGAACAGTTGCTCTCGCTCGGCCGAACGACGGCCCCGAATCTCGCTGAAGCGAGCGGCATCCCGAAGGCCCGCGTCTACGGCGTGCTGGAAGCGCTGTCCGACCGCGGCTTCATCAAGGTGATTCCCGGTCGCCCCAAGGAATACCAGCCGAAATCGCCCGGCGAAATCCTCGACCGGGCCGTCGAGAACCACAGACAGTCATACGAATCGTTCGCCGCCGATATCGATTCCTGCCGCGACGCGTTCCTCGCCGAGTACGAACCGCGGTTCGACCGCGCCAGCGAGGACATCTCGCCGACGGCCGAACTGTTCCACGTCGTCGACGTGGGCGAACCGAGCGAACGCGAGACCAGACGGCTATACGACGACGCCGCCGAGACGCTTCGGGTTATCACCAATAGCTTCGCCTACCTCGACAACGTCGAGCGCGCACTGGCCGAGACACTCGACCGTGGGGTCGAAGTCAGCGTTCTCTTCCTGCATCCCGACGAACTCCCACCGGAGAAGGCAGCTATCCAGGCTGACATCGTCGAGCGGCTGACGGTGGAGTTCCCCGCTGTCGACCTGCGGTTCAGCACGGAGAAGCTCCCCTGGCGCGGCACGCTCGTCGACCCGAGCATGGACTACGACAGCGGCGAGGCGATTCTGCTGGTCGAGGAGCCGGACGTTCCCAACCACATGCGCCAAGCCGCGATTACGGACAACGGGTCGTTCGTCGCCGGGATGAAGCGCTACTTCGATCTGATCTGGGAGTACGAGAGTACCCAGCGGCCGAACTGAGACTACTCCACGATGGCGCCGTAGAGTGCCCCGTACTGCTTTGCAACAGCCGTGATAGTGTACTTCTCTTCGACCAGGTCACGCCCTGCCTGGGCCAGCGACTCGCGGCGTGATTCGTCCGTCAACAACATCTCCAGACAGTCCGTGAGACCGTCGACGTCGTCGACCGCATGATACAGCGCCGCGTCGTCATACAGTTCTCTGAACGTGTCGATATCCGAAAGCACCGTTGCGGTTTCCGCGGCCAGTGCCTCGGCGACGGCCGAACAAAACCCCTCCCAGCGGGACGGCATCGCGAAGGCGTCGACAGCCTTCGCCATGGCGTAGACGGCTCGGCGCTCGACCAGACCAGCGAAGGAGACCTGTGATCGGATACCGAGTGTCTCGGCAAGCGATTCCAGACGTGCTCGTTCGGGCCCATCGCCACAGATAACGAGTTCGACCGGCCGGTCGGCCTGTTCGTTCAGTTCGGCGACGGCCCGAATCAGCGTGTCCTGGGCCTTCTGGTCGTAAAGCATGGCTGCGTTACCGACGAGGAATGCGTCGTCCGCCGGGGCGACGCCGTCCGGCAGCGCCAGCGCGGTCTCATCGATGCGATCTAGATGGACGCCGTTCGGGATTCGGTGGACCTTTCGTTCGGGCAGTATCGCCCGCTCCCAGCGAGTGAACGATTGATAGACGCTCTCGGAGATACAGACGACACCTCTGGCAAGCGGATTGGTGATGCCGTTGGCTATCCGACCCTTCCGGGTGAACCCATCTCGAGTATTCCCCTCACGGGAGACAGCCGGTACGCCGACCCGTCGCGCAATGACCTTCGCGAAGGCGGCAGAGTGGTTGTGATGGGCCTGGATGAGATCGTACTCTGAGAGGATACGTGCGGCGCGATGGTACGTTGCCGAATCGATGCCAAGTGCCGTATCTGGCGCATCGAGTGACCGAACGTCCAGTAGCTCTTCGCCGGCAAACTGCCCTGAGTCGAACCACGTCAGGATGTCGACGGTGTGGTCGGTGTGTCGTGTCACCGCCGTCGCGATCTCGGCTGGGATGCTCCCTTCACCGACCGCATTCACCACGAAACAGATATCCAATGAAGCCACGGTGGTTGCCCTTCGCTGAGCCCAGGCAAAACGGTTGTGACCTCAAGCATAACCCAAGTCTTCGAGACTTTCCATCACCGAGTCTGAAACATCGATGTCATCGGTTTCCTCCAAATAATCGAGGTTGTCGACCGCTTCATCCATCCGGTCGCGGGGTGCTTCGAGAGTGCTCGTCCCGGATTCGACGAACTCCTCGTTGAAGTCCTCGTACCCGTAGTAGTTCTCGGCTGTGGCAATGCCGTACAGCTCCCGGTCGTACGTCGAGAATTCGTCGGCTCGGCCGGCCGCTTCCAGCTTCCGTTCGCGCCACATATTCAGACCGAGATACTCTGTCAACTGCGGTTCGTACGCTACTGGTGACCGGAGGTCTCGCCCGCGGCCCTCGTACTCGTCGTCCCCGATACCGGCCATCCCCAGTATCGTCCGGTGGACATCGATGAGGCTGACAACCTCATCACGCGTCTCCCCACCATCCATCCCCCATATCGACAGCGGGACGTGGGTCAGTTCTGGGTAGAGGCCCAACCCGTGGCCCCAGATTCCCTTCTCCCCGAGGTTTTCCCCGTGGTCGGCCAGCGTGATCACGTAGTCGAATTCGTCGCTGAGTTCCGCGAATATTGCCTCGTATTTCTCAGAGAGATACCGCACAGAGTCGTCGTAGGCCTGCCGGATGGTCTCAGCATAGGTCTCGTCAACTGGCTCCGCTTGAACGGACTCGGCGAATCCGGGCATCTCCTCGAACTCTACCGTGCGGTACTCTTCAGGCGGTCTGTACGGCCCGTGAGCCTCCATTAGGTTGATGAAGAGGAACGCGTCGTCTGCGAAGTCTGTCCCACGGACGTGTGAAAGCGCCTCCTGTGCACCGGAGTCGGACACCGTGTGGGTTCGGTATTTGATTTCCAACCCGTGCTTAAGGCTTGGAACCGTATCACATTCACTGGAGAGACACGCCCACAGCGCCTTTAGGTAGCGCTGTGGGCCTTCGTCGCGGTGTTCTCGGATGAACGCATTCCACTCAAAGATGTCGTCGACCGCGTTGGCGTGTTTGGAGTTCCAGGAGCCGTCGTAGCTGTCGAATCCTCGGTCCCAGCCGAACTGACGGGAAATTTGGACGTTTGCGCTGAAAGCGTGCGTCTCCAGCCCCTCGGCCTGAAGTCGACAGGCCAGTGGAGGGTGTGGCGAGGTGAACTGGTGGGAGTTGGCGTTCGTACCTGTCTCGCTTGGGTAGAGCCCAGTGAACAGCGAGGCGTGTGACGGGACGGTGTAGTGACTCGGCGCGTAGGCGTATTTAAACCTGGTCCCCGGAAGCCACTGGAAGTGTCTATCGAAAGCGTCCTTCCGGAGCGTGTCCAGTACGACGAGGGCAACGCTGGTCATGCTCAACGGAAGTCACGTCACCGGTATAAATCTCACTACGACGAACTACATGTAGCCGAGATCTTCAAGCTGGGATGTCACCGCATCGTTGCCCTCTATAGAAAAAGATTCGCCACTTGAGCTGCTGTGGTCGCGATGGCGCAGTTCCGTCTCGATTGCTCCTCGCACATCGAGAACGCTATCGATCTCGTCGACAAGACGCGGCGAAGTGCCCGCAACCATGGCTTCGTGGGTGTGGACGCCGTCCTGGAGGCCATGGTCGCTCACAAGGAGGAGTTCATCATTTTCGCGGAGATCGCCGACTACCTCACCGACAAACTCGTCGAGTTCACCGTAGGCCTGCATCTGGAGCTGCGGGTGGTCGTAGGAGACGTGGCCGATAAGGTCAAGTCCGCTTGTGTACGCGAAGACGAGTTCTTTTTTACCACCACGGAGCGCTCTTCGCGCCCGGGCAAGGCGAACCATCGACATCTCCAAGCACTGCTCGTAGAACGCAGCCGGGTCGGCCGAGGTGTGACCACCAGGGGCGTTCCCGTTGCGTTCGAACAGGTCTCCGAGATTCCGTCGGAGGCTGTGCTCTCGGTCCTCGTTTTCGGGATCAACGACGTAGTTCGGGATGCCGATGGTCGCCGCATCGCACCCGTCAAACACCGTCGATATCCCATTTTTTTGGTAGTAGGTTGCCGGAACCCGGAATGCGTCTTCGCCGGTATTGTTGAGCAGCCACGCGCCGATTCTGGTCTGGATTCCGTCGGGGAGTAGGTAGCTCGCAGCCGCGCTCCCGTACCGTAGCAGGGGGTTCTCCCAGGCCACGCCATCATCGAGTTTGAGTCCGTGTTCATCGGGAGCGAGCCCGGTGATAATCGTCGGCCACAGTTCGTGGGTACTTGGCTCCCCCTCAATGCTATTTATTGTCTCGATGGACAGGTGGCTGTCAAGGGAGAGGTTTGGATGGTCCGTAGGGTCTACTAACTCTGGGTCCAGCGCGTCGATACCGAGGACGACCAGCACCATGATTGTCTCAAATCGGCTACGTGTCTATTTAACACTTATCTACTTTGGCTACTCGGCGTAGCCCAGCGCCTCCAGACGGTCTTGGACAGTCCCGTCATCGACCGTCTCAGGTTGAGACGAATCGAATTCGACCCACGGGACAGCCGTCAGCGGTCTGATTCCTACCTTGCAGGGGTGTTCGTACATCGTGGCGTCAGCGAGGCGGCCGAACACCTCGCCATGGTCGGCGGTGACGACGACAGTGTGACCGTCAGCGACCCACGACTCGATGGCCGGAAGTAACGTCCGCCAGATGCTCTGTACCGAGGCACGATAGGCACTATAGGCCCGTTCAACGTCGATCTTTCCGCGGGCCATCGCCACCTGCATTCCAGCTATCTCCTCGTCACCGTCCGTCCACGGACCGAGGTCGGGGTATGCGAGCTCCCATTTTTCGTCGATTCGCGCGACGTATGGCCAGTGGGGCTGCTGGAGGTGTGCGATAACGGGTGGCGAGTCCCCCTTGACGTGCTCGGTGACTCTATCAAGGACTGGTTCGGGAAGCACGGTCTGGCGGCGCTCGTCCCAGTGGCTCTGCCAGAAATGTTCTATTGAGTCGGCCCCGAACTCGAACTTCTGATACTG
Organism: Haloarcula amylolytica JCM 13557; assembly: GCF_000336615.1. GTDB lineage: Archaea > Halobacteriota > Halobacteria > Halobacteriales > Haloarculaceae > Haloarcula > Haloarcula amylolytica. The sequence goes on from NZ_AOLW01000015.1 coordinate 623,931, forward strand.
CGGATTTGCAGTCAGGACTGTCTTCCCGGCGAACAGGCCCCGGTCTGCGGCAGCAGCGAGCCAGTCTGGAGTGCAACTGGCCGGTGTAGTCACTTCATCGACGGGCCAGTCGACAGCGTCCCGACAGGTGTCGAGCCGACAGGCATCGAGAACAAGCAGCACGTCCCAGTTGCCCTCCGCAATTCGCTGGTGCTGGTCAGCGCCGGCCATCGACGTGGCCCGCTGGAGCAGCCACTTCCTGAGCCGGTATGAGAGCTGCTCGCTGGCGCTGGTGTCAGCTGTCGGGCTCTCGGACATGCGTTCGGATATCTCGCCATCTATGATAAATCATCCGTCTCCATCCGGAACCGGAATATAAATTACCGGAGGACAAATCATCAGAAACCACACTGTATGTCGACGCCGAATATCGTCTGGATTACTCTCGACAGCCTCCGGTCAGATCACACGACTATCGGGGGCTACGAGCGCGATACGACCCCAGAGATGGCCGACCTAGCCGCCTCGGGTCACGGGTTCGAGACGTGCATCGCCCACGGTAAATCGACGCTGCCCTCCAGCGGTGCGATCTTAACGGGCTATGCCCCGACCCACACGAATATCGGCATCAAGGGGAATGCGGTTCCAGACGGTATTACGACGGTTGCGGAGCGGTTCCGCAACGCCGGCTACCGGACGGCCTGCCTGTCCCGCAACTCGTATGTTAGCTCTGCGACCAATCTTGACCGCGGCTTCGATCGGTTTCAGTGGCTCGCATCATCAACGATTCACCGGGCCGGTGCAAAGACCCTCGCCTCGTACCTCTGGAACATCCGGAGCCACTCAGCCGGGCTGACGACAGACACGGCGAAACACGCGTCGCCACTGCTGATGAACGGCGTCGCGAAGCGATGGCTGGGCGACTTCGAATCCGAGTCTGAGCCGTTCTTTTTCTATCTTCATTACAACGAACCCCACCGGCCCTACTACCCGCCGGGAAAATACCTCGATACATTCACCGACGATCTAGAGATGTCCGGGCGCGAGGCCGCCGAACGTGCGCTCGAGATCCACTACAGCCTCGATGAAATCGTCGCAAACGGCTGCGACCTGACCGATCAAGAGTGGGCCGCGCTGCGTGCGATGTATGACGCGGAGATCGCATACACAGACGAGATGGTTGGGCGGCTCGTCTCTCATTTGCGCTCGCTCGATCTCGGCGACACTGTCGTCGTGGTGACCGGGGACCACGGCGAACTGTTCGGCGAATGGGGATTGCTCTCGCACAGCTACGTCCTGAACGATGCCGTTACCCGCGTCCCGCTCATCATTAACGGACTCGACGAGTCGCTAACCGTTGACGATCGCGACATCATCCAGCACAGCGACGTGATGCGGACGCTGCTCGAAGTCGCCGGCGTGGACGGGTCGGATACTATCGGAGTCGACCTCCGTGAGGAGGACCGTGAATTCGCCGTCTCTCAGCGGGGCCCGAACACGTACGAGGAACTGCTCACACACAACCCTGACTTCGACTACTCGGCGTTCCACACCGGAACGCTGAACGCGCTCCGGACAGAGGAGTGGCGCTATCAGGAGAGTGGAGAGGGTGCGGAACTGTTCGATCTAGCCGATCAAGAGACAGACGTTCGCGAGGCGTACCCTGAGGTTGCCGAGTCGCTACAGTCCGACCTGACCGATTGGGTTGAGGCGAACGGCCAGCCGGTGTCTGAGGGCCAGCAGGAAGAGTTCTCCGGCACGGTCCAGCGCCAGCTCCGAGACCTGGGCTACATGGAATGAGGCTCGGTAAGACCGCCCTCTCACATTTCGTCTCGCAGGTGGTCGTTTCGCTGGCCGGGTTCGCGGCGACGTGGCTCATTGCCGTCGTGCTCGGTGCGGACGGGCTGGGCCGGTACTCAGTCATCGTCTCGCTAGGCTTCTTTTGGCTCGTTGTACCCGGCAACGCCGTCGCTAATGCGATGAAGAAGCGAATCAGCGAGGGCGACAATCCTGCGGAATTCATCGGCGGTGGCATCCTGCTCAACGTGGCTGTAGCTGGCGTGCTCGGCGTCTTAGTCATGGCTGCCGGAGAGCTCCTTGGGGGCATCGTCTCCCGCAACCGCGAGCTGATGCGGGTCCTCATTGATTACGACGTGGAGATCGTGATCATGCTGGTCGCGACAGTGGCATACCGGACGACACAGGGAAGCTTACAGGGACAGAAACGAGTCGCCACGACGGGTTGGCTCAAGGCCGGCGAGCGCGTGATGCGGACTGTTCTACAGGTCGGGGCACTTCTGGCGGCGATGGGCGTGGCCGGCATCGCGTTGGGCCACGCCCTGTCGCTGGCCGTCGCTGCCGGGGCTGCTTTCCTGTTGAGCGAGCGGCGGCCGGCGCTGCCTACCGCCGACCAGCTCCGGAGCCTCATTGATTACGCCAGATATGCGTGGATGGGAGCGCTCCGGAGCCGGGTATTCGGCTGGCTCGACACCATCTTCCTCTCGTTTTTCGTTAGTGCTTCGCTCATCGGTATCTACGAGGCGGCGTGGGGCATCGCATCGATGCTTGCCATCGCGAGTTCTTCGATCAGCCAGACGCTTTTTCCCGAGGTCAGCGACCTGAGCACGACAGAGAGCTACGACCGTATCGTCCACTACCTCGACGAGGCGCTAGCCTTCAGCGGTATCCTCGTCATTCCGGGACTCGTCGGCGCGGCCGTCATCGGCGAGCGGGTCCTCCGGTTCTATCGTCCGGAGTTCGAACAAGGCGCAACGGTGTTGCTCATCCTCATCGCGGCGTATCTTGCCGACGCGTTCGCCTCTCAGTTCACAAACGTCATCAACGGGGTCGACAGGCCCGACGCAGCATTTCGTGTCAACATGGTTTTCATCGTCTCTAACGCGATCCTGAATGCAGTTCTCATCTGGCAACTCAGCTGGACAGGTGCTGCCATCGCCACCGCGCTGTCGTCGGTGATTCGGGCGCTGGTCGGTTACTGGGTGCTCGGGAACATCGTCGGATCCATCCGGATTCCGTACCGGACACTCGGTACCCAGGTCGCCGCTGCTACGTTGATGGCTGCTGCTGTCTCCCCCATCGCTATGCTGATGCCTCCGGGTCGGCTGGGCACGCTGCTGCTCGCCGGCTTCGGCGGACTCGTCTACGCTGTCGTCCTCGTAGCCATCTCGTCGCGGGTCCGCGCGAAGGTCCGATTGCTTATGCCAGAAACGACATTATAGCAATCCTTAATTGTACCACTGGCGGACCCAGTATCATGAACAACGTCCTCCTCGTCACTATCGATTCGCTACGAGCGGACCATGTGGGGTATCACGGGTACGAGCGAGATACCACGCCAAATATTGACGCCTATGCTGAAGCGAGCAGCACGTTCCTGAACGCCTTCTCTCACGTCGGCGGCACCCGCTTTTCATTTCCCGGCATCCTCTCAGGTGTGACGCCGATGATGTACGGCGGTCACGAACGGATTTCCGAGGAACAGACACTCATCTCGGAGGTATTCAACGACGCCGGCTACCGCACCGGCGGATTTCACTCGAACCTCTACGTCTCCGGGCAGTTCGGCTACGACCGGGGCTGGGACGAGTTCTACGACTCAGCACCCGACGAGTCGACGACCTCGAAGCTCCGGAAGTGGGCCAAGACGAACCTCGACGGCACACTGCTCTCCCTCCTGAGACGTGGCTACGACTTCCTCGAGTCTTCACAGGGTATCAACGTCGGGTCCTATCACGTCCCGGCGGATGAAATTACTGACCGGGCGATTCAGTTCATCGAGGACAGCGACGATGAGACGCCGACGTTCGTCTGGGCGCACTACATGGATGTCCATCATCCGTTCCTGCCACCCGAGGAGTACCAGCGTGAGTTCCGGGACGAGCCGGTGTCCGACAACGACTCGATTCAGCTTCGTCGAAAGTACATCGAGGAGCCCGAGGAAGTGACACCGGAAGAGCACCAGACGTTCATCGATCTCTACGATGCTGAGATACGGTTTAACGACGCTGAGGTCGGCCGTCTCATGGACGCCGTCAAGTCGACGTGGGGAGACGACTACGTGATGGCGTTGACTGCGGACCACGGCGACCACTTCCTCGAGCACGGTTACTTCGGCGGAGCCCGTCTCCTTGACGTGAAAAACCACGTCCCACTCTTGATTAACGGCTGGGACGATACGGGAAGCTACGACGAGCTAGTCGGGCTGACTGACCTGCCCTGCACGCTCGTCGACACCGCTGGGCTCGAGGTCCCGAACAACTGGTTCGGACAGAGCCTCCGGGGACTCGCTTTCGACGGGGAGTGGGACCGCAGCGAGATTCTGGGCGGCTACCGCGATAGCGACGGCTACGAGCACATCCGCGTTCGAGAACCCGAGTGGAAGCTCATTGCCCACGAGGACGACGAAGACGACGAGCTGTACGACCTGACGACAGATCCTGAAGAGCAGGAAAACGTCATTGAGGACCATCCGTCTCAGGAGCGGCGGCTTCACAAACGACTCGATGACCACCGGCAGCTCGTTCGGGCGACCGAAGCGGACGACGTCGAGCGCCCGGACATGGATGAAGACGTCAAGGAACGGCTCCGACGGCTGGGTTACGACGAGTAGCCGGCAACGGAACGAAGAATACCGCGGTATCGCTCGCAGGCCGCGTCGAAACTATACTCGCGTTCGATCAGGGTGCGTCCGTTCTCGCTGATTGCTGCCAGATCATCTCTGTCGAGAATCTTCTCGATACCCGACGCCAGTGCTGTGGGCTCGCGTGAGTCGATGGTGAAGCCGGTGTCTCCGTCCCTGACGACGTCCGGGACACCCGAGACTGGGGTGGCATATACCGGCGTTCCGCAAGCCAGCGCTTCCAGGATGGTTGTCGGGAGCCCCTCGGTCGGCTGGGAAGGCAGGATCAGGAGTTCGAGGTCGTTCAGAGCGCGAGGGACCTTATCATGGTCAACCCAGCCGGTCAGTTCCACCCGGCCGACCTCAATCTCCCCAGCGAGGTCCTGTTCCAGCCACTCACGGAGGTCACCGTCGCCGATGAACCGGAACGTCACGTCATCAGGTAGTTCCGCGGCGACAGAAGCGAGTTCCCGGATGCCCTTCTCTTCGTCGAGCCGTCCGAGGAACCCAACGACACGGTCGCGGTCGGCGTAGGACTGCTGGACGCGAAATTCGTCCGTCCGGACGTAGCGCGCCCCCGTCGGATACACGGTCGGGGATTCCGGATGCAGGTCCAGTTGGCGGGCCATCTCGGGCGTGTAGGTGATGACCCCGTGAGCCGCGGCGAAGCCGGCTCGTTCGAGTGCACGGACGGCACCGGCGAGCCCGGCAGCCACCGGGTCCGGCAACTGCTGTTCCCAGTTCAGCCGGAGCGTCAGCGGCACGTCGCCGCGGGGTTCGACGAGAACCGTTTTACCGAGCAACCGAGCCGCGATAATGGGAAGCAGGTACGACGTTGCGCCGAAAAACAGGACCACGTCTTCGTCACGGTCAGCAATAACGCGACACATCCGGAGTTGGTTCAGCAGGAACCGGCCGGCGGCGGTGACGACGGAGTCGCCCGCGCCTTTTCGCGTGAGCTCGACAAGTTCGTGCCGGTCGCGAATCTCGGAATCAGCCGGCAGGTCAGCCGTCACGAGCGCGACTGATGTGATCGCAGAGAGGATATCCAGTAGGCTCCGGGTCGCGTTCTCGCCGGCCGCAGCAAGCGGATGCGTGACGACACAGACGCTCGGGAGGTCTGTTCCCTGGGTTTCCGTCTCGTGCTCTCGATGACGTGTTTGTTCCGTCATCTGTTACCCCCAGACCGTCATTCCGTACAAGTAGCCAAAGCCAACGAATGCGGTGAGGGCAAACAGGAAGACGAGCTGTAAGACGCCGGCTACAGAGGGAGAGTGGATGAGGCTACCAATCCTTTCGGGGGCAAACCGAAACAGGAGGTCACCGAGGAAATCGGACTCCTCGCTGGTCGATTCCGGTACAAACACCTCCATGCCGCGTTTTGAGTAGCCTTGCCAGAACGCGCGGTCTAACAGCCACCCAGGATCAGTTCGGTAGTCGAATATCTTGTGGGCGACGAGCGCGTCCGGGGTGTAGTACACACCTTCGTCGTATTTAGTTCGCAAGCGCGCACAGAGTTCCGTCTCGCCGCCCTGAAGGTTCTTCTCGCCCTGGCGGCCGCCGATGTCGTCGTCGAAGCCGCCCAGTTCGAGGAACACGTCCCGGTCGAAGGAGATGTTCGAGCCGAAGGTGTTGCGGACGACGCCGGGTTCGTCGGGGTCGCCGTTCGGGCCAAAGCCACGGTGGGTGACGCCGATGAGCCAGTAGAACTCCTCGGGGAGAAAGCTCGGTTTGCCGGCGACCCACGCCGGCGTCATTCGGCCGCCGACCGCGAGGGCGTCGTGTCGTTCGTAGGCATCGACTAGCGCCGCGACCCACTCTTCATCGGCGATTGCGTCGTCGTCGATGAACGCGACTACGTCACCGGTGGCGACTTCGGCCCCGTTGTTCCGGCTCTCTAGCAGTCCAACGTTCTCGTCGTTGCAGTGAGTCAGGACGTCGTCCCGCTCGCCAAAGTCGGATTCGTACTGTTCGTACACTTCGCGGTTCCCATCCGAGACCAGTACGAGTTCCACGTCGCCGTAGGTCTGGGCTAAGACGCTCTCGGCCGCCGTTCGGCAGTCGTCGTACCGCTCCATCGTGTGCGTACAGAGCACGACCGAGACTCGCATGGTCGGTGGTGTGCCACCGGTGCTGTTAGGCGTTTCCATCCTGCGCTCGCACAGAGGTCAAAAGGCTTATGCGCGCCTTGGCAGTTTTTCCGTGCAATGAGTCAATCACGGGGCTATCTTGACGACAACCCCGAACTCGAGTCCGCCCTGGAGTGGGCCGAGCGCTGGTACCACGTTCCGGTCCTCCTGGTACTGCTCGGGTTCATGCTGTGGAATCGTGTCCGGAGTTGGCAGAACTTTATCGTTGATGGCGAGGTGCTGTTCAGCGGGAACGACGCCTGGTACCACTACCGCTCGACGCAGTACGTGGTCGAACATTGGCCCTCGACAATGCCGTTCGACCCCTGGACCGCGTTCCCGTACGGGACCAGTAACGGGCAGTTCGGGACGCTGCTCGATCAAATCGTCGCGACAGTTGCCCTGATTATCGGTCTGGGTTCACCCAGCGACCAGACCGTTGCGATGACACTTCTGTTTACCCCCGCCGTACTCGGGACGCTCGTTGCGATTCCGACGTACCTCATCGGACGCCGACTCGGCGGCCGCCTCGGTGGTGTAACTGCAGTTACTGTGATGGCATTCTCGACGGGGTGGCTCCTGCGACGGAGCCTCGTCGGTTTCTCCGACCACCACGTCGCTGAAGCGCTCTTTCAGGTACTCGGTGTCCTCGGGGTCATGGTGGCTGTCAGCATCGCCGCGCGGGACAAGCCGATCTACGAGCAGTTCCTTGAGCGAGATATCGATGCATTGCGGGACACCATCAGTTGGTCCATGCTGGCCGGTGTGGCGATTGCGCTGTATCTCTGGGTTTGGCCGCCGGGTGTACTCCTTCTCGGGATACTCGGTGTCTTCTTCCTGCTCCGACTGTGTCTGGAGTACATCCACGACAGCAGCCCGGAACACACGGCCATCGCGGGCGCAATTACGATGACGACTACCGCTGTAGTGAGTGCGTCTCGAATCACCGTCCTAGAAATCACGGCAACCGCTCAATCGTTGCTACAGCCGGGTCTGGCACTGGCCGTTGGCCTCGGCTGCGTGTTCATGGCATGGCTGGCCCGATTCATGGAGCAGCGCGAGTACGGCCGGTACGTGTACCCTGCGACCGTGTTTGGAATCCTCGCGTTCGGGGCTGTTCTAATGGCAGTGGTGACCCCCGATCTGTGGAACTTCTTCACAAACAACGTCATGCGGGTCGTTGGACTCACAACCAGTGAAACCGCCAGCACCGTCGGCGAAGCAAACCCACTGCCGGGCGCTGGCGTCCTATTTGACGCACACGGGTTCGCTGTCATCGTTGCGGCGATCGGTGGCCTGTTTTTGCTCGGAAAGCAGTTCCTCTCCGACGACGCACCTGCGGAAGAGCTACTCGTCGTGGTCTGGGCGCTGTTCATTCTGTTTGCCTCGTTCACCCAACAGCGGTTCGCGTACTATATTGTCGCGCCGATTGCAGTGCTGTCGGGGATGGTCGTCGGTCGATTCATCGTCTGGTTTGACTTCAGTGCCGACGACGGAATCGAATACTATCAGGTCTTGACGATTCTCACGGTACTGCTCGTCATCGTCGTCCCGCTGTTCGCCTTCGGTACGACGTCGCCGGTCGAGGCTGGCAAGACCGGTCCCGGTCCGAGTATCCAGAGCTGGGACGAGAGCCTGCAGTGGATGGAAGGGAACACGCCTGCGGAGGGCGCGTACGGCTCCGGTGGTGACGCGACACTCGATTACTACGGTACCTATGAGAAACAGGAGGACTTCGATTATCAGGAAGGTCAGTACGGCGTCCTGTCGTGGTGGGACTACGGGCACTGGATTACCACCAGAGCAGAGCGCGTTCCGAACGCGAACCCGTTCCAGCAAGGAACTGAGACCGTCGCTCCGTTCCTGGTTGCACAGAACGAAACGCGGGCAAACGATATCCTCGACAGCACAGACGAGGATGACGCGAAGACGCGGTACGTGGCCGTTGACTGGCGGATGGCCGAGACCAACGGGAACGACCCCTACCGCGGGAAGTTCTTCGCGCCAGCGACGTACGCTGATGGCGTAGATCCGAGCGACTACTACAGCCGGATGGTACTTCAGTCGGAGGCCCGTGCCAGACAGATAACGTTCCAGCAGCAGGCCTACTACGAGACGATGACCGCTCGACTGTACCGGTTCCACGGGAGTGCTGCGGAGCCGAAGCCGGTTGTCGTCGACTGGGAGAACAAGGAAACACGGGGGACACAGTACCGTGGTGCACCGAGCAACGGCCCAGTAATCAAGCAGTTCGAGAGCATGGAGCAGGCGCGCCAGTACGTCGAGGAAGACCCAACCTCACAGATCGGTGGGTTCGGCGACAACCCATCTGAACGGGTTTCAGCGATGGAGCATTACCGACTGGTCGGATCCAGTGAGACTGAGGCGTTCCCGAACAATCCGCGATACCAGCACTCCGCCTGGACGAAGATATTCGAGCGCGTCCCCGGTGCGACGGTCGAAGGGACTGGACCGGCGAACACGACAGTCAAGGCCGCCGTGGAGATGCGTAACCCGGCCACGAACAAGACGTTCATCTACAGCCAGCGCACCCAGACAGATCAAAACGGGAACTTCGAGATGACCGTTCCCTACTCGACTACCGGATACGACGACTGGGGGACCGACGAGGGCTACACGAACGTGAGCGTCCGTGCCGAAACTCAGTACCAGTTCACAGCAATCGGGACCAACGACGGGAACCGGACCGGCTTTACCGGTACGACTGAGGTCACTGAAGGACAGGTCATCGGTGAGGACGACTCCGCCGCAACCGTCGAACTGGAGCCGATAACGATTCAGCAGGGCGACGAGACCAGCGGTGAATCGCGCACCCCGATGACCGAGGACGCGGCTGAAGCGGGCGCATAACGGAGTCACAGCGGTCTGTCACTGTCCGACCGCCTGTTCGATCCACTTGAGACTGTTTACAGGATTCCGTCGACGGACTGCGTTCTAGCAGTGGTCCATGCTCGCGAAAAAATCGACAGCAGCGGTACCGTGCTCACTCGGCTAGCGGATTGAACGTGCCGTTGATGTCCCACTCGTGGAGACAGTGTGGGTCGCCGGACTGCTTGGTGTCGTCGTCGGTGACGATGCGCCAACTGTGTCGCTCGGGGTCCCACTCATCGACCCGCCCACAGCGCTCGCACTCGCGTTCGCGTGGGGTGACGATTTCAGCCATATCTGGTGCAAGCGCGTGGGTCGTTATCAGGCTGCCGGTCCCTGACCGGTCCGGCCGAAGCGATTCGCAACCGACGCCGTGGGTGTGCTGTACCGACACTGACTCCCGGGTAGTGCAAACGATACGACGCTCAAAAGTCCGGGAGGTCGTCCGCGCCGACCTCCTCAGCTTCCCAATCGATGTACTCGTCGGCCAGCACCTCACAGACGACCTGTCCGAACTCGGTCAATCCGGCGTTGATACCTGAGACAGTGCCCCAGGAGTCGATGTCCGGATGGAGTTCCCGCTCGCGCCAGTCTTCGGGCAGGCCAGGGGCGTGATAGCCCACACGGCCCGCAAACGAGTCCCAGAAGAAATCGAACTCCTCGATGAGTCCCAGGTCGGTGACGATTTCCCACTGGTCGGCATCGAGCGACGCGTCCGCAGCCCACTCTTCGAAAGCGTCCGCCCACGCGCCGTCGTCGAGGGCCTCGGCGAGTTCCTCGCGCCGGTATTCGTCGCCCTGTACTTCGGCGTCGTCGTACTCGTCGGCAGCGACGCCGGTGGACAGTTCCGGCCGTTCCGGCGTCTCGACATCCAGTGTCATAGTCGTGGTTGGCAGCGGAGCGGAATAAAGGTCGTACTGTTGGCTGTCTCTCTGACGGTCGTCGTCACTCCGAGGTGGCAATATCCGTCGCGTGAGTACAGCAGACAGTATCAGCGGTTCGCTTCCCCGTCGAGGGCGCGCTGTCGCAGTCGTTCCCCGCGGTCAGTCTCGGCCGTCACGTCGGGAACGGGAACCGGGTTCCTGTCCTCGTCGACCGCGACGTACACCGAGTACGACTCCGCTGTCGACTCAGTCTCGCCGGTTCTGAGGTTCTCTCGGGCGACTCGAAGTCGAACTTTGACACTCGTTTCGCCAGTGTCGTAGACGAACGCTTCAATGAGAGCCGTGTCACCGACAGGTATCGGCCGTTTGAAGTTCACTTGGTCCATCCGCGCGGTGACGCAGGTCTCGCCGGCAAAGCGCATCGCCGACATCGCCCCGAGTTCGTCCATCCACTTCAGTACGTTCCCTCCGTGAGTCGAACCCAGGTGGTTCGAGTGGTTGGGCTGAACCATCCAGCGGTTCTCGATATAGGTTTCCAGTACCGTCGGCATGGCGCGAGGTTGGCCAGCACCTGGGTTGAGTCTGTCGGACGGGCGTCGAAAACGTGACTATGCCGAAACGTACTGCGCTTCCCACTCCTTCCGGGCGTCGAGTTCGCGCTGGCCGCGCTTGGTCAGCGTGTAAAAGTTCGTTCGGCGGTCGCGTTCGCCCTTCTCGATGAGCGCCTTTTCGACGAGCGTGTCAAGGTTCGGATACAGTCGGCCGTGGTTGACTTCGCTCTCGTAGTAGTTTTCGAGTTCTTCCTTGATCGCTAACCCGTGGGGCTCGTCAAGGCCTGCAATGACGTACAGCAGGTCCCGCTGGAATCCAGTCAGGTCATACATCGTATATCCGATACAGTTTGACCCTGTACATATCAGTCTTTTGAATCGGCAAATCTATTGCGTATTTACAAACGCCGCCACCGTCCAGTAGTTACCACGGCATCTGTGGCTGTATTAACACGAGAGTCGGTAATAGCTTCGCCGCGTAACGGGAACATACAATGCCGCAGACATGATTTCGGCCGCCGTTTCTCGGCAGTCACCCGGACCCGACAAGGGTAAAGGAAACGAATGTGTAACGCGGGTGATGACCGAACACGCGGAGTCGGCGGCAGACGAGTTCCCGGAACCGTCAGGTTCGGGACGCGTCGATGTCGTCGGAACCGCTCACGTTTCCGAGCACAGCGTCACGGAAGTGGAATCAGCGATCGAAGAATCCGAGCCCGATATCGTCGCCGTGGAACTCGACGAGGGCCGGTATCGCCAGATCAAGGGCGAAACGCCTGACGACCTCGATGCGAGCGACCTCCTGCGCGGGAACACCGTCTTTCAGTTCCTCGCGTACTGGATGCTGTCGTACATCCAGACCAGACTGGGCGACCGGTTCGACATCGAGCCGGGTGCGGACATGAAGGCGGGTATCGACACCGCCGAACGGCTCGGTCTGGGCGTCGCACTCGTCGACCGGGACATTCAGACGACCGTCCAGCGGTTCTGGGCGCGGCTGACAGCCGTCGAGAAACTCAAACTCGTCGGCAGCCTCGCAGCCGAGATGGGGCCGCCGTTGACCGTCGGGCTGACCATCGGTGCCGTCTTCGGCGGGCTGTTTGCAGTCGTCGCCGGGGCCTTCGGTGGCCCGTTCATCGTCCCGAGCGGGGCTCTTTCGGTTTTGCCGGGCAGCCTCGGAAGCACTGCTGAGGGGCTGCTCGATACGCTGTTGCTCATCTGTGTCGTCGCGGCCGGTATCGGGATTCCCATCGCTGCGCTGTTGGTCCAGTTCCGCGGTGAGGCCGACGTCGAGGAGTTCGACATGGAGACACTGACTGATACAGACGTGGTCAGCGCGATGATGGAGGAGTTCCGTCAGTTCTCCCCCGGCGGCGCGGAGGCGCTCATCGACGAACGCGACGCGTTCATCGCCCATCGACTCATCGCCCTCCGTGAGGCCGGCTATCACGTCCTCGCCGTTGTCGGGGCCGGCCACCGCGAGGGGATTCAGGGCTATCTCGACAACCCGGAGACGCTCCCACCGATGGAATCGCTCACCGGAACCGAAGGCGGTCGTCGCTTTTCACTGTACAAGCTCGTCGGCTACGGCTTCGGCGTCGTCTTCCTCGTCTTCTTCGGCCTGCTCATCCTCGGTGGCGCGAGCCAGGCGGTGCTGCTAAAGCTGTTCGTCGCGCTGGTCGCCGTCAACGCCGTACTGGCCGGCGGGCTGGCGAAGGTGGCCGGCGCTCACTGGTCGAGCGCGGCTGCCGCCGGCGCGTTCGGCTGGCTGACGAGCCTGTTTCCGCTGCTTGCCGCCGGCTGGTTCGCGGGCTACGTCGAACTGCGGTACATCTCCGTCAACATCAGCGATATCGCGACGCTCAACGAGATACTCAACGACCAGGAGTCGCCGGTCATGGACCTCGTCAGCCGGATGCGCGGCGTGCCGCTGTTCCGGCTGATCCTCGTCGTCGCGCTGACGAACGTCGGCAGCGCAATCGCCTCATACGTCGTCTTCCCAGTGTTGATCCCGTACATCTCGTCGGACATCGGCGGGATGCAGGGCGTCTCGCGCCTGCTCTGGCAGGGCGTCCGCGAAGGGACGCAGATACTCGTGGGGGTCCTCTGATGGCGGGTCGCCGACAGCGAACCGCTGGAGGCCGGACCGTCGGCGGCCTCAGCTTCAGCCAGCGCGAACTCCGGGACCTCCTCGTCGCCTGGCTCGCGCTCGGACTGGCGTTTACGTTCTTCCTCGAACGGGAGTTCCGCCGCATCGTCTTCGGCCAGTTCGGCGGGCTCTCGGGAGCCGAAATCGCCAGCACGTTCGCCGTCAGCCTGTTGACCGTCGGCGTCGGCTTCCTGCTGCACGAACTGGCCCACAAGGTCGTCGCCGTCCGCTTCGGTCAGATCGCCGCGTTCAAGGCCGATTACCGGATGCTCGGGTTCGCAGTCCTGGGCGGCCTCGTCGGCTTCCTGTTCGCCGCGCCGGGCGCAGTCGTTCATCGTGGCCGCCTCACGGCGAAGCAACACGGCCTCATCGCCGTCGCGGGACCGGTGACGAACCTCGCGCTCGCCGTCGTGTTCCTCGTGCCGTTCGTCGCGGCGCTGCTGTTGAGTACGAGCGGCTTCCTCTGGGAGGTCGCGCGAATGGGCCTGCAGATCAACCTCCTGCTGGCCGGCTTCAATATGCTGCCCTTTGGCCCGCTCGACGGCCGAACGGTTCGAGAGTGGAGTACGCCGGTGTTTCTCGCCGTGGCAGTTCCGTCGATTCTGCTCGGAGTCGGCGCGCTGTTCGTTCTCTGAGCGGGCGCAACGCTCCGCCGGAACGACGCTCTTTTGCCCGCGCCACGCCCGCTCTCGGGTATGACCGACGGTGAACCCGAGACCGAGGACACAGGCGACGAAGATGCGGAGGGACTGACCTACGCGGAAACCGGCGTGGACATCGACGCCAGCGAGGCGGCCACGAAGGCGCTCATCGGCGCGGCCGGCGAGTTCGAGGGTGACTACGCGGGGCTGGTCGACATCGGCGACCAGTACCTCGCGCTCGCGACGGACGGGGTCGGCACCAAGCTCCTCGTCGCCGAGGCCGTCGACGACTACTCGACTATCGGCATCGACTGCATCGCGATGAACGCTAACGACCTCATCGCGACCGGCGTCGAGCCGGTGGCGTTCGTCGACTACCTCGCAGTCGAGACGCCGGACGAGGAGACGAGCGAGGACATCGGCGCGGGGCTCCGGACGGGGGCCGAGCGGGCCGGCGTGGCGCTCGTAGGCGGCGAAACTGCCGTGATGCCGGACGTCATCAAGGGGCTGGACATCGCCGGCACCTGCGCCGGACTGGCACCGAAAGACGCCGTCTTCCCCGGCGAGGCCGAGCCCGGCGACGCCATCGTCGGCTGGCCGTCCTCCGGGATTCACTCCAACGGGCTCACGCTCGCACGCGAGGCGGTCACACAGGACCACGAGTACACCGACCCGTTCCCGCCAAACCCGGACCGGACTATCGCCGAGGAACTGTTGACGCCGACGCGGATTTACAGTGAGGTACTGGAGCCGCTTCGTGCCAGCGAGACCCATGCGGCCGCACACGTCACCGGCGGCGGCTGGACCAACCTCACGCGGATGGGAGGCTACCGGTACGAGATCACGGATCCCTTCGAGGCCCAGCCCGTCTTCGAGTTCGTTCAGGCGGAAGGCGAGGTAACCGACGAAGAGATGCACCGGACGTTCAACATGGGTACTGGGTTCGTCGCTGCGGTCCCCGAGGCTGACGCCGACGAGATCGTCGCCGACAGCGAGGACGCTCGCGTGATTGGCGAAGTGGCTGATGGAGACGAGGCGGTCGCGATTCGCGGGCTCGAACTCACCGACTGAGTGGTTTGAAGATCTGACGGAACCCGGTCAGGCGGACAAGATGTCTTTGCCGGCGGTCTCCTCCGCAATCCGTATCTGGAGCGCCTGCCGGATGTGATATCTGGCCGCTTCGCTTTCGGCGTTCTCGAGGGCCTTTTCGAGTTCGGCATACAGTGGGTCGCTGGGATTAGGCATGTCGCTACGTCTCTCATTGGTGAGAATAGACATATATCCCTGACACTGTTTTCGGTATTAAGCCCCTCCTACGGGTAGTACGCGGCCACTATCGCAGTTCGCGCTTCTGAGAATTAGAGTTAGCTGACCGTACGCGCGATGTCCGCTTCGGTTATGACACCGATAGTTTCCCCGCCTTCGACGACCATCACAGCGGCATTGTGGTTCAGGTAAGCATCGACTTCGTCGATGGGAGCGTCGGGTTCGACGGTCGCGATAGATTCGTTCATCACCTCGGCGACGGGAAGTTCGCCGACGTTCTCTTCGGGGCGCTGGCGGATATCGGAGTTGCCGATGAGGCCCTGTGGTGCCCCGTCCCGGATGACAGGGACCTGTGAGTACCCCTTCTCGTCCATCAGCTCCTTGGCCTGGTGGACGGAATCGTCGGGCGCGACGCCAACGACGGGAGAGTTCATCAGGTCGCGGGCCTTGATGATGCCGCCCTCGGCCTCTTCCAGTGCAGTCACGATCCGGCGGAGTGTCGACAGCCGTGGGTCCACGTCACCGCCTTCGATACGAGCGATAAGGGGCTGAGAGACGTCAGCCCGCTCTGCCAGTTCGCTCTGGGTCAGCCCGAGTTCGTTGCGGCGCTCCCGCAGGTCCTGTGGCGTCGGTAAGTCCATATCCGCTAATTACCAGAGGTAATATAAAAAGCCCACGGCTGCTGCGGCGGGCGAATCAACTGAAGCGCCGATTACGCCTCGGCTTCGGCTTCGTCCTCGTCGGCTTCGGTCTCGAAGACCTCGACGACTTTCAGCGGCACGTCCCGGAGTGCGCCACCGATCTCGCTCTTGGCGATCCGCTGGGCGTGTTCGGGGGATTCGGCGTTGAACACGTCCATCTCAAGGACCAGTCCGACGAGCGCCGTGTCGGCCGCGATAAACGCCGAGTCGAACGGTTCGCCACAGGCCGGGCAGCCGGTCGCGCCGACCTCGACCTCGACGTAGTCCATCTCGGCCTCGTTGAGCCGCTTCCCCGCTTCACTCACTGCGACACCGATAGCGTCGTCGATGTCGTCTACGTCACGAACCAGCCAGGCTGCTTCCATCGCCACGAGGTAGTTCATACACTAGCTCTCGTGGCCCGACTATTCGATAGTTTTGATTCGCTTCTGTTGCGCACGTCACCGTTACTATCTCTATAACTTATGCGAACCAACCACCTGACTCACGCCCCTATTATGTCTGTGAGCGGAATCGTTCGGGTAGTAGTCTATTCTCTCAGGTATCTCAGCAAACCGCAAGACTGCGAGGGATTGTTTTGCCACAAAAGATAATCTAAAACAGAGTTTCGGCAACAAGACTTATATACCAGACTCACTCTGGAACGACCGAGGAAGATGGTAGCTCGACTGTACACCGCAACGCTGTTCGCACTGTATCAACTCACCCTGCTGCTGGGCATCATGCTGCTGCCGGTGGCGATGCTCACGGAGCAGTTCGGTCTCCGACTGCCGATGGACCGGGCCGTGTCGGGACTCAACGAGGCCTACGACCAGGCGAGCGCGTAAGACGGGGCAGCCGACTGATACCTGACAGCGGTGGTCACGGTCAGGCTCACCAGGAAAAGAGGTTTTATCAGCGCCCGACTAGTACCGCACAGTAATGCGAGATATGACTCCGGGGCCGGAGCTTTCTGGACCCCAGGCTGCTGACGAGTTCCAGAGCGACCCGTACGCGCCCGAAGTCGGCGAGCTCCCCGAACAGTCCGCACAGGATTCGGAGAAGGTGAACAAGACCGGAACGACCACTATCGGCATCAGCACGTCCGAGGGCGTCGTCATCGCGACTGATATGCGCGCCTCGCTCGGTGGTCGCTTCGTCTCGAACAAGAACGTCCAGAAGGTCGAGCAGATTCACCCCACAGCGGCGCTGACCCTCGTCGGCAGCGTCGGCGGCGCACAGTCGTTCATCCGGACGCTTCGTGCCGAGGTCAACCTCTACGAAGCGCGGCGCGGCGAGGACATCAGCATGAAGGCCCTCTCGACGCTGGCCGGCAACTTCGCCCGCGGTGGCCCCTTCTTCGCCATCAACCCTATCCTCGGCGGCGTCGACGACGACGGCCACCACGTCTACTCCATCGACCCGGCCGGCGGCGTCATGAAAGACGACTACACTGTCACTGGCTCCGGGCTCACCGTCGCGTACGGGACCCTCGAAGACCGCTACGAGGAAGACATGACAAACGAGGAGGCAAAAGAGGTCGCGGCCGCCTCGATCAACGCCGCCGCCGAGCGTGACACCGGCTCCGGTAACGGCATCTACCTCGCCGATGTCACCGCCGAGGGCGTCGACATCAACGGCTACGACTTCGACGAACTGCTGTAACCCGGCACATCGCGGCCCCTTTTGACCTGTTTGTATCCAACATCAGCCATCGTTCTCGTCCAACCGGCCACACGGCGACCCTGAACTGACGTGCGAACGAGAGAATT
Source organism: Haloarcula amylolytica JCM 13557 (assembly GCF_000336615.1). GTDB lineage: Archaea > Halobacteriota > Halobacteria > Halobacteriales > Haloarculaceae > Haloarcula > Haloarcula amylolytica. Next base: position 641,510 of record NZ_AOLW01000015.1, read on the forward strand.
ATACGGTCGGCTTCCGCATCGCCGGTATGGAACTGTTCGGGACCGCGGGCATCCGCGGTGATGTCGTATCGAAGGTGACGCCGGACCTTGCACTGCGAGTTGGACAGGCTACTGGGCAGGACGGCGAGACGTTCGTACTGGGGTACGACGGTCGCGTGACCTCGCCAGCGCTCGCTGATGCGATGGCCGCGGGACTGCAAAGCGCCGGCGCGCGAGTCGTCAGAATCGGCCGCGTGCCGACGCCGGCACTGGCGTACGCATCGCAGGGCCGCCACGGCGTGATGATTACCGCGAGCCACAACCCGCCGACGGACAACGGCATCAAGGTGTTCGCCGACGGCACCGAGTACGGCGACACCGACGAGACACGCATCGAAGGGCGAATCGAGGACGGTTCGACGCCGACGGCCTGGCGCGACTGGGGCGACACAGAATCGGTCGACTACCTCGACGAGTACCGAGGCGCTGTCGCCGACTACGCCGAGTCGCTCGGCGGCGACCCGTCGGGGCTGACGGTGGCGGTCGACTGCGGGAACGGCATGGCCAGCGTGGCGACGCCGCAGGTCCTCCGGGAACTGGGTGCCGACGTGCTGGCGACGGAGGCGAACGTGGACGGGACCTTCCCCGGCCGCGAGAGCAAGCCGACGCCGGAGACGCTGTCCGACTTCCGCGAGTTCGTTGCCGAGACGGACGCCGACTTCGGGTTCGGCCACGACGGTGACGCCGACCGCATCGTCGTGGTCGATGCCGACGGCGACGTCATCCACGAGGACACGATACTCGCGATGCTCGCCGAACACTACACGCGTGCCGCGGCCGTCTCGGACCCCGTCGTCGTGACGACGCCCAACGCCTCCGGTCGTATCGACGAACGAGTCGAAGCCGCCGGCGGCCGCGTCGAGCGCATCCACCTCGGTTCACTCCACGTCGGCATCGCCGACGTTCGTGCGGACGCGACCGAGGAGACCGAGGTCGTCTTCGCCGCCGAACCCTGGAAGCACATCCACACCGCCTTCGGCGGCTGGATAGACGGCGTGGCGAGCGCAGCCGTGCTGACACGCCTGTTCGCCGAGGAGAGCGTCGCCGACAGGCGGGCCGTCATCTCCGAACGGCCCTACGAGAAGGTGAGCGTCGAGTGTCCCGACGACGCCAAAGCCGAGACGATGGCCCGACTCGAATCCAGCCTGCCGGATGCGTTCCCCGAGGCTGATGTCTCGACCGAGTACGGCGTCCGACTCTCCTTCGACGACGGGTCGTGGACGCTTGTTCGACCAAGCGGCACTGAGCCGTACGTCCGGGTGTACGCGGAGAGCGACGACATCGACGCGCTGGTCGCGGAAACCACACAGGCGGTCCGTGACGCTGTTGGCGCTGTCAGTGCAGCCGACGCCTGAACCCGAAGCAGGCACGCCCGCCCGCTTCCGAGACCGATAGAATTTCTACACGGCCCTTCGACGCCCAGTGCATGGAGGACCTCCTCGACGCAGCGAGAGACGCCATCGACGAGGCGTACGCACCGTACTCCGAGTACACCGTCGGTGCGGCGCTCGAAACGAGCGACGGCAGCGTCTACACCGGCTGTAACATCGAGAACGCCAACTACAGCAACAGCTTGCACGCCGAAGAAGTAGCCATCGGCGCGGCTGTCAGCGACGGCCACCGGTCATTCGAGCGCGTCGCCGTCACCTCGGGCAAGCGCGACGGCGTCACTCCCTGTGGGATGTGCCGCCAGACGTTCAGCGAGTTCTGCGACGAGTCGTTCGAAATCATCACCGACGGCGACGAGCCGACAGTGTACGAACTCGGGGAGCTCCTGCCAACGACAATCACCAGCGACCATCTCGACAAATGACAAGCGACAGTGAAGACCCGAACGACGACGTACAGTACCATCTGGAAGTGAGCGAGGCCGACGTGGCCGACAGCGTCCTGCTGCCGGGGAACCCCGAGCGCGTGGAAAAGGTCGTCGACTACTGGGACGACCACGATATCGTGGCCGAACACCGCGAGTACCGCACGGCGACGGGCACTCACGACGGCACGCCCATCTCTGTGACCTCGACGGGTATCGGCGGCCCGTCGGCCGCAATCGCGCTCGAAGAACTGGCCCGCGTCGGCGCTGACTCCTTTATCCGGGTCGGCTCCTGTGGCGCAATTCAAGAGGAAGCCAGCATCGGCGATCTCGTCATCACGACCGGCGCAGTGCGGCAGGAGGGGACCAGCAAGGAGTACGTCCGCGAGGACTACCCCGCCAGCGCCGACCACCGGATCGTTTCGGCGCTCGTCGCCGCCGCCGAGGAACTCGGTTACGACTACCACCTCGGCGTCACCTGCTCGACAGACAGTTTCTACGCCGGCCAGTCGCGCCCCGGATTCAAGGACTTCGAGGCCAGCGGCAGCGACGAACGCATCGAAGCACTCCAAGAGGCCGGCGTCCTCAATTTCGAGATGGAGGCCGCGACGATTCTCACGCTCGCGAACCTGTACGGCCTGCGGGCCGGCGCTGTCTGTACGGTGTACGCCAACCGCGTCACCGGCGAGTTCCGAACCGAAGGCGAGCGCAAAGCGGCGAAATGCGCTAGCCTCGCTGTCTCGTATCTGGCCGAGATGGACGCCGCTGTCGAGGAAGCCGACGCCGACGGGTGGCACGCCGGCCTGTCCATTGACCGCTAGTCCGATTCCGGACCACTGCTAGTCGCGAGGGGATGCGGTACAGTTGCAGTCGCGATTGCGGTAGTGATTGCAGTGCGGTAGAAACAGCATACCGCGCGCCATCGGCGCGCGGTTTCACTTCTCGCGACCAGCGGGAGCGAGACGGTCGTTTTTAGCGTAGATTTTTGCGAACCCGCTCCCCGCAGCGGCGCGAAGCGCCGCGAGGAGAGGGGGTGACGTAAAAAGGTACTACATGTCAGGCCAGGCCTTGGCGGCCCGACCGACGCCAGTAACGTCCTTGATCCAGCGGGCAGCAATCGCCTTCTTCAGCAGTTTCGCGGGCAGCCCGCCGAAGGTTTCGATGGGCATGTTCACCACGTCGTGGGCGACGGCTTTCTCCCCGACCGACACGACGGTCCCCTTGTCCTTGTGGGTCCAGGTCTTGAGTGGCTGGCCACGGACGGCGCGCGCCAGGTTCTCACCAGCGACTTCGGCGGCTTGCCAGGCGGCCTGGGCGGTCGGCGGCGCGGGCTGGTCGCCGGGCTGGTCGATGAGTGCCGAGTCACCGATCGCAAAGACGTGCTCGTCGTCGGTCTGGAAGTTCCCTTCCGCGTGGACGCGATGGTTGCGCTCGTCCTTCTCCAGTTCGACCTCGTGCATGCAGTCCCGGCCGGTGATGCCGCCGGTCCAGACCAGCACGTCGTAGTCCAGTTCGTCCTCGTCGCCGATGTAGACGGTCTCCTCNTGCATGCAGTCCCGGCCGGTGATGCCGCCGGTCCAGACCAGCACGTCGTAGTCCAGTTCGTCCTCGTCGCCGATGTAGACGGTCTCCTCGTCGACCTCGCCGATGAACTCGCCGCATTTGATGTTCACGTCGGCGGCTTCCAGGCGCTTGCGCAGGGCACCCTGGAGTTCGGGGTCGCTGTTGGGCAGGACCTGGTCGAGGCCTTCGACGAGGTGGATGTCGATTGGCGCGTTGTGTTCGTCGCGGAACTCGGCGACTTCGCCGGCGGTCTGGATGCCCGAGAGGCCAGCGCCGCCGATGACGACCTGCGCAGGGTCGTTCGTGGAGGCTTCGCGAGCGGCCTGCTGGATGTTGTCGTGGATTTCGAGGGCGTCGTCGAGGCTCTTGAGCGTCAGCGCATGCTCTTCGAGGCCGTCGATGCCGAAGAAGGCCGTCTGCGAGCCCAGCCCCACGAGCAGGTAATCGTACTCGACGGTGTCAGAATCGGCGAGGGCCACTTCCTGGGCGTCGGTGTCGATACCGACGACCTCGTCCTGGACGAACGCCGTCGAGGGCTGCTTGATTTCGTGGACGGGAATAGCGATGTTCTCCTGGACGCTCGGGTCCCGAATGCAGCGGTGGGACTCGTGCAAGACCAG
>NZ_AOLW01000016.1 GCF_000336615.1 Haloarcula amylolytica JCM 13557
CTGCCACACCGTCTAGCTCGTCCTCTAAACTCTTGATTGCCCCCGCGCCAGCGTACCCCGCACCGAGCACGACCACGTTCTCTGTCATACCGGAGACTCCGCAACCGACTGATACAAACCCTTTGAAATCCCTCTCAGCGGGGGAACAATTCTCCAGCGAGACTGTGGCAAATACGGTATGTCGCGGCCCCGGTGACCGCAGGAAAACAATTCAAAAGACCAGTGACACGTACTAGTGTTCCGGTTCGCCCGCCGGTGCCCGCATATCGTCGATAGCGAGGATGAGTTTGTTGTTGGTGTCGTCCTTGCCTTCGAGGGTCCCGATAATCTGGAGCTTCGACAGCGGTGTCGGACCGACTGTCACCGAGTCCCCCTCGTGGAATTCGGACATCGTACCCTGCAGCTGAATCTCCGCGCGGCATTCCTCGGGATGGTGGACGCTGGTCAGGTCGATCTCCTCGACGTTCGAGTGTTCGACGAGCTCGCCGTTGTGGCGCAGCGGAACCTCCGCGGCCTGGTCCATGTCCTGAATCTGGAGTGCGTCGTAGGCGTTGGCGGTGGGCTTGTACCCACCTTTGGGGCCGGGGACGCCCTCGACAAGCTGCAGGGCTTTGAGGCTCTGCATCTGGTTTCGAATCGTCCCGGGGTTGCGGTCGACCTTCTCGGCGATGTCCTCGCCTTTGACAGCGCTTTCACTTTCCCGATAGAGATTTACCAGTTCCTGCAGAATGTTCTTTTGACTGGGTGTCAGTTCGATAGATGACATAATCTGTTGTTCGGTACAGCCGTCCTTAAATGCGACGGTAAACCGTCTGGAACCGTCCCAGAATCGCGGAAAACGTTAGTACTTTATTCCAGCGCTGACCTGACACAGATATGGAAAATCAACGCGTTCTGGTGACCGGCGGTGGGGGGTTTATCGGGGCGAACCTCGCGAACAAACTGGCCGAGAACAACGAGGTCATCGCCCTCGATGACGGCTACCTCGGCACGCCGGAAAACGTATCAGAAGACGTAGAGTACGTCGAGCAGAGCGTGCTTGCGGACGACCTGCCGACCGACGTGGACGTGGTATTCCACCTCGCGGCCCTTTCGTCCTACGCGATGCACGAGGACAATCCCACCCACGGCGCTCGCGTGAACGTCGAGGGGTTCGTCAACACAGTCGAGCAGGCCCGGGACGACGGCTGTGACACCATCGTCTACGCCTCGACGTCCTCAATCTACGGCAGCCGGACCGAACCCTCGCCAGAGGACATGGATGTGACGGTCAACACTGGCTACGAGGCCTCGAAGATGGCCCGGGAGACGTACGCGGAGTACTTCCAGAACCACTACGACCTCTCGCTGGCCGGGATGCGCTTCTTCTCGGTGTACCAGGGCTACGGCGGCGCGGAGGAACACAAGGGCGAGTACGCGAACGTCATCGCCCAGTTCGCCGACGACCTTGCCGGCGGCGACGCGCCGAAGCTGTACGGCGACGGCGAGCAGACCCGCGATTTCACCCACGTCGACGACATCGTCCACGGGCTCGTTCTGGCCGCCGAACACGAACTGAACGGCGTGTACAACCTCGGGACCGGCGAGGCCTACGACTTCAACACCGTCGTCGAGATGCTGAACGACGAACTCGGTACCGATATCGAACCGGAGTACGTCGAGAACCCGATTCCCGAGGACGTCTACGTCCACGACACCTGCGCTGACTTCTCGCGGATGCACGACGCGACAGGCTGGGAACCGGAGATCAGTTTCGAGGAGGGCATCGAACTGGTCTGTGCGCCCTACACGTAAGTTATCGGAGAACAGGCAAACACTGATATTTAGTCCTGGCCCGTCGAAGCACGAGTATGGACACACAGGTTCGCGTCCTCGGCGTTCCGATGGACCTCGGCGCCGACCGGCGCGGCGTCGACATGGGCCCGTCAGCGATACGGTACGGCGGCCTCGCCGACCAGTTGGCGAGTGCCGGTATCGACTGTATCGACGGCGGTGACATCGCTGTGCCGCGACCGGAGGAATCCGACCCGGACGCGGGCGGTCTCCCATCCGGTCGTGCCAAGTTCTTCAGAGAGACGAAAGAAGTGTGCGAAGACGTGGCAACGGCCGTCGACGCCACGCTCATGGACGGCCAGTTCCCGCTCGTGCTGGGCGGCGACCACTCTATCGGTATCGGGACCATTGTCGGCGCAGCCCGTGATGATGAGGAACTTGGTGTCATCTGGTTTGACGCACATGGCGATTTCAACACGCCGGAGACCACGCCAAGCGGGAACATCCACGGGATGTCGCTGGCGGCTGTCCTCGGCGACGGGGCGTTTGCCGACCACGACTGGGCCCACACCCCTGCGGTGCGCGAGGAGAATGTTGTTCTCGTCGGCTTACGGGATGTCGATGACGGAGAGCGCCGCCGTTTGTACGAGAGTGACGTGACCGCGTTCACGATGTCGGATATCGACACCCGCGGCGCACCGGAGGTCGTCGCGGAGGCACTAGAAATCGCGACTGACGGGACGGACGGGATACACGTCTCGCTCGACCTCGACTGGCTCGACCCGACAGAAGCTCCCGGCGTCGGCACGCCGGTTCGCGGCGGTGTCTCCTACCGTGAGGCCCACATCGCGATGGAGTACGTCGCCGAGTACCACGACCAACTGCGCTCGATGGAAATGGTCGAGGTGAACCCGATTCTCGACGAACACAACCGCACTGCAGAACTGGCCTGTGAGCTCGTCGCCAGCGCCTTCGGCAAGCGCGTGCTGTAGCTATCCGAACCCCTCGTACTGCATTTCGGACTCGGGAATCCCGACGCTTCGCGCGGCCCGGACCAGCGTCGATACCATCGCGCTGATGCCACAGGCGTACAGTTCGACGTTCGCCGGATCAATGCGGGCGTCGACGCCGGACTGGGGGCGCTGCTCCCGAACGGCGTCGAACCGCGCCGGCAGGTCCGCACCCTCCAGTGCGTCGCTCGCGACGTAGTTGACGAACACCGACTGGACGTAGTCGGTCTCGCCGTCCCAGTCGGTCAAAAGCGGTTCGCGAGTGAGCGTCGGAACGAAATGGAAGTGGTCGTACTCGGCGTCGAGTCGCCGAAAGTGTTCACGGTGGGGCAGGTCGTCCTCCCAGCCACAGCCCAGAAACAGCCAGATGTCGCGGGGCTCGCCGTCGACCACGTCCCGCCCCTGCTCGAACGTGTAGTCGATCATGCTCTTGAACGGCGCGACGCCGGTCCCAGTCGCCAGAAAGACCATATCGCGGCTCGATGGCGGGTCCAGTACCATGTCGCCGTTCGGCCCGCGAACGACGACGTCCTCGCCGACGTCGACGTGTTCGAACAGCCCACTGGTCAGTTTCCCGCCGGGGACCAGTCGGATGCAGAACTCCAGTTCGTCCTCGCTCGGGGAATTTGCCAGCGAGTACGCCCGCGGCGTGCCGTGAAGCCTGAGCGTCACGTACTGGCCGGGCGCGAAATCGAGGTCTACGTCGGGTTTAACACGCAGTCGCAGCAGGGAGGGATAGGGGCGGTCGAAGCGCTCGGCCAGCGTCTCGATTCGCGCGAGCCGCCGTTTCGACGCCCCGGCATCGCGCAAGCGGTCGAACAACGCCGACCACCGGATTGTCGAGCCGTTTCGGGCGGCCGCCAACCACGACCGGTCTCCAACAGGTGCGATTTGCTCGCGGACCGCGGACAACACCTCGTTGTTGCGGTTACGGTCCATCGGTTCGACGAGCGTCACCCGTGCGTCCTCGGTGACCAGCGGCAACTGCGCCGCCCGGTCGTGCTGTGAGAGATGCCGGGGCAAGTCCATAAACGGGGTACGACACCGACACGGGTATGTCTGGCCCACCACCTTTTTCATCGTCGCCGTTCCTCGCTCGCTTTGCTCGCTGCGGGGACGGCTCCTCGAAAAACGTGGGCGAAAAAGGCGCGAATCGCGAAGCGATTCGCGTGAAACTCGGCGCAAGCGCCGAGTATGCTACTATTGGCTTGACGCCGCGCCGTCCGTCTCTTCGCCGCTTTCCGCCGGCACGACCGTCACACTTGCCACACGGTCGTCGTCTTCGAGACCCATAATCGTCACACCCTTGGTGTTCCGACCGACCTGGGACACGTCGCCGGCGCGGATACGCATAATCTGGCCCTGTTCGGACATGATGACCAGATGGTCCTCGTCAGTGACGGCCTTGGCGGTCGACACCCGGCCGTTCCGGTCGTCGGTCTTGATGTCGATGAGGCCCTTGCCGTAGCGGGATTGGGTCCGATACTCGTCGAGTTTGGTGCGCTTGCCGAAGCCGTGTTCCGTGACAGTCAACAGCGAGCGGCGGTCGTCGCCGTCGGTGGCGACCATCGCCGCGACCCTGTCGTCGCCCTGCAGTTTGATGCCGTTGACGCCGCGTGCGGACCGACCCATCTCGCTGACCTCGCTCTCGCTGAAGCGGATAGTCATCCCCGCCTCCGTGGCGATGACGAGGTCGCCGGTGCCGTCGGTGACGTCCACGTCGATGAGTTCGTCGCCGTCTTCGAGCTTGGCGGCGATGATTCCGGTCGAAAGGATGTTCTCGAACTCCGAACAGCAGGTCCGCTTGACGTAGCCGTTCCGGGTCACCATCGTGATACACTCGTCCTCGCCGAACTCGTCGGTCGAGACGACGGCGGTCAGTTCCTCGCCGTCGTCGAGGTCGATGAGGTTGATGGCGGACTTGCCCCGCGCTGTACGGGACATCTCCGGGATCTCGTAGGTCTTGAGCCGGTAGACCTGCCCCTGGTTGGTGAAACAGAGCAGGTAATCGTGGCTGTTGGCCCGGAACACCTTCGAGACGCGGTCGTTCTCCTTGGGGTCTGCGCCGATGATCCCCTTGCCGCCGCGGTTCTGGGGATCGAAGTTCTCGACCGGCATCCGCTTGATGTAGTCGTCCTCGGTGATGACGACGACGCAGTCCTCCTCGGGGATGAGGTCCTCGTGGGTGACCTGGCCCTCGTCTTCGATGATGCTCGTCCGGCGGTCGTCGTCGTACTCGTCTTTGACTTCCTGCAGTTCGTCGGCGATGACGCTGTCGAGCTTCTCGCGGCTGTTGAGGACAGATTCGAGGTAGTCGATAGTGTTCTGTACGTCCTCGTACTCCTCCTCGATTTCCGTCGCTTCCATCGAGGTGAGCGAGCCGAGTTGCATCCGCACGATGTGAGCGGCCTGTTCCTCGGAGAACTCGAAGGACTCCTGCAAACCGGCTCGGGCGGCGTCGCGGTCCTCGCTGTTTTGGATGAGTTCGACCACGTCCTCGACGTTTTCCAGCGCTTTTAGCCGGCCTTCGAGGATGTGTGCGCGGTCCTCGGCTTCGGCGAGGTCGTACTCGGAGCGCCGGCGGACGACCTCGCGTCGGTGGTCGATGTAGTGCTGCAGGGTCTCTTTCAGCGAGAGGACTTTCGGTTGGCCGTCGACCAGCGCGAGGTTGATGACGCCGAAGGTGGATTCGAGATGGTGGTCGAGTAGGCGGTTCTCGACCACGTCGATGTTCGCCCCACGCTTGAGTTCGACGACGATTCGGACGCCGTTTCGGTCGGACTCGTCACGGAGGTCAGCGATACCCTCGATTTTCCCCTCGTTCACGTCGTCGGCGATGCGCTCGACGACGCGGGCCTTGTTCTCCTGGTAGGGGAGTTCGCTGATGACGATGCGCCCCTCTTCGGGGTCGACTTCGTATTCGGCGCGGACCCGTAAGCGGCCTCGACCGGTCGCATACGCCGAGTAGATGGCGTCGCGGCCGACGATGTTGCCGCCGGTCGGGAAGTCCGGTCCCTTGATATGCTCCATCAGGTCCTCGACCGTGCAGTCGGGGTTTTCCAGCAGTTGGACCGTCGCGTCGACCAGTTCGCCGAGGTTGTGCGGCGGGATGTTGGTCGACATCCCGACGGCAATCCCCGAGGACCCGTTCAGCAGGAGGTTCGGGACTTTCGACGGCAGCACGTCGGGTTCCTGTAGGCGGTCGTCGTAGTTGCTGGAGAAGTCGACGGTGTCCTTCTCGATGTCTTCGAGCAGCTCCTCGGCAAGGGGATCCATCCGGGCCTCCGTGTACCGCATGGCGGCCGCGGGGTCGCCGTCCATCGAGCCGAAGTTCCCCTGGCCGTCGATCAGCGGGTACCGCATCGAGAAGTCCTGTGCCATCCGGACGAGCGTGTCGTAGATGGCCGAACCGCCGTGTGGGTGGTAGTCACCCATCGTGTCGCCGACAATCGAGGAGGACTTCCGATGGGCGGTGTTCGAGGAGACGCCCATCTCGTGCATTGCGTAGAGGATGCGCCGATGGACGGGCTTGAGGCCGTCCCGAACGTCCGGGAGTGCTCGACCCGCGATGACTGACATCGCGTAGTCGATGTAGGACTGCTCCATCTCGTCCTCGATGCGGACGTGCTTGATCTGCTCTGCCGGGGCGTTCGCGTCGTTAGCGTCGGAACTCATATATCGACCCACTCCGCTTCAGGCGAGTGCTCCTTGATAAATTCCTTGCGCGGTTCGACGGCGTCGCCCATCAGGATGTTGAACATCTTGTCGGCGGCCGCGGCGTCCTCGATGGTGATCTGCTTGAGAATCCGGTTGTCGGGGTTCATCGTCGTCTCCCAGAGCTGTTCGGGGTTCATCTCACCGAGGCCCTTGAACCGCTGGACGTGGGTGGGGTTGCCGTCACACTTCTCTTCGATGATCTTGTCCCGCTCTGCATCCGTCATCGCGTCGTAGGTGTCTCCACGGTAGCGAATCCGGTACAGCGGCGGCTGGGAGGCGTACACGTAGCCGGCTTCCAGCAGCGGCTTCATGTGTCGGTAGAACAGCGTCAACAGGAGCGTCCGGATGTGTGCCCCGTCGACATCCGCGTCTGTCATCAGGATGATCTTCTCGTAACGCAGGTCGTCGATGTCGAACTCGTCACCGATGCCGGTTCCCAGCGCGGTGATGAGGTTCCGGATTTCGTTGTTCTCCAGAATCCGGTCCAGCCGGTGTTTCTCGACGTTCAGAATCTTCCCTTTGATGGGGAGGATGGCCTGGAAATCCGGGTTTCGACCCTGTTTGGCGCTGCCGCCCGCGGAGTCACCCTCGGCGATGAACAGTTCGGCTTCCTCGGGGTCACGCGTCTGGCAGTCCGCGAGCTTGCCGGGCAGTGCGGTCGAGTCGAGCGCCGACTTCCGCCGGGTGAGCTCCTCGGCCTTCTGTGCGGCCTTCCGTGCCTTGGCGGCCTCGACGGCCTTCCCGACGATGGCTTCGGCCGTATCGGGATTCTCCTCGAAGAAGGTCGCCAGCCCGTCGTGCATCGCCGATTCGACGATGCCGCGGACCTCGCTGTTGCCGAGTTTCGTCTTGGTCTGGCCTTCGAACTGCGGGTCGGGATGTTTGACAGAAATGACGGCCGTCAGCCCTTCACGGATGTCGTCGCCTTTGAGCGTGTCGTCAAGGTCTTTCAGCAGATTATTGTCGGTCGCGTAGTCGTTGACGACCCGTGTGAGCGATGTTTTGAATCCTGTGAGGTGTGTCCCGCCCTCGCGCGTGTTGATGTTGTTGGCGAACGCGTGAATCGAACCCTGCAGGTCGTCGGTCCCCTGCATGGCGATTTCGACCTGGACCGGCCCCTCCGCGATCTCCTCTTCGTCCTCGAAGTAGATGATATCCCGGTGGAGCGGGTCCTTGGTTTCGTTCAGGTACTCGACGAACTCACGGATGCCACCGTCGTAGGCAAATGTCTCCGTTTCGCCGTCGCGCTCGTCGATGATAGAGATGGCGACACCGGAGTTGAGGAAGGCGAGTTCGCGCAGTCGAGACGACAGCGTCGAGAACTTGAACTCGCCGGTCTCGAAGATTTCGTCGTCGGGCCAGAACCGGACCGTCGTGCCCGTCTCCTCGTCGGGTTCGAGGTCGCGGACCTTCTTCAGGTCGTACTCGGGCTTACCGTGGTCGAAGCGCTGCTTCCAGAGCGCGCCGTCGCGCCTGACTTCGACTTCGAGCCACTTCGAGAGGGCGTTGACGACGCTCACACCGACCCCGTGGAGGCCACCGGAGACCTGGTAGGACTTGTTGTCGAACTTCCCGCCAGCGTGGAGAATCGTCATCACGACCTCGACGGCCGGACGGCCGTGCTCTTCGTGGGTATCGACGGGGATTCCCCGCCCGTCGTCGCTGACGGAGACTGAGCCGTCGTCGTGAATCGTTACGTCGATGTTATCACAGTAGCCGGCGAGCGCCTCGTCGATCGCGTTGTCGACCACCTCGTAGACGAGATGATGGAGGCCGCGAGCGTCCGTCGACCCGATATACATCGCGGGTCGCTTCTGGACGGCTTCCAGCCCTTCGAGGGTCTGGATCGACTTTGCGCCGTACTCATCAGACTCTCCTGACATAGGAACTTACCCGTCCTAATAGAGGGGGACGTATAAAGCTCCCGCACGCGCGCGGGACAGCGATTGTCGGGGACGGCGTTTACTTTCACTCCGGTGGCGATTACCTTTTAACCCCGACGCGGGTACGTACCGCACGACAATGACCTCGTATCAGTCGCGACTCGGCGAGGGCGAGGGGATCGCCGAGGAGTTGGCCGAATCCCAGCGGGCCATCTCCATCGCCGAGTTCTTCGAGAAGAACAAGCACATGCTGGGCTTCGACTCGGAGGCCCGGGCGCTCGTCACGGCCGTCAAAGAGGCCGTCGACAACGCGCTCGACGCCTGCGAGGAGGCCGGTATTCTCCCCGATATCTACGTCGAGATTCAGGAGTCCGGCGACTACTACAAGCTGGTCGTCGAGGACAACGGCCCCGGTATCACGAAGGAACAGGCACCGAAAATCTTCGGGAAGCTCCTCTATGGCTCCCGCTTCCACGCCAGAGAGCAGAACCGCGGACAGCAAGGTATCGGGATTTCTGCGGCCGTCCTCTACTCCCAGCTCACCTCCGGCAAGCCGGCGAAAATCACCTCCCGGCCGAAGGGCCAGGACGACGCACAGTACTTCGAACTCATCGTCGATACGGACACCAACGAACCCGAAATCAGCGTCGACGAGACGACGACGTGGGAACGGCCCCACGGGACCCGTATCGAACTGGAGATGGAGGCCAACATGCGGGCCCGGTCGACGCTACGGGACTACATTCAGGACACCGCCGTCGTCAACCCCCACGCCCGCATCGAGTTCGACGAACCGGGGCTGGACGAGTCCCTGAAGTTCGAGCGGGCCGAGCGCGCCGAACTCCCCGACGAGACCGAGGAGATACGCCCGCACCCACACGGCGTCGAACTGGGAACCCTGCTAAAGATGCTCGAAGCCACGGACTCCTACTCCGTCTCTGGGTTCATGCAGGAGGAGTTTACCCGCGTCGGCGGGAAGACGGCCGACAGCGTCATCGCGAACTTCAACGACCACCACTACGGCCGCGGCATGGCCTGGCAGCCGCCGAAAGTCGGCGAGGACGCAGACATCGAGGCCGCCGTCGAGGACGCCGTGGCGAACAAAGGGGCTGAAACCACGGCGACGTTCGCCGCCGCTGTCTCCGATGCCATCCACGACCGCGACCGGGTCGCGTACCACGAGATCGAATCTATCGTCGATGCGGCAGCCGAAGACGCCGAAGCGGACAGCGACACCACCTTCGGCGCGACGGTTCGAGAGAACGCCGTCGACGCCGCCTGGGGAGCCGTCAGCGACACTCTATCCAGCGACCTCTACGCCCTCGTCGACGACGTGACGACGAAACGCAAGGACGACGCCGCAATCGAGGGGCTGGCGAGCCGACTGGCCGACAAATTCGACGACGACGGCCGCCACCGGCTGACCCGCGACGGACTCCGGGACTACATCGACCGCGCGGCCGACATGACCGAGGAGCAGGACGACGCCACCTTCGGCGACACGGCCCGCGAAAACGTGCTTGAGGCGCTCTGGACGGCCGCCGAGGGCGTCCCGGAGGAGCCGCCGAAGGTCGCCGATATCGCCGACGACCGCGACACCGCCAGCCAACTGCTGTCGGCGATGCGCGAGACGGACATCATCGCGCCGCCGACGGACTGCCTCTCCCCGATCAGCGCGGAACTCGTCGAGGAAGGACTCCGGAAGGAGTTCGACGCGGACTTCTACGCCGCATCGACGCGGGACGCGTCGGTCCACGGCGGCGACCCGTTCATCGTCGAGGCCGGCATCGCCTACGGCGGCGAACTCGAAAGCGAGGGGACCGTTGACGTGATGCGGTTCGCCAACCGCGTGCCGCTGGTGTACCAGCGCGGGGCCTGTGCGACCACAGATGTCGTGAAATCCATCCGGTGGCGCAACTACAACCTCGACCAGCCCGGCGGCTCGGGCATCCCGAAGGGGCCGGCCGTCATCATGGTCCACGTCGCCTCGACGAACGTCCCCTTCACCAGCGAGTCCAAGGACGCCATCGCGAACGTCCCCGAGATGGAAGACGAGATCGAACTCGCCATCCGGGAGGCCGCCCGCGAACTCAAGAGCTACCTGAACAAGCGCCAGTCGATGCAACAGCGCCGCGAGAAGCAGGACAAACTCGCGACCATCCTGCCGGAGATGGCCGAGAAGCTCACCGAAGTCACCGACAACGACGAACTCCACATCGACGACTCGCTGGCCCGTATCATGAACAACGTCCTCGTCGAGCGCGAAGTCGAGGACGACACGGTCCGGGTCCGCATCGAGAACAACGACGACACGAACGCGGACGTGGAACTGACCGACATCGTCACCGCCGAACCGCAGGTCGCCAACGGCGCGAACGTCGTCGAGATGGACGGCGAGTGGTTCGTCAAGTGGTCCCCGACCGTCGGGGCCGGCGAGACCGCCGTCCTCGAATACAGCGTGACCGACGAGGCCGAGTTCACCGTCTCGGTCGACGGCATCGAAGAGGAGAAACTCACGGTGAACGCCTGATATGAGCACCGACTCAGACACCACACCCGACACCGAGGAAGCGCGCGAGCAACTCATCGACCTCGCGGCGGACTTCTACGACCAGTTCGCCGACGGCGAGGTGCCGACGATGACCATCCCCACCCGGACCAAATCGAACATCGTCTTCGACGAGGACGAGCAGGTCTGGGTGTACGGCGACCGGAACTCCACGCGGTCGGCCAAGACGATCTCCGGGGCCGAAAAGATCCTGAAGGCCGTCTACACCATCGACTTCCTCTCCCAGCAACTGGAGGAGGACCGCTCCTCGACCCTGCGTGAACTGTACTACCTCTCGGAGTCCTGGGACCTCGACGAGGCCCAGTTCAACACGCAGGACGAGTCGAACAACCTCATCGAGGACCTCGAAATCGTCTCCGACGTCAAACGCGAGGACTTCCACATGCGTCCGGAGGAGTCCGGTGCGAAGGTGATGGGGCCGCTGCTCCTCCGCGAGCAGACCAACCGCGGCGACCGCGAGATCCACTGTCAGGACGACGTGGGACAGGGCGGCTACCAGATCCCGAACAACCCCGACACCATCGAGTTCCTCGACAACGACGCGAAGTTCGTCCTCTGCGTGGAGACCGGCGGCATGCGCGACCGACTCGTCGAGAACGGCTTCGACGACGAGTACGACGCGCTGGTCGTCCACCTCGGCGGCCAGCCCGCGCGGGCCACCCGGCGGCTCATCAAACGGCTCCACGACGAACTCGACCTGCCAGTCACGGTGTTCACTGACGGTGACCCGTGGTCGTACCGCATCTTCGGGTCGGTCTCCTACGGCTCCATCAAGAGTGCCCACCTCTCTGAGTATCTGGCGACCCCCGAGGCCCAGTTCATCGGCATCCGCCCGGAGGACATCGTCGAGTACGAACTGCCGACGGACCCGCTGTCGGACTCCGACGTCAACGCCCTGGAGAGCGAACTGGAGGACCCGCGCTTCCAGACTGATTTCTGGGAGGAACAGATCGAACTCCAGCTCGATATCAACAAGAAGGCCGAACAGCAGGCACTCGCTTCTCGGGGGCTCGACTTCGTGACGGAGACCTACCTGCCCGAACGGCTGGACGAGATGGGCCTGCTTTAGACACGGCAGCAACGAAGCTCGGTTTCGGTTATTCTAGCGCGTAGACGGTATCGTCAGCGGCGACATATCCACGTTTTTCGTCGACGGACAGATCGGTCAGGTCGCTCCCGACATCGAACGCCCACCGTTTCGTTCCGGCCGTCGCGTCGACTGCGAACTTGAATCGGTTCCGCGGGTCGCCGTCCGTCCACGAGTCCACGTACAGGGTGTCGGAAACGACCGCTGCCGGCACCACCCCTTCAACGTCTACGTCGGGCTCCCATGTCCAGTCCAGTTCGCCGTCGCTACTGTCGTACCCGCGTAGTACGTCGCCACCTGCATAGAGGACGCCGTTCTGAACCGGGGCTTGTTGGACGTAGCCGGACTGCTCCGCTTGCCACTGTTGCTCGCCACTCGCGGGGTCGAGCGCAGCGACGTGTGTGCCACCGATATAGAGCGTTCCATCGTGAAGTGTCGTCGATGCGACGGACCCCTCGTCGTGTCTCCAGACGGTCTCACCGGTGTCGGCAGCGACGCCGATTAGCGTGCCGCGGGTCTCGTCCACGTCGGCGGCATAACAGAGCGTGTCGTCGTCGGCGACCATCGTCTGGGAGTAGTAGTCGGAAACGTCAGTGACCCACTGTTGCTCACCGTTTTCAGCGTCGTACGCGTAGAACCGGCCGTACGACGCCACGTATATCGTCCCGTTGCGCACGACGCCTTCGTACTGGTCACCGACTTCGCCGGACCATTGTACCGACCCGTCAGAAACAGCGAGCGCGTAGAGCGTCCGTCCCTGCTTCGACGGGGCGTCGGTGTTGGTCCCGACGTACACCATCTCCTCGGTCGCGCCGAGCAACTCCAGCCACCACTCTCCGGGCGAGAACGTCCACTGCTTCGCGCCGCTTTCGGCGTCGAGTGCCACCACGATGTGATCCTCGTACAGCCCTTCTTTCCCGCTTACGACGAAGACGGTGTTCCCGACGCGTAGCGGCTGCGAGCGGATGGGGTCGCTCGCGTCGTATGACCACTGCTGGCTCCCGTCAGCAGTTGCGAGTGATTTGACCGTTCCCGACTCAGTCCCGACAGACAGACCGCTCCCCGTACTAACTGGCGGGGCAGTGATCGCTGAACCGAGTGATTGCTGCCAGGCGACGAACGGTTCCGTTTCCCCGCTACGCTTGTGGGCGGCCGTCCCAGCCTCTGATTCCGGTGTCGTCTCAGTTCCAATCGGTGAAGTCTCTATGTACCCGTTCGAACCGAGACAGCCAGCGGACGCCAGTCCGAGGGTCGCCACACAGCCACGAAGGTATCGCCGACGGGAGGAGGGCATTAGGAGTCCATCTCCTGTCTCTCGGTAAGTGTTTTCTGTCGAGTGGAAAACGGGAACAGTCGTGGTGAGACCGGTGCGCAATTAGTGTACTACCCGGAACGACTGACCGGCAAAACGAATCCGCGTTTGCTCGGTCGAGAATCCATCAGTCGCGATCGACTGACCGGTCTTGTGGCGGTAGTTTCAGCAGAGAGCGGACATGTCGCCGGAACCAGTTCCGTATGTTCGCACCGACCGGGGTGAACACCAGCGTCGCGGCGAGACAGATAGACACGAGTTGGACAGCAATCGTAACCCACGGTGTAAAGGTCGGAACGAAGACCGTAACGACCCCGACAGCCAAGACCAGATAGATACTCAGTTCCGCGACAAAATAGCCGAAACTGGCCCTGAGTGAGGGCTGAAAGCCGGCGGTCCAGAACGACACGACGACTATCGTTCCGAACAGCAGGCCGGCTCCCATCGTCGACAGCGGCAGTTCGGCCTGAATCGCATCGGCCACGGCAGAACCAAGGGACCACAGCGACGGCCCGACAAGGAGCCAGACAAGCAGTAGGTGACCGAGCGAGGGCGTTCGTTCGGCCGAGGAACGTGCTTCCCCTGCTCGGTCACTGGCGCGTTCCATGTCGGTGGTGTTCTGCTGAACCCTTCAATATTGTTTTGACTGACAAATAGACCGACCACCGTCTCGGGTCGCCACAGACGGGTTCGCCAGTCAGTTCTCGTCAAGTACGACCGGGACGCCGCGTTTCGCGACGTCTTCGGCGAACGCACCGGAATCTGCCTCCAGTGACTCGAACGTGTTGTAGTGCATCGGCAACACGAGGTCCGGGTCCATCTCCTCGGCCAGGTCGGCGGCCTCGTGGCGGTTCATCGTGTAGTTCTTGGCGATAGTGGGGACGAACAGCGACACGTCGAGTTCGGCGTGGCCGTCCAGCACGTCGGTGTCGCCGGGCCAGAACGCGCGGGTGTCGTCCAGCGAGACGAGGAAGCCACAGCCGATACCCTTCGGGTGGATGGGGCTGCCGTCGTCTTTCACGTTCCGGCCGTCCTCGTGGTTGTACGCCGGCATGGTCCAGATGGGCACGTCGTCGACTAACACGTCGGCCTCCATCCCTACTTTGCGGACCTCGTAATCGAGGTCGGCGAGGCGGTCGAGGTCGCGGTCGGTCGCGTGGACGTTGATACCCTCGAATGCGACGACGGTGGCGTCCTCGCCCGCGACGCGGCGGATGCCGTCGGGGTCGTAGTGGTGGATGTGGGTCACACAGACGATATCCCCGTCTTTGGGGGCGTAGTCCTGCGTCGGTGGGTGGCCGATACCGGGCGTGTCCGGTTCCCACTCGCCGGTCAGGACGCCGTACCGACCGGGGTCAAAGTAGACGACCGTCTCCTCGCCTTCCAGCCGCAGCGTCGCGTAGCCGAGCCACTCCGCGGTGATGCCGTCGTGTCTGACTGTCATGTACGGTCGTTCTCGGAGACGGCCATTACGCGTGTCGGTCCGTCGCGGACCAGCACCGGCGGCGTTACTGTGACGCCGCCAGCCGCTCGACGCGCCCCAGCGAGTCGGCGCTGTCAGGCGTCTTGTCCTCGCGGACGGAGAGGAACCGCGGGAACCGGAGCGCATAGCCCGAATCGTAGGACTGGGAGGCCTGAATCTCCTCGTAGCCGACCTCGAACACGATTGCTGGGTCGAGCACCACGTCGCGGCCGTCCTCGCTCCGGATGTGCGGTTCGAAGCGCTCGGTGAGGTCGTCCAGTTCCTCGTCGGTGATACCCGTGGCAACGTTACCGACGGTGGCGTAACCGTCGTCGGTCCGCACGGAGAGTTCGAACGAGCCAAGGACGTTCGCCCGGCGGCCCTCGCCCCACTCCGCGCCGGTGACAACACAATCCAGCGTCTCCACGTCGGGCTTGCGCTTGCGCCAGTGCTTGCCCCGCTTTCCGGGCGAATACGCCGCTGTCGGGTCTTTCAGCATGATTCCCTCCTGTCCGGCGGCGAGGGCTTCTGCCTCCAGGTCCGCGATCTCGTCGGGGTCGTCGGACAGCCACATCTGTGAGACGACATCTCTCCCGGCAGGGAAGAGCGATTCGAGGCGGTCGTGGCGCGTCTCCAGCGGGGCATCGAGCAGGTCCTCGCCGTCGGCGTGCAGGCAGTCGAACGCGTGCAGGCGGACGGCCACGTCCTCGCGGGCCGCGGCCACGTCGTGCTTCCGGCGGAAGCGCCGCAGCACCTCCTGGAACGGGAGCGGGTCGCCGTCCGCGGCGACCGCGACCACCTCGCCGTCGAGAATCGCCGGCGCGTCCAGCGTCGACTCGACAGTGTCGACGACTTCCGGAAGCGGGTCCGTGACTTCCTCCATGTTCCGGGAGAACAGCCGGGCGTCCTCGCCGTCGAAGTGGATCTGTACGCGAGCACCGTCGTACTTCCACTCGACCGCGGCGCGGTCCCAGTCGTCCAGTGCGCCGGCGACTGTGCCCGCCTGCGCCAGCATCGCCTGCACGGGCCGACCGATTTCGAGCGTGATAGTGGCCAGTCCGGACTCGCCCTCGTCGCGGGCCACTTCGGCGACCATGCCGTAGTCGTTCGACACCTGCACGGCCCGTTCGACGGCCGCGACCGGCACGTCGAAGGCCGCCGCGACGGCGTCCCGGACCGTCCCCTCGCCGACGCCGATGCGCATCTCCGAGAGGACGAGCCGTGCGAGGTAGCTGGCTTCGGCCGGCGAACACCGCGAGAACAGGCCAAAAAGGATGTCGACTTTCGTCCCCTGGCTCCCGCTGCCGTCGACGGCCGCCAGGTCCCGGAGCGTCTCGTCGAGTTCGGCGACGGTCAGTGCGTCGCTCCCGCTCCCGCCTGCTCCGAACGCGGCGAGTCCCCGCTGGCCGCCGAGGTCGTAGCTGGCCGCGACAGCCCCTATTTCGCCCATGTCGGCGAGGCGCTGCTCTACGTCGTCAGCGCTGACATTCTGGCCGGCCGCCCGGGCAATCGCCTCGTAGCAGAGCCGCGGCCCGATATCGAGCGTGCGGGACTCGTAGGCCGGAAACACCCGTCCCTGGACGAAGCGGGTGAGCGTTGGCAGGTCCGGCCTCGCATCTGTGAACAGGTCGGTCACTGCCTCAGCTATCGCGGTGTCGGCGCTCTCGGCTTCGATTGTTTCGGCCCGGTCGGCGAAGGCGGCGAACTCCATCAGCGCCTCCTACCCGATTGGGCACCGTAAATCCAGCGTCACTCGACCGTGTGTTCGACGGTGACGTTCTCGCCGGCCGTCGACGACGAGTATGGTCGGTCCGGCGATCCCGAATTGTCGCCGAAGGGGTAGTCGAGTTGCTGGTTCCCGTTGGTGTCCTGATGGGCGACGAGCACGAGTGACTGCCCGGTCGACGGCGGTCTGTCAAGCGTTATCTGTACGTCGCTGTGGGACCCCGAAGAGAGGTACTCGGAGGTCCCGAGCACCCGGCCGTCTTCCTCGAACTCGCGGACAACGATGAACCCTCCCTCTGACAGCGACGCCGATTCGACCGTTATCTGGTCGCCGGAAACAGCGGGGCTGGTGACCGTCATCGACGCGACCGGTGAGGACAGCAGGATGAACGCGACGTACGCCACACCCAGCAAAATTGCGGCGTGTTTCGCGCCGTCCTTGAGCGTTCCCTCACCGAGTTGGCCGCCAATGAAGCCTGTGAGGACGGCCTGAATGAGGGCGGTGTGGAAGAACACGAGCGTGTACGCGGCTTTGTCCACGCGCCCGAAGCGGGCGAACTGGTCGACGTTGACGCCCAGTCGGTTCGACTCCCCGGCCGGCGTCGGCACGCTGGAGGGCAAACTCGGGACGAGCACCTCCTGGACAGCGACGATAATGACCAGAAACACCAGGAAGGCGACGTAGATGACGACGAGGTAGGTGAGCATCTGCTGGCGTCGCCGGCGCTTCAGCCGGAGGTCCGCCCGCGACTGGGTGGCCGCGATGCGGAACACCGGCCCGAGCTGGCCCGAGGCGTGCATCGCGTGGGTCAGCAGCGTCACGATCCGCGTGACGGCCGTGGTCTGGACCCGGCGGCCGAACCGGACGAGCGCGTCGTCGACGTTCGCACCCATCCTGATGTCGGCCCAGATGCGGTGCATCTCCTGGGTGAGCACACCGATGTCACTGCCGCGGACCCGGCGGAGGCTCTCCACGACGGTCATCCCGGCCTCGTTCAGGCTTGCCAGCCGTTCGAGCAGGTCCGGCGTCGCGTCCTCAATGCGGGATAGCCGCTGGGTGTAAATGAACCGCACCAGCGCGAACGGCCCCAGAATCAGCAGCACTGACTGGATGACGAGGTCGTCGAGGAGACGGACGTTGACCGTCGACGCCTGAAACGCTGTCGGGGCGCGGACGAGCAGCAGCACCACGGCGATTGGCACGGCGAGGTAGAGGACGTACACGGGGTTCCAGACCAGCGACTGAATCGGGGAGCTGAGCAGCTCCCGCAGCGACTTGACGCGGTCGTAGAACCGGAGTCGGAGCCAGTTCGCCTCGTCGGCCGGGACGACGCCGCCGTCGG
The DNA here is from genome assembly GCF_000336615.1 of Haloarcula amylolytica JCM 13557. GTDB lineage: Archaea > Halobacteriota > Halobacteria > Halobacteriales > Haloarculaceae > Haloarcula > Haloarcula amylolytica. Next base: position 17,882 of record NZ_AOLW01000016.1, read on the forward strand.
GCAGGCCGAGACGGCCGGCCCTCAGGCTGGGTTTCCCCAGCGTCGCCGTCTCGTACTTGTTCAGGATAGTCGTCGTCCCGCCGTTCCCGATGCCCAGCGACTGGAGCTTGCTATCGAGATACACCATGAACCCGACATTGGCCAGCGGGATGACGAGATACGCCATCAACTGCAACAGCCAGAGCGTGTCCGTCGTCGTCAGGCCGAAGACGAGCAGAATCGTCATCAGGAAGAGCACGGCGGCGACGAATACGGTGACGTACGCCTCGGCGACGGTGGCCAGCCGTTCGAGCAAGTCCTCCTGACGCTCGGCGGCCTCTTCCTGATGGCGCTCGTACTGCTCGCGGAGGAACGGGGCCAGCGACTGGCCGCTCTGGAGGACGCTGGAGAGGTTCTCGGTGAAGGTCTTGAACTGCTCACTGGGTGTCCGCCGGGAGACGTGTTCGAGCGCCGAGATCATGTCCCGGCCGAACAGGTCCATCTCCCTGACGGCGACGCCGACCTCCTTCGCCGTGTCGCCGTAGATTTCCTGATTGCGGGCCAGCACACGCATCACGTCCGGGAAGGACATCCCACCGCGGGACAGCGCGTACATGAAGGCGATAGTGCGGGCCATCCCCTCGTCGATGTTCCGACTCCGCACGTCCGCCTGATTCTTGAGCCGCTCCCAGCGGTAGAGGTACGTGAGTCCGGCCGTCGCTGCGCCCGATAGCACACCGCCGCCGATGAGTATGTAGAGGGTCTGAGTCGGTGTCAGGACGAGTTCGAACGTTCGCAGGCCGAAGGCGTTCACCATCGTCGAGGGAAGCCCCTGTGCGAGGTTCACCAGCACCGGCAGCACCAACAGAAAGCCGCCGATGGCGTACGCGCCGGTGATAGCGCCGGCGACGGCCCCTACACAGGCGTACACCAGCGTTCTGGCGGCGTACCCGCGATAGGTCTCGTCGATGTAGGCGGCTTCGAGCTGTCGTTCGCGTTTGGGCGATTCGCCCACGTACCGACCGAAGAGCCGTCGGGACAGCCGCGTGACGTTGCGGTCGAAGCGCTCGTTGACGGAGCTGTAGCCGATAAGCCCGAGAATCCCGACGACGACGGCGAGCGGAGCCAGACCGAGCGGGTTCAGCGCCATGTCAGGCTATCGCATCGTCGATGTTCGCCATGACCTGTTGCTTGTCCGCGTAGTACTTGTTGACCATCGCCGTGAACTTCCGGTAGTCGGTGATGCCTTCGGACTGGAGATAGCGGAGGAACCGCTGGCGGTTTCGGAGTTCGGTCAGCAGCTCCGACTGCGTCCAGCCGCGTTCCTCGCGGATTTCGTCCAGTAGCTCGCTGTTGTTCTCGGAGAAGCGGTCCTCGGTGGCCCGCCAGTTGTACGTCGTCGAGTAGTCCAGTTCGCCGGTCCGCTGGTCGATGCCCTCGATCTCGGCGAGCGTTTTCGCACGGCGGACGCGCTCGTCACCGGAGCGGGCCAGCACCTGCACACAGAGGATGTCGAGGCTCTGGACCATCGGCCGCGGGACGTTGATCGGCTCGTTCTCAAGCCGGTTGATGACGGTCTGGACCGAGTCCGCGTGCATCGTTGAGAACGTCGTGTGACCGGTGTTCATCGCCTGGAACAGCGTAATCGCCTCCTCGCCGCGGACCTCGCCGACGATGATGTACTCGGGGCGGTGCCGGAGCGCGGACCGCAGCAGGTCGTACATCGTGATGTCCGAATCGTCCAACCGCTCGCGGGTGACCGAGGAGAGCCAGTTGTCGTGGTACAGGGACAGCTCGCGGGTGTCCTCGATTGAGAGCACCTTCGACCGGGGCGGGAGGAACATCGCCAGCGCGTTCATCGACGTGGTCTTACCGGCGGCGGTCCCGCCGGCGAAGATGAGCGACTTGTTGGACTCGATAGCCAGCCAGAGGTAAGCGAGCATCTCGACGGAGAACGTGCCGTACTCCAGCAGTTCAATCGGCGTGAACGGTTCGTCGGCGTATTTCCGGATGGTGAACGCGGAGCCGCGCGGGGTCACTTCCTCGCCGAGCGCCAGTTCGATACGCGAGCCGTCCGGGAGCGTCGTCGAGACGACGGGGTCCGAGACGGAGACGTGCCGACCCGAGCGCTGGGCCAGTTGGATGACGAAGTCGTTCAGTTCGTCGGCGTCGTAGACGATGTTCGTCTCGATGTCCGTGTACCCGTCGTGGTAGACGAAGATGGGGAGGTTCGCCCCGTCACAGGAGATGTCCTCGATGTCCGGGTCGTGCATCAGGGGGTCGATGTGGCCGTAGCCCTGGAAGGAGCGATGCAAGTAGTAAAACAGCCGGTAGAACGTCTCCGGTTCGATGACGACGCCGTACTCCTCTAGCCTGGCTTCGAGTTCCTCGGCGAGAACGCGCTCCGGGTCGCTGTCGACGTCGTCGCGGTAGATGAGCGGGATGCGGATGTCCTCGAACAGGCGGTCGAGCAGTTCCCGCTCGATGTTGGTCAGTGACGGCTCAACAACGTGGTACAGGTGTTCGTCACGCTCCGGGTCGTGATTGATGGAGGCGAAGGCGAAGGGCGCGTTCAGCCAGTAGCGGTCGACCTCGTTGTAGCCGTCCAGGCCGTCGAACTCGACCAGTGACCCGTGGCGGCTGGGGTCGTAGTTCGCCGTCGGGACCGCTGACCCGCTCAGCACCGTTGCGGTCCGCGAGAGCCACGACTGGATGTGGCCGAGCGGGTCCGAAACGAAGTCACCGGGGTCGGGAGATTCTGGGTTCGACATCGTGGTTCGGTGGGGAGCACACGGTGCTCCGCGGAATATACCTCTGCTATCGTATCCACCTACTTAAATTCGCTCGCCAAATTATCAGGAGTATAATCGCCAGCGGTCGGACGAACGGGACGGCACTGCCCGTCAGGCTCGGTCGACGGTCAACAGGAGATAGGCGAACACGAGTGCGACAAGTGACCCGATGGGGACGGTGATGCCGGGAAAGGCCGTGATGAACAGCCCGCTGGCCGCAAGCGTAAGAACGCCGACGAGTCCGAGCAAGCCGCCAAACAGGCGAACCGGGTCCACGGGGAAGGTAGCTTCAACACGGTCCTCAGCGGCGTAGTAGTAGAGACTGAGTCCGAGCGGGAACAGGAAGACGGCCAGGGCCGCGAACCCGAGGGTCCCGGCGAGCGCAAGCGGGTCCGACTCCTGGAACGCGGCGACCTGCCAGGCCCAGAGAAACGGCCGCTCTCCGGGGAGCGTCGCACCGAAGATGAACTGGAACCGAAAGGGGAGAAACCGGAGCCCGATGACAGTAACCCCATCAATCTCGAACAGCGACACCGACCACGGGGACAACCCCACGAGCCACGTCGCAAGCACCGCGAACTCGCCCGCGTACTCTGATTTCACCCATGCCATACTACTGTCAGAGGGTGGGCCGGTCCGGTAAAAGCTACCGATACCGACAGTCGGTGCGCCGTTACGTTCATTTGGCCGGGCCACGTACCGGTAAACACCGGAATGAGGCGTGATTACTTCACCGTCGACATCCAGGCTTCGGCCACCGACAACGACGACCCGACGATCGCGATCGTATACGATGGGCCGACAGGAGAGCTCCGCGAGCGCCTCACCAAAGTAGACGGCGGTACACTCGATGGCGAGGATATCGACGTGACCTTCCGCCGACAACCCGAAAGCGACGGCGTGCTCTCGCTGACGAACCGCCTCACCGGCGAGTACGTCTTCGAGGCAACAGCACCGACAGCGGACATCGACGCGCTCGTGTCCGCGGCGGACGCCCAAGAAGACCCACAGTTTACAGTCCGTCTCACCGACGGCGACGGCGAGTCACGGACCTACGAGCTGGGGACGCTACTCGTCTACGACCCCGACGGGAGCCTCCTGCGCGGGCAGAGCCTGATTCCCGGCGGCGTCGAGCTGTAGACCGCCTCCGCGCTGTTACACCCGTTCGACAATCGCCGGAAGGACATGCGTGACATCCGCACGAAGGACGTGCGCCGCACTCGCGTCACGCGGCGTCTCCTCGTAGTTTATCACGACCAGCGTGCTGCCCGCCTCTGCAGCGATTTTCGGAAGCAATGACGCGGGCTGTACCGACAGCGACGACCCCACGGCCAGAAACACGTCGCTGTCTCGGGCGAGACGCTGTGCTTCGTCCATCGCCACGTCGGGCATGGCTTCGCCGAACAGCACGACGTCCGGGCGGTAGACGCCGCCGCAGTCACAGCGCGGCGGCAGGTCGCTCTCTGTGGCGGCCCGCTCGAACACCGCGTCGGCGTCTCGACGGTGACCGCAGTCGTCACAGACCACGCGCCGGTGGGTTCCGTGCAGTTCGATGACCCGGTCTGTGCCGGCGGCGTCGTGCAGTCCGTCGATGTTCTGCGTGAGCACGGCGTCGAGATGGCCCGCTGATTCGAGCCCCGCCAGCGCCTCGTGGGCGGCGTTGGGTTCGGGGTCTACATCGCCGTAGATAGACTCCCGAAGCGATATTCGGTCCGCCCAGAAGCCTGCCGGGTCGGCGTCGAGTCGCCGGCGGTGGAAGTCCGCCGGGTCGTGGCGCTCCCAGATACCGTCGTCGCCGCGAAAGGAGGGGATGCCCGACGCCGTCGAGACGCCCGCGCCGGTGAGGGCGACGCCAGTTTCGGCGGTGCGAAGCGCCTCGGCCACAGCATCCAGCGTCTCGTCGTCGACGTCGTCGGTCCCGTGCCTGTCGTCGGCCATACGCTCGCTTCGCAGTGTGGCGCTGTGGGTCTATCGGATGTGACTCGGACAGTGAAGTCAGTTGTTGACGCCGCTTTGACGTCCCGACCCCCACGAACCAATCGTATCACGCCGCAGTGGGCCCCTGAATCGCTATCCCCACCCACAGAAAACTGGGGCGGATTCCGCGTGGTCGCAGGAAGAGAAACGGACGGATTTAAATCGCCACCGCTCGGCTTTCTGCATGACATGCGCTTGCACGAATACCAGGCGAAGCAAGTCTTCGCTGACGCGGGCATCCCGACGCCCGCCTCGCAGCTGGCCGAGACAGTGGACGAGGCCGTCGACGCGGCCGAGGAAATCGGATATCCGGTCGCCATCAAGGCACAGGTACACGTCGGCGGCCGCGGCAAGGCCGGCGGCATCAAGCTCGTCGAGTCCAAGGAAGAGGCTCGCGAAGCTGCCGAGGACATCATCGGGATGGACCTCAAGGGCTACCACGTCTCGAAGGTGCTCGTCGAGGAAGCCGTGGACTTCGTCAACGAGCTGTACGTGGGCGTGACGATGGACCGCAACGAGGGTCGCCCGGTCGCCATGGTCTCCACCAAGGGCGGCGTCAACATCGAGGAGGTCGCCGAAGAGGACCCCGACGCCATCGCCCGAGAGCACATCGACCCCGCCTTCGGAATGCACCCGTTCCAGGCCCGGAAGGTCGTCTACGAGGCCGGCGTCGACCGCGAGGTCGCAAACGACGTGGCGAGCGTCCTCACGACGCTGTACCAGCTCTGGGATGACCGCGACGGCGCGGACACGGAGATTAACCCGCTGATGATTACGGCCGACAACGAGGTCATCGCGGCCGACGCCGTCATGAACATCGACGGCGACGCCCTGTTCCGCCAGCCCGAGATCGCCGAGATGGGCGAGGAGGCTGCGGAGGGCGACGAACTCGAACAGAAGGCCGACGAGTACGGCTTCGACTACGTCCGACTGGACGGCAACGTCGGCATCATCGGCAACGGTGCGGGCCTCGTGATGACGACGCTCGACCTCGTGGATTACTACGGCGGCGAGCCCGCCAACTTCCTCGACGTGGGTGGCGGCGCGAAGGCCGACCGCATCGCGAACGCGCTCGATATGGTGTTCTCCGACGAGAACGTCGACTCGGTCGTGTTCAACATCTTCGGCGGTATCACCCGCGGCGACGAGGTCGCCAACGGCATCAACCAGGCGCTGGAGCAGTTCGACGAGATTCCGAAGCCGGTCACCGTCCGACTCGCAGGGACCAACGCCGAGGAGGGGATGGAGATTCTGAACGAGGACCTGGTCACGGTCGAGCACACGCTGGAGGACGCCGTTCAGCGTGCGGTCGAGTACGCAAAGGAGGTGGAAGCATGAGTGTTCTAGTCGACGAAGACACACGCGTCGTTGTACAGGGAATCACCGGCGGAGAAGGGAAGTTCCACACCGAACAGATGCTTGAGTACGGCACGAACGTCGTCGCCGGCGCAGTGCCCGGCAAGGGCGGTCAGGAGGTCGCCGGCGTGCCGGTGTTCGACACCGTGCAGGGCGCGGCCCGCGAGGCCGACGCGAACGCCGCCGTCGTGTTCGTACCGCCCGCGTTCGCGGCCGACGCCTGTTTCGAGGCGCTGGATGCGAAGGGCATCGACCTCGTCGTCGCCATCACCGAGGGTATTCCGACACAGGACATGTCTCGGGTCTACCGCAAGCTGCAGGAGACCGACACGCACCTCGTCGGTCCGAACTGCCCCGGCGTCATCACGCCCGGCGTCGCCAAGCTCGGCATCCTCCCGGGGAACATCTTCTCGTCCGGGAACGTCGGTCTCGTCTCCCGCTCGGGGACGCTGACCTACCAGGTCGTCGACAACCTCACCAACCGCGGCATCGGCCAGTCGACGGCCATCGGTATCGGCGGCGACCCGATCATCGGGACGGACTTCATCGGCGCGCTCGAACAGTTCGAGGCCGATCCCGACACCCACGCCGTCGTCATGTGTGGCGAAATCGGCGGCGAGGACGAGGAAGAGGCCGCTCGCTACATCGGCGAGCACATGGACACGCCGGTCGCCGGTTTCATCGCCGGTCGGACCGCGCCGCCCGGAAAGCGGATGGGCCACGCCGGCGCTATCGTCTCCGGCTCCGGCACCGGGACCGCGCAGTCGAAGATCACCGCGCTAGAGGACAACGGCGTCCCGGTCGGTGACACACCGGAAGAAGTCGCCGACCACGTCGAAGACCTGCTGTAGGGCAGATTTAGGCGGCTTTCGCCGGACACTTTTTCTGATCAGTTCGAATAGGTTTGTGCGGACGGACAACGGCGTCCTCGCGAGCGAGTCGAGGACGACCAGCGGGAGACCTCGACGCGATACGGCGAACGCAGTGAGCCGTGATGCGGAGCGAGCGAGGGCTCGATAGACGAACGGAGCGAGATCGACCGATGGGAGATCTCGATGTGACGCGGCGAGCGAAGCGAGCCGTGGAACGGAGTGAGTCTATCGGTGTCCCGGTCGGTGACACACCGGAAGAAGTCGCCGACCACGTCGAAGACCTGCTGTAGGGCACCGTCGGTTTCTTGTCGCCCGTTTTCGTAGTGCCGGGGCATGACGCCTGCTCGTGGGACCGCCTATCTCGTAGCCGGTACCGAAGCGACAGACCTAGCTGCAGCTCTCTCCGAGGCGCTGCCAACGGACGGGGCAACAGCCGAGGCAGTCCGAGACACGAGCGTCGTACAGGACCGGCTGAGTGATGGGGACGTCAGGGGTGTCGTCGTCAGCGATGACGGCGACGACGGTATAGCGGTGTTCGAGGAACTGCGAGCGGCCGGGGCCGAGATTCCGATTGTGCTCGTCGCGACCGACCCCGAACCTGACCGGGTCACCGAGGCGCTCCGGGCCGGCGTCACCGATTACGTGACCGCGGAGACGCCGGCATCCCTGCTGGCCGCGAAACTCGAAGCGTACGCGACCCGGTGGCCGACCGACTGGCGGGTCGGTGCCGTACAGTGGGACGACATATCGAGCGGCGTCTCTCACGACGCGAAGAACCCGCTGAACGTCGTTATGGGCCGGTTAGAGCTACTCGACATCGGTGAGCCCCACGAAGACGCATTGCATCGGTCCGTTCGCCGAGTCGAGACGCTGCTCACCGACCTCTCGCGCATCGGGAGCACAGCGTGTCCCGTCTCGGAAACGGACTCGCTCTCGCTTTCTGACGTAGCCACTGAGGTCTGGGCCGCAGAGAGCTACGAGAATGCGACGCTGGAAGTGGTGACTGACGCGTCTGTCGACGCCGAAAACGACCGACTGCAGTTGCTCCTCCGCGAACTGTTCGACAACGCGGTCACACACAGCGAGGGACCCGTAACCGTCACCATCGGTGCCACCGAGTCCGGGTTCTACGTGGCCGACGACGGCCCGGGGATTCCCGAAGCGGACCGCGACGAAGTGTTCGACCAGGGCTTCGGGACGACGCGGGAGGGGGAGGGATACGGACTGTTCCTCGTCGACACTGCGGCGCGCGCCCACGGGTGGACGGTATCGGTCGGGAGCGGCGAATCCGGCGGCACGCGGATCGACGTGACGACAGCCTAGCGGTTTTCTCACCCACAATCGCTGTCGGTATCTGGAAGACGGCGGCTGGGCTGGTCCCGAACTGGCTGTTGCCGAGATATGTCGATAGCTATTCGGCCCTGACAACCATTACTGTCCAAGATATGAGATGTATGTGGTGCCGAAAACCGACGGACGGCGGCCGACCTGAACCTTCCGTCAACGGAAAGAAGCGGCCGTGAACGTTCCGGTATCGCTATAAGGGATGAATCTGTAGTTTCGAATATGCCTCATATTTGTCGGAACTGCAAGCGGACCTTCGGCACAGAACTCGAACTCGAACTCCACCGCGACACATGTTCGGACGGGCAGCTCTACTGCGACGAATGTGGCGACCGGTTTACCGAGCGAGCGGCAACGGAAGACGGCTGGCACTATCGATGTCCGAATGACGACTGTGACGGCACCGGGATCGACGACGACATCCACAAAGTATCGGACGCACGCGTAACCAAACAGTAGCTGGCAGGAAAACAGGCCGAGCCGACAGTAACACCGACGATAATGCTGGGAAATACGCCGCACACCTGTTCCGCTGGCCAGCAGATGTAAATGCACGTCTAACAAATCGATGCGGAAGTGACAGACCCAGATCGCCGCTCAGATCGCCTGCCAGCCCTTATTCAGGGAGTCGGGTGGCTGCTCCTCCTCGGAGGCGTCGCTAACTATTTTTATTTCTCTGATTCCGGCTTATCAGCGCTTGTTACTGCTGATTTCGTGGTCAGTATGCTGGCAATCGTTCCGTTTGCAGCGGCGATCATCGTCGGCGGGTTCTGGCTCAGTAACTCGGAGATCGATCCGGACCACTACCGGCGTATCGGGGTCTGGTTCGCTGGGGGGCTAGTTTCTTTTCTGCTGTTGAATGTGGCGATGATTCTAACCTGGCCAACGGGGTCGCTAAGTGAGGACATCGGCTGGGCGCTGTTTGCGGCTATCGTCGGCGGCTTCGGTGGCCTCATGATGGGAATCTTCGAAGCGCGCGCGATATCCCGAGCCGTCGAGGCCGAGCGACAGCGACTCCATCGGGAGGCCATCGAGCAGCGCAACGAACGCCTCGACGAGTTCGCGGCCGTCGTGGCACACGACCTCCGGAACCCGCTCAACGTCGCATCTGGTCAGCTGGAACTCGAACGAATGGACCGCGACTCGGAACAGCTGGAGACGGCTGCGACAGCGATGGACCGAATGGAAACGCTCATCGACCGGACGCTGACGCTGGCTCGAAGCGGACACGTCATCAGCGATACGGAGGCCGTTGATCTGGCAGAACTGGTCGATAGCTGCTGGGAGGCCGTGCCGACGATGGACGCGACGCTCGAAAACGAAGTGACAGCCGTCATCGACGCCGACCCGGATCGGCTCCGTCACCTGTTCGAGAACCTGTTTCGGAACAGTGTGGAACACGGGTCCACGAGCGCTCAAGCGAAGTCCGACGACGCCATCGAACGTGGCAGTGCTGACCTGACGATTCGTGTCGGCGAGATATCTGGTGGGTTTTACGTCGCCGATGACGGCTCCGGAATCCCGCCCGAAAAGCGTGATGCGGTGCTCGACGACGGCTACACCACCACGGACGGCGAAGGCGGGCTGGGGCTGGCAATCGTCCAGCGCATCGTCGAAGCCCACGGCTGGGACATCGACGTGACCGAAAGCGACGGGGGCGGGACACGCTTCGAGATTACGGACATCACGAGAACGGATAGCTCCGAGAAAGACACCTACACGCGCTCGAAGACGCCGATACAGCCCTGACGGGTCGACGCGGTCGCTGCCTACGCCTCGCGTCGCCGTGCGATAGCAGCGACGTGCTGGCACGCTCGGGCACACACCGGAGCGTAGCCAGTCGCCAGCGGCGGAATCTCGAACCCAACGACGGAGCCGGCAGCCCGTTCCTCGGCGAAGTGACCTGTTGCGGGGAGCCGAGCGACGTTCCACGTCCAGCGATACGGCGCACACGCCGTCACTTCAAACGGGAGCCACACCACGCCAGCAGCGCGAACGCGGCCGGTCGTCCCGTCATCGATGTATCGGGTGTCTGTCTCGACGGCTGTGACCGACGGCCCCCAGTCTGACCAGCAGTCGGTGTCGGTCAGGACATCCCACACGGTGTCGACCGACGCATCGACGTCGTGGCGGACGATCAGCCGTCGCCCGTCCGGTGTTTTCTCGATCGAAACACTGTTCGTGCCGAGTTCGAGTGCCATTATCAGAAGCAATAGGCCGGAGCCAAGGTATAGGTTGGTTCACTCACAATCAATCGCCAGATGATTGACGCCCGGGACATTCGGAAGGAGTACGGCGGTTTCGTCGCTGTACAGGGCAGTTCGTTTTCGGTCGACCGCGGCGAGGTGTTCGGTATCATCGGGCCGAACGGGGCCGGCAAGACGACGACGCTGAAGATGCTGGCGGGCCTGTTAGAGCCGACGAGCGGCTCCGCCGAGATAGCGGGGCTCGACACAGAAACCGCGGAGATGCGCCAGCAGCTGGGCTTTCTGCCCGAGGAATCGCCGCTGTACGAGGAGATGACACCGATATCCTATCTGAAGTTCTTCGCGGACCTCTACGACGTGGACCCGGACGTGGCGGAAGAGCGGATGCACGACACGCTGGACGAACTCGAACTCGAACACCGCGACCGGAAGCTCGGCGACATGTCCAAGGGGATGAAACGGAAAGTCGCCATCGCCCGCTCGCTCATCAACGACCCCGACGTGCTCATCTACGACGAGCCGGCATCGGGGCTGGACCCGCTGACGACGAACTACGTCATCGAGTTCACCGAGCAGTTGGCGAAAGAGGGTAAGACCATCGTTTTCTCTGCACACAATCTCTTTCACGTCGAATCTATCTGTGACCGGGTCGTCATCATGAACGAGGGCGAAATCGTCGCCCGCGGCGACCTCGAACAGCTTCAGGCCGAGTACGGCCACACGCGGTATCACGTCTACACCACCGTCGACGTGCCTGGCGCAGCCAAGGAAAACGGCACCTACGAGCGCGTCGTCGAGAGCATGGAGGCAGTCGAAACGACACGCAGGCAGGCCGAGAACCGGGGCGGCGACGTGGTCGACATACGGACGGAGGAGTCCAGCCTGGAGGAGGTGTTCCTCAACGTCGCCGAGGCCGGGACCCGCGGCACGCGGTACGTCGAGGAGGACGCGGAGTAGATGCAACCCGACAAGCTCCTGCGCGTCGCGAAGTGGGAGGTGACGAAAAACGCTGGCGGTGTCGACAAGCGGACTATCGTCGTGATGGCGCTGTCGCTCGTTGCGATGGGCGCGGTCGCCGCGATAGCCGTCAGCGGCGGTACCGGTGCGGGCATGGACGACGGCATCTACCGTATCGGCGTCGACGAGAGCAGTCCCTACTACGGCGTCGCGGCCGACGACCGGACGTTCGACATCCGTGAGCCTGACCCCACCGCCATCGAGCGACGCCAGCAGGAACTCCTGTATCGGGGAAGCCAGCTCCAGAGCGTTCCACGGACGGCCAAAGAGCGAGCGGCGCTGGCCGAACTCCGCGACAGTACGGCGCAGTACAACGACCGGACACTCGCTCGGGACGACAACCAGACCGCCGCGTTCCCCGTTTCTGTGACGCTCGTCTACGAGCAACAGTCGGGGAGCAGCCAGCTCGACCCCCGAGGCGGCGACAGCAGTGACGGGTCGGGTTCTGCGGACGGCAGTGGGACAAGTACCGGCGGCAGCGGTGACGGGTCGGACACGGGCGGCACTGGCGGCTCAGCCACGAGCAGCAGCGGTGACGGCGGAACCGCCGGTGGCAGCGGTGCGAACCTCGGCGCTATCGGCGCGCGATTGACCGGCGACGTGCAGGGTGGCACCCCCTCGGACATCTCGCCGCCGTTCCCCTTCGAGTCGCTCGTGCTCGCCTTCCTCTACATCGTCCCGATGAACTTCGTTATCCAGGCCTACGGCTCGTCGATGCTCTCCGAACGGCTGAACCGCCGCGGCGAACTCCTGCTGGTGACGCCCGCCTCGCGGGGGGACATTATCGGCGGGAAGACGCTGCCGTACTTCGTGGGTGCTGTCGGCGTAGCGGCGCTCATCACCGCGGCGCTGCGGTTCGGGAACATCGCGCCGGCGGGGAGCTACGTCGCGGTGCTGGCGGTGGTCCCGCTCGTCGTTCTGTTCCTCTCGGCGACGTTCTGCGGGGCGATGTTCGCCCGCTCGTTCAAGGAACTCACCTTCGTGACGGTGACGATAACGGTGACACTGACCTCGTACGCGTTCGTCCCGGCCATCTTCACCGACGTGACGCCGATTGCGCTCATCTCGCCGCTGACGCTGGTCGTGCTCGACCTGACCGGCCAGTCGGTCGGGCTCTCGTCGTTCGTGTTCTCGGTGACGCCGCCGCTGCTGACCGGGCTGGTGCTGTTCGGTCTGGGAGCCGGTCTGTACCGGGAAGAGGATATGTTCACCCAGCGACCGATTCCGCTGAAGGTGCTGGACGCGCTGGCCGGTGGCATCAACTCCCGCCGGAGCGCGCTAAAGATGAGTATCATTCTGCTGCCGCTGGTCATCGTCGCCGAACTGGCAGCCATCGCGTTCCTGTTCGTCCTCGATTCGGTGTCGCTGAACGTCTTCGGCACGAACCAGTCGCTCGGCATCGTGCTCGTACTCGGCGTCATCGTCGTCGTCGAGGAACTGGCAAAGAGCCTGCACGTCTACGCCGGCTACGAGCACGCCCGCTACGAGCGGACGCTCCGGTCGGCGCTCGGCATCGGCGCGCTCTCCGGGCTCGGCTTCTTCATCGGAGAGAAAGGCCTGCTTATCGCCAGGCTCTCCGACCTCGAAAGCCTGCCCATCGGGGAAGCCGCCCTGCAGGGCGCGACGTTGCCTGCCGGCCTGCCGCTGTGGGTTGCTGGGTTGCTGTTCCTGCTCCCGCTGGCACTGCACACGGTGACAGCGGCCATCTCGTCGGTGGGCGCGAGCCGCGGGCGACGGGCCTATCTCGGTGGATTGGTGCTGGCTATCGTCATCCACTTCGCCTACAACTTCGCGGTGGTGAGCACCCTTGTCTGACGACCGCCCCATCTGGCGCGACCCGCGGGTCGTCGTGGCCCGGCGGGACATCCGGTCGCTGTCCCGCGAGAAGACCATCGTGCTGGCGCTGCTCATTCAGCTGTTCGTCGCGGGGTTCTCCTCGTTCCTCGTCGTCGGCCTCACGTCGCTGTACGACCCCAGCTCGGTCGCGGCCGGTGAGGTGGAGATGGCCGTCACCGGTGACGCCCGCGAGGAACTGGAGGCCGCGGCCGCTGAACAAGATGGGACCAGCGTCACCGCCTTCGAGAACGAGACCGCCGCACAGCGGGCGTTCAATCAGCGCCGGGTGGACGCGATACTGCGCGGCGACTACGTCCCGTCGACGCGCGGGCCAGGGGAGCAGATAGCGGTCACCGCTGTCGTGCCGGAGGGGAGCATCCGGTCGACGCTCATCGTCGTCGAAGTGCGCCGGGTCCTCAGCGGGCTGGAGCGCCAGGAGCGCCTGGAGCGGACGCCGTATCTCGATAAGCCGCCCGTGCCGCTCCCGGACACTGTCAGCGCGAGCCAGTACTTCGGGTTCACCTACACCATTCTGATTCCGCTGCTCCTGTTCCTCCCGCCGTTCATCAGCGGCTCAGTAGCCGTCGACACCGTCACCGAGGAAATCGAACGCGGGACGATGGAACTGCTCCGCGTGGCCCCGGTGTCGCTGCTCGACATCATCGACGGGAAGGCCCTGGGCATGGTGTTACTCGCTCCTGCGCAGGTGCTACTGTGGCTCGGATTGCTGTCCACGAACGGCATCGCCGTCTCGAACCCGGCGGCGATTCTGCTGTTCATCACTGCCGTCACCGTCGTCGTCGTGACGCTCGGGGTCGTGCTGGGCATCACGCTCCAGAACCGTCGCCCGGCGCAGTTGCTGTTCTCCGTGCTCACTCTCGTGCTGTTCGGCGGGGCCGTGCTCCTCCCGGAACACCCGGCGACCACGGTGGCGAAGCTTGCGGTCGACAGCCCGACCTTGCTGACCTACGGCCACGTCGGTGGCGCAGTGCTGGTGGCGGTCGCTGGCTACGCTGCCGCAAGGGTGTACATCGGCCGCATCGCCGCGGAAGCGCTGTAGAACGGAGGGAAGAAGAGCAGGCGTTACCCGTGGCCGTGTGGCTCCGCCGCCTCGTCGCGGATGACCATCACCTTCACTCGGCGGACGGCGTCGAAGTCCCGTAGCCGATAGGTGAGGTCCCGGACCCGCTCGGCCGGGCCGCGACAGAACAGCGATTCGAGACACCACTCGCCCTGATGGGTGTGACTGGTGTTGAGAATCACGTCCTGAAACGTGTGCTGGACGGCGTGGAGGTCCCGAATCACGTCGGCGTGGCGGTAGTCGAACCCGACCAGCGCTACCACGTCGCCGTCCATCGCCGCGAGCCGTGAGTGTCGCTCGACGTACTCCTCCATAGCCTCTCGCACCGCCCGCGAGCGGTTTTCCAGGTCCTGTTCGCGCCAGACGCGGTCGAACTCCGCGAGAAGGCCTTCGGGGATGTTGACGCTCGTTCGCATACCCGGATTGCCGTCGCCGGCCACAAAGGTCCCCGTATTACGCAGCCCTCGATTCCGTAGTAACAACCCTTAGGCAGGACCGTAGCGTCGGTGTGGTACATCGATGGCATACAGCGAGGCACTCGGCCTGTTTCTCGGGGCAATCGCCCTCGGCGCGGTTCACGGGCTCGAACCGGGCCACGGCTGGCCGGTCGCCGCGTCCTACGCCCTCGACCAGTCCAACGCGTGGCTGTCCGGCTTCGCGGCGAGCCTCCTGCTGGGCGTCGGCCACCTCGTCAGCAGCATCGCGATGGTGTTCGCGTTCTTCTACGCCAAGGCCTACTTCGACCTCACGCAGGCCAACGAGCCGCTGGAACTGGCCGCTGGCGTCCACATCGGCGGGCCGGTGAGCATCGTGGCCGGCTGTCTGCTTATCGTGCTTGGCATCCGTGAGTATCGGTACGGCCACGACCACGGGCATGGTGGGTCGACAGGAGACCCCGGACAGGGCGGGACGGCGGAGAACCACGACGGTGGAGCGCCGGCCGAACACGACCACACTCACTCTGAAACGCGTGCCCACCAACACCAGCACCAGCATCCCCGCGGCAGTGACCACTCTCACGGGACCGGCAGCGACGGCGACAGCGGCGGCCTATGGCCGCGGGTGTTCGGCAGACTCCCGCTCGTCGGCGGCCACTCCCACGCGCACGATGGTCTGGACGATGCCGCCGACCGGGGGCTGTTCGGCATCGCCTGGTTCGCCTTCCTGCTGGGGTTCGCCCACGAGGAAGAGTTCGAGATTATCGCCCTCTGTGCCGGCTCGCCGTACTGTCTCGAACTGATGAGCGCCTACGCGGTCACGGTCGTCGTCGCGCTCGTCGGCCTGACGATGGCGCTCGTCGCCGGCTACCAGCACCACGAGGCCGCCGTCGAACGGTATACGCCCTACCTCCCGTTGGTCTCCGCCGTCGTGCTCGTCACGATGGGTCTGGGGTTCGTGGCTGGCGTGCTCTGACGGACGGTTTCTCACCGCGGTCCGGCCGCTCGCCCCATCCTTTTTGCTCGGAGCGCCCGGGGTGGGGAACATGGAGTACACGACACTCGGGTCGACTGGTATGGAGGTCAGCCGGCTCTGTCTGGGCTGTATGAGCTTCGGAACCTCGGAATGGCGCGACTGGGTGCTCGACGAAGCGGAGAGCCGCGAGGTCATCGAGCGGGCCATCGACCTCGGCATCAACTTCTTCGATTCGGCCAACATGTACTCGATGGGCGAGTCCGAGCGCGTCCTCGGGACTGTCCTCGACGACTACGACCGCGACAGCCAGGTCGTGGCGACGAAGGGGTACTTCCAGATGGACGAGGACGACCCCAACTCCGGGGGGCTCTCGCGGAAAGCCATCGAGCAGGAGCTGTCGAACTCGCTTTCCCGGCTCGGCATGGACACCGTCGACCTCTACCAGATACACCGCTGGGACTATGACACCCCAATCGAACAGACGCTCCGGGCGCTGGATGACGCCGTCCGGCGGGGACAGGCGCGCTACGTCGGCGCGTCGTCGATGTGGGCCCACCAGTTCGCTGACTCTCTCCGGATGAGCGAGCGCGAAGGATTGGAGCGGTTCGAGACGATGCAGAACCACTACAACCTGCTGTACCGCGAGGAGGAACGCGAGATGCTCCCGCTGTGCGAGAAGGAGAACGTCGGCGTGATGCCGTGGAGCCCGCTGGCCCGGGGCTATCTCACCCGCCCGCACGAGCAGGTCGAGGAGACGGTCCGGGGCGAGACGGACGATTACGCCCGCGAGCACCCCTACTTCGAGGGTAACGGCCGCGAGGTCAACGAGCGCGTACAGGAACTGGCCAACGAGTACGACGCCTCGATGGCACAGATCGCGCTGGCCTGGGTGCTCGACAAGGAGTGGGTCGACGCGCCGATTATCGGGACGAGTAGCCTCGAACACCTCGAAGAAGCGGTCGCGGCGCTCGAAATCGACCTCTCTGCGAGCGACGTGGAGTGGCTGGAAGACCCGTACGAACCAGTTCGGGTGTCTGGCCACGAGTGAGCCGCCGAAACGGTTAACCCGCTGTGTGATGAAGCACTAGTTTGAGGACAGGTAACAATGACCAATGCTCGGGGGCCGAGCAGCGAGACACTCGAGGAGACGGCGGGCAGTGACGCCTGCGTCTGCTCGATAGGTAACGCGGTCGAACACTACGTGACCGGGATACTGGGGCTCGTCGCGACGCTCGTCATCGGCGTGCAGGCCTACCCCTGGCTCCAGGCCACCGCCGGCCCGTCGTATCTCGGGTCGACGTGGCTGGTGTTCAGTTTCGCCGCGGTCTGGCTCGTCTGCTGGATCGCACTGGAAGTCGCCTGGGAGTGGCGCGCCGGGCGCGTACACCTGCTGTGACAGACCGCTAGTCGCGAACGCCAGCCGCGACTCGTTGCATCCCTTTGAAGTCGTCGTCGGAGTAGGCGATGAGTCGCACGTCTGTCAGGGAGTCGGGCTGGAAGTCGCTGGTCTCCTCGCAGATGATTCGGATACCCTCCTCGAAGTCGAATCCGGCGATACCACAGCCGATGGCCGGCAGGACCAGCGACTCACAGTCCAGCGCGTCCGCTTCTGCCAGTGCGTTCCGGGTTGCGGCGCGGATGCTCTCGGCGGTCGACTGGCCGGCCGGCGGCATCGCGGCGGCGTGGATGACGTACTCGGCGTCGAGGTCGTAGGCGTCGGTCGTCGCGACACCGCCGAGGTCGACCGGCCCCTTCGCGACGGCCTCGTCGTTCAGCCCCGACCCGGCCGCCCGCTTGAGCGCCCCGGCGACACCGGACCCCATCTGCAGGCTCGTGTTCGCCGCGTTGACCAGTGCGTCCGCCGACTGTGCAGCGATGTCGCCCTGGATTACCTCGAACTCCATGCGCGATGCTGGGGGTGGAACGGTCAAAGTTTTAGCGCCGAAGCGACCGAGCGTATGGTAGTGAACTGTCACCGCGTCCCACGCCAGGCAGAAACCTGCTTGGCCCTTACTACCAGATATGGACCTGCTGACGATGACGTGGCGGGACGTGGGGTTCATGCACTGGCCGGTCGAGCCCGACATCGTCCAGTCGACGCTGCCGGACGGGCTCGCCGTCGACACGTACGACGGGCAGGCGTGGCTCAGTGTGGTCCCGTTCCAGATGGCGGACATCAGACCGCGAGGCAGCCCCATCGGGCGGTCCTTCGGCGAACTGAACCTCCGGACCTACGTGGTCGCCGACGGGACGCCGGGGGTGTACTTCTACAACCTGGACGCCGACGACCGCCTCAGCGTCACGCTGGCCCGGCGGCTGTTCCAGTTGTCGTACTACCGGGCATCGATGCGGGTCCGGACCGACGGCGACAGCGTCGAGTTCCGGAGTAGCCGGACCAGTTCGCGCGCACCGCCGGCGGATTTCCACGCCACCTACGAGCCGACTGAGCCGCCGTCGACGCCCGAACCGGGCTCGGTGGAGTCGTTCCTCGTGGAACGGTACCGCTTCTACGCCGCGAGCGACGACGGGACGGTGTACTACGCCGACATCGACCACGAGCCGTGGCCGCTTCAGACGGGACGAGCGGATATCCGGACGAACGGGCTCTTCGCCGCATCGGGGTTCGACAGTCCCGACGGCGAGCCGCTCGTCCACTACTGCGCCGAGATCCCGGTGACTGCGGGGCGACTCCACCGGCTCGACGGGGTCGCCCAGTACACTGATTAGCGTGTCGGCCCCAGTGAGGGTGTGGTCGCCCTCCGTCCGCTGCAGGTCACGCTCGACGACGTTTGCTTCTGTCACTGGCCGGTCTCCGAGGCAGCGGTGCAGGCGGCAGTCCCCGACTGGCTCACCGTCGAGACGGCCGACGGCGACGCCTGGGTGTCGGCCGTTGCGGCGACCGTCGACCGCGTCGAGACGTTCGGTATCGAGGTCGCCGGGCCGTCGGAGTTGCTCACGGTTCGGACCTACGTCCGCGGGCCGACCGGTCAGCGCGGGGTCTGCGTGCTGGCGCTGTTCGGTGACGACAGGCGGACAACGACGGCGGTTTCGGAGCTGTTTCGCATCACAGTCGGTGACGCTACCCCGCGAACGCTCTCAACGGCCGACCGTCGCCGGGTCCTCGACGCCGGGGAGCGGCGACTGTTCGAGTGCCGGTACACGGCTGGCGGTGAGCCAGTGGCGATTCCACCGGACTCACTGGCCTCGTTCCTCGTCGACCGACAACGGTACTTCACAACCGGGCGCTTCGGGACGCATCTCGTCGGCAGCGTCGGCCACGACCCGTGGCGACTCGACCGCGTTGACGCCACTGTGACCGGGTCAGTACTCCCACTGGTTGACATATCTGATCGTGAGGCAGAGCCGTTAGTCCATCACAGTCCTGGACTTCGGGTTTCGATTGCCCCACCGGTACCGCCCTAGCCGGGACCAGCGGGCAACCTAGCTCCCTTGAAATATAAGTACGGACAGGCCGTTGGGGGAACAAGGACCCTGCCGCCCATATGACATCTGAAAGTAATATACGAACGCTTGTTGTTGACGACAGCGATTTTTTCGCGGAGATGACCGCTGATACGCTCACGCAACAACACGGCATCGAGTCCGTTGCTGCAAACAGCGCTACGGAAGCGCTGGAGCGACTCGACGGGGGCGGGTTCGACTGCGTCGTCAGTGACTACGAAATGCCAGAGATGGACGGGCTGGAGCTCCTCGAAGA
Organism: Haloarcula amylolytica JCM 13557; assembly: GCF_000336615.1. Classification (GTDB taxonomy): domain Archaea; phylum Halobacteriota; class Halobacteria; order Halobacteriales; family Haloarculaceae; genus Haloarcula; species Haloarcula amylolytica. The sequence continues at coordinate 37,474 of NZ_AOLW01000016.1, forward strand.
GATCAGGGAGACAAACCCGTCTATCCCGTTCATTCTGCTAACCGGGCGAGGGGACGAAGAGACGGCGAGCGCGGCTATTGCGGCGGGAGTCGCCGACTACCTCCTGAAGCTCGAAGTCGTCGAAGACAAGCAGTACGGTCGGCTTGCAAACCGGATCGAGAACGTCGTTTCACAGGAGCGAACGCGCAAGAAGTTCGAATCGCTCGTATCGGATTCGCCGGATGGTATCGTCCACCTGACGACTGACGGGACCCTCCTCTCAGTGAATCCCTCGATGGCACGCAGACTGGGTGCCGACCCCGATGCGCTCATCGGACAACAACTGAGCGAAGTGATGGACAGCGAGGCGGCCAGCCAGCGTCTCGAAGCCGGGAAAAGCGCGGTCGAGAACGGTACTGCGACACGATCCGAGGACGCCGTCGGGGGGCGGCATTACCACAACCAGTATATCCCCGTCGACAGCCACCGCAAAGCAGAGACGTTTCAGTTGGTCTCACGCGACATCACTGAACGCGTCGAACGCCAGCGCGAACTGGAGCGCCAGAACGAGCGGTTAGAGGAGTTCGCCAGCGTCGTCAGTCACGACCTCCGGAACCCGCTGAACGTCGCGCAGGGCGCGGTCGATTTGCTCGGGGAGCCTGCCGACAGCGAAGAGGCCGAACTGATCGCCAAGATCGACCGGTCGCTGGACCGGATGGGCTGTATCATCGAGGACGTACTCACACTGGCACGGCAAGGCCAGACTGTCAGTGATCCGAAGGAGACGGAGCTATCCACGCTGGCGTCGACTGCGTGGACCTGGATCGAGGCGGAACAGGCCTCCATGTCGGTCGAGTCGAGCACGGAACTCGCCGCCGACAGTGGGCGCGTGCAGGACCTGCTGGCGAACCTGTTTCGAAACGCAATCGAACACAACGACGGCGACGTCGAAATCGAGGTCGGACTGCTGGAATCCAACGACGGGTTCTACATCGCGGACAACGGCGAAGGTGTCGAGGAAGACGCCGACGACGTGTTCGAGATGGGCTACTCTTCGACGGAGGACGGAACCGGGTTCGGCCTGGCTATCGTCGAACAGGTCGCCGAGGCCCACGGCTGGGAAGTGTCACTGACTGATAGCGACAGCGGCGGGGCGCGCTTCGAGGTGACGGACGTCGAACTACACGACTGAGACGGACTTTTCACTGCCGGGTTCCGAGGAGGAGTAATGACAGTTGCGGGGGCTATCATCGACCTGGACGGAACGGTGTACCACGGTGACACGCTGTTGCCGGGTGCGGCATCGGCAATCGACGTGCTCAGGGAGCGAGGCCTGGGAATCTGCTTTTTTTCAAACAACCCCATCCACGACGGGAGCGAGTACGTCAAACGATTGCGAGGGCTGGGCGTCGACGCCCGCGAGGGGGAGGCCTGTTCCTCCGGCGTCGTCACCCGCGAGTACCTCGACGGGACCCACGCGGGAGACAACGTGTTCGTCATCGGGAGCGACCAGCTCCGTGCGCTGGTCGAAGGGACGAGCGCGCGCTTAGTCGAGAACCCCGCCGAGACCGACGTGTTACTGGCCTCCTGGACGGACGGCTTCCACTACCACGACATGGTCGACGCGCTCCGGGCCGTCGACGACGACACCGTCTTCCTCGGGACCGACCCGGACCGGACGTTCCCCGGCGAAGACGGCGACCCGGTCCCCGGCTCCGGGGCGATAATCAACGCCGTCGCCGGGGTCATCGAACGGGACCCGGACAGGATACTCGGGAAGCCTTCAGAGATTGCTGTTCAGGCGGCGCTAGAACGACTGGACTGTGCGCCGGCGGATTGTCTCATCGTCGGTGACCGGCTGGAGACGGACATCGCGATGGGCGAGCGGAACGGAATGACGACCGTTCTCGTTCGGACCGGCGTCTCCAACGAGCGGTCGCTGGAACGGAGCGCAGTGACGCCCGATTACGTCATCGACTCGTTAGCAGACATCGAGCAGGTGCTTACATCGCTCGACGAGTGACACGAAACTGGTAATTCACCTGCGACTTTATTTCGACGGCGACCGTAGCTTTGGCTGGTGTTTCCAATGGGCAAAGACATCCTCATGATCGTCGGCGATTTCGGCGAAGACTACGAGATAATGGTGCCGTTCCAGGCGCTGCAGATGGTCGGCCACGAGGTCGACGCGGTATGTCCCGACAAGGAGGCCGAGGAGACGGTCAAGACAGCGATACACGACTTCCGCGGCGACCAGACCTACATGGAGTCCCGGGGCCACGACTTCGTCCTGAACGCGACGATGGCCGACGTGACACCCAGCGACTACGACGCACTGTGTGTGCCCGGCGGTCGCGCCCCCGAGTATCTCCGGACGTACGACGAGGTCCTCGACGCGGTACGGCACTTCTTCGAGGAGGACAAACCCGTCGCGGCGCTGTGTCACGGGCCGCAGATTCTCGCCGCTGCCGACGTACTAGACGGCTACGAGATGACGGCGTACCCGGCCTGTCGCGCCGAGTGCGAGGGTGCCGGCTGCTCGTGGGTCGACGAGGTAGTCACCGACGGGAACCTCGTCACCGGACAGGCCTGGCCTGACCATCCCGAGTGGCTCGCGCAGTTCATGGACCTGCTCGGCGACGAAGTGTCCCACGGTGACCCGATCCCGGCCGACGATTGAACGCATTCGTTGGCTGAGCCATGCAGGATTGAGGAATTCATAACAAACAAATAACGCGGGCGTTTCCCTCCGTTGAGGCGGGTGGGTTCTGGCATAGTGCACCATTACGTTCGCCCGCCTCGTTTTACGTACGCTCGTCGTAACTATCGACAGGGTAGCACCAGATTTGTTACAGAGGGGCACGAAACGTCGGCTGCAATGCCCTCCAACACTTCACCACAGGACGACGACCGCGGCTGTCCGAAGTGCGGCCACACCGGCACTGACGTGGGTAACATCTCAACCACCGGCGGCGGTCTCTCGAAGATGTTCGACATCCAGACGAACCAGTTCCAGGTCGTCACATGTACGAACTGCGGCTACTCGGAGTTGTACCGTGACACAGGGTCCGCGGGCAGTGATCTGGCGGATATCTTCCTCGGCTGACGATGCCCGCCGTAACCGGGCTGTTCCTCGTGATCGCGTCGCTCGCGGTGGTCGCACCGCTGGTCCTGTACGCGCTGGTCCGAAGCGAGCACGATCAGCGCAACGAGATGGATCGCGAGACGGCCGAACGACTGGCCCGGCGTGATACGGACGACGACAGTCGGGTCCGGTGACCAACACGGGACCGTCGCGTCGATTGCAGGGTTGAGTCGTTCGCGTACTGCCCACACTGATTCAGCGGCGCAAGAGCCTAGTACCGTTGTACCTCTGAATAAACTCCAAACAATGGGAAAGTGTACCGATGTCGAACCTTTTATCATAATTCTCGCACAACGTCCGACCATGGTTGACAAAGAAGACCTCCGCTCACAGTTCGTTGACGCGTTCCAGGAAGCAGACTACCCGATCTCCAGTCCGATGGACCTCGTTCCGGCACTCCCGGGCGGCCCGTCGACGAAGTTCGAGTCCGGCGACTTCTCGATGACAGCGATGGAACTGAACACGAAGCTCAACGGAGAGTTCCCATACGACAACGTCGACGCGTTCGTCGACGACGTCATGGCTTCGCTCGAAGATCAGGACCTCATCTGAGCGGGCCACACCGGCTCCGGCCGCTTCACCGGTCTCGTGCGATAACTCGGGAGATTCCCGGACGAACGGGTCGGTAGCCGTACCCGCCAGACCCTTGAGCTTTATCAGGGCAACGTCCCTAGTTGGTATATGGTCGGTTTGCCGGGGATCGAGACGCTCGTTCGGACGTTCGGACCGTTTCTCATCCCCGCAACGCTGTTCGTTCTGGGTGCCATCGGCTATCTGTTCCTGTGGCTCCTGACACGGAACCGACGAGAAACGTACGCTGCTGACGACTGACGGCGGTCGGTCGAATGTGTCCGGTGCGCACAAAGTTGTTGGAATCGCCAATCTTTTGGGTTAGATTCGTCTAATTTGGTGTATGTTGAGTGCCAAGATGGAGGATTATCTGAAGGCCATCTATCGCCTCGAGCGGGACGGCGACCCGCCGATTGCTCCGTCTACTATCGCCGAGATGCTGGACGTTACGGCACCGACGGTCACCAGTATGGTGGAGAAACTGGCCGACCGCGGGCTGGTCGAACGCGAGAAGTACAAAGGCGTGCGGACGACGCCGGAAGGCGAGACGGTGGCCCTAGAGATTATCCGCCACCACCGCCTGCTTGAGACGTTTCTCACCGAGCAGTTGGGGTACGACTGGGCCGAGGTCCACGAGGAGGCGGAGGTGCTCGAACACCACATCAGCGAGGAGTTCGAGCGCCGGGTCGCGGCTGTCCTCGACGAACCGGAGTTCGACCCCCACGGGGACCCGATCCCCAGCGACTCGCTGGACCCCATCGACGACGAGTCCGCGACGGCGCTGTCAGAACACGACGAAGGGGGACGACTCGAAGTCGCACGGGTCCGGGACCGAGACCCCGACGAACTCACGTATCTCTCCGACGCCGGCATCACGCCGGGAACCGTGCTGACTGTCGAGGAGGTCGCCCCCATCGGGATGGTGACGGTCCAGCTAGAGAGCGGGTCGTCAGTGTCGCTCCCGGACCACATCGCCGACGCGATTCAGGTCCGTGCACCGGACACGCAGGGCGAAGACGGAGTGAGCCAGGCGTGAGCGACGCGACGTGGCTGACAGTGGTAGCGATAGCGGCCGGTGCGCAGTTGGCGGTCCTCCCCGGCGAGAAGGTCCAGTTCATCATCGCCGGGCTGTCGACGCGGTTCAACCCGTTCCTCGTCGTCAGTGCCGCGGGCACGGCTTTCGCCGGCTGGACGGCACTGGAGATCTGGTTCGGTTCCGCGATCACGTCGCTATTGCCCGGCATCGTCCTCGAAAGCCTCACCGCTGGGATGTTCCTGCTGTTCGCGATACTACTGCTCCGCAGTGCCCCGGCGGCCGGCGCGGAGCAACAGGAACCCGCGTCCGGCTTCACCACTGACGGCGGACAGCTAGACGTTCGCGTTCCCGTCGTCGACTGGCAAGTGCCGAACAGGCTCGGCGGCTTCCTGCCCATCTTCGCGATGATGGCCTTCGGCGAGTTCGGCGACAAGACCCAGCTCATTACGATCACGCTCGCCGCCCAGTACAGCGCCCACCCCAGCGCCATCTGGGCCGGTGAGATGCTGGCCATCATTCCGGTGAGCCTCGCCAACGCGCTGTTCTTCCACCGGTTCGCCCATCGCTTCAATCTGCGAACGGCCCACTTCGTCGGCGCAGGGCTGTTCCTGTTTTTCGCCGCCGACTTCGCCCTGAGCGTGACGATGGGGTTCTCGCTGTGGGAAACGATGGTCTCAGGTATCGCGGCGCAGATGGGTGTCTGAGACGACCGGGGCGGCTGAGTTGAGCCGAGAGAAGACTTTTGCAAGACGGCTGAACAATAGCGTGTGATGCCCTCTAGACGCACCGTCCTCACAGCAGGAACACTCTTTGCCCTCTCGGGATGTTCAGCACTCAGTCCTGCGAGCGCTCGGCTTGCCGGCGTGCGGCTAACGAACACCGGTTCGACGACACAGGAGTTCGAATGCACGGTCACGGTCGACCGCGAAACGGTGTACGACGAGACACACACCGTCGCCGCCGAAGAGGACGGCGCAACCGTGGAACTGGACGATGTGCTTCCGGACGAACAAGGGACGATAACGATAGCGACGGCCATCGCCGGGACCGATTTCTCGGAGGAAACGACGTTCGACGACGACAACTGTTACGACGTCGTCGTCGAGTACACCGGTGACAACGTAGTCCACTGGCAGAGCGGGAGCAGCGACTGTGACGCGTTCCGATGACTCGCTCACAGGCCGGCGTGTAGCCACCAACCGCGGCTCTCAGTTGCGACCGTCGGCCCCAGTCGGGGTCGTCGGTCAGTCGTGACTGATGCTGTCGAGTTCCCGTGTCTCATCCGGAGCGGCCGTCTGTCGGACTTTCCCGGCAAGGACCGAGAGGACGTAGATCCCCACGGCGACGAGAACGATGACGCCGCCGGCCGTCGCACCGGCGTAGTACGAGATACCGATGCCGAGCACGACGGCCAGTTCGGCCAGCACAATCGAGACCAGGAGCGATTCCGAGAAGCTCCGGGACACCTGCGTCGCGCCGGCCACCGGAACGACCAGCATGGCCGCGACGAGGATGACGCCCATTATCTGCATCGCGCCGACGACGACGAGCGCCGTCAGCATCACCATGATCCGGTTGTACCAGGCGACCGGCAGTCCGGAAACGGCGGCAGCGGTCTCGTCGAACGTGACGTACAGCAACTGGTTGCGAGTGAGCGCGACCGTTGCGACGATGACGCTGAACAGCCCGAGCATGATGACCGCGTTCTCGGCGGACACCGTCGAGAGGTTCCCAAAGAGGTACTGATTGATACCGACGGCCAGGCCGCCGGCGTTGAGGCTGATGAGGACCGTCCCCAGGGCGAACCCCGTCGAGAGGACGATAGCCATCGACACGTCGTTGTAGGCGTCGGTCGCTTCGGAGATGAGTTCGATGAGCAGCGCCGCGATGACGGCCACGACGACGGCGGTGAGATACGGCGAGACGCCCAGCTCGAAGACGCCGTTGAGAAACAGCCCGACGGCGACGCCGGCGAAGGCCGTGTGGGCAAGTGCGTCCCCGATGAGCGCGAGTTGGCGGTGGACGAGGAAGGTCCCGATGAGCGGCGCGATGACGCCGACGCACAGCCCGACCAGTATCGCCCGGTACATGAAGGTGTACTCGGGGCTGATGAGTTCCAGCCCGGTCAGGTGGTAGAGCTGTGTCAGGAGCCAGTACCACAGTTCGAGGACCGGGACGAACGCCTCGTAGACGCCGCCGGCAAACGCGAGCGTCATCCGTTGCCTCCGGCCAGCGACTGTGCACCCGTCCCGAAGGCTCTGGCCAGCGCCGCGCTGTCGGTGAATTCCGCCGACGGACCGTCGAAGTAGATTTCACCGTTCAGGCAGATGACGCGCTCCGCGTGTTCAGTGACGGCCTGCAGGTCGTGTTCGATGAGAAGGACGGTGATCCCCTCGGCGTGGAGCGAGTCGAGCAGTCCGTAGAAGGCGTCGACCGATTCGGTGTCCACGCCGACGGTCGGTTCGTCCAGCACGAGCAGGTCAGCCTCGCCCGCCAGCGCCCGGGCGATGAACGCCCGCTGGCGCTGCCCGCCGGAGAGCTGGGTGATTCGCCGGTCGGCGAAGGCCGACATCCCGACTGTGTCGATGGCCCTGTCGACGATACGCCAATCGGCCGCGGAGAGACGGCCGAACCCGACGTGTGGGAACCGGCCCATCTTCACCACTTCGCGGACCGTTATCGGCATCTCCCGGCTCGTCCCAGCGCGCTGTGCGACGTAGCCGACTCTGGCGCCGTCGTCGAATGCCGTCGCATCGACGCCGAACAGCTCCGCAGTCCCGGTATCGGGCTCCAGCAGGCCGAGCAGCAACTGCATGAGCGTCGACTTGCCGGAGCCGTTCGGGCCGACCACGGCGACGTACTCCCCGGCGTCGATACTGACACTGATGTCTTCGACGACGGGCGTGGAGGTGTACCCGAACGACACGTCCGCGAGTTCGACGACGGATGGCCTGTTCTCGTTCGATTCGGTCGTCGCTTCGTCGGCATCGTCTCGGTGGTCTGAGCGCATTGTCGATCTCATTCGAAGTTCCGCCAGGTCTCGCTCCAGCCGTCGGGACCCGCCTCTTCAGGTGCCGTGTTACCCAGAACGACCTCGAACGTCGGCATATTTATCCGATAGGCGATTTCCTCGTAGCCCCAGTCGTTTGCCACCCACTCCTCGCGGACGCCGGCATAGGGCGTCACCGGGTAGTAGGCTTCGACCGGTGTCTCGGCGATGAGCTGCTTTGCGGGCTTGCGCGTCTCGAAGACGCCGGCCCCGATATACCGGATGTCGTTGTCCTCGATGACCGATTTCGCCTCAGTGATGTCCGAGGGCTTCACGTCACCGCTGGCCGCGAGGTTGACCACGAGCGGGCGCATCTTGACGCCGTAGCGCGAGCCGATGTACTGGAAGGCGTTGTGTGCCGCGAGCTGGACCACGTCCCTCTCGGCGCGGTCAAAAATCTCGGCGTAGTCCGCGTCGATGCGGTCGAGGACCTCGGAGTTGTACGTCTCGGCGTTGTCCCGGAGCGTGGCTTCGGCGTCCGGTGCGAGCGCGACCAGCCCCTCGGTGATGTTGTCGACCGACTGTTTCGCGCGCCGCGGGTCGAGCCAGAAATGGGGGTCGCTGGCCCTGTTCTGTCCGACGCCCTCTTCGTCGCGGTCGAGACTCGCCGCGAGCGATTCGAGTTCGATACCCTCGCGGACGTTGATGAGTTCGGTATCGACGTTGTCGTCTTCGAGCGTCTGAATCGCGCGGTCGGCCCAGGGCTGGAAGTCCGGGCCGACGTGAATGAACGCGTCCGCGTCGATGATATCCCGCGTGATGCTCGCGTCCGGTTCCCAGCCGTGGCCGTGCAGTCCGGTCGGGATGAGGTTCTCGACCGTTATCGGCGTTCCGCGTGCGACCTCGCGGGCGAAGTCGTAGAAACTGAAGAAAGACGCCACCGCGACCGGTCCGTCCGCGCCACTGGTGCCGTCGCTGCTGTTCGATGCCGATTCCGTCCCGCCACCGGTCAGACAGCCGGCAAAGCCGGACGCGAGGCCCCCTGCGCCGGCACTGAGTACCTGCCTGCGGGTGACGCTATACGGCTGGTCGCCACAGGGTTGGTTAGTTGCCATGTGTGAGTTGCTGTCGGAGAAGAATATAATAGTTTCTATCTAATTATAGAATTAGACTAGTCTAATAAGATGGGCCACTCCTGTCTGAAATGTGATCTTTGGCACAGGAACAAGCGGACACAACGAATAAACCGGTGCTCGAAGTTGGTCCGATATGCCCGGACTCGACGATACCGATCACGAAATCCTCCGACTGCTGCTCGAAGACGCCAGACGACCCTACAGCGACATCGCCGAACGAGTGGACCTCTCGGCCCCTGCGGTCTCCGACCGCGTCGACCGGCTCGTCGAAATGGGACTGATACAGGGGTTTACCGTCGATGTCGACCGCTCACTGTTACAGGCCGGCGTGCCGGTCCTGATCGAAGTAGACGCGAAGCCGGGTCGGGCCGCCGACATCGCTACAGCGGTCAGCGACGCAGACACCGTCGAGCGGGTCTATCGGACCGCCGGCGGCCGGGTGGTACTGGCGGCGAACGTCTCCCAGTCCGACGCGAGCGAACTCCTCGCCGAACACGTCGACCTCGGGGACGTGGACCGCTACGAGGTGCGGATGATCGCAGACAGCGAGTGGACCGTCGGGCTGGGTGCGGCGGAGTTCGCGCCCGACTGCGCGGAGTGTGGCAACTCCGTCGACGAGGAAGGCGAACAGCGCACGCTCGACGGGGAGCGGTACTACTTCTGCTGTGGGTCCTGTGCGGAGCGGTTCGTCGACCAGTACGAGTCGCTGAAAGACGGGGTCTGAGCTGCGAGTGGTGCTTCGGAATAGTGTCTAAGCGACTGTTTGAGTTCACTTCTGAATCTAGTAGTCGAATCTGACCTTCGAATCGAAGGCACAAACCGCATGAATATGGGGGGCGTATAGTAAGACAAGATGAGTAACCGGACCACCCGGCTCGAACTGACGGGAATGAGCTGTGCCAACTGCGCGGGCACGATCGAGGAGTCGGTGGGCGAGTTGGACGGGATTGCGTCCGTCGACGCGAACTACGCCACCGACGAGGGGAGCGTCGAGTACGACCCTGACGTGGTGTCACTGGCTGATATCGTCGCCGCCGTCGAAGACGCTGGCTACGGCGTGGCGACGGAGACGGTGACCGTCGGCATCACCGACATGTCGTGTGCGAACTGCGCGGACACCAACGAGGAGGCGCTTGAAGCGACCGCCGGCGTCATCGAAGCCAGCGTGAACTACGCCACCGACGAGGCCCAGGTCACCTACAACCCGGCCGATGTGTCGCGTGCGGACCTCTACGACGCCATCGAGTCCGCCGGCTACACGCCTGTCAGAGAGGGTAGCGGGAGTGAAAACGTCGGTGACGGCTCCGGCGGGGAACAATCCGGCGTCGACCGCCGTGCCGCCGCGCGCAATGAGGAGACGCGCAAACAGCTCCGGCTCACGCTGTTCGGAGCGGTGCTCTCGGCCCCGCTCCTGCTGTTCATGGCGGACCACCTGTTCTCGCTCGGACTTATCCGCGATACGATTCTGGGGGTTCCGCAGGGCTGGGTCGCCTTCGCGCTCGCGACGCCGGTCCAGATTCTGCTGGGCAAGCCGTTCTACGAGAACTCCTACAAGGCCTTGGTCAACAACGGCCGGGCGAACATGGACGTGCTCATCGCCCTGGGCTCCTCGACGGCGTACCTCTACTCGGTGGCCGCGCTGTCTGGCCTCATCGCGAGCACGGGCCTGTACTTCGACACGGCCGCGCTGATTCTCGTGTTCATCACGCTCGGGAACTACCTCGAAGCCCGCTCGAAGAGCCAGGCCGGAGCCGCCATCCAGCAACTGCTAGAGATGGAAGCCGACACGGCGACGGTGGTCCGTGAGGACGGCAGCGAGGCGGAGATTCCCATCGACGAGGTGGGGGTCGGGGACCGGCTGAAAGTCCGCCCCGGGGAGAAGATTCCGACGGACGGCGTGGTCGTGGACGGCGGCTCGGCCGTCGACGAGTCGATGGTGACCGGCGAGTCCGTTCCGGTCGAGAAAGGCGAGGGCGACGAGGTCATCGGCTCGACGGTGAACCAGAACGGCGTCCTCGAAGTCGAGGCGACGAAAGTCGGCTCGGAGACCGCCATCCAGCAGATCGCAGAGCGGGTCCGGCAGGCCCAGTCCCGCCAGCCCGACATCCAGAACGTCGCCGACCGCATCTCGGCGTACTTCGTCCCGGCGGTCATCGCCAACGCCGTCCTCTGGGCGGTGCTGTGGGCGGTCGCGCCGGAGACGCTGGCCGCGGTCGTCGACGCGCTCCCGCTGTGGGGACTGGCCGCGGGCGGGCCGGCCGGCGTGGGCGTAAGCGAGTTCGCTATCGTCGTGTTCGCCTCCGCCGTGCTCATCGCCTGTCCCTGCGCGCTGGGGCTGGCAACGCCCGCCGCGACGATGGTCGGGACGGCCATCGGCGCGCGCAACGGCGTCCTGTTCAAGGGCGGCGACGTGCTCGAACGGGTACAAGACGTCGATACCGTCGTCTTCGACAAGACGGGGACGCTGACGAAAGGCGAGATGGAACTCACAGATGTCGAGGTCGTCGGCCCCGCTACCGACGGCGGGACGCTCAAGCCCGAGCGCGAACGGACCGAGGAGTTCGTCCTCGAAGTCGCCGCGAGCGCCGAACACGCCAGCGAACACCCGCTGGCCGAGGCCATCGTCGACGGTGCACGCGAGCGCGGTATCGAGGTCGAAGACCCCGACGAGTTCGAGAACGTCCCCGGCCAGGGCGTGAAAGCGACGACGCGCCACGGCCGCGTCCTCGTCGGCAACCGGAAACTGCTGTCCGAGGCCGGCGTCGACACCGCACCGGCGGAGGACCGGATGGACGCCCTCGAACGAGAGGGCAAGACCGCGATGCTGGTCGCGCTGGCCGAGGACGCAGGCGGCGACGGCACCGGGGACGACAGCGGCTCGGACTACCGGCTCCTCGGCATCGTCGCCGACGCCGACACGGTGAAAGAATCCGCCAAGGCCGCTGTTAGCGGCCTGCGCGAGCGTGGACTCGGCGTCTGGCTCATCACCGGTGACAACGCGCGGACCGCGCGCGCTGTCGCCGAGGAAGTCGGCATCGACCCCGACAACGTCATGGCCGACGTGTTGCCGGAGGACAAGGCCGACGCCGTCGACGAACTCCAGAGCGACGGCGACCAGGCGATGATGGTCGGCGACGGGGTCAACGACGCGCCGGCGCTGGCCGCCGCGAGCGTCGGCTGTGCCATCGGCTCGGGGACCGACGTGGCAATCGAGGCCGGCGACGTGACGCTGCTCCGGGACGATCCCGCCGACGTGGTCAAAGCCATCCGGATATCCGAGGCCACGCTCCAGAAGATAAAGCAGAACCTCTTCTGGGCGCTCGGATACAACACGGTGATGATTCCGCTAGCCTCGCTGGGACTGCTCCAGCCGGTGCTGGCCGCCGCTGCGATGGCCGCCTCGTCCGTGTCGGTGCTCGCAAACAGCCTCGCGTTCCGCCGCTACACGCCGGATTCGGAATACCGGCTGTTCGGCTTCCTCCGTCGCTGAGCGGGGACCGTCTCCAGCAGACTCATTTGTCGCCGGGCCTCACTTGCGAACAGTGACTGCCGAGGAGCGTATCGCCGACGAGCCGACGGGACAGACAGTGTCACAGCCGGGCGGTGTCGGCGTTCGGCTTCGGGCCCTCTGGCGAGCGCTCGTCATCGTCTGGCAGTTCGTCCCGCTGCTCTGGCAGTGGGGCCGGGACCGCAAGCGGTTTCTCTTGTTCGGCCGGTCCCGAACAGTGACTCCCGAGACGCAGATGCGGCGCGCGCGCTACCTGAAGGACACCTTCGTCGACCTCGGTCCCGCGTTCATCAAACTCGGGCAGATGCTGTCGACCCGACCCGACGCTCTGCCGCGGGCGTACGTCGACGTGCTCTCGGAGCTTCAGGACAACGTCCCGCCGGATTCGTGGGCGACCATCGAGCCCGTCATCGAGCGGGAACTGGGCGAGGACATCGATGCGCTGTTCGAGGAGTTCGACACGACAGCGATTTCCGGGGCCTCGCTGGGACAGGTGTACGAAGCGCAGGTCGACGGCCAGCGGGTCGCCGTGAAGGTGCTGCGACCCAACATCCGGACCCGCGTCGAGTCCGACCTCCGGGTGCTGTCGACGCTGCTGCCGATTCTCACTTACGGCGCGGACCCCGGGCAGGCGTTCACGCTGGAGAACCTCACCGAGGAGTTCGCGGCGACAGTCCGCCGGGAGATGGACTACGGCCACGAGGCGCGGATGCTCCGGGAGATCGGCGACAGCTTCGCGGCCAACGAGGACATCGCGATTCCGGCGGTCATCGGGAGCCACTCGACGGACCGCGTCTTGACGATGACGTACATCGACGGCGTGAAAATCGACGACGTGGAGCGGCTGGACGAACTGGGCATCGACCGACCGGCGCTGGTCCGCCGGCTGGAGGAGGTGTACATACAGATGATCGTCGAGGACGGCCTGTTCCACGCCGACCCCCATCCCGGCAATCTGGCGGTCCAGCCCGACGGGACGCTCGTCTTCTATGACTTCGGGATGACGGGCTATCTCGGCCCCAAAACGCAGGACCAACTGCTGGAGTTCTACGTCGGACTGGCGACCGACGACGTGGACCGCGTGATGGACGCCTTCGTCGAGATGGGCGCGCTGGACCCGATGGCCGACCGTGAGGTGATGCGGGAGGCCTTCGACATCGTCATCGAGCAGTTCCGCGGCGAGGACATCAGCGAGTACCGCATCGAACAGCTGGTCGGCCAGTTCGAGACGCAGCTGTACGAGTTCCCGATGCGCCTGCCACAGGACCTGGCGCTGGTGGTCCGGGTAACGACGGTACTCGAAGGCGTCTGTCGGACGCTCGACCCCGAGTTCGACTTCATCGAGATCATCTCCGAGTACGTCATGGAGCAGGGCGCTGGGGACGACGTCCGGGAGCAGATCAAGACGGAAATCCAGGAGGCGGTGACGGACTCGACCCGGTCAGCCGTGCGGACAGCGCCGAAGATAGAGAACGCACTCGACAGGGTCGAGCGCGAAGAACTGCTCGTCAAGACCGTTCTCGAAGACTCCGACGGACTGAGCCGGGTGCTCGCCAAGCGGCTCCTGCTCGGTATCGTCGCCAGCGCCGGCGTGCCGGTGAGCGCCTACCTCTACACCGTGAACGGGATCCAGCCTGCCGGGCTTGCGCTGGGCGGGAGCGCCGCGGTGCTCGGGATTCTCGCGTGGTCGTTCCGCCGACGCCGCGGGCCGGCGCTGTCGTCGCCGCAGTTCACCCGCCACGAGATGCAACAGCGGCAGGCGGCCGACGCTGCAGAGGGAGAGGAGTAGCTGAACGGCGCTCGCGGCAGTACGGTCGCGCTCAGAGTTCGTCAGCGGCTGCCATCTTCCGAATCTCTGCGGCCCGCTCGCGTATCTCCGTGAGTTCCTCGTCGCTTTTGTTGTCGACGTGGCTGTACATCAGCCCCATCCGGTGATTCGACCGGAGCGTGTCCTCGTTTCGGGCAAGGAAGTCCCAGTACAGCGCGTTGAACGGACAGGCCCCCTCACCGGTCGTCTTCGTCTTGTAATACGGACAGCCCGAGCAGTAGTCGCTCATCTTGTCCACGTAGTTCGCCGACGAGGCGTAGGGTTTGGTGGCGAACACGCCCGCGCCGTACAGCCCCATCTCGACGACGTTCGGCGTCGTCACCCAGTGGAAGGCGTCGACGTAGCCGGCGTGGAACCAGCGGTTTAGCTGGGCCGGCTCGACGCCGTAGATGAGCCCGAAGTTCGCGAGAATCATCAGCCGCTCGATGTGGTGTGAGTAGCCCCGCTTCCGGACGCCGTCGACCACGTCGGAGAGACAGGCCATGTCGGTGTTCCCGTCCCAGTAGAACTCGGGCAGGTCCGCACTCGCGCCGAGCTGGTTGGCCTCGGCCAGGTCCGGCATCTCCCGGCGGTACACATGCCGGAGGAACTCGCGCCATCCGAGCACCTGTCGGACGAACCCTTCAACGCTGTGCAGCGGCGCGTCGCCGTCCTCGTAGGCGGCGATAGCGCGTTCAATGACCTCGTCAGGGCCGAGGAGTCCCAGATTGAGCGACGTGGAGAGCAGACTGTGGCTCATCGCCCACTCGTCCTCCAGCATCGCGTCCTGGTACGGCCCGAACTCCGGTAGTCGGCTCGTAACGAAGTGGTCCAAGGCTCGGACGGCCTGCCGCCGAGTGACCGGCCAACGGAACGGGTCGGGGTCGGCCCAGTCACCGCCGTAGGGCTGCTCGTCGTAGCTGCCCTCGAACGTTTCCTCGACCCACTCGATGACATCCCGGGTCACGTCGTCCGGCTCGAACAGCGGTGGCTCCGCTGAGGTCCACTCATCGGGTGGCGTCTCCCGGTTCTGGTCGTCGTAGTTCCACTCGCCGCCGACGGGGTCGCCGTCGGCCATCAGATAGCCCGTTTCTCGGCGCATGAACCGGTAGAAGTCCTCGTGGCGGTAGCGTCCGTCCCCAACCCACCCGTCGAACTGTGAAGGGGGGCAGAGGAAGCGTTCGTCGGGGACGAACTCGACCGCTCCGCCAGCGTCGGCAACCAGTGATTCGAGCCGCGCCTGCGCGGACTCGGTCTGTGGTCGGTGAGTTACGAGCGTGTCGTCCGGATGGGCTTCGAAGTGTGCCGCCAGTCCGTCCTCGAAGGTCTCCGTCTGGCGGTACTGGACCGTCCGACCGGCGTCCCGGAGGTCGTCGCGAAAATGCCGCATTGCGCTGAACAGCAGAATCAGCTTGTGTGGGTGGTACGGCAGTTTGCGGGCGAACGACTGCGCCTCTATCAGGAGCACCGGCTCGTCGGGTCGGTTGTCGACGGGGCCGGACCGGCGGAGGAGGTGGTCGCCCCGAAGCCAGACGGTCATTTGTGTACGGACACTCCCATTGGCTGTACTGTGGGCCCGAGTCCGCATCAATCCCCGTCCGAACTGTGTTGGTATCGCCACACTGCAGGGCGGTACAAACCTCAATTATTGTTCCCGTCCAAACGACAGAAACGACTTCCTTATAAGTGAAGAGTCATAACTCTAGTTGCATGACAGACGACCTCGACAGGCGGACGTTCATCCGCGCGACGGCAGCCGTATCAGGCGCTGGACTCCTTGCTGGCTGTGGCGGGTCCGGCGGCGATGGTGGCAGCGGCGAAACGGAAGCCACCGAAGCAGAGGAGATGGCGACCACTGAAGCCGAGGAGATGGACACCGAGAGTAGCGGTGGGATGGAGACCGTCGAAGCATCGAGCGAAGTGGCGGACTACGTCGGCGAGTCGTCCAACTTCGACGGCAACACGGTCGTGATGACTGACCAAGACGAGGTCTCCGTTGCAGTCGGTGCCGAGGGGAACGGCGGCGCGTTCGCCTTCGATCCGCCCGCGATCAAAGTCTCGACCGGAACGACGGTCGTCTGGGAGTGGACCGGTGAAGGGGCCGGCCACAACGTCAAGTCCGAAGGCGACGGCCCGCTCGACTCGGGCTCGGCTGTCGCAGAGGAAGGGACCACCTACGAGTACACGTTCGAAGAAACCGGAACCTACCTCTACAACTGTGTCCCGCACAAGGCGCTCGGGATGGTCGGCGCAGTCGTCGTCGAATAACCCGATAGCTAGCGGCCAGTTTTTATCGTTTTACTAGCGCGGAGCGACTGGTGACGTACAGCGAGTACGCGATGACCGCGAAGCCGACCGCGGTGAGCGCGTTCTCGAAGATCAGTGCAGCGTTGGTACTCAGGCCGAACAGCTGGTCAGCGACACCGGCGGTGAGCGACCCGACAGTAATGGTCGCGAATCCAACGGCGAGATAGGTGAGTCCGGTCGCCCGTGTTTTCAGTGCCGCGCGGGTTGCGAAGTAGGTGATGAGCCCGCCAAGCAACACTGTCACAGTCTTGAATCCGATGACGATGAGAGGGATATCTCCGTTCATAGTTCCTCGCTGACGCGCGACCACAGGAGTGCAAGCCGTTCGCTCGGCCGCTCCTCGGCCGGCAGAACGTCGATCTCGAACGCGCCGTCGGCGTCGACGCCAACGAACACGCCGCCACAGTCCCGGACGTACGCCGTCGCGTGATGGCCGTCGGGGCGCACCTCCGTCTCCTCGGCGACCAGTTCGGCCTCGCTCAGCTGTTCGAGCTTCCGGTACGTGCTTGTCTGGGGCAGATCACAGACCGAGGCGACCTCCTTGGCTGGCAGCGGCTCGTCGAGCACCCTGAGTATGTCACGACAGTCAGGGTCGGCGAGGGCGTCGAACAGCGCCTGTATCTCGCTCGCGTCGTTGTGTGCCACGGAGGGGCCCTCTCAGGTGGACGGTCGGGGGTGGTTCTGCGGGCGGTTCGATTTCGATATGGCGGGGCAGCGACGTGAAACCTGTGGGATACTGCGACTCCGGAGTCCTGCGATACTCCGGTAGCAGCTCCCACCCAGTGTCGGGAATATAAAACACCCTCAGATAAAGGGCGACCGTTTGTTTCCAGAATCTGGAAAGGGCACACCCCCTTTTCTAACACCCAATAACAACAATTAGCTTGCTATGCAACGGCCCTCCACTCGCAGACAGTTTCTCGCAGGCACAGGATTGGCAGCCCTCGCCGTTACCGCCGGGTGCGTGTCCTCGGGGAGTAGCTCTGAGCCAGCGGCGGAAACCGGTACCGAGACCGCGACCGCTACCGAAACCGCTACAGCGACCGAAACTGCAACGCCTGAATCGACACCCGAGTCCCTCGACGACTGGCTCGATGACGCCAACGGCTACGACGGCGAGATTCGCAGATACGGACCACAGTCCCGACCGACAATTATGCTTGGCGAGGAGACAGACGGTGGACTGGCGTTCAGCCCACCGGCCATCGAAGTTCCGCCGATGACAATAGTCCGATGGGACTGGACAGGACACGGCGGCCAGCAGAACGTCGTCGCGCTCGACGGAACCTTCGACAGCGGCCGGACGAACGCCCAGTCCGGGACGATGTATCACTACTTCTTCGAGGAGCCTGGCGAGTACCGCTTCGTCTCCGAACCCCATCGCGACGATGGCATGAAAGGTGCGATTATTGTGAAAGAGCCACCGTCTTCAGGCAATGCAACTGTCGACGAGTGGCTCGCAGCCGCGAGTAACTTCGACGGCACCATTGCCGACCGCACCGACACTGACACTGCAACTGTTACGGCCGGTGCGGACGGCAACGGCGGTCAGTTTGCGTTCGACCCGCCTGCACTGAAGGTCTCGACTGAGACGACCGTCCGCTGGGACTGGACCGGCGACGGTGGCCCGCACAACATCGTCTCCAAAGGCGATGGCCCGCTCGATTCGGAACTCGTCGCCGACGAAGGGAGCACCTACGAGCATACGTTCGAGGAGACTGGAACGCATCTGTACTCCTGTAAACCCCACGAAGGAGTGGGGATGAGAGGCGCAGTCGTCGTCGAATAGCAATCATCGCGGACTAGCTTCGGAACTGCCGTGCTGGCCGCCTATGGGATCTTGACGCTGTGTTTGAGCGTGCCGATACCTTCGATTTCGACTTCGACCTCGTCGCCGTCGTCCATCGGTCCGACGCCTTCGGGCGTCCCCGTGGCGATGACGTCGCCGGGCTCTAAGGTCATATACGACGTTATCTCCGTGATCAGTTCCGGAACGGAGAAGATGAGATGCTCGCGGGAGGAGGACTGCTTCGTTTCGCCGTTCAGTCGGAGTTCGATGCTTGCGTCCTCGGGAACGTGCTCCGGTGTCGCGACGAGCGGGCCGATGGGACAGGCGTTGTCGAAGGCCTTGCCGCGGACCCAGTTCTGTTCCCGTCGCTGGTCGTCGCGGTTCGAGATATCGTTGACGCAGGTGTAGCCCGCGACGACGTCCATCGCGCCCGATTCGCTGACGTTCCGGCACTGCTCACCGATGACGACGCCGAGTTCGGCCTCGTAGTCGATGCGCTCTTTCCCCGAGGGCATCGTGAGGTGCTTGCCGTGGGACGCGACGGCGTTCGGAGCCTTCAGGAACAGCATCGGCCTGTCCGGGAGGTCCGAGTCCATCTCCTCGGCGTGGTCGGCGTAGTTGCGCCCGATACAGACGACTTTCGTCGGCTCGCAGGGCGGGAGAATATCTACCTCGTCGGGGTCGTAGGACTCGTCGCCAAAGGCGATGCGGCCGTACGGTCCGGCGGCGGCGGTGACGACGGGCTCGCCGTCCTCGACAGTCCAGCGGCCCCCCCGGACGTTCCCCGCGGTATCACGGAATCGAACGCGCTTCATGTCACCGTTCTCTCAGGGCCGACAGATAAGCGTTTAGGAGGGGAAACCGGACCACAGCGGGCTGTTCGACGGCTGTCTACCCGGCCATCGTCGCCTGCGGTGTCGCGGTGTGTGGGAGTGTGACCGAACGGCTTTTGAGACGGGACGGGCTACGCTGGGCCGATGAACGTCCTCGTCGTTGGCGCCGGCGCGATGGGCCAGTGGTTCGCGCGCACGGTCCGAACCCACGCCGACGCGTCCGTCGCCTTCACCGACCTCGACCAGTCGGCCGCCGAAGCCGCTGCCGACGCGGTCGGCGGGCGCGCTGTCGCCAGCGACGCGGCCGAGACTTTCGACGTCGTCTGTATCGCGGTGCCGATGCCCGTCGCCGAGACGGCCATCGACGAGTTCGCACCGCGTACCACGAATGCCATCGTCGACGTGACAGGGAGCATGGCAGGCCCAATCGCGGCAATGCGGGACGCCGTGCCCGATACCCAGCGATTGAGTCTCCACCCGCTGTTTGCCCCCGAGAACGCGCCCGGCAACGTCGCTGTCGTCAGCGACGCGTCGGGACCCGACGCTGTCGCCGTCGTTGACGCACTCGCCGCAGCCGGCAACAACTGCTTCGAGACGACGGCGGCGGAACACGACGAAGCAATGGAAACGGTACAGGCCAGCGCTCACGCGGCTGTGCTCGCGTTCGCGATGGCCGCCGCCGACGTGCCCGACCGGTTTCAGACGCCGATTTCGGCCGGCCTGTTCGACCTCGTCGAGCAGGTCACCGGCGGCGACCCGCGGGTGTACGCTGACATTCAGGCGGCCTTCGACGGCGCGGACGCGGTCGCCGACGCCGCCCGACAGATCGCCGACGCCGACGCGGACACCTTCGAACGGCTCTACGAGCAACTCTCATGAACCAGGACACACGCCAGCAGATACGCGAAAACGCCCAGTACCTCCGTAACGTCCGACCGCTGGACCCCGAGGAGCTACAGGAATACGTCGAGGGCCAGCCCCACCCCGCCGTCGTCAAGCAAGTACTCCGGGAGGAGGCGTTCGACCTGGGCATCGTCGAACAGGACGACGGGACCTTCGTTCCGGCACCCGAGGGACGGCTCTCGGTGGATTTCGACGGCGTCGAGCGGTTCCCCGACCGCTACGAACAGCAGGTCATCGACCTGTTGACAGAGTGGGGCGGGCTGGAGTGGCACAGCGGCGACAGCGGTGACGAACTCAGGGAGCGCATCCGCGATATCAAGGAGCGGTACCTCCAGGGCCAGCCCGTCGAGTACGACGAGGTGACCGCCCTTGGCTACGCCGTCTATCACTTGCCCGACTACTACGCTGTGGCCAAGTACGTCCTCGCGGACCTCGCCGCGGACGGCCTGCTCCCGTCGCAGCTCCGCGTGCTGGATGTCGGGGCCGGCGTCGGCGGGCCAGCGCTCGCCCTGCGTGACCTGCTCCCCGACGACGCCCTGCTGGACTACCACGCCGTCGAACCGAGCGCCGCCGCGGACGTGCTGGAGAGCCTACTAGAAGACAGCGGTCAGAACGTCCGCTGGGAGATTCACCGAGCGCTCGCCGAGGAGTTCGACCCGTCGTCACCGATTCTCGACGACAGCGGTGGGGCTGGTGGCGACGACAGCGGCAGCGGTGCCGATGGCGGCGACACTGACGCCGAGGGCTACGACCTCATTATCTTCGGCAACGTCCTCAGCGAACTCGACGACGCGGCGGCGACCCTCTACCGGTACGTCGAGGCGCTTGCCGACGACGGAACGTTGCTGGCGCTGGCCCCGGCCGACCGCAACACGGCGATACAGCTCCGACAGGTCGAGCGCGAGGTGGCCGACGGCGGCCCGGCGACGGTGTACGGGCCGACGGTACGGCTCTGGCCCCACCAGTCCCCCGACAGCGAATCGTGGTCGTTCGACCGCAAGCCCGACATCGAAGTGCCGACGATGCAACAGCGCCTCGACGACCCCGCGGGCGGGACGGGCGAGTTCGTCAATACGGACGTGCAGTTCGCCTACAGCGTCCTGCGGACCGACGGGGAGCGAGCGCACGACGTGACGCCGGACCGGGGCATCCACGCGCCGATGGCCGACGCCGAGAACTACGTCACCGACCGGGTGAACTTTCTGGGCGTGAAACTCAGTCACGACCTCGCCGAACGGGCGGAGGCCAATCCGCTGTATCTGCTGGGCGACGGGAGCCAGCAGGTCGACCACTTCGCCGTGCTGACCGAGTCGTCGATACTGAACGAAGACCTCCAGAAAGCCGACTACGGCGACCTGCTGTCCTTCGAGAACGCGCTGGCACTGTGGAACGACGACGAGGAGGCGTACAACGTCGTCGTCGACGGCGAGACGGTCGTCGACCGCGCCCGCTAGCGGTGGGCTTTTCTCGCAGACGGCCTGACGGAGCGTATGGACGAGCCGACGATTCTGCTGACCAACGACGACGGCATCGAGAGCGCCGGCCTCCGGGCGGTGTACGACGGCCTCTCGACAGTCGGCGACGTGACTGCGGTCGCCCCGGCGGAGGACCAGAGTGCGGTCGGTCGGGCTATTTCCCACGAAGTGACCGTCCACGAACACGAACTCGGTTACGCCGTCGAGGGAACGCCCTCGGACTGCGTCGTGGCGGGGCTCGAAGCGCTCGTCACCGACACCGACCTCGTGGTCGCGGGCTGTAACCGCGGGGCGAACCTCGGCGCGTACGTCCTCGGCCGCTCGGGGACCGTCAGCGCCGCCGTCGAGGCCACCTTCTTCGACGTGCCGGCGATGGCCGTCTCGATGTATATCCCGGTCCGCGAGGACGCTGCTTTCGCGGACATCGAGGCCAACGGCGACAGCTACGGCGAGGCCGCCAAGGCGACGACCTATCTCGCCGACCACGCCGTCGACGCCGGCGTGTTCGAGCAGTGTGACTACCTGAACATCAACGCTCCCGTTGCCGAGTGGGGCGACGCACAGATGACGGTCACGCGGCCCTCGCACGAGTACGAGATGGACGCCGTCCGCGAGGGCGACGCCGTGACGCTCCACGACCGCATCTGGGAGCACATGGCCGAGGGCGACATCCCCGACCCCGAGGGGACCGACCGCCGCGCCGTCGTCGACGGGAAGGTCAGTGTCTCGCCGCTGACCGCGCCACACACAACGGAGCACCACGAGTCGCTCGACGCGCTCGCCGAGACGTACGAACCGGGCGACGACGGCGAGGCGGCCGACTGACCGGAAATGCGGTTCCGTAACGCCATCCTCTTCGTCGCGCTCGCCGTCGCCTGGGGCAGCGCCTTCACTGCAATCAAAGCCGGGCTGGAGTACTTCCCGCCGGTCCTGTTTGCGGCGTTCCGGTACGACCTTGCCGGGCTGTTGATGCTCGGCTACGCGGTGTACGCCACCGACCAGTGGGTCCCGAAGGGTCGGACTGACTGGATCGTCGTGGGCATCGGCGGCTCACTGCTGATCGCCGCGTACCACATCTTCCTGTTCGTCGGCGAGCAAGGGACCACCAGTGCCGCCGCCGCTATCGTCGTCAGCCTCTCGCCGATTCTCACGACTGGGTTCGCCCGCGCGTTCCTCCCGGACGAACGGCTCACGGCGCTGGGTATCGTCGGCCTGCTCATCGGGTTCGTCGGTGTCGGTGTTCTCAGCAACCCCGACCCGGGGAACCTCCTCGACCCGCGAACCGTGTCGCTGTTCCTGGTGTTCCTCGCGACCACGTCGTTCGCCCTCGGGAGCGTGCTGACCCGGCGGTTCGACGACGATTTAGAGATCGAGACGATGGAGGCGTGGTCGATGCTCCTCGGTGCGGTGCTTATGCACGGCGTCAGCCTCGGGGCCTCCGAATCGATTTCCGACGTCCAGTGGACTGCTGAGGCCGTGCTGGCGCTGCTGTATCTGGTTGTCGTCGCCAGCGCCCTCGGCTTTCTCATCTACTTCGACCTGCTGGAGCGGCTCGGGCCCATCGAGATCAATCTCGTCTCCTACGCCGCGCCAGTCGTCGCCGCCGCCACTGGGCTGCTGTTCCTCGGTGAGACACCGACGGTCTACACGGGTGTCGGATTCGCCTGTATCCTTGTCGGGTTCGGGCTGTTGAAACGGGATGCGCTGCGAAACGAGGTCGCACGATTCAGCGGGACGCCGAACCGAGGCGATTGAGTCAGTCGCCGTGGTCTGGCGCCGCTGGCAGGTCCCGGAGGAACGCGACGATATCGTCCCCCGCAGCATCGAGTCCCCCGCCCTGTGCGACTGTCGGCCGTCCGCCGCCACCGCCACCGAACTCCGCCGTCACGCTGTCGACCACTTCGCCGGCATCGACGCCGCCGGTCGTCGCAACGCCCAGATACTGGCCGTCAGCGTCCACCAGCGCAGCTACATCGATGTCGTCACCGACGGCTTGCTCCGCTCGGTCGGCCAGTCCGTTCGCGTTGAGCCCCGTGACAGTGCCGACGAGCCACGTCCGCCCGTCCGCTTCGATAGCGTCGTCGCGCAGGTCAGTGAGACGAGAATCGACGAGGCGCTCTCGGAGAGTTGACACCGTCTCCCGAAGATCGTCACATTCTGACTGGAGGCTATCGACAGCAGCCGGGAGTTCCGAAACGTTCGTATCCAGCGACTTGGCGGCGGTCATCGCCCGCTCGTGTTCGGTCGCGCGCTGGCGGATCGCTCGCGGCCCGACAGCGAACTCGACGCGAGTCAGCCCCTCGCCGGGGTTGGACCGGCCGAGCACCGTCACCGGTCCGATCTCCCGCGTGTTCCCGACGTGTGTCCCACCACAGGCTGCCACGTCCCAGTCTTCGATGGTGACGACACGGACCGTCTCGCCCTCGATTCCCTCTTCGGTCTTCGTGTTGAACGCGATGTCGTCGCGGTCCAGTGCCTCTCCACGCGGGATTTCTTCCCAGGTCACGTCGTAGGACTCCCAGACTGCGCGGTTGGTCAGCCGTTCGAGTTCGGTGAGCGTCTCGTCGTCGATTTCCGTTGTGGTTTCGAAATCCACCCGCACCTTCCCGCTGATAGACGGCCCGAAGGCAGCGGCTTCGTCGTCGTCCGAGACTGTCGCGCTGATGTCGAAGCCGCCGTAGCCGAGATCCGACAGCAGCCGGCGACCAGCGCCGTAGAGGACGTGACTGGCCGTGTGGGCACGCATACAGTACGTCCGAAACGCCGCGTCGATCTGGCCCTCGACTGTCTCGCCCGGGTCGAACGCCGGCGGCTCGGCCAGTTCGTGGACGATATCGCCGTTTCGGTGCTGGACGTCGACGACTTCAACGCCACCGAGTGTTCCCCGGTCGGCCGGTTGGCCGCCGCCTTCGGCGTAGAAGTACGTCTCCGTTAGCACGACAGCGGTCGTATCGATACGGTCGACAGTCGACGTGAACGTCGTCACAGTGGGCTCGGACGCGGCTATTCCCGTCATCGGGCGTGGCTACGCCGGCGTGAACAAAAACATCTGGGCGTGCCCCGGACGAGCGTCCGGGACTGCGCGGCCGACAGGAGCGCAGTCCTCGTGCGTGCCAAGTCGGTGTGGCGATTTCGAGGACGACTCACCCTGAACCCACCTGCTATCGAAGGCGTAATCCACTGTTTGACACTGTATCGGGAATGGATACAGGGTCACTAATTAAATACTGGCAGCGACGCTTCCCACTCATGCTTGGGAGTGGGGGCCAATCGATAGTGCTCTGGCTGGTGGTGGTCTGGCTGTTCGCGGTTGGGCTGTTCCTGACGCTTCTGTACGCGTCCGGCAGGCAGGACCGGCGTGAGCAGACCCGCGCGTAATTGGGGCGAACGGACAGGGCAGGCGGTGGAACAGCGGCGTCAGACGCCCGGCAGACGGGCCATCAGGATTGGCGTCACGTCCTGCGGTTTTCACTTTCACCGTGAATTACCCGATTATATAGGGCCTGGCTCCCTGTCTGGCAATATGATCGAGCGATTACGCCGGGTCGTGGGGACTCGACAGCGGTCACATCTGGAGTGTCGACGCTGTGGAACCACCATCGAAACGGATAGCTCGACCTGCCCGGCCTGTGGCTCCGGCAACATCGCGCAGTACGAGCTCTGACCGCGGTCTCGACCGGTCGTTCTGCTGGTTTCCGTTTTCCAAACGCCGCCAGAAAGGTCTGAAACCGTTCGCTCAGCGACGCAAGAACGGGACAGTAGAAGCACTTACTGCTCGACAGATTCCCACACGTCAGACGAAATCTTCGCCGCAGAGTTGTCCGGATGTGTCATAGTGAGTTGGTCTCCAGATTCGACCGCGATGAGGTCAACAGTGTTGGTTTCCGTGTGATTTCGGGTCGGATAGGTAAACGGTCGTGACCGCGTCGGAAGGTCGCTAATCGACGGACACTCCGGCGGCGTAACGACGTCGTCAGCGAACCCATCGGTGTGAATCTTCGACTGTGGTTTGTCTCGACCACGCGTATCAAGCCACTCAAAACACCTCTCCCCAAGCGAAATGGTCTCAATGGCTGAGCGCACGCGGTACCTGACCCGGTCCAAAAGCGAGGGTGGCGGCACGTCGCCGTCGTCCGTCCTGGCCCGGGCACCCCGTGGCTCATCCATGGGTGTGAGACTCATAGACATAGCTAGGGAAGCACGGTACAAAACCGTTGTGTCGATCCGGTTTAGAGTTCGATTCGCTCGACGATCTGGTTGCCGTCTTCCCGGGTGTTGAGCGCGACGATACGGACGTGTTTCTCCAGGCCAGAGTCCCTGAGCTTGGCTTTCAGAAGATTGTCGACCTGATAGACGCCGGCCGCGTTGTTCATCGCAATTTCGACGAGGACGGGATAATCGTCGCCTGGGCTCAGCGTCACCGTCTCGATAGCCTGGCTGGAGACGGTATCGATACCGCGGCCGCCGCGTTTGTAGGGGATACGTGAACGGCCACGCTCCATGTCCAGCGCGTCGGCGACGCGAACGACGCCGGCTTCCAGCGTCAGCGGGTTTTCCTCGGTGTGATGGCAGAGTATAGCATGGAGAACCTCACCCTTTACCTGAACCGCCTGACGGATGCCGTAGAACTCCGGGAGGATGTCATCGAGGATGTCGGCCGCCAGCGGGATCGAATAATACGGGTGTGAATCGCGGTGGACGACGTGCCCGATGTCGTGGAGCGTCGTCGCAAGTGCGATGATGACAGCCTCGTCAGCCTCGTCCAGGCCGTGGTCGGCCGCACCGTTGAACTCGACGCCGCCCTGCTTGAGGAGGTCATACAGGCACAGCGCTCGGTTCCGAACGATACCGATGTGTTTCGCGCCGTGGTCGTTGTACTGTTTGCGCGCGACGGGGTTGATGTTCTGGGCTTCGAGATACGCCTGGATCTCCTCGTCAGTCGTGATGGTGTCGAGAACTGCGTTCAGTCGCCCGTCCGGGAACGCGTGGTCTGCCTCGGGGTCGTAAATACGGCCGCCGGTGTCGTCGTTGTCAACGCTCATACCACATCCCAGACGACCCACAGCGAAAAATCCCCCACCGGCGCGATCAGGTGGCGGCGTCGATGACTTCGTCGTAGTCCGGTTCGACGCCAGGGTCGTCGCTGACCCAGGCGTACGTGACTTCCTGGTCTTCGTCGATAACGAAGACGGCCCGCTTGGCGACGTTCGGAACGCCCAGCGCCTCGAAGTCCATCGAAATGTCGTAGGCGTCGACGATTTCGCGCCCGGAGTCGCTGACGAGGTCGAACTCGAGTCCCAGTTCGTCACGGAACGCGTTCTGTGAGAACGGCGTATCGATGCTGACACCGTACAGCGTCGCCCCCGCCTCGGTGAGTTCGTCGAGTCGGTCCTGGAACGAGTTCATCTCGTGACTGCAAACGCTGGTGAACGCGCCCGGGAAGAACGCGAGCACGACAGGCCCGTCGTCGAGCGCCTCGGACAGCGTTATCTCGTCAACGTCGCCGTTTGCGATCGGTGCCGTGAAATCGGGTGCAGCGTCTCCGACTGAGACCATACTGGCGACCTGGGTCGTGGCAGATAAAACCCTTTCCGACGCGGACGAGTCCCGAATCAGAACTGCGCGAACTTCGCCGTGACCTCGTCGATCCACTCCGGCAGTTCGCGGTCCGCGAGTGTCCCGTCCGCGTCGCGGGTCGTGACGATGTCTGCGATTTCGCCCTCGCGCGTGATATCGAGTCGCCACACCCCGTCAGCCTCGATATCGACCCGAACGACGTCCTCTCCGACCGGTTTGATCGGTCGAATTGTTACCTCTTCCCCGCTCCTGACTTCCATCGTGTGACTATCGGCCGGCATCTGGTCTCTCTGAGCGCCCGACGGTAGTTATATCCCCGGGCGGAGAGTGCACCTGCCCGGCGCTGTGGCTGGTGATACTGTCAGCTGTAACTATTTCAAGATATTCCTCACCCCGGGCGAAATTCTTCACAGACTTACAGCCGACAGTATGAGCAGTGGCTTAACCAGAATATAATAAATTGACAGGACCGTGTAGCCGGTACTGCGGGTGCGAACCCGCACGCAGGCAAACCCGACGCCGGACATGGCCACGGAAATCGTGTCACCTGAACAGCCCCAGCTATCGACTCAGTCCCGTGGACATGCTGCGGTGTATCTGTCGACGTGCCAACCCAAGCCAGTGACACCGGGAAGTCAGAGACCGAATACCTCGTGTTGCCGCTTCCGAGCCACACCCATTGCCCCACTCCTCCTGTGTCAGGCCTCACCGTCGGTTCCCGGCGAGGCCGTTTCGACAGACCAAGCGGCCACAGCTCGGTTATGACTACCGGTCTGTCTGCTGCCCACGCCAGACAGTACTGGAGAGTCGGTCTCGACGGCAGTGACTCGCCTGCCAGGCCGTCCTGAGCAAAAAGGTTATAATAGCAACCACGTAACCTTCGGATACAATGTTAGGGACATCCGGAGTACTGTTCCCGGGGATGCCCGGGACGACGGAGATGATGGTCATCCTCCTCATCGCCGTCCTGCTGTTCGGCGCGAACAAGATTCCGAAACTAGCGCGGTCGACCGGCGAAGCCATGGGCGAGTTCCAGAAAGGGCGCGAAGAAGTCGAGCAGGAACTCGAAGAGATGCGTGACGGCGGCGCTGCAGAGGGGACCGACGCGTCTACCGTGGACTCGGCCGAGTCGACCGAGACGGCGACGGAAACCGAGACGTAATCTCGACCACTTCTCCGTTTTCAGCGGTCTGTAGTGATAACGAAAGGATTTTTCACCGCTCAATCGACCACCCGATAGGGCGTGTGGCCTAGTGGACCAGGGCGAGGGGTTCCTAACCCCTAGAACGCGGGTTCGAATCCCGCCACGCCCGTTTTCCGGCGAGCGACAGCGAGCCGTGAAAACGGCCCGGAGATTCGAACCCTACGAGACGAGCGGAGCGAGTCTCGGTCCGGTTCGAATCCCGCCACGCCCGCTCGTGGTTTCTCGCGTCCGCTCGAAACACACTCGCGGCCGTGGCGACCCTCGCGAAACCTTCGGTTTCGCTCAGTCCCGCCACGCCCGTGCAGGGAACCGACGAGCGAAGCAAGTCTGTGACTGAACCGGCATGGCGGGATTCTAATCAGGGAGGTCGCGCGCAGTGGAGCGAGCACGTCCGACCGTGGTTCGAATCCCGCGAGACCCGCTGCAGCGACCGAACTGAATCACACCATCCACAGCGCCTGAGATGCCAACGTATAAGTTTAGGCTTACCTAACTCCTGCTGAAATGGACCGGGAGCCGTCCGAGCGGGCGGATGTCTGTGTCGTCGGGGCCGGGCCGGCAGGGGCACTCGTCGCGAGCCAACTCGCCAGCGACGGTCGCGACGTGGTCGTGCTGGAGGCCGGGCCGCGGTTCGACAGGTCGAAGCGCGAGCAGCAGATGGAACAGGCGATCCGGCCCGGCGACCACGGCTCTGTCTGGGAGATGGGCGGGGACCGCGACGCATTCAGTGCGAGCGGCGAGCGGTACTACCCGCTGAATATCTCGCGAGTGAAAGGGGTCGGCGGGTCGACGCTGCACTGGCAGGGGATGGTGATGCGGTTGCACCCGTCGGATTTCGACGGGAGCCACGACACCGACGACCCGGCGTGGCCGATCAGCTACGACGACCTGCGGCCGTACTACGCCGACGCCGAGCGAGCGATGGGGGTCGCCGGCGACGCGGACAACCCCTTCGCACCACCGCGAGACGGCGAGTACCCGATGCATGGCTTCCCCCCGTCGTACAGCGACTCACTGTTCGCCGAGGCCTGCGAACGGTTGGGCATCACGATGCACTCCGTGCCCAACGCTCGGAACTCCGAGCCGTACGACGGCCGGGGGCCATGCGTCGGCTACGGGACCTGCCAGCCGGTCTGTCCCTCCGGCGCGAAATACGACGCCAGCGTCCACATCGAGGACGCCGAAACCGAGGGGGCACGCGTCATCGACCGCGCGCCGGTCCAGCGCCTCGTGACCGACGCCGACGGGCGCGTCGAGGCGGCCGTCTACGCGACGCCGGACGGGACCGAACATCGCCAGACGGCCCGCGAGTTCGTCATCGCGGCGGGCGGCGTCGAGACGCCGCGGCTCCTCTTGCTGTCGACGAGCGAAGACCACCCCGAGGGGCTGGCGAACAGTTCGGGACTGGTCGGCCACTACTTCATGGACCACCTGTTTGCCGGCGCTGGCGGCACCCTCGACCGAGAAACGCGCCAGAACCACGTCGGCTTTCTCACGAGCGAGTGCCACCAGTTCTACGA
Organism: Haloarcula amylolytica JCM 13557; assembly: GCF_000336615.1. Lineage (GTDB taxonomy): Archaea > Halobacteriota > Halobacteria > Halobacteriales > Haloarculaceae > Haloarcula > Haloarcula amylolytica. Next base: position 67,252 of record NZ_AOLW01000016.1, read on the forward strand.
CGACCCCGGGCAGGCAGTCGAGCGCGTCGCGGACGGCGAGACGGTGATCGGGGCCACCGACGAAGCGCTGTCACCCCTCAAACTGGAGTTTCTGAACTACGCCGGCCCGTCGCCGGTCGAACTCGCGCTCTCCGGCGAGGAGTGGGGCGACACGCTGCTGTCGAGCCTCCGCGAGAGCTACGGCAACAGCATCGCGATGGGCGGGCTGGTCGGCCAGCCGCCGCGGAAGGAAAACCGGGTGACGCTGGACACGTCGACGACAGACGATCTCGGCAATCCAGTTCCGGACATCCAGTGGTCGTGGGGTGAGCGACTGGAACGGTCGCTCAGTCGTGCGAACGAGATTCAACACGCCGTGCTGTCGGAGCTGGGCGTCGACATCTCATGGACGGTCGGGCCGGCGGACACCGGGCCGGCGTACCACCACATGGGCACGACGCGGATGGGAACTGACTCCAAAAAGAGCGTAGTCAACCCACAGTTGCAGACCCACGACGTGGCGAACCTCTCGATCGCGTCCTCGTCGGTGTTCGTCACCGCCGGGTCGATGAACCCGACGCTGACTATCGCTGCGCTCGCGCTGAAGTGTGCGGACCACGTCGCAGAGCGGCTTTAGTCGGCAAGTTCGGAGAACATCGCCTTGCCCCGGCGAGTGACCGCCCCGAAACCGGGTGCACCGTGAGCGAGCCACACGGAAATGGCGAGGCCGAACAGCCCGAACTGGAACAGGACGTACGGCTCGATGGAGAGCGAGGCGAACTGCTCGACGAAGGAGGTGTCATTGGCGTACGGCGGCGGTGGCTGAAGCGGCCAGACGAGAAAGCGAAGCCACTGGAACTGTGTCAGATCACCGCTGAGCAGTCCCGCCACCGCTGTCGGACTCATGTCGGTCAAGGTGTGTGCGAACGCACCGATGGTGAATGCCTTTGAGAGGTCCGTTCTGCGATATCTGACGGCGAGTCGGTGCAGGACCACGGCGAGGATGAGGAGAGTGAACACCGAGTGAGCGAGCGACCGCCCGGACGGCAGGACGCCGAACGTCCAGGCGAGGGGCTTGTCGATCAGGTCCGGGAACTGCGACCCCACCGCCAGCGCGGTCAGCGTCGCCGCCGTCTGGCGACGGGTCGGGTCAAGGCGAGTGTAGACGACGTAGACGAGGTAGGCGACGGCGAGATGTCCCCACGGCCACATTGGGTTTCGGTATGCCGGATGGTGATTTGTATCTGCTGATACAGGTCTGTCTGCATAGCGATCGGCAACCGATATGCCGGCCGTTCAGTACAGGCCGAGAATCGCGCCGGCGTCGAGCAGGAGTAGAATCGACACAACGGACGCTCCAAGCAGGAACGGGCGTGCGTTCCGGGCCGGTTCGCGCACCTTCTGCTGATTGAAGCCGTCGCTGAGCTTCGAGGCCCCGACTTCGACGAGGCCGGCCAGGATGAACCACAGGACGATCATCGTGATGACGAGGTGGCCGCGCCCGGTCCCCGTCAGCGACTCGGCGGTGTAGCGGGTCGCTGCCAGATGCCCGCCCGTCAGAAACAGGAGCAGCGCGCTCGCCCGTGACACCGTCTTGAGCTTCCCGGTAATCGCCAACAGCGGTCCCGGCGAGGAGTCGCCGTTCAGCGCCGTCGGGAGAACGGCGTAGGTCATGAACAACACGGTTCCAGCCCACAGCGCGGCGAATATCAGGTGCACCCCGAAGACAGCCGCGTTTACGACACTCATATACGGCGGTTGGACGCGACCCCCTTCAACGTCGTGGGTTCGGTATGGTTACTCCGAGGAATCGAAGGCATCGAGGGCGTCCGCGTCACCGGACATATCGAGTTCTTTGACCGCGTCTGTGTCAGCCGAGATGTGCGTCTCGCGGTCCGTGTCGTAGTCCAACTGATCGATGAGGTGGACGAACGAGCCGGGGTCGGGGATGAGGAAGATGCGGAGCGAGAACGCGACGTCGCTCTCCTTGATGTCGACGAGCGAGTCGAGCACGATTGTCAGCGAGTCCCGGCGGACGTGCGAGAGGGCCTTGTCTGCGATTTCGGCCGCGTCGTCCTGTACGACCGTCGGCGTCCCCATGTTGATAGTCGCGTTCAGCGTGTTTGCGATGCCGTCGATGAAGCCCGAGGTGAGGATGTTGCACATCTCCTGCAGCGCGGACTCGTGGAGCTGTGTGAACCCGTCGTCGACGCTAGAGCCGGTCATCAGCTCCGCGATTTCGGCGGCCGTCTCGGTCTCGAAGGTCATCAAGAAGACGCCGTAGGGCGGCTCTGTCAGCCGGACGCGAGCGCTGTAAATATTCCCGCCGCCCATTTCGGTGGCGATATCCTCCGGCTGGACGAACGAGAGGCTCTTGATCTCGACGGCGGCGTCGACGCCGGCCAGCGTCGCCAGCGAATCGGCAACCTGCTCGGCCCCGTCCTGAATGAGTCTGGTAATGAGCGTGAGTTTCCGAATATCGATGAGAAGCGGCATTGCACGCTATCAGGGCCTATGGTGTGTTACCGTTTTCGGTGGGGGCGGCGTCCCGAGACTGAACGGCGATCCACCGTAACGCTCATTACCACTGACTGACAGGGCTTCGGTGGGGAGCGTGCTATTCCGTGCCTTACCCGTCCTCGACGGGTTTCACACGGGTGGCCGCCAGCGTATTTCTACGGGTCTGGCTGGGGAGCCACGGCCACGCCCGATGTGAGCACGCTTAAGCCGCCCCGTCCGTTTTGCACAGCCATGGAACCACGGGACCTCTCCGCTCACACTGTCTATCGGGCAGGTCGCGGCATCGAGGAGGTCGCCCGGGAACTCGGTCTCGACCCGGACGACATGGTGAAGCTGGCGTCGAACGAGAACATGTACGGGCCGAGCCCGGACGCCGTCGAAGCGATTCGCGGGGCGGCCGAGCGGATGCACTCCTATCCGAAGGCCTCCCACGCCGACCTCGTCGACGAACTGGCGGCCATGTGGGACGTGACGCCCGAACAGGTGTGGCTGAGCAACGGCGGCGACGGTGCGCTCGACTGCCTCGCCCGGGCGATGCTCGACCCCGGGCAGGACGTCCTCGTCCCGTCGCCGGGCTTTGCGTACTACGCGATGAGCGCCCGGTATCACCACGGCGAGGTCAACGAGTACACGCTCTCGAAGGCAGACGACTTCGCCCAGACTGCCGACACCGTCCTGAAAGACTACGACGGCGAGCGCATCGTCTATCTCACCAGTCCGCACAACCCGACCGGCGCGGAGTTTTCGACCGACGCGGTCCGGACGATTGCCGAGGAGACCGACGAACAGACCCTCGTCGTCGTCGACGAAGCCTACGGGGAGTTCTCCGAGCGACCGAGTAAGCGGCCGTTGCTGGACGACCGCGACGACGTTGCGCTCTTGCGAACGTTCTCGAAGGCCTACGGGCTCGCGGGCGTTCGACTCGGCTACGCAGTGGTCCCCGAGGACTGGGCCGACGCCTACGCCCGCATCAACACGCCTTTTTCGGCGAGCGAGCTCGCCTGCCGGGCCGGGCTGGCGGCGCTTGATGACGACGAGCACGTCGAACGCTCCGTCGAAACTGCTTCGTGGGCTCGGGAGTACCTCTCCGCGGAACTCGACGCGCCGACCTGGGACAGCGCGGGGAACTTCGTCCTCGCGGAGGTCGGCGACGCGTCGGCCGTCGCGGACGCCGCCCAGGAGCGGGGCGTCATCATCCGCGACTGTTCCTCGTTCGGGCTACCTGAATGCATCCGTATCACCTGTGGAACGCGCGAGGACACAGAGCGCGCCGTCTCGGTCTTGAACGAGGTCATCGAGGTGATCGAGGCGTGAGAGTCGCCGTCACCGGGACGCCGGGCACGGGCAAGACCACGGCGACAGAGCACCTCGATATCGACCTCGACGTACTCCACCTCAACGACGTCATCAAAGACGAGGGGTTCTCGACAGGTATCGACGAGGACCGCGGGAGCCTCGTTGCGGACCTGGACAAATTGTCCGAGTGGCTCGACGGCCACGAGGACGTGCTGTTCGAATCCCACCTCGCGCATCACTTCGAGGCGGACCGCGTGATTGTGCTGCGAGCCCACCCTGAGACCATCGTCGAGCGGCTCCGGGAGCGCGGCGACGACGATTCGAAGGCCTACGAGAACGCGGAGTCCGAAGCCCTCGATGTCATCCTCGGGGAAGCCGTCGAGGAGCACGGCATGGAATCGGTGTACGAAATCGAGACGACGGACCGGGACCCCGACGCGGTGGCAAGCGAAATCCAGGCGGTCGTAGACGGAAAGCGCGAACCAAGCGCGGGCACCGTCTCCTACATCGACTGGCTATGACGCTCGACAAGTTCCGCCCGCTGGCCGACCGCGCGCTCGGGCCGTTCGTCAGCGCCGCCAAAGGAGTCGGCCTCTCCCCGAACGGCGTCAGCGTCATCGCGTTCCTGCTGGCCCTCGGAGCGGGCGGGGTGTACGCCGTCGCGGCGCGGGAACCCCTGCTGTATCTCGGCGGGGCCGTCCTCGTTTTCTTGAACGGCTGGCTCGACCTCGTTGACGGCGCGCTCGCGCGTGAGCTGAACGTCGCGTCTTCGGGCGGCGATCTGCTGGACCACGTCCTCGACCGCTACGCCGACATCGGTATCATCGTCGGCCTCGCCGCCGGCGTGAGCCAGTGGGAACTGGGCATCGCCGCCGTCACCGGCGTTCTGATGACTTCCTATCTCGGGACCCAGGCGCAGGCGGTCGGCCTCGACCGCGTGTACGGCGGCCTGCTCGGTCGCGCCGACCGGCTTGCGCTCGTCGGCGTTGTCACGGGCATCGCAGCGTTCGTCCCGACCGCGCTGGCCGGCCTGACGCTGGTCGGTTGGCTGCTGGTCGTGTTCGCCGTCGTCGGCCACGTCACCGCCGCACAGCGGTTCTACCACGCGATGCGGGCGCTCGACTGAACATCGGTTCAGCAATTGACGGACCGGCATCCCGCTGAGAACGACCAGTGCACTATTTATACTGATCAGCGTGGCGAATCCCCCGACACACCATGAACGGGGATGAAGCCGAAACTCCATGTCACAAACCATTAAATAAACATGTCGACAATCAAGGATAGCGATGGAACACAGTTACCGCTACCGTGCCTATCCGACAGAAGGGGTAGCGGACGAACTGGAACATCAGGTAAATATTCATCGCCAACTATACAACCACGTCCGATGGGACTACACGAACAGCCCCGTGGATGCTAAGCCGAGTGAGTTCGACCAGAACAACAAACTCCCTGAGTGGAAGCAAAAATGGCCAGTGTTCGCGGAAACGTATTCGAAAGCCGCGCAAGCTACCGTTGCCCGCTTCCACCGCAACCTCTCGAACCTTCGTAAACAAAAAGAGAACGGGCACACCGTTGGTCGTCTCAAACGGCAAGCACCCACCGATTACCGGAGCGTGACGTACAACCAGTCTGGTTTCGACCTCGATGAAAAGAGGGGCCAAGACGGGTTTGCGTACGTTCGCTTCAGCAAAGTCGGATGGGTCAAAATACGGTACTCCCGTCCAATCCCTGCTGGTTCCTCAATAAAGGAACTCAGCTTTGCACGTTAGCTTCAGCAGTTGAGTGAACAAAGAGATGATCGATCTCTTCCATGAGGTCATCAACGCCTCGGTCATCGTT
>NZ_AOLW01000017.1 GCF_000336615.1 Haloarcula amylolytica JCM 13557
CGCGTACACGAAAGGAAGTCCGTGATCGGCATCATCCTTCTTTGTCAACGCCTACGTCACGCTACCACTTCAACGTGCAAAGCTGAGTAAAGGAAGAAAGAGACTACCGGTGAGTGGTTCGTTTCCTTTGGGTTGGAAATCGACGACGCTAACTTGCCCGAGAAGCCCGATGTGGACTCACTCAACCCGAGCAACAGCGTGGGTATTGACCTCGGCATCTTGAACTACATCCATACCAGCGACGGGAAGACCGTGGATTAGCTCGATCTCGAAGGCGAATACGAACGACTCCGACGTGCGCACCGCAAACTCTCGCGGAAAGAACATGGGTCGAACAACTACGAGAATCAGCGAGTCGAAGTGGCGAAGGCCAAACGCGACATCCACCGGAAAGTACTGGACTACCAGCACAAAATAACGACGTGGCTCGTCAAGGAGTACGATGCCGTGTTTGTGGAGGACTTGAACGTTCAGAGTATGCTTCGAGCGGATGGAAACGGTCGGAACAAGCAGGATGCGGCGTGGCGACAGTTTATCACTTTGCTTGAATACAAGGGCGATGTGTACGGTACGCACGTTGTGCAGGTCGAAGCAGCAGGGACGACAAAAGAATGTGCGGTGTGTGGTGTGGAGTCATCGAAGTCCATCTGGGTCCGGGAACACTCCTGTCCATCATGTGGGTTTGAGACAGATAGGGATGCGAATGCAGCGATGAACGTCTTGCAAAGGGGGTTTTCTGAACTAGGGCTGGGATGGCCCGAATCAACGCCTGTGGAGACTGTGACCGCTACGGACACCGCTGATCTTCAGCAAATGTCTGCAAGTCACGTCATCGAAACAGGAAGCCTGTCTACGTGAGAACAGGATTCCCAGCGCCAGCGTGCGCAGGGTAACATTCAAACCGCGCCCCGTCCAAGCCGTCGGTATGGTTCAGTGCGAGATGTGCGGGACGGAGGTTTCGTCTCCGAACCGCGTCAAAATCGAGGGAGCCGAACTCGACGTCTGTGACGAGTGTACCGACTTCGGCACGGAGGTCAAGACGGAGGAGACGTCGTCCACGTCGACGAAGTACTCGACGTCGTCCTCCTCGTCATCGTCGTCGAATTCGTCCTCCTCGTCGAGTTCCTCGGGTGGTGGCGGGTCCGGTGGCCGCCGTCGGGATATGTTCGACGAGATGGACGAGATCGCACAGGATTACCACGACCGGATCCGCAAGGGTCGGGAGTCCCAAGGACTCAGCCAGGAGGAACTCGCCAAGCAACTCAACGAGAAGGCGAGCCTGATTCGGAAGCTCGAACAGGGGAACTCCCTGCCCAGCGACGACGTCCAGAAGAAGCTCGAGAGCGCGCTCGACATCTCGCTGAGCGCCGGTGGCAGTGCCGACGAGACGGAGTGGTCCGGCGGCAGCAGCGACGGCGAGTACACGCTCGGCGATGTCGTGAAGCGGAAGGACTAGGTTACAGCTGGAGGTCGTCTTTCTCGACGTCGAGTTCATCCGCGAGCGACTCGACGTTCGACGAGATGCGCTCGATCTCGTCTTGGAGTTCCTGATACCGCGTGCTATCTTCCAGTTCCCGGTCGGTCTTCTCGACGCGGAGGACGTTGCGCTTGAGCTTTTTCGACGTGAGTGTCCGGAGTCTGTCGTTGTACTCCCGGATCTTGTACAGCCGATCGACGACCTCCAGAAGGTCGTCGCGAGTGACCGGCTTGACGAGGTAGTCGTCGACGCGCATCTCGATGATGTCGAAGTCGGGGTCGATAGCGGTGACCATCGCGACGCGGCATCGAAGGCCTTTCTCCTCTATCTGTGCGAGCACTTCGTTGCCGGAGACGACCGGCATCCGGCGGTCAAGCAGCACCACGTCGATGTCGGGCGACAGCAGTTCCAGTCCTTCCTCGCCGCTGTAGGCCGTCTGAACGTGATACTGGTCGGACAAATAATCGGTGTACAGATCGGCCAGATGTTGCTCGTCTTCAACTATCAGAACGGTCGGTGTGTCGTCATCCCCTGCTGTCACGGCTTGTCTCGTTTCTTGTCTCGGCCGAAGCGTAATAATTGTCATCCCCGAGCGGTGGATCGAGATGGAACGACGGCGCAGTAGTAGGCACGCCAAACGGCGGCTTCGCAACCTATTTCCCCACAGCAGCCGGTGCGTTTCGTATGTTCGTCCTTGTCAATCTGAAGGCGTACCCCTGTGATCCAGTGGAAGTAGCGACCGCCGCTGCGGACGTCAGCGACGATTCCGGCGTTCGCGTTGCCGTCGCGCCACAGGCCGCACAGATCGGCGCTGTGGCGGAGACCGGCGTCGAGACGTGGGCCCAGCACGTCAGCGCCGTCGAGCACGGCAGCCACACCGGCAGTACGCTCGCCGAGGCCGCTGCGGACGCCGGTGCCGTCGGCACGCTCCTGAACCACTCCGAGAACCGACTCAAACTGGCGGACATCGACGGGGCGCTCGACGCCGCCGACCGCGCGGACCTCGAAACGATCGTCTGTGCGAACAACCCCGCACAGATCGGTGCGGCCGCCGCGCTCGACCCCGACGGCGTCGCCGTCGAACCGCCGGAACTCATCGGCACCGGCACGCCTGTCAGTAAGGCCGATCCGGACATCGTGACCGGCGCAGTCGACGCCGCCGCCCGCGTCAACGGTGACGTGGACGTGCTCTGTGGCGCCGGCATCTCGACCGGCGAGGACCTCGTCTCGGCGAGCGACCTCGGCGCGAGCGGTGTTCTGCTGGCGAGTGGCGTCGCGAAGGCCGACGACCCGCGTGCGGCGCTCGAAGACCTCGTCGAACCGTTACTGTAAAATCGCCGCTATCGCGGTACTACCTTTTCAGTCGCCGTTTCCGTCCAGAAACGCAGATTCGAGTCGGGAGACAACCGACTCTACCTCATCCTCGTCGAGTCGACGGTCGCTCTCTTCTCGAACCAGCGCCGCGAGCCGGGAATCGTACTTCCCGCGGCCAACGTGTTCGACCAGTTCGCGGAGCCGGAGTTCCCTGTTTCGCGCGTAGGCCGCCGTCCGGTCGCCGGAGCCGCCGGCCGAGAAGTGGGCGTTCAGCGGCGTTCCGGGGCCTTGCTCGCGGTAGTACGCGAGCATTCGGCGGGTCTTTCGGTCTAACTCTTCGATGTCGGCTCGCAAGTCGCCGTAGACGGCAGGACCGTCGAAGTCGGACGGAGACTCGTCTTCAGCGGACCCAGTTGCCCCGTTCGACTCCTCGGCTTCGACGGCTTCGGCGATGGCTGCTCTCAGGTCCTCGTCGTCGGTGTCGGTCGTGTCTGTATCGGCCACCCCATTCACTGACACGGCCGCGGCACCGTTGTCTGCGCTGGCCCCGTTCGTCGCTGTGTCAGCGTTTGCGGCGTGGCCGTTCGTCTCCGCACCGTCACTGGCGCTGCCGCCGTTCATCGCGGCCCCGTCCTCGGCAAAGGCGCTGAACGCGTCGCCGAACCCGCCGCCGGACGTGGCGTCGGCAGTCTCGTCCGGCTCCGGGGACTGCTCGTCACGGGGGCCGTCGGCATCTGCCTCGCTATCTGAATCCGACGAGTCGGCGAACCGCTCGCGCTGGCGGCGCATTTTCTCCTGTTCCGTCCGGCCGGGGTTGTAGTCCTCGGCCTGGTCCAGCATCGCTTCGGTGAACTGCTCGGCCATCCGCGAGAGGTCGCGTGCGTCCTGCAGTTCCGCCTCCAGTTCGGCGATGCGGGAGTTCTTCTTGTCCAGTTCCTCGCGGAGTTCCTTGATGCGGTTCTCCGTCTCCTGCTGTTCCTCGCTGATGGTCTCCAGTTCGGAGACGAGGTCGTCACTGACGGACTTGAGTTCCGGGCGCTCGAAGTCGTCGAGGCCGGGCGTCGCGCCGGCGTCGAACGTCTGCTTGCGGTGGAACTGGACCCGGCTGACCTGCTCGGCCCAGTCGTTCATCATGAACGCCTCCCCGTCGTCCAGGTCCTCGACGGCGTCCGCGTACTGGTTGTCGAGGATGCGCCCGACCACTTTCGTGTCGTTGTTCCAGGTCAGCCGATGCCAGACCAGCCAGTCGCACTGGGTGATGTAGTCCTTCTTCACGTCGGCCGGGCGCTGGCTGATGCCGACGATACCGAGCCCGTGTTTCCGGCCGCGCTTTCCGATCTTGATGAGCATCTTCCCGACCTCGCCCATCGACCCCTTCTCGGGCATCCACTCGTGACACTCCTCGACGAGCATCAGGAACGGCTGTTTCTGCTTTTTCGCCTTGGCGAACAGTTGCTTGGCGACCTCGGTCAGCAGCGTCTCTGCCTCCTCTTCGTCAAGGAACGACGAGATATCCAGAATGATCGGGACGTTCTGTTCCAGCGCCAGCGAGGCGATCTTGCCGGCGTGGTCTTCGGTGACTTGGATGTCACACTCCTCGTCGCCGCCGACGTGGAGGATCTCGTACTCCTCTTTCAGACCGTAGTACTCGCCATCGATGTCGACGATAAGCAGGCCGAACCCGTTGTCCAGCAGTTTCTCGGCGATGACACTCGCCGTGTTCGACTTCCCGGACCCGCTCTTGCCGGTGATGAACCCCCGGCCGGTCAGCAGTTCCACCACCGGGAGATTGACGGTCTCGCCCGGCTCCCCGGTCCCACCCGGCCCCGCGCTCGTCGTCGCGACAGTTATCTGTTCGGTCTCTGCCATGCGTTTCTGTCACGAATGAGACGCGCAGGCCCCATAACTCTCCGTCAGACGCCCATCAGCTATGGAACAGGTCTGGACGCAAGGCAAACAGTTCGAAGCCAGTCCGAGGTTTCGTTCGCTCGGGCTTCAAATTCTCGTGTGCTATCGGGCTTCGGTTACCGACGCCGCTATGACTTCGTTTCGGGCGTCCGACTGGGGTCCCACTCGTCGTAATGGACCAGTTCCGTTCTGTCGATGCGACTACGCCAGCCTTCCCGTTGCAGTACCGGTTCAGCAGGGAAGCCGTCTTCCGGGTAGCCGACACAGAGGTAGGCCACAGGCTGAACGTGGTGTGGAATGTTCAACACCGCACGGAGTTCGTGGGGATACAGAAACGAGACCCAGCCGACACCGATGCCCTCGGCACGGGCAGCGAGCCAGAGGTTCTGTACGGCGAGACACGTCGAATAGACGTCCATTCGCTGCATCGTATTCCGGCCGAGGACGTGTGGCGCATCGCGAGTGGGGTCACAGGTAACACAGATATTCACCGGGGCATCGGTTATCCCCTCCAGTTTCAACTGGCCGAAATCCGATTTGCGCGGCTCCTCGTAGCCTTCGCGTGCGGCGGCTATCGCCCGTTCGGCAATCGCGGCGACCGCTGACTTCGTCTGTTCGTCCTCGATCACGACGAAATCCCACGGTTGCGAGAACCCGACGCTGGGCGCGTTGTGTGCGGCATCAAGGATACGTGTCAGAACGTCATCGGGAACGGAGTCCGCGGAAAATCGTCTGATATCCCGTCGCGAGTAGATGGACTTGTAGACCGCCTCGCGGTCGCGTGGTCCGAACTCAACCATATCTTCCCTGACAAACGACAGTTGTAAACCGGTTGTGCTGACCGGCGGTGTCCCGGGTACGGCGAGATGCGAACGCGAAACAGACTGTGAGCGGTGCCAGTCAGCCCGAGACGGGGTAACGGCTATTGTGGTGGGAGACCTTGACACACTCGTTCGGTGGGGCTGTCCATGGACAGATACGAGACGTTCGTCGAGGACGGAACCGTGTACGTCGGGAGTGACGACGGCCCGCTGGAAGTGGCTCCGCTCGACGACATCGTCACGGCCGCCGGCGGGCCGGCCTGGACGATCACCTACTCCGAGGCCGAGAAGGAGCGGTACGCCGGGATGGATACCAGCGACGAGGGGCTGGTGGTCGACGTAGTCGATATGTTACACGCGATGACCCACAGCCAGCGGTTCGTCGACACGCTGGCCGCGCATCCGACAGCGGTCCCAGCAGACGACACTATCTCACCGCGAGCCGGTCTGTTCGTCGGAAAACTCCTGGAGAATCTGGAACACGGTGTCGCCTGAGAGCCCTTATACTGCCGGCTGTAAGCCTGTGAAGAATTTCGTCACCTCGGGGTGGCGATTATCTTGAAATAGTTACAGCCGACAGTATTAGAAATCCGCGAGCGTGGTCTGGCCGGGCGGGAGTGAAATGTGAGTGTCAGCGGGGTCTCCATCTTCATCTATCGCATCTCCGGCAACCTCGCTGTCACCGAACGTTCCGAGACCGACCTGTCCTTCCTCGTCCTGTTCTTTAGCCGTCTCCGAGCTGTTGTCGGCGACGGAGCTATCGGTCGTCTCCTCGGTTCCAGCGTCGCCGCTGAACCCGTCCAGATTGGCCTGCTCGCCGGCCGAGAAATCAAGGTTCGAGACGCGGACACCGACCTTCCGCACCGGGTCGTCGTCGAACTCACCGAGCAGGTCCAGCGCGACGCGCCTGACAAGGTCGGGCTCCTCGACCGGGCCGGGGAGCGACCGGGCGCGCGTGTTCACGTCGAACGGCGGCGTCACGACCTTGATGCCGATGGTCTGGTAGCGCGCGCCCTTTCGCTGTGCGCGGTCGGCGACAGCGTCGGCGAGGGTGCGAACCTGTCGACACTTGGCCTCCATCTCGGCCGTCGCGTCGGTGAACGCGGACTCCCGCGAGAGGCTCTTGGGGTCGCCTTTCGGAGTCACCGACCGCTCGTCCTCGCCGCGGGCGTAGCGTCGTATCTCGCGGCCGCGCTCGCCGAAGCGGTCGGCCAGCAGTTCCGGGTCGGCGGCTGCGAGGTCTCCCGCCGTCTGGATGTCGAGCGAATCGAGTTCTCTGGCGGTGACCGGGCCGACGCCGTGGACGTCCTCGACGGGGAGGTCATCAAAGAACTCCCGGACAGCCCCGGGCTCGACGACGACTAGACCGTCTGGCTTGTCCCGGTCGCTGGCCACCTTCGCGGCGCTCATCGTCGGCGCGACGCCGACGCTCGCCGCCACGCCCACCTCCGATTCGATGGTGTCTTTCAGGTCTTGTGCCCACGACTCGACGGTCTCCCAGGAGACCTGTTCGGTCACATCCAGATACGCCTCGTCGATGCTCACCTCGCGGACGACGTCCGCTTCTGCATGGAGGATGTCCCGGACATCCGCGGCGACGGACTCGTAGAAGTCCATCTCGACCGGGCGGTAGAACCCAGCATCCTCGACATCGAGAGCCGGGTCCTCGACGGCGTCGACCTTCCGTGGGAGCCGCTCCAGCGCCTCAGAAATCGCCATCGCCGATTCGACGCCGTACGCCCGCGCCTCGTAGCTCGCTGTCGCGACGGCCCCGTGGGTCGCGCCGTTCTCGTAGCCCATCCCCACGACGAGCGGCTCGCCTCTGAGTGCCGGCTCCCGCCGCTGTTCGCAGGCGGCGTAGAAACAGTCCATGTCGACGTGCGCGACTATCTGCTCGGGTCCGCTGGTCCCGGGGAGCCGCGCGGCGTCCATACCCGACGCTACGCGTACTGGCAGAAAATCCCTCCGGCCCTCGCCGGCCCTATCAGGTCAACGTATGGACTGGTACATCGAAACCACCTCGAAAATCGGGAGCAGGGAAAGGGGTGGGGGTGTGGGTGGGGGTGGGGGTGAGGTGTCAGCTGCTCCGTCTGCCGTTAGTTCCAAAGCGATACGTGGCCGGTGGAGTGGCCAGTCTCCACCGGCGATGATCGTCCGCCGATGCCAATCCCGGATGGTACGACGGTCGTTCCCGCCGGGAGCGTAGGAAGCTCCATGTTAACAAAAGTCATGATAATACTTCAATGTTGGCCGAAGTTATGTCCGACTCACACTTTGAGGTTCCCCGGTCGCGCCCCGCTCGAAACGCTTTCAATCCTCTCCCCACGACTGCGACGTAATGACCGAACTGACGGACTCGCTGCCGGACAGACCGCTCTCGACGAGCGAGATCTCGGCCCTCGAAGCCCAGCACGACGACTACGGCTTCGCGCCAGTCGGGTTCTTCCCCGACCTCGACGTGGTAGCCGCGTTCGTCGTTATCATCGACGGCGACCGCGGCTACAGCCTCGGCTACGACCGCGACGGCGACGGCTGGGTCGTCGTCGAGTCCTTCGAGGATGGGGAAGACTTCGCCGGCGTCACCGACCGCCTCCAGGAGTGGATGGGCGACGACTGGGCGGAGTTTGAGGAGGCTGCCGTCGAACCGGAGTGACGGCGTCTGGGAGCTACGAAGATGGCTGCGAGACGTCGACGAAGTTCAAAACGCCTGATAACGCCTCGGCTGATCGTTTTTGCTGACACAGAATGCGGCGGCCGGGATTTGAACTCGACTGCAAATCCTCGCTGTCGCTCGGATTTCCGTAGTTCAAATCCCTCTGTACAGCATTTGCTGTTCGCGGTTGTACTCACAGCAAAATGCGGCGACCGGGATTTGAACCCGATGGCGAGACTCGTTGCACTCGTCTCGCGTGATTCAAATCCCTCCGTACAGCATCCGCTCGTCACGTCCGTTCCTCGCAGGATGCGGCGACCGGGATTTGAACCCGGGCCATGAGCTTGGAAGGCTCAGGTCCTACCACTAGACCACCGCCGCTCATCGCTTCGCGTCTTCACGGCGTGCCTCGCGATTCCGTCGGAACCGCTCACCACTGCCGCACGCTCACTCGTGCGGACACAGACCAGATGGACTGTGTTTCGCCCGAGTGCGAACGTACACGTCCATAGATGGAAGGCAATTAAGTGCGTTTCCCTTCTGGCTCGACAACCCCGTAACAGTTGCCGCTTGACAGCTCCATCGAGACGAGTCGGAGGTCGCTGTCGGCGACATCGCGCTCGAACTCGGCCGGCGCGTAGATGTGGTAGAACCGCGGGACCGTCTCCCCGCCGGGGAGCGTCCAGTCGACAGTCGTGTCGAAGCCTTCGTCCGCGTCAGGGTCGGCGTCGAAGCTGTCGTGGGCCGTACTCCACGCGCTGACGAGCGCCCGAGCGCCCGGCGCGAGCACGCGGGCCAGTTCGCTCAGACTGGCGCGGCGGGCGGATTGCGACGGCAGGTGGTGCAGTGTTGCGACGTACACCGCGAGGTCGACGGCCCCGGCAGCGAGCGGGAGTCGGGTCGCGTCGCCCTGCAGCAGCGCCACGCTATCGCCGACGCGGTCGGTCGCCGCCTGCAGGAGCGCGCGGCTGGCGTCGAGTCCGACGACGCGATCAGCGACCCCAGCGAGCAGTTCCGCGTGGCGGCCGTTGCCACAGCCGACGTCGAGCGCCGTCCCAACACTGCCGGACCCGTCGACGAACGATTCGACCTCCGGCCAGGCGTACTCCCGGGTCTTCGAGAAGTGGTCGCCGATGTCCTCGTACGTCCGGCGGACGGCGGCCCGCGAGCGCGCCGGGTCGTCGCTGTCGGCGCTCGGGTCAGAGGGTGGCATCGGACGACCGCGTCACTCCGCGCCGTACTTTTCCGGGTAGGCCTCGGCGAGGAGTTCGTCCTCGTCGGCCAGTCGCTCCCGAACCGGGTCGATAACGTCCGATATCGCGCCCGCGGCGGACGGCTTCAGGTCGGCGGGGTGGAGTTCGCCGCTGAGGAAGTCCGCTTCGACCTCGTCGTAGCTCTCGTAGGTGAGGTCGCCGCCGTACTCCTCCGGGCGCTCGACGACGAAGGACTCGCCGCGGACGTCCAGAACCGGGAAGACGAGATGATTGAGGTATTCCAGCACGCCGTTCTCCTCGACCTCGCCGGCCGGGCAGTACGCCTGCCCGATTTTCTCGTCGACCTCGGCCGGGCTGTCGGTGAGGTTCACCTTGGACGCTTCGTCGGAGGCGCTCATCTTGCCGCCGGAAAGGCCCGACAACAGCGGGGCAAACAGGCAAATCGGCGACTCGCCGCCGTGGTTCGGGAGGATTTCGCGGGAGAGCATGTAGATGCCGCGCTGGTCGACGCCGCCGTAGGCGATGTCGGCGTCGAGTGCCTTCACGTCGAGCGTCTGCATCAGCGGGTAGATGAGCCCGCCGAGGTTCGGGCTGTCGGACTCGCGGACGACCTCGCTGGCGGCGCGCTGGGTCCGCGAAATGGTCGTCTCGGCAGCCATCCGGTACATCTCGAGCGTGTAGTCCTCGTCGAGCTGGAAGTCGGTCCCGCGGACGAAGGTCACGTCTTCGGGGTCCGCGCCGGCTGCTTCAATCATACCCTCGATGGCCGTCTCGTAGTAGGCCGAGCGGGCATCAAGCAGGTCGAACGGCGATTTGTTGTCGTCGAGGTGGGCGTGCAAGTCAGCGATGAGGACTGTCACGTCGACGCCGGCCCGCAGGAAGTCCGCGAGCTTCCGCATCGTCGTGAAGTGACCGATGTGCATCTCGCCGGTCGGCGCGTAGCCGATGTACGCCGACGGGTCGCTCTCCTCGAACAGCGTTCGCAGTTCGTCTTCGGTGACGACCTCTGTGGTGTGTTTCGTCACCAGATCGAGTCGCTCGGCGGTATCCATACCGATGTGTGGCCGGTCCGGCGATTAAAACGTTCCTGTCCGGTGTGACGGGCTGTCGGGGTGGGCCGTACTGTTTTACGACAGCGGGGCACAATCGGGGGTAGATGTCGCTCCTGTTCGACCACGTCATCGGGTCCTTCGACCTCGACGACGCCACGCTGTGTGTCCCCGATGACGACGCCCTCGACGACCGCGGCGATGTCATCCCCGCACGGCCCGTCGCCGAGTTCGCGAGCCACCACGACGGACTCGCCCACCCCGAGGAGGACTGGGTGTGCATCCCGCTGCACGAACCGGGTTCGGCGCGGCTCACCGGCGAGTTCGTCGCCTTCATCGACCACTCCCTTCACGGCGGAATATTCGTTTTCGAGCGCGACGGCGAACGTGACTTCGTCGACGCGGACGACTTCGGGGCCACGGGACTCGCCGACCGGATCCGCTTCTGGCACTCCGACTACGTCCCGGAGACGTACCCGCCCTCCTACGACTCACCGATAGACGACAGCGAACCGCCGCGGAATCCAATCCCGTCGGCGGAGCTGATTGACGGGTTGCGTACACACGTCGAACGCGAACGCGAAGCGACTCGCCAGCACAACCGAGAACGGGCCGAGCGGCGCTCGCCGGGCGAGGTGTACGAGGCCGGTGGCGACGCGGTTCCCGAACTCCACGTACGAGGGAGGGACGACGGAACCTACCGGTTCCGCGTCGATCCGCCCGCCGACGTCGCCGCCGAATGGAGCGGCGACTGGGCCTTCGTCGTGGAATCCGTCTTCGGCATCCACCAGGGGAACGAGGTGCTGGTCCACGACGTGGACGGGTCCCGAGCGACCGGCCCGTTCCCGGTCGCGGCGACGGTCGAGCGTATCCGCGGGCGGTCGGTCTGGCTCGCGGTGAACTGGGCCGAGGTCGACGGGGCGACGACACTGGAAAGCGCGCTCACCGACGGTGACGCCACCTACGGACTCACAGCATTGCTCAACCCCGTTCCGTTCGACCGCGAACGGGAGGCGGTCGAGGCCTTGTCTGACCACCGCTTCCGGGACGTGCTCGCCGGCGACCGGCCGATAACCTTCTCGAACGGGGCGGCCGCCCGGAGCGACCAGTTCGACGGGGAACTGAATCAGGAGCAGCAACTGGCCGTCGAGCACGCGCTGCTGGCCGACGACCTGTTCTGTATCCACGGCCCGCCGGGAACCGGGAAAACTCGGACGCTGGTCGAAATCGTCCGGCGGGCCGCACAGGCCGGTGAAGACGTGCTGGTATGTGCGGACTCGAACCAGGCCGTCGACAATCTCGTGGCAGGGTCCTCGACGGATGACACGGTGGACCCGCAGTCGCTGCACGCGTACGGCCAGCACGGCGACGGCGACTACACCCTCGACCGCGTGAACGCGGGCCAGTCGTCGAACGGCGTCGTCCGGCGGGCCTACGGCGACGTACCCGGACGGGCCGACGTGGTGGCGGTGACGAACAACAGCGCCGCCACGCTCGCCCGGGAATTCGACCTGGTCGTGCTCGACGAGGCGACGCAGTCGACCTGCGCGGCGTCGTGTATCCCGCTGGTCCGGGCCGACCGCGCCGTGCTCGCCGGCGACCACCGACAGCTCCCGCCCTACAGCGCGAGCGACGAACCGCCGGCGTCGAGCTACGGCCACTCGCTGTTCGAGCATCTCTACTCCGACGGCGGCGTCTACGACGGCGTCGGCCTCCAGCTCCAGACCCAATACCGGATGCACCGGGACATCGCGTACTTCCCGAACCGGCGGTTCTACGACCGGACACTGCGGAACGGCCGGGCCATCGACCCGCTTGCGGACCGGCCGGCAATCGAGGGGTACAATGTCGGCGGCCGGGTCGAAACGGTCGGTCACTCCAAATCGAATCCCACCGAAGCCAGACTGGTCGCACATCTCGTTCAGGACCTGCTGTCGGACGTGCCCGCCGAGGAGATTGGCGTCATCACACCGTACAGCGCACAAGTGTCTCGCATTCGTGAAACACTCACGGAGCGTACTGACGATGCGGACAGCGTCACCGTCGACACTATCGACTCGTTTCAGGGCGGTGAACGAACGGCCATCGTCCTCTCGCTCGTCCGGAGCAACGCAGCCGGGAACGTCGGGTTCCTCGGGCGACCGGTCGACGGCCCCCGACGGTTGAACGTCGCGCTCACGCGGGCGAAGCGCTACTGCGCGGTCGTCGCCGACTGGCACACGCTCCGCTACGACGCCGACGGGAAGTGTACGGACCTCTACAGCGACTTCTACCAGTTTGTCTCGAACACTGACCGCCTGAACGACGTGGACCCCGAGTTCATTCCGGTATAGCCGGCCAGTTACCGCCCTCCTGCGATGGGTCCAAATACGTCCGACCCAACTGTCTCACATGTACACGGGGAAAACAGAGAAGGCCTGCTGTCTGTGCGGGAATCCCGACACGAAGACCCGTCTGGACCTGCCTCCGCGGGCGGTCCCACTGCTCAAGCACGCCGACCCCATCGCCTGGCAGGACATCGTCGGCGAGGTGTCAATCTACTTCTGTGACTCCGACTGGGAGACGGTGCGGGACCTCGTGTTAGAGACCGGGATGAGTCCGCTGTCCCGGTGTAACGCCGCCCGCGCCTCCTTCGACCTCCGGGAGGACTTCGAAGCGCTGCTGAACGACATCCGGGACGAGCCGGACCACACGGAGATCGAAGCGGAGATGCGCGCCGAAGCCGAGGAGACGCTGGCGAACCGCGACGACCCTTACGTCGAGGAGCGGGACCTTGTCGAGGCCCGCGTCATCGAATGGGTCTTCGAGGACACCGAGGTCGAGTAATCCTACGAAGGCAGCGGTACCGCTTTCGTATCCAAACTGTTTTGACCACCCACAGCCGTGTGTCAAGCGATGACTGTACGCGTAGGTGTGCTCGGTGCGACTGGCGCAGTCGGGCAGCGACTTATCCAACTGCTCGACCCCCACCCCGAGTTCGAAATCGCAGCACTGACGGCCAGCGACGCAAGCGTTGGCGAGACATACAAGGACGCTGCCAAGTGGCGTGTCGACTCCCCGATTCCCGAGGACGTGGCTGGGTTAGAAGTCCGCGCCACCGACCCGGATTCGGTACCCGACGACGTCGATCTCATCTTCTCCTCGCTCCCGTCGAGCGTCGGCGCGGAGGTCGAACCGGAGTTCTGCGAGGCCGGCTACACCGTCTCCTCGAACTCCTCGAACGGCCGGATGGACGAGGACGTGCCGCTCATCATCCCAGAGGTCAACGCCGACCACGTCGACCTCCTCGAAGTCCAGCGCGACGAACGTGGCTGGGACGGCGCGCTCCTGAAGAACCCGAACTGCTCGACCATCACGATGGTGCCGCCGCTGGCCACCCTCGACCGAGAGTTCGACCTGACCGATGTACGTGTCTCGACGCTTCAGGCCGTCTCCGGCGCGGGCTACTCCGGCGTCTCGTCGATGGAGATCATCGACAACGCCATCCCGCACATCGGCGGCGAGGAGCAGAAGATGGAGACCGAATCCCGAAAACTGCTCGGTTCGTTCGACGGCGCGGAAGTCCATCTCAACGAGATGGACGTGGCAGCCTCCTGTAACCGCATCCCGACGCTCGACGGCCACCTCGAAAACGTTTGGGCCGACACCACGGAGGACATCTCCACGGCTGATGCCGAGGCCGCGATGGAGTCGGCTACCGGTATCGACCTGCCGTCCTCGCCGGAGAAACTCATCACGGTGTTCGAGGAACCCGACCGCCCACAGCCGCGACTGGACCGCAACGTCGAGGACGGCATGGGCGTCGCAGTCGGTGGGTTCCGCGAGACGACCGACGGCGTCCAGTTCAACTGCCTCGCGCACAACACGATGCGGGGTGCCGCGGGCGCGAGCGTGCTGAACGGCGAACTGCTGAACAAGCGCGGCTACCTGTAAGGGCTATCGCGTTCGATTCAGCGATAGCACTTACAGCGCAATCTGGTTCCTGAGCCCGTCCCACTCGCCGGTTCGCTCGGCCCGCTGGACGTTCTCGGCGACGATATCTGCCAGTCGCTCGTAGTAGCTCGGCGTGTGACCGGCGTTGTGTGGCGTAATGAGGACGTTCTCGAAGTCCCACAGCGGGTGGTCGCCGGGCAGCGGTTCGGGATCGGTCACGTCCAGCGCCGCGCCGTCGATGTGGTTGCGCTGGAGCGCACTGACCAGCGCATCGGTATCGACAACTGGGCCGCGGGCGACGTTGGTGAGCACCGCGCTGGGAGGCATCGTCTCGAACACCTCGGTATCGATGAGATGACGTGTCGCGTCGGTGAGCGGGCAGGCGAGACCGACGTACTCCGTGTCGGCGACGGCCTCGTGGATGTCGTCGAAGCCGTACACCTCGTCGGTCGGACCGCCCTTCTCCGGCGAGTAGCGAACGCCGACAGTTTCCACGTCGAATCCCTGGACGCGGTCGACGATGGCTTCACCGATCTCGCCGAGTCCGACGATGCAGACGCGGCTCCCAGCGAAGTCGTCGGTGTGGAAGGACTGCCAGACGTGGTCGCGCTGGTGGCGGCGGGCGGTGAAAAAGCCCCGGGCGAAGGCGAGCCACGAGCCGACGACGTTCTCGGCGACGTTCGGCCCGTGGACGCCGGAGGCCGTCGTGAGCGCAATGTCGCGGTCGGCCAGTTCCGAGAGCGGAAGGTGGTCGTATCCAGCGTATGTCCCTGCAAACAACCGCAGCGAGTCGGCAGTGTCGACCAGTTCCGGTGAGACATCGTTGCCGGTCAGGACCGTCGCGTCCGCGATCAAGTCCCGCTCGGCCTCGGGCGTCTCCGCGACGGCGATGTC
The DNA here is from genome assembly GCF_000336615.1 of Haloarcula amylolytica JCM 13557. Taxonomy (GTDB): domain Archaea; phylum Halobacteriota; class Halobacteria; order Halobacteriales; family Haloarculaceae; genus Haloarcula; species Haloarcula amylolytica. Next base: position 15,264 of record NZ_AOLW01000017.1, read on the forward strand.
CCACTCCGGCAGTCGCTCCCGGAGCGCTGCCGCGTACTGGTCGACCGGCATTCCGTGAACGGCGTATCGGGTCACGACGATGTCGGCCATTGAACCCCTCCTGTGGCGTGCGGAACCATACCGGCTGTCCACGCGGGGGCCTCAAAACGGTGCCGGCAGTCTGTTGACCGCGCTCCGGAGATATTGTTAGTATTACTGTATTTAGAGAACGGAGGAATTACCAGTCTAGATTAGTAAAATTTGTACTAATAGTATACCGATATCTTAGCATATTTGTAGGATGACCAACGTAGAACTTCGAAGGAATGGGGAGACCGACGAGCGTTGCGGTAATTGATGACGATACGGACTATAGACAGCTCTACAAACTTTGGCTTCCGGAGGAATACGAGGTTATAGAGGCCGGTAACGGCCGTACGGGGTTACAGCGGATTGACGACTCAATCGATGCGGTACTGCTGGACCGGCAGATGCCGGAACTAGACGGCGAAACCGTCGCCGCAAGACTCAGACAGCGGCCAGTTACCCCTGCGGTCGTGATGATAAGCAGCGTCAAGCCGGACGTGGATATTCTGGACATTCCCGTCGATTCGTATCTCAGAAAGCCCGCCGACCGGGATACCCTGTTGTCGGTACTCTCGGCAGTTCAGCGTCGGTGCGAATACGAGACGCAACGCCGGGAGCTCCTGGGACTTGCCGACCGACGAGCCACAGTCGCTGACGCAGTACGGGCGACGGCACTCGCGGAGAGCGAAGCGTACAAGCGGGCCGTCGAGCGGCTGGAACAACACGACGTGTCGCTTGCCGACACAGTGACCGAACCATAGCCTAATGTGGCCCAGTTGGGACGGATTGCTGTAGATTAGTTTCGGCTAGCTCCGGCCCCGGGGTCGGAACATCCCGGTAAATCGCTCTAAGACCCGTATCAGTCACAGGAGGGCATCAGACCGCGGATTCGATGCAAGACAATAGGTTTTAGCGGGCGCGGGACGCCGTAGCGGGTATGGAACACGTAGACGTCGCCATTGTGGGTGGTGGCCCGGCCGGGTCGTCGGCGGCCGAGGCTGCAGCCGACCACGGGGCCGACGCCGTCCTCCTCGAAAAGGGGGTCCCCAGAGCCGACCGCGAGGGGGCGGGGCCGGACTCGACGGACGCCGCCGGGCTGCTCGATTACTGGTTCGACATCATGGGTATTCCGCGGTCGGAGTTCCCCGAAGACGTGGTGCTGAGTGAACTCGACGGGGCGAAGTTCTACGGCCCCTCGACGGAGATGACGCTCACGGAGACCGGTATCAGTTCCAGCGCCGACGGCTTCGGCATCACGTTCCACCGGGCGCGGTTCGACGACTGGCTCCGCGAACGGGCAACGGAAGCGGGCGCGGACTACCGCGTCGGCGTCAGCGTCACCGGCGTCGAGACCGACCTGGGGAGTTCGCCGCGACACACCGTTCGGCTGGCCAACGGTGAAGACATCGCCGCTGAGTACGTGATTCTCGCGGATGGCCCACAGCGGACCGTCACTGGCGGGACGCTCGACCAGTTCCTCCCGGCCGGACAGACGATGGCCGACATCATGCCGTCGAACAAGGCCAACCACATCGCCTATCAGGAGCACCGACGGATGCCCGAGGAACTGTTCACGCCGGAGTTCATCGAGTTCTGGTGGGGCATGATGCCCGGCCACACTGCGTATCCATGGATTTTCCCGAACGACAACTCCGTCGCGCGCATCGGTCTGACGATGCCCATCGGGCTGGATATCGATGCCTACGACCGCAGCGAGTGGGACCTACTCAGAGAAAGCGACGACAGCATCCCACAGGGCCGGCAGTACATCGAGCGACTGCTCGAACGGGAGTTCCAGGCGTACGACCTCGAGGACTTCCCGCTCGTCGAGGACCGTGGGAAATCGAAGGGGACGGAGACGTACCCTATCTCCTCGACTCGCCCGATAGAGTCCCCGGTGGGTGCCGGCATCGCTGTGGCCGGCGGGGCAATGGGGACCACCTCGGCGTTCCACGAGGGCGGCGACCACGTCGCCGTTCGCACCGGGAAAATCGCCGGCCGCCTCGCCGCGAACGACCGCCTCGAACGGTACAACGACGCCTGGCACGACGCCATCGGCGACGAAATCCTCCGGAACGTCACCTTCGCGGACATGGTTCGGGACTGGCGGCCCACCGACTGGGACCGGGCCTTTACCACTGCCAATGACCTGATGGACGCTCGCGGAATCAAGGCCGACGCGGCGCTCCGTGGCGGCCTCAACGGCATCAAGATGGTGTTCTCCTACAAGCGGAAGAAGTTCTCCTACCGCAACGGCAAGTACGTCCAACTGCGCGAGGACGACTACGCCGTCTGAACGTCACCCTTAGGTGTGCGACCGGCGAACTACGAGTGCGTGCCTTCAATCCCCGACTGAGACCCGTTACCGGGACGATGACGACCCGGAGAACCCGGGCACGCGACATGACCGCGGTTCATACCGCACTTGGTCGTCTATCGACGACCCGCCAGACGGTTGCACCGTCTGGGCGTTCGGTGATTACGCCGTAATCACCCGCGCTCGCGGCTACCGCCGCTTGCGCATCTGGTCGCCTTCCGGCGACCCGCCCGGCACGAGGGTTTGCCGGCTGACGTGGCACACCGCCGAGGATGATGCCGGACGTTAGTGTTCCGGGCGTACATTTCGAGTCTACTAGTGGCAACATTTGGCATAATACGGACGGACACACAGTGGCTCTGGTGTGTCATTGAGATGAATTCCTCCGTGATGACACCCTGTTAGCCGGGTCTCCGGGAATCGTTGATAATGGTAGTTCCAACAGTGGGACTGTCGAGTTGACCCACGTCTTTCAGGTTTTCACAGTCTCGATACTGCCGCTGAGTGGTCACTATTGCCCGAGATTTGAAGATTCACTCAGGGTTGCGTTGTATGTTTCCGCAGCCGATATCTGTATGATAAACTCAGCTTTGCACGTTAGCTTCAGCAGTTGAGTGAACAAAGAGATGATCGATCTCTTCCATGAGGTCATCAACGCCTCGGTCATCGT
>NZ_AOLW01000018.1 GCF_000336615.1 Haloarcula amylolytica JCM 13557
CGCGTACACGAAAGGAAGTCCGTGATCGGCATCATCCTTCTTTGTCAACGCCTACGTCACGCTACCACTTCAACGTGCAAAGCTGAGTGATAAAGATATTTGCAGTAACATTTAAATATAGATTGGTTGACAGCATAGTTGTAGCTTAGATAATGTTCAGAAACAATCAGGATGGTTCGATTTCCGAGCGGCGTAGCTTCTTGAAAACGGTCGGTGCCGCTGGCCTCGCATGTCTCGCTGGCTGTAGTGGAGACGGCGGTAACGGCGCTGGTGGTGACGGGAATAGTGGCGGCGACGACAGTGGTGGAGACAGCGGTGGCAGCGACGGCAGTGGCAGCAGTACAAATTGGACAATTGGAACGTCGGGGCCGGAGACGGCGACTCACGCGTCAGGGGTGGCGATGGCACAGCTAATCTCCGAAAAGTCCGACAGCATCAGCATGAGCGCCCAGACAACCGGTGGGACCGCCGCAAATCCTCGGTTGATAGCGCAGGGGGACATCGACATCGCCCAGAGCACCGACTGGGCAGTCGCGCGCTCGAACAGCGGGGGAGACCCGTACGGGGAACCGGTCGGGAAGACGATGACGCAGGTGTTACCGTTCATGACCCTGGAGTACTACCTCGTCAGGCGGACCGGCGACGCACTCGAAGGCATCGAGTCGGTATCAGACATTCCCCAGGACGGGTCGGTCTCGATGGCGTTCGGTCAGCGCGGCGGGACGAACTACTTCGCGGGCCTCGACGGGTTCCGACTATCCGGCATCGACAACGTCGAGGACAAGTACGACCTCCAGTCGATGAGTTGGGGAGATCAGGGGGCGCAGTTCGCTGACGGCCGTCTCGATATGATGATGGTCTACGGAGTCAGCCGCGAGGTACTGACCGGGTGGGCGCAGGAGGCCGGCGCACAGGCCGACGTCGCAGTCGTCAACTGGGAGTTCGACGAGTCAGATTTAGCCAACTCCGATCTGCCCTACACGTACATCGAAACGCCGGCCAGCCTATGGGACGGTCAGGATATTCGAATGGACTCCATTCCCGCAGTCGGTGTCGGCTACGAGACTATCTTCCCGGCCGAGGTATCTGAGGAGTTGGGCTATGAGTTCGTCCGTACCGTCATGGAGGACATCGACGCGGTCCGTGAGGCGAGTTCAGTGCTCTCGCGCGCCGGTCCGGACTTCGCACAGGAATTCTTACTCCCCTCGCCGAACGCACCCGTCCATCCCGGCGCTGAGAAGTATTACAAGGAGCAGGACCTTTGGAAGGACGGACTGACCACACTTGAGGAGTATGAGGGGTAACGCGAGCGACCCGTCTCTCGGCCGGCCACCACATCAACGGCAGCCATGACGGGGGAACACACAACCGGGAGCTGGGTCGACCCGTCCCGGGTACGCATGGCCAAGTACGGGTTCCTGATAGCCTTGGGAGTCGCCTCGACGGTCTATCACCTCTGGTTCACCCAGCTGTTCCCGTTCGAACAGGACCAACACAAGATCGCCCACCTCGGATTCATGCTCGTCGGGGCGGCTGTCCTCGCGTATACCCCCGAACCCGAGACACGCCGGGAGCGGTTCGGAAACTACGCGACGTTACTCGAGGCCGCTCTCTCGGCTGTCGTCGCCGTCTACCTCTTTACGGCCTTCAACCGCATCGTCTACGAGCAACTCGGGATATACACCGACCTCGACTTGTTCATGGGGCTGTTGATCATCCTGCTGTTGTTGGATGTCTGCCGGCGGGTTTACGGTCCGATGCTATCGCTGGTCGGCGTAGCTGGCCTTGTCTATGCGCTGTATGGCCCGTATTTCCCGGGTATTTTGAACCACAATGGAGTTCAGGCCGAACGACTGGTGCAGGGTCTGACAGTTGAGTTCGGCAGCGGCGTCTTCGGCGTCATTGTCGAGGTTTCGGGGACGTTTATTATTATCTTCATGATTCTCGCAGGGCTGTTGGAAGCGTACGGCGCGCTGGAGTATTTCGTCCAGGTCGGAACGCTGATCGGCAAACGGGTCCGGTCCGGATTGGCGCAGATGACGACGGTCGCGAGCATGGGTATGGGGTCGGTCAACGGCAGCGCGGCCGCCAACGCGGCGACGACGGGCGCGTTTACGATCCCGTTGCTCAAGCGTCACGGGCTCGATAGAGATACCGCAGCGGCCTACGAGGCGGTGGCCTCCAGCGGCGGCCAGATTATGCCACCGATCATGGGTGCAGCGGCATTCATAATGGCCGAGATCACCGGGACGAGCTACCTGAAAATCATCGTCGTCGGGTTCCTGCCGGCACTCCTGTTCTACGGAACGGTCGCTATCGGTGTTCATCTGACGACCGTCAAAGAAGGGCTCACGAGCGAGATTGACGAGGAAGAACTGACCGACGTAGAGACGGTCGACAGGGATCGGAAAAACGCACTCGATAGGATCTTCGGCCGAACGACAACCGCTGTTTCCTTCGGTCAGATATCGGTTCGTAACCTGATCGTCGAGGGGCTCGCGCTGTGGGTCCCGCTGGCCGTTCTCCTGTACGCACTGGTCGTTCTCCTGTACGATCCGCTGTACGCAGGGTTCCTCTCGATAATGTCCGCGTTCCCGGCCGCGTTCGTCCAGGGGATCTTTTTTCGCGATGGCTACGGAATCCGCGACTTCCTCGTGGACACTATGGACGGCCTGGGCCGCGGGATGGAAAACGCAGCCCCGATCGCGGTGTCGCTGGGCGTGATGAACATCTTCGTCGGTGTGTTGAACCTCACCGGGTTCACGCAGGTGTTCGCCTCCAGCCTCGTTGAACTCTCGGGAGGCGTGCTCGCGCTGTTGCTCATGTTCGCGATGATCGCGGCGCTTCTCTTTGGTCTCGGGATGCCGACCGTCGCGGCCTACATCACGGCCGTGCTGCTGATCGCACCGGCACTGACCGAGGCCGGTGTCGACCTGCTCGCCGCGCACTTCTTCGTGTTCTACTTCGCGATTCTCTCGGCGCTGACGCCGCCGGTTGCCATCGCCTGCCTCGTCACAGCCAGGGTCGCAGGCGGGAATTTCTGGCGGACCGCCGGAAAGTCGCTCGTGCTCGGGGCACCGCTGTTTGTTCTTCCGTACATCTTCGTCGTCAACGATAGCCTGTTGTTCTGGTCAGTTCCGGCGACACCGATTACGTTCGTCGTCGTGGGAATCGGTCTCGTCGCTACCGCGACAGCGATGGTCAACTATTTCTCTGGCCAACTTCGAATCCCGAATCGCGCTGGATTACTGGTGGCTGCGGCAGCAGCGATGTTCGCTCCGCTGGTGCCGATGACCGTTGCCGTCCAGACCGTTGCAACACTCTCTATCCTAGCATTGCTGTACATAGCGGTGAAATACGACTCCGGAGCGGAAACCGGACAGTCCGAGCAGGCCTCAATCGACGACTGACCTACCCGGCATATCGGGTCTTCCGCTAGGCCCGACACAGTATCAGTCCCAGATGTCAGGGCTTTAGCGGCCACTGGATCTGTCCGTCGCGTCGGCTCAGTTCGTACTTGAGCCAGCGAGTGAGTAGTTCGACGAAGGCCTGTTCGTCCTGTCTGAACTGGCCCGACCGGGAGTCACGAGCAACGAAACAGACCGTCCCGAACAGTTCACCGTCGACTTCGATTTTCGCACCGAGGTAACAGCCGATACCGTACCGCTGGTATGCGGGGTCGTCACCCAGACCCTGCTGCTCGGCGTTGTAGACCGAGAGCAGACCGTCGGATTCGACAGTCCGTCGGCAGTAGGTCTCGGAAAGCGATGTGATGTCGCCGGGGGCAGTGAGAGACGGTTCGCCGCTGGTAGCGATGATTTCATGCGTTCCTGCCTTGGGATCGATTGCGACGAGATGGCCCTGATCGACGGCAAGATACTCGACACCGAGTTCCAGTACGTCGACTAACCGCTGTTCGAACCGTCGGTCTGTATCGTTCGTGACCTCGTAGAGTTTCTCTCGGTAGCGTTCGGCCGTCGCCTGTAGCCGCTCCCGTTCGATCTCCTCCGTGATGTCCTTGACCACTTTCGCAAAGCCACGGGAGTCGCCGTTTTCCCGGAGTTCAGTGATGGTCACATCTGCCCAGAACGTGCTCCCGTCTTTCCGAACCCGGAGCCCGCGGTCGGTGGCCTTGCCGCAGTCCCCGGCTTCTCGCAGCAGTTGCTCGGGAATGCCGTCGGCCACCTGTTTCTCTGTGTGAAACGTCGAGAAATGCTCACCGAGGATATCAGATTCCTCGTACTGCGTGATCTGTTTCGCACCGGCGTTCCACGACTGGATGAGGCCGTCGGGGCCGAGCAGAAACAGCGCATAATTCTCGACCGCATCGACGAGTAGCCGGAACCGCTCGCGCTCGTGTCGCAGTTGCTTGTCGAGTTCTTCGCGGTCAGTTCGGTCACGGACCACGCAGACGGAGCCGTCATTTTCGATACTCGCGACGGTGTGTTCGCCGATGAACTGTGTCCCGTCGGCGCGTTCGAGCAGTGTCTCACCCGTCCACGTCCCGTTCTCGTTGACAGCCGGGAGGATTTCATCATCGACCGTTTTGAGGCTCTCTGCCGAGTGGATTTTCTGCCAGTGTTCGCCCAGAAGCTCGTCGCGCTCGTAGCCGAACGTGGCCGCGTAGGCGTCGTTCAAATAGGTGAACCGACCCTCGTCGTCGAGGGTGCTGATGCCGTCCCAGGCCGCGTTCATTGCGCGGTGACCACGCGTGACTTGCAGTTCGTCTCTGCGGGCTTCGACCGCGTTTTGCACCCTGTTCGCTAGCACCGTGTACTGGGACGTTCCCGGTTCCTTCTGGATATAGTCCGTGACTCCTGCGGAGATTGCTTCGGCCGCGATCTCTTCGCTGCCCTTCCCAGTGTAGAGGATGAACGGAAGCTTCGGTGCGTCCTCGCGAATCCGTTCGAGGAACTCCAGCCCGTTCATGCCAGGCATATCGTAGTCGCTGATAATACAGTCATACGTGTCCTGCGGGCGGTCCGTAATGACCTCGTCGGCCCGCATCGCGGTGTCGACGCTGAATGAATCCATGGCCCGCTCGAGATATACCGCAGTTAGATCGGCAAAGTCCGGTTCGTCATCGATATGTAAGACGCGCACTGAACCAACCATCTGTTTGAATGTTGTGCAAAAACGCTAATAAGACGTTTGTCATTTCAAAGTAATATAACCGATTTAGGTTCTGCTACTGGGTAAAAAGGCGAGGTACGTGGTAAAGTGGTCGTTCGTATATAGCGCCACTGTAAGCCCCCGTTTGAACTGTTTTAGGTTTCACACGATCATCAAGAATACCAGCTCCCTTGCGTGTGCAAGCCAGGCAACTAATCACATGATTTACAAACGTGCTATAGTACGGGCCTGCTGGGGCAGGGGCCGGTCAGAACCCGCTGTTACTGAGGACGCCCGCGGCGGACGAGAGTTCACCACTGAATTTCACGGTGACGTAGAGGCCAGTAAACAGCGTGGCGTTGTACGCGCCGTGGATGAGTGACGGAACGACGATGTTGTCCGTGTACTCGTAGGTTGCACCGAGGATGAGCGACGGAATGAGGAGGGCACACACCCCGACAAGTTTGCCCGTGACCGACCCGCCGCTGAGGGCGGGGTAATGAATGCCGGCGAAGATGACGCTCGCGATGGCGACGCCCGAAATCGGGCCAAAGTAGTCCCGAATGCGGCCCTGGACGACCCCACGGAACAGCAGTTCCTCGCCAGGGCCGATGAGGAGGAACGAGGCGGGAATCAACAGGAGGAGGACATCGGGGTTCTCCATGCCGATCTCCGCGGCCTGATTGGTTGCCGTTTCGATTCCGAACATCGAGACGAGCGTCGTGATGATGACGGCTACTACCACGAGTCCGACCATCGCGCTGGCGTAGCCCAGCACGACGATGGCGGCCTCGCGGAAACTCGGTACAGAAACACCGATAGTGAACGTCCCGGTGTCTGGCGGATACGAGATGAGTTCGCGGAGCTTCGACCTGATTACCGGCCTGAGCTTGATGTATGCGTACGCAATAGCCGGGAAGGCGATGCCCTGAATCGTTACCAGTCCAAGGACCAGCCTCTGTACTTGCGTTATCTGAACACCTGTGCCGAGTGACAGCGAAAAAGCGATGGTGAGGAGCAGGACCGAGCCGAACACAAGTCCTGTCCCACCCAGCCAGAGCGCCGACAAAAGCGTAAACCCGTACTGGAAGGCCTTCAGGGCCATTTGAAAGACTGGATCTTCCCGGGAATCCGTTGCCATACACTGCTTTGGTCGTGGCGATGTGTAAACAATTCGTTTGGTGTTGGTGTCGTGACTGCCGGCAGAGACGCCTCAGTCGATCCGCTCCCCGGCCGTCACCGCAGTGTCGAGCCAGTTCGACTCCGGCGGGAGCGGACAGGAGAAGGTGTCGCTATAGGCACAGAACGGCGAGTACGCGAGGTTGAAATCCAGCGTAATCTCGTCGCCGTCGCTCAGGTCGCGGTCGGGTTCCAGTTCCATGTATCGGCCGCCGTCGTAGCTCTGCTGTCCGGTGGTCTTGTCCCGGAACGGAACAAAGAGCGTCCGGGACTCGTCGGCGGCCTGCCGGAACGCGTGGAGTTCGCGGGACTCGCCGTCGAGGTCGAACGACAGCGTCGCGACGTGGAGATAGCGCACCGTTCGGTCGTCGCTCGTCTCCAGATCGACTGACTCCGGCGTCTCGTGGACCGTAACCGTCGCCTCGACCCGATAGTCGTGGTCCGGGTCGAAGTAGCTGAGTCCGTCGAAGTCGTCGCGGTCTTCCGGCGGAATCGGGGATTGGCGGTGCTCCGCGAAGAACCGGTCTTTCTCGTCCCGATTCGCTTGCAACTGTGTCTCCCAGTCTTTGGTGTCTTCGTCCATACAGAGACGGTGGCGGCCACGCAGTTTCAGTCCGGCGACTCGGCGACAGACGAGCGATATCGCAGCGTGAGGGAGTGGGTACCTTATTATACGCCTAGTCCAACTGGATAAATACACAGGGGTGTGTATGGAAGCGACGTTCTACGGTATTCTGGGGGTGGACCCAGATGCCACCGAGGAGACGATAGTCCGCGCCTACCGGGAACAGACGAAAGCGCATCACCCGGACGTGAGTGACGACCCCGCCGCGGGAGAACGGTTCAAGCGACTCACGCAGGCGAAGAACGTGCTCACGGACGAGGCCGAGCGGGAGCGATACGACCGGCTCGGTCACGACGCATACGTCAACAGGCACGTCGACAGCGGCGCGGACGGCGGAACAGCCACGGGCGGTGTCAGTGACATCGCACAGCAGTACGTCGACCAGCGGGCCGACACAGGGACGACGGGCGGGGCAACGGCGAAAGCGACACAGCGGCCCACCCAGACTCGTGGCGGAAGCACGGGCTACGGGACTGCCGCAGAGTACTACAAGCCCGGCCAGCGAGTCCGGCCGACACAGTCGTCGGGAGTCGAGACGCTGCTCGGTTCACTCCGCCGTGTCGGACCGTGGCTGTTCGTCCATCTGGCACTACTGGTCTGTACTATCATTGCCGCTGTACTGCTCGCAGTCGGTGGCCTCACCGGGGACCTCTCGCCGGTTGTCGCCGGCGTCATGGCCGTCTCGATGGTGACGATATCGCTGGTCGTCTCAACGACCCACATGCTCACACACATTTCAGGCTGACCGAGGAGGTGTGGTTCGAGCGATGGTAGTTTCGGATCGCCGTTTCGGATCGTCGCGAGGCGAGCGACTTGCAGAACAGCCACACTCACGCTAGCGGTCGGAACCAGACAGCAGTGACGAGGACGGCCAACAGGAGATACGACCCGCGAATTAGCAGCATCGTTGCGGTTTCGGGATCGCCTCGCTGGGCGATAGCCGCAACCGTCCCGAAGACGAGCGCAGCCGCCGCGGCGCTCGGCGGAACCCCGGGCAATGCCACGGACAGCCCGACAATTCCGAGGAGGCCCGCGCCGAACAGGCCGAACGCGAGCCGCCGAGCGCGTTGGTGGCCCAGGACGACGGCGACGGTCCGTTTCTGTATCGACCGGTCGTAGTCGTAGTCCTGCTCGTCGTCGATGATCTTGATGCCGGTCAGCAGCAGGAGGAACACGGCCGCGAGACCGAGTGCTCGCGGTGTCAGCGTCGTTACCTGAGCGTAGTAGCCGCCTAGCAACGCCAGCGCGATGCCCGACGGATAGCCCATCGTCGCGCCGACGGGGTTCATATCCAACTGCGGCGCGTGGGTGTAGCCGATGACCCAGGTCGGAAGCGTCAGCAGCGCTGCGCCGGCACCGACCAGCAGCCAGATGGCCGCCGTACAGAGCGCGAAGCCGACGCCGGCACCGACCAGCGCCATGCGACAGCCCGAAGCAGTGAGCGGATGGTCGTCGTCCTCGCCGCGGACGTGGAAATCGACGTAGCCGTCCTTGACGTGAGCCGTATAGACGGCGAAGAACATCGCACCCGCGTGGAGCGCTGCTACCGGTGGCCAGAATCCGCCGGAGAGCAACCCCCCGAACAGCGAGGTCGCAAGCGGTGGCAGCATGAACACCGGGTGAACCTGCGAGGCCAGGGCACTCACGGTCGCGAACGGACCGCTCTCGTGTCGGGCGACTGCCATACGAACTCAAGGCACGGCTGTGGGAAAAATCCCCATCCGCGTTGTTTCGGTACTACCGCCAGTTCGACCGGTCCAGCACGAACCCCGAGATGTGCGAGGCCAGTTCTCTGGCGGCCTGTTCCGTGTCCGCGTGGAGTTCGCCGGACACCGGGCCGGCCTCGCCGCCGACGCCCTCAGTCTCCGATATCGGGTCCGTGGTCGTCGGATACGGTCGACGGGACCGGACACGGTCACGAAGCGCCTGCACGGTGGTGTCCGAGAGTTCGTAGGACAGGTGCTGGAGGTCGTACCGGACGATGAACCCCCGCGTCGCGTCCCTGACGGCGAGGACTGGCTGTCCCCGGTCCCGGCACCGCTCCCAGATCTCGCGCTGGTGTTCCCGCGTGGCGTACACCGGCACGTTCGACGGTGCGAGGTGTTCCATTGCCCGTTCATACGGGCTGGAGGTGTATTATCTTTCGGCAGTGCCCGACTAGCCGGTCTACCCGCGGTAGCCCGGTGCCACGCTGGTGAGTCACTGCGTTTCGCGCCCGCAGGCAGAAATGCCACCAGGAAATGTTTAGGGGAAGGGCTGTGTCCACAGGAGTGCTATGGCAGATATCGAAGTCGAGAGCACATGCGAGGAAGGATACACAGTAGAGAGCATCATCAACGGCGAATGGGAGCTCATCGTCGACGCGCTGAGCGAGAACGGACCGTCGCCGAACGAGGTGCTTGCCGCCGACTACGCCTCTTGTTACATCCCGGCGCTGCGCGTCGCCGCAGACAAGTACGGCCACGAGGACATCGGCAGCGTCGACGTCGAAGTCGCGGCGGGTCTCGACGAGGACGACGACCTGGAGTACATCGACTTCCACGTCGAAGTCGAGGAATCGCTTGCCGACGAAGAGCAGGACATCGTCGAACTCGCCGAGGACATCTGTCACGTCCACTCGGCGCTGCAGGACGATCTGCACGCCGAAATCACCATCGAGTCCGGCGTCTGAGCAGGCAGGAACAGGGGGATAACGTTTATTTTTCGCTGATAGTAGGCTTGTCGTCGTCACTCCGGGAACAGCAGTATGACCGAGGACGTGTTGTGATAGCCAGTGTAATCCTCATCGGCCGAACAGACTTCGCCATAGGTCTCGAAGCCGGCGAAGGGCGCGTCGATAGCGCTGTGAATCGTGTCGACGGCGTCGTCGAAGTCGTCGCCGAGTATCATCGCACGGCAGGCGCAGTCGTACACGAACCCGCCCGCGACGCTTCCCCCGCCGAGTTCGTTTGCGGCGTTGGTCGCGGCGTTCCGGACGGCATACACCTGATCGGATTTATTGCTGTGAGTTACCCGCACTTCCGTCCCCTCGGAGACGGTGACAGCGAAATCCAGCGGCCCCTCGGTGTCGGTTGTATGGCCCGGCCACCGGATGTTGTACCCTTTCGTCGAGATGAGCTTGCTCTCGATGAAGGTCTTGATCCGAGAGGCGAGTCCGTCCGCATCCGCGTCCGGTTCAGACTCGATACCGAGTTCATAGCGGCCGAGCAGCATGACGAGGTCCTCGGACCCTGCTTCCAACTCGTCGACATCGATATCGTACGTCTCCATCGCATCCTCTCGGATCGCGTCCCGCCAGGCCTCGAACGCAGGTCTGCCGTCGAGTTCGTACACGGTGCTGCCCTCTGCTCGGGTCACCGTCATCGCTTCGGAGATCGGTTCGTGGCCGTGGTTGACTGTCACCGGGAGCGGGTCCTCTGAAGCAATGAGCGCGAGGACGACGGCGTCCGTCTCGACCTGGTCGTTCCGGAAGACGTGGGTCTGCTGTAACTGGAGGTCGTCGCCCGCAGACCCCCCGACGACAGGCGTCTCCTCGTCGTCGAGGTACTGCTCGGTGAGTCGGGTGACTTTGTTTCCGATTCCGGCCATGCCGTCGTGAAGGTTGATAAGCGTCCGGTGCGGGTACCCATCGACAGCAGGGTCCTCGCTCGCGGGGAGGTCGTGAACGGCTTCGAACAGACAGCGCTCGGGATCTGCGCTGAGTTCGGTCGAGAGGCTGGAGAAGAACTGCATCGAGTCCGACGAAACGACGCCGACTGTGACAGTTCCGTTCCCAGAACCGGCTTCAGTGAACTCCCCGGAGGACGAACAGCCCACGATTTCGGTATCTGAACCGACAACACTCCGAGCGCCCCACAGCACCGCCTCGTAATCGTATGTCGGGGAGCAGAAAATCTGACAGAAGTCCGGTTCGCTGGCCGAGATGGCGTCCATGGCTTCCCGTATGGCGTCCATAGCTGCGGCATCGCCAGAGTCCCCCGTCGCCTGCCCTGTCCCAAACTCAGTAGTCATTGAGATGCAAGTATATCGTGAGCTAACTTAACATATTGGAACCGTTTTGAAGACAATAAGACGTGGCAGTGGGTCGGCCGGAGACGTAACAGTCTGCCCAGAAACGGTGCTTTTTACCGTAGAACACCGCACGGAGCGGGAAACGCTCATACCGCCGGCCCGCAAACACCAGTCCATGAGCGATTCAAACTGGACCGACCGCATCGCCGGCGAACGGATGGCGGTCGACCAGCGGTTCAACGAACAGGTCAAAGCGTCGTCGTTCTCCAGCCAGCAGTGGGGGCTCGTGATGACTGCAGTCGAGTTCGAGATCGAGAACCCGGGCGACCCTGACGCCGCTCGGATCGTCGCCGATACCTCGAAGCTCTCTAGCGTCATGCCCGAGATGGAGCGGGTCGCCAACCAGGGTCCGATGGGCGGACCGGGCGGTGACCAGTCCGGGAGTTCGGGGGGCGGCCTCCTCTCGGGCGTCAAAGACGCGCTCGGACTGGGTGGGTCCGGCGGCGGCAACAAACAACAGGAGGAAGAAGCAGCACGCCTCGCACAGGCGTACGCTGAGCAGTTGCAGGAGAAACTGGAGTCGAACGGGCGCTGGAAGTCCGTCTGCGAGCAGGCCCAGGGTTAGTACTCGTCGCCGCCGTGGAACAGCGTTAGCTCCTCGGCCTCGTAGATGTTGATGAGTTCCGTCACGATGTCGTCGTACGATTCGTCCTCGACGCGGAGATCGTCGAGGCGGTCCACTGTCTCGGCGTCCAGTTCCACGGATGGCATACCCGAACCTTTCACTGGAACACACTTAATTCCCGCCCTCGCTCAAAAACGAACGCGAACAGTAGTAACAAATCAGAACCGAAAACTGTTAATGGTCGTTCTCGGTAGAAACACGACACATGCGACCACTGGGTGACTCACCGCTCGTACGGAACGACAAGACGCTCGTGCTGGCCCACGACCACGGGCTGGAACACGGTCCCAAGCAGTTCAGCGGCGTCGAGGAGCGCCTCGACCCGCGTGAGGTGTTCGAGATGGCGACCCACGACGCCGTGACGGCGCTGGCCGTCGGCAAGGGCCTCGCCGAGACGTACTACCCGAGCTACGAGGACGACGTGAACCTGCTGGCGAAGCTCAACGGCGGGTCGGACCTCTGGATGGGCGACCCGTACTCGCCACAGAACTGGTCGGTCGACTACGCCGCCGAACTCGGTGCCGACGCCATCGGGTACACCGTCTATCCGGGCGTCAACCGCGAGACCGACATGTTCGAGGACTTCCGCCCGGTCCAGGAGAACGCCCGCGACCACGACCTGCCGATCGCGATGTGGTCGTACCCGCGCGGACAGGCCATCAAGGAGCACCGGAGCCCCTCGACCATCGCCTACGCGGCCCGCATCGGCCTCGAACTCGGCGCGGACTTCACGAAGGTCAAGTATCCGCGTGACAAGGAGGCGATGGCCCACGCCGTCCGCTCGGCGGCTGACAACCGCGTCCTGCTCTCCGGTGGCTCGAAGACCTCCGACCGGGACTTCCTCGAACTCGTCGAGGACTGCATGGACGTCGGCGTCTCCGGCCTCGCCGTCGGCCGCAACGTCTGGCAGCGCGATGACCCCTACGACATCCTGGACAAGCTCGAAGGCGTCATCTTCGAGGACGCGACAGCCGACGACGTCCTGTAGGCCATGGACGAGGAGACGCGCCGAGCCGTCGCCGCGGCGGACGAAGCGTTGCCCGATAGCGACGCGCTTCCCGGTGCTATCGACGCCGGCCGGGTCGTCTTCGGTTTCGACGGCTACCTCGACCGCGTCCGGGAGGTCGTCGCGGACCGCATCGACCCAGAGAGCCACGAGCGCCTCGCCACGCTGGAGGGCTTTGGCGACCGCATCGACCGCTCCGTCGCCGCCGACAGCTCCCTCTCCTTCGAGTGGCTCCAGCAGGGCAGCCGGACCGGCGGCCACACCAGCCACCTCGCGCGGGCCTTCGGCGGCTGGTCGTTCGACCCCGTGATGGTCGGGATGTACGGTGACCCGGTCCACGACGCCTTCAAGGGGGAGTTCGGCGAGTACGACCTCCACTCGCTGGGCGAGCCCGGTGTCACCGACGCCGTCGAGTTCGACGACGGGAAGCTCATGCTCACGGAAATCGGCGACACGATGTCGCTGGACTGGGCCGAACTCGACGCAGCCTTCGGCCACGACCGACTGGCCGGGAAGCTCGACGGCGCAAGCCTGTTAGGGACTGGCTACTGGTCCGAGACGCCGGACCTGCCGACCATCTTCGACGGCCTCCGTGACCTGTGGGGCGACATCGACGACCCGCCCGAAACTGTTCTGGTCGACCCCGGCGACGTGCGAAAGCTCGACGGCGACCGCCTGCGCGCCGGCCGGGAGGCCATCGGTCGGCTAGACGAGGTAACGGACGTGGTGGTCACCTCAAACCGTGCCGAAACGGGGGTCCTCGCGAACGCCTACGCCGGCGAGGCTGAGCGGTCGTTCACCGAGGACGCCGAAGCAGTATTTGCGGCCCTGGAGCCGACCTGGTTCGTCGGCCACGGTGTGGAGCGCTCTGTCGTCGTCTCCCCGGACGGCACCGAGAGCGTCGCCGTTCCCGCCGTTTCAAACCCGGAGCTAACGACCAGCTCAGGCGACCACTTCAACGCCGGGCTGGGGCTCGCACTCATTGCCGGACTCCCGCCGGCGGCCGCCGTCGTCGTCGGCAACGCCGTCGCCGGCTACTTCGTCCGGACCGCGGACCAGCCGTCGCTGACCGACGTGCGCGCGTTCGTCGACGACTACCTCGAAAAGTTCTGAGTTGCAGTCTCCGCTTTCTACGACGCTTTTTCTGCCCGCTACAGTCGTCGAACCGTCACGCCGTCCCGGAGCGAGTCGATGTCGTTCAGGTCGGGAACGGCCGTGCCGGCCCGCTTGACGACCTGCGAGGAGACGGCCACGCCGGTCCGGAGCGCCGTCTCGTCGTCCGCGCCGGCTTCCCAGGCGCTCAGCACGCCCGAGAGGAGCGCGTCGCCAGCCCCGACGGTGTCGACGACGTCGATGTCGAGGGCTTCGGCGTACAGCCGGCCTTCGTCGCCGACGAGGACCGCGCCGTCTGCGCCGAGGGAGGCCAGCACGCGGTCGAAACCCCGCTCCCGGAACGTGTCCGCCGCGTCCGCACACCCCTCGACGGTTGAGACATCGGCCCCAGTCGCATCGCCGAGTTCCGTTCGGTTCGGCTTACAGAGTCCGTACTGGGCATCGAGCTCCCGGAGGACGTCGCCGCCGGTGTCGACGATTGTCTCCCAGTCGCCGCCGCCCGCGATGCGGTCGATGGCATCGGGGGACAGCCCCGGCGGCAGGCTCCCACCGACGAGCACGCGGTCGGGGGACTGCGCTCGCACCCGTTCGAGCAGCGAGTCGACGACCGACTCGCCGACAGTCGGCCCGGCCTGGTTCAGTTTGTACTCCTCCGCGGCCGCGATGGCGGTGGTGTTGAGACGCGTCGTTCCGTCCACGTCGACGAAGGCCGTCTCGACGCCGTCGCCCTGCAGGGTCTCTCTGATGAACGACCCGGTGAACCCGCCCAGCAGTCCCGTCGCGACGCAGGGGCGGTCCATGGCCGTGAGCAACTGCGCGGCGTTGATGCCCTTCCCGCCCGCGTCGAACTGCGCCTCGTCGGCCCGCATCACACGGTCGGGAGCCATCTGCTCGTCGAACTGAATCGTCTGGTCGACGGCGGGGTTGTAGGTGACGGTGACGATCATGTGCTGACCTCCTCGACGGTCACGTCGGCGTCCGCGAGTGCCGTGGCGAGCGCCCCTGACGGGCTGGCGTCAGTGACCAGCAGGTCGACCTGGTCCAGATCGGCGAAGCTGACGAAGCTCCGGTCGCCGAACTTCGACGCGTCGGCGACCAGCACGACCCGGCGGGCGCGCTCGACCATGACTTCCTTGACGGCCGCCTCGTCTTCATTTGGCGTCGACAGCCCGGCGGCGCTGTCGAGGGCGTTCGTCCCCAGAAACAACAGGTCGAAGTTCATTCGCTCGATGGCTCGCTCGGCCATCGGGCCGACGAGCGCCCGGGTCCGCGGTCGGAGACTCCCACCGGTGAGCTTCGCATCGACGTCTCGCTCCGCCACATCAGTGGCGAGTTCCGGCATATTCGTCGCCGCGACGTAGTCGGTGTCCGGAATCGCGCGAGCGACTTCCATCGTCGTCGAGCCCGCATCGAAACAGACCACATGGCCCTCACGGACCTCCTGTGCCGCTCGCTCGCCGATGGCCTGTTTCTCCGCGTAGTGGTCAACCTCGCGCTGGCCGTACGGCCGCTCGGTCCCGGCGGAGGACGCCGGTACTGCGCCGCCGTGGGACCGCTTGATGCGGCCTTGCGACTCCAGGTCCCGGAGGTCACGGCGGATCGTCGCCTTCGAAAACTCGAGTTCCGCGGCCAGTTCCGACACTGAACAGCCGTCTCGCTCTGTCACCAACTGGACGATAGTGCGCTTTCGCTCGGCCGGGAGCATTCTCTCTGCTGTGATTGTTTCGCTTCGGTTTTACCTCTTTCTATCGGACTGTGCTTGTTTCTGCCCAGATAGAGTGCGAGAAAACTGCCTACAGCTCGTCGATAACCGCGGCGGTCACGTCCTCAGTGGATGCGTCGCCGCCCAGATCCGGCGTTCGGGGACCCGAGTCGAGCACGGACTCGACGGCCGACCGGACAGCATCGCCCTGCTCGTCGTATCCGAGGTGGTCGAGCAACATCGCGGCGGAGAGAATCATCGCCGAGGGGTTGGCAACGCCCTCGCCGGCGATGTCAGGCGCGGAGCCGTGGACCGGTTCGAATAGCGCGTTTTCCTCGCCGATGTTGGCCGACGGCAGCAGACCGAGGCCGCCGACGAGGCCGGCGGCGAGGTCCGACAGCATGTCGCCGGCGAGGTTCGGACAGATGACCACGCCGTAGTCCTGCGGGTTCATCACGAGGTGCATCGCGAGCGCGTCCATGAGCGCGGTGTCGTATGACGCGTCCCGGTCCTCGCCGACCGCCGAGGCCGTATCGAGGAACAGGCCGTCCGTGGTGCGCATGACGTTGGCTTTGTGGGCAATCGTCACGTCGTCGTACCCGTTCCCCTTCGCGTAGCTGAAGCCGTACTCGGCGATTTTCTCGGAAGCGTCCTCGGTGATGACCCGGGTGCAGGTGGTGACGCCCTCAGAGATTTCGCTCTCGATGCCCTTGTAGACGCCCTCGGTGTTCTCCCGGATGAACACGATATCGGTGTCGGGCTGGACGGCGTCAAGGCCGGGGTAGGACCGGGCCGGGCGGACGTTGGCAAAGGAGCCGACGACCTGCCGGAGCGGCAGGATAACGTCGGCCGCAGTCTCGCCGGCCGCGCCGAAAAGCGTCGCATCGGCGTCGGCCGCCAGATCGCGGGTCGCCTGCGGGAGCGCCTCGCCGGTTTCAGCCTTCACTGCGTCGCCGGCCGCACCTTCGACGAAGTCGAAGTCGACGGCGTCGATGGCCTCAAGCACTTCGACCGCGGCGGGTGTGACCTCCTGTCCGATCCCGTCGCCGGGAATAACGGCTATCTCGTGTGTCATAGCAGGAGGCACGTAGTCGGCCGGTGAAAGTGGTTCGGTTCGCTGTCTCACACGCAGCGCTCGGGCGGTGGCAGCGTCAGTCGAGCGGGAGTTTCCGGAGCGGATCCGAAGCGGTTGACTCCGGGGTCCGCCATACTCGTGGAACGCGTCAGCGGTGGACCGTCTCGACACGGCGAGCCAGAGGGTGACTCTGGGTCGAGACAGGGATGGCAGCGCGGTGGCACGGCTCCCCAGCGAGCGCATCGAACTGGTGGAGGGCCGAAGCGACGGGAACAGCGCGTCGCCAGGGACCGTGCGCACCCGAGTATTGTGGTGGTTAATATGTATTTACTACCACAATACTATGGAAACTACTGACACCATAGATACTACAGATACAAAAAATACAATCAATACTATCGGTCCAGCAGGGACCACTGCTGTCGAAGCAACGATACCAAGCGCCGGTCACGGCAGAGGGTGGCTTAGCTCAGAGTTTGTGTCGGAAGGCGTGGAGGACGTTCTGCCCGGTTTCGGTCAGTTCGACCTGTTTCGTCCGGCCGACATCGCTGACCGCGATGTACCCGTCTTCGACCAGCGGGTCGACGATGTTGGCGTTCAACAGCGCGAACTTCGCCTTCTCGTTTGCCGGGTCCGCGTCGTCGATGAACGAAAGCCCGGCGTCCTCGGCGAACCCGATGAGGTCTGACTTCTTGGCGGTGTAGGTGTCCGTGTTCGTCCGCTTGAGATAGTCCAGTACTGCGACCTGATCGCGGGAGATGGCTTCGATGGGGTACGACGGGAGGACCTCCGCGCGCTCCATCCCGCGAGTGAGTGGCTCCGCTGAAATCGGCGGGACGTGTTCCTCGGGATGGACGTAGTAGGCCGTCGCCGCCGTCGCCATACACGCGATGGCGCTTCCGATGGCCGCTACTTTCGGCCCGCTGGAGACGTTGACGCGCACGATATCTTCCGGATGGTCGGCGGTCAGCGTCGTCACGACCGCCAGCACGTCGTAGAGGTCATGTAGATCCGCGCAGTGCAGGTCGACACTCACGCCGTTGGCGTCCAGTTCTTCGACGAGCGCCTGCTGGTACGGCGTCAGCCGTGACGGCTCCGTCGTCGCTGTGAGAAGGTACACGTCGTCAGCGTTGTGCTGGTGAATCGGTTCGGCAATCCGGTCGCGTTCGTGCCCCAGCGGCGCGATGTGTATCTCCCGAATCTGGTCCATGCGAGAATGACGCGCCCCGCACAGCTATTGGTCTTGCCATCTCCGGGACAGACCTCTCCTGTGGCACGACCGTCGGATTACCGACCTGGCCGTGAACGGAAAATGATCGCGCTGCGCTCACGGCGCTGCCGTTCGCGCATACCGAGGTCGCGGGGCGACCTCGCGTTAATCGTCCGCTTCTGTGAACCGGACGCTCGCGCCGAGAACACGCAGAGCGGTCCGCTGGCGCTCACGGCTATGCCGTTCGCGCATACCGAGGTCGCGGGGCGACCTCGCGTTAATCGTCCGCTTCGATATCCGACCGCGTCTGATCCAGGTACGGCAACTGCGAGGCCGTCTCCTCGATAGCGTTCTGGTTGGCCTTCATCAGCGCCGTCGTGTCCCAGTTGCCCTCGACGAGGGCCTCACGCTGGGCGCGGTCGACGCTGACGTTGACCTCGTTGTCACCGTAGGTGACCGTCTCCGCCCGCACGTCGACTTCGATTTCGCCGTCGGGGTTGTCGTCAACCCACTGCTGGAGTGCGTTGATCGTCTCGTGGTCGGCGGTGACCGTCGGGATGCCGAGCGCGAGACAGTTCCCGGCGAAGATCTCGGCGAAGGACTCGCCGATGATGGCGTCGATGCCCCAGCGCATGAGCGCCTGCGGCGCGTGTTCGCGGGAGGAGCCACAGCCGAAGTTGTTGTTGACGACCATCACGTTCGAGTCCTGGAACCGCTCCTCGTTGAACGGGTGGTTCTTCTCGTTGTCCTCGTCGTCGAACCGCAGGTCGAAGAAGGCGAACTCGCCCAGACCGTCGAAGGTGACGACCTTCATGAACCGCGCGGGGATGATCTGGTCCGTGTCGATGTCGTTCCCGCGGATCGGGATGCCAGTGCCTTCGACGTAGTCGACCGACGGGATATCCTCGGTGGGGTCGGTCACGCCAGATTCACCTCCTTCAGGTCGCGCACGTCAGAGACCTCGCCAGTGATAGCCGCGGCGGCCACCATCCGTGGGTTCATCAGGACGGTCCGGCCGTCCTTGCTGCCCTGCCGACCGACGAAGTTCCGGTTGGAGGAGGAGGCACAGGCCTCGTCGCCTTCCAGCTGGTCCTCGTTCATGCCCAGACACATCGAACAGCCGGCGTTGCGCCACTCGAAGCCGGCTTCCTCGAAGATGTCTTTCAGGCCTTCTTTTCTGGCTGCCTCCTGAACCCGCTGGCTGCCGGGGACGACGAACGCTCGCACGTCGTCGGCGACTTCGCGGCCCTTGACGATACGGGCCGCGCGGCGCAGGTCAGGCAGTCGAGCGTTGGTACAGGAACCCAGGAAGGCCACGTCGATATCGTACCCTTCCATCGTCTCGCCGGGCTCGACGCGCATGTGGTCCTGAGCGCGGCGAGCGGTGTCGACCTTGTCGTCGGCCAGGTCCTCGGGCTCTGGAATCGGGTCGTCGATGCCGATGCCCTGGCCGGGCGTGGTGCCCCATGTCACGACCGGGTCCAGTTCGCTGGCGTCGATTTCGACGACGTCGTCGTATTCGGCGTCGTCGTCCGAGCGGATGGACTCCCAGTACGGCTTGAGTTCCTCGAACTTCTCGGGGTGCTCCTGGAAGTAGTCCGTCTCTTCGAGCCACTCGTAGGTGGTCTCGTCGGGGTTGACGTAGCCCGCGCGAGCGCCGCCCTCGATGGACATATTACAGATGGACATCCGGCCTTCCATGTCGAGGTTCTCGATGGTCTCGCCGGCGTACTCGTACACGTAGCCGACGCCGCCCTCGGTTCCGAGCCGGCGGATGATTTCGAGGATGATGTCCTTGGCCTCGACGCCCTCGTCGAGTTCGCCGTTGACCTCGATTTTGCGGACCTTCTGTTTCTCCATCGCGATGGTCTGGGTCGCCAGCACGTCCCGAATCTGGCTGGTCCCGATACCGAACGCGAGCGCACCGAACGCACCGTGGGTGGAGGTGTGGCTGTCGCCACAGACGATGGTCTTGCCGGGCTGGGTGATGCCCTGCTCCGGGCCGATGACGTGGACGATCCCCTGATCGCCCGTCGTCGGGTCGGAGAACTGGATGCCGGCGTCGCGGACGTTCTCTTCGAGTTCGGCCATCATCGTCTCGGCCGCGTCGTCGCTGTAGGGCCGGTCCTGGTTCGCGGTCGGCACGATGTGGTCGACCGTCGCGTGGGTCAGGTCCGGGCGCGCGACTTCGAGACCGCGCTCTTTGAGCATCCCGAAGGCCTGCGGGCTGGTGACCTCGTGGATGAGGTGCAGGCCGACGAACAGCTGGTCCTGGCCGTTCGGCAGGGTCGTGACTTTGTGCTGGTCCCATACCTTGTCGTACAGCGTTCCCTGGCTCATACTGTCTCGTCCCGCCCTTCAGTTCCGCGTTCGTACGCGCGAGTGACACCCTCATCGGGTGCTTCGTGGTCGATGTCTTCCATCGTCTCGTCAGTCTCCTCCTCCGCGTCGCGTTCGCCGCCGTCGGCGGCCACGACCGGGCCGCGGCGGAACACCGCGCCGAAGGTCCCGTTCGTCTCGGGGTGGGTGTGCTCGATGCTGCCCATCGTTGTGCGCGATTCGCTCTGCTCGTCGTCCGTCGTATCCGTGTGTTCGTTAGTCATCTGCTGGGGCTTCTGTCTTCTCGGCGTCGGCGTCCTCACCCCACGCGAACAGGTCGCGCAGGTTCTCGCCGACGGCTTCGATCTGGTGGTTCTGTTCTGCGTCGCGGTACTGCTTGTAGGCGGGCCGGTTAGCCTGGTTCTCGTTGATCCACTCGCGGGCGAACTCGCCGTTCTGGACCTCTTCGAGAATCTGCTCCATGCCCTCGCGGTCGATGACCTCTTCACCGCGGGTGAGACCGCCGTACTCGGCGGTATCGGAGACGGAGTTCCACATGCCCATGTGGCCGCCCTCGTACATCAGGTCGACAATGAGCTTCAGCTCGTTCAGACACTCGAAGTAGGCCATCTCCGGCGCGTAGCCGGCGTCGACCAGCGTCTCGAAGCCGGCCTTGACCATCTCGGTGACGCCGCCACAGAGGACAGCCTGCTCGCCGAAGAGGTCCGTCTCGACCTCTTCCTGGAAGGAGGTCTCGATGACGCCGGCGCGGGTGCAGCCGATGCCCTTCGCGTAGGCCAGCGACTCTTGCTTGGCGTTGCCGGTCGCGTCCTGATAGACCGCGATGAGACCGGGCGTCCCCTCGCCGCGCTCGTAGGTCCGGCGCACGAGGTGGCCCGGCGATTTGGGCGCGACCATCGTCACGTCGACGTCTTCCGGCGGTTCGATCTGGCCGTAGTGGATGTTGAAGCCGTGCGCGAACTGGAGCGTGTCGCCGGCGTCCAGTTCGTCCTCGATGGCCTCGTAGACGGCCGGCTGAATCGTGTCAGGCACGAGCATCACGACGCGGTCCGCCTCGCCGGCGGCCACGTCGGGCGTCTCGACGCGGAGGCCAGCGTCCTCGGCGTCGGCCCACGACGACGAGTCCTCGCGGAGGCCGACAATCACGTCGACGCCGGACTCGTGGAGGTTCAGCGCGTGGGCGTGTCCCTGTGAGCCGTAGCCCAGCACGGCTACGGTTTCGTCGTCGATAGTCGATACGTCAGCGTCCTCGTCGTAGTAGACTGTTGTGGTAAGTTCGTCAGACATCTTTCTCTAGTGTTTTCGGGCCGCGTTCCAGTGCGGCGGCCCCGGTTCGCACGATCTCCTGCACATCGAACTGCTTGAACGCCTCGATGGCGGCGTCGATTTTCTGCTTGCTGCCCGTGATTTCGACGGTGACCGAATCGGTCGACGCGTCGACGGCCTGGCCGTCGTACATGTCGGCAACGGCGTTGACGTCGTCTGGCTTCTCGCCGCTGACTTTCACCAGTGCGAGCTCTCGCCGGACGGCCTCGCCTTCGAGTTCCCTGACCGAGATGACGGGCACGAGCTTCCGCAGTTGCTTTTTCGCCTGGTCGATTCCCGGTTCCGGTTCCTCGATGAGAATCGTCATCCGGGCTGTGTCGTCGTCGACCGTTGGCCCGACGGTGAGGCTTTCGATGTTGAACTGGCGTCGGCTGAACAGCGCCGACACCTCCGAAAGCACGCCCGGTCGGTGCTTGACCAGCGCTGACAGCACCGCCTGTCGCGGCTCGTGAGTCACTTCGGCCTCGGGGTCGACGCGGATGCCCTGCATGTTGCGTCGGCCCTTCGGGCGCATCCGTTCGTCCGGCGCGGGGCCTGGCATTCCTCCAGTCATTGTTAGATCATGTCCAGCTGGTCTTCGTTGAGCGCGAACTGGCCGTTGTCACCGCCGCTTGGCACCATCGGGAAGACGTTCTCCCCGGGGTCGATGTGGGCGTCGATGACGCTCGGGCCGTCGTAGTCGCGTGCTTCCTGTATCGTTTCCTCGACGTTCTCGTAGGATTCGAGCGTGAACCCGCGCGCGCCGAAGGCCTCGGCGAGCTTGTCGAACTGCGGAATCCACGGGTACTCGGAGGCCATCCGGCGACCCTCGTAGAAGCCGTCCTGCCACTGGCGGACCATCCCGACCGCCTCGTTGTTCAGGACGACGTAGGTGATGTCCAGTTGCTCCCGAACGGCGACCGAGAGACCCTGGACGGTCATCAGGAACGAGCCGTCGCCGTCGAAGCAGACGACTTCCTGGTCCGGCGCGGCGAGTTTCGCACCGATAGCGGCGGGCACGCCGTAGCCCATCGTCCCGAGGCCGTGGGAGGAGACCCACGTCCGGGGCTCGGTGTACTCCCAGAACTGGGAGGCCCACATCTGGTGCTGGCCGACGCCGGTACAGACGATGGTGTCGTCCGGCGTCATCTCCGAGAACTGCTCGACGACGTACTGGGGCTTCAGCGGCTCGTCGTCGGGCGTATCGTAGTCCATCGGGTACTCGTCTTTCCAGGTCTGGCACTGGTCGCGCCACTCGTCAGCGTCCGGCGCGCGCGGCATCGCGTCGAACAGTTGCCGGAGCACTTCCCGGGCGTCGCCGATGAGCGGGTAGTCGGCGTAGACGTTCTTGCTGATTTCCGCGGGGTCGATGTCGACGTGGATGACCTCCGCGTCGGGCGCGAAGGAGTCGACGCCGCCGGTCAGGCGGTCGTCGAAGCGCGTCCCGATAGCCAGCATGCAGTCGGTGTTGCTAATCGCCATGTTGGCGTAGCCGGTGCCGTGCATCCCGGCCCACTCCAGCGAGAGTTCGTGGTCCTCTGGGAAGGAGCCGATGCCGGGCATCGTCGTGATGACCGGGATATCGTACTCCATGGCGAACTCCCGGAGCGCGTTCGAGGCGTTCGCCTTGATGACGCCGCCGCCAGAGAGTATGACGGGGCGGTCGGCCTCGGCCAGCGCCTCGGCGGCCTCCTGGACGTTCCCGTCGTCGGCCTCCTCTGGCACCTCGTAGGTCTCCGGTGTCTCCGGCCTGCCGGGTTCGACCTCGGTCTCGCCCTGGGTCACGTCCTTCGGCAGGTCGACCAGCGTCGGCCCCTGCCGACCGGCGTCGGCGAGCGCGAACGCTTCGCTGACGTCGTCGCCGACGGTGTCGGAGTCGGCGGCGAAGTAGCTCTCCTTCGTGATCGGCTGGGTGATGCCGACGGTGTCGGTCTCCTGGAAGGCGTCGTTGCCGACGAACTCCGTCGGGACCTGGCCGGTCAGCGCGATGACCGGGTCCGAGTCCATGTTGGCGTCGGCGATGCCGGTCACGAGGTTCGTCGCACCGGGGCCGGACGTCGCGAAACAGACGCCGGGGTCGCCGGTGACGACGCCGTACGCGTCCGCCGCGTGTGAAGCCCCCTGTTCGTGGGCCATCGTGACGTGGTTGATGTCGGAGTCGTACAGCGCGTCGTAGACGGGCATGATTGCGCCGCCCTGAACGCCGAAGACGTAGTCTGTCCCGGCGTTTTCAAGCGCACGGATGACCGATTGTGCGCCCGTTGTGACTGGTTCCTGTTCGGTCTCCGACTCTGTTTCTTCCGCTTCCTTGGGGACGGATGCGCGTTCGCTCATCGTGTCAGCCCTCCGTCTGTTCGTGTTCGGGGTCGATACCGCGGTGATGTGTATGCTGCGTGCATGACTGGTGACTCTGTGGTGTTCAGGCGAATCGATTCGGCCGGGGGTGAAAATGTGAAATGAGGGGCTATAGTGCCCCTACAATACGCACGCCGAGAATAGCGGTCGCGGTGCTGGCGGGTGGTCGAACCTGACGCCCAGCAGCCGCGGTCATCACATCCAAATGCAGTTCGTCCCGAATAATAAACGTTCTGTGATAGCCGTTGGCGGACAGCCGCTCGGAACCGGGTACTCACCGGTAGCTGCTCACTCGTAGTGACGGCCGGAAGCGAGGTCATCGACCTACGCCCGGACCTCCTCGCTTTCCTCGGTCACGCCGATCTCCTCGGCGAACCGTTCGAGCACCGACATGGTGACCTGTTCCTCCGCGCCGTACTCCTTGACGCGGCGGGTCACTTCTCGGACCTCCGCCTCGGTCGGGTCGTAGCCCGCGTCGACGAGCCGCTCCCGAACCGAATGGGCTCCGGTGTGCTTGCCGAGCACGAGTTCGCGCGTGGCCCCGACCATCTCGGGGGTCATGACGCCCGGCTCGAACGTGTCGGAGTTCTCGATGACGCCGGCGGCGTGGATACCGCTCTCGTGGGAGAAGGCGTTGCGCCCGACGACGGGCTTGTTCGCCGGCACCCCGATGTCGGACTTCTCCTCGACGATCCGCGACAGCTCCGTGATGCGGGTGGTGTCGATTCCGGTGTCGACGTCGTACAGCGACTCCAGCGCCATCACGACCTCTTCGTAGGCCGCGTTGCCGGCGCGTTCGCCGATGCCGTTGACCGACACCTGCGCCTGACTGGCTCCGGCCTCGAAGCCGGAGATGGCGTTGGCTGACGCCAGTCCGAAGTCGTCGTGCGTGTGCACGTCGATGTAGGCGTCGGTGCAGTCGTCGACGATCTCGATAAGGTCGTAGAACCGCCGCGGCGTGGCGACCCCACAAGTGTCCGGAATGTTGATCCAGTCCGCCCCCGCCGCGGACGTAGCCTCGATGACTTCGACGAGGAAGTCCTCGTCAGTCCGAGTCGCGTCCATCGGCGAGAACATGCACTCGACGCCCGCGTCTTTGATCATCTCGACACAGTCGACGGCGGTGTCGAGCGCCTCCTGCCGGGTCGCGTGCATGGAATCCTGCAACTGTACGTCCGACGTCGAGACGAAGGTGTGGACCATGTCCACACCTGAATCCAAGGCCGCCTCGATGTCTTTCTCGACCACACGCGCCAGTCCGCAGGTCGTCACTCGCGTGGACTCGGCGATGTCCCGAACTGCCTCGAACTCCGCGTCGGAGTTGACGGGGAACCCGGCCTCGATGACGTGGGTGCCCATCTCGTCGAGCAGCGCGGCTATCTCGCGTTTGTCCTCGTAG
Source organism: Haloarcula amylolytica JCM 13557 (assembly GCF_000336615.1). Taxonomy (GTDB): domain Archaea; phylum Halobacteriota; class Halobacteria; order Halobacteriales; family Haloarculaceae; genus Haloarcula; species Haloarcula amylolytica. The sequence goes on from NZ_AOLW01000018.1 coordinate 25,118, forward strand.
TTGAACGACGTACGTGGTGACTGCTCACCATCGCGCAGCGTGGTGTCGAAAATCCGTGCGTCTGTTATCTCAGACGTGGAATCCAGTGTGCCCTGGAAGAACTCGATCCGCCGGAGATTCCGACGTGCCCTCGTTGTTGGACATAAGCACCTGTATCTGGAGGCTTCCACTATTTATACTTGTTCATAAGGCGGGGAGACGTGCACACGGCACACGGTTGCGACCGCGGCCAGAGCGACTGCCGCGCGTCAGACGGTTTGGGGAGGATTTTTGCTCTGTCCGCGCATGGATGTGGCTATGAGCGATTTCGAGGGCCTGGACCTGCAGGCCGTGGAGGACCAGATGGACGAGGACCGGGACGGGGCCGGCAGCAACCGCGTCGTGCTGGGCGTCCTCGACGGGTCGGAACCGCCCGAGCAGTGGGTCAACACCATCGAAAACGGGTCAGTCCTGGTTCTCAACGTCGAAGGCGACCTGAACGAACTCGCCGCCGGGTTCGCCCGGCCGGTCCGGGAGGCCGGCGGCGAACTGATGCACTTCCGCGGCTTTCTGGTTGTGACGCCGCCGGGCGTCAGTATCGACTCCGAGCGGCTGGATTGACTGGCAATACAGACGGTGTCCTTCGTGCAGTCCTGCTGTAGACGACATGGTTCTAGGGCGAGCGTATCGAGCACAGCGGGGTTCGGCGTCTCAGGCACCGGGCAGTAGGTGCCACGATCGTTCAAGGAGAGAGAAATCGCTGCAGCAGTCCGTGCCACACGCGGATACCCCGGTCCCACGCTTGCCAGTAGGTGTCGAAGAACCGGGGCGAACCCCTGTCAGTGTGGCTCGGTCGGGTCGTGATCTGGGCGTGGCAGTCCGGACAGCGGTAGTGCGTGCCGCAGTGGCGCTCGACCACCATCCAGTCGCCGTCGTACCTGCTCTGGTGCCCACAGTCCGGACAGAACAGCGTTGCCTTCGGCGGAACGTCCTGCTCGGTCCGGGAGTCAGTCGGGGACATCCTCGGGTGAAACGTGGCCGCCGACACGAAAAGAACCTGCCTATGAGGAGTCTATACAGCTACTAATACGGGGGTAGTCATTATATTCGCTTCCAGCGGATTCAACCCCGGTACCACTGGCCCGCTACGCCAGCATCGGTGGCCCGCTACGCCGACACCGGCGGGTGCCTACGCCGACACCAGCGTCAGATAGTGACCGTCTCGGTCCCTGATTCGGACGCCGTCCTCGACCGAGGTGACCGAAAGCGCGTCGTCAGCGACTTCCCTGGCCGTCGATTTCGGATCTTCGGCGACGACGCCGAAGTCGACGTGAACCCCGCCGCGGGCGTCGGCGATGCCGAGCCGCGGTGACCACAGTTCCAGATCGAGATCGCCGGTCGAGAGCCGAACGCGGCCTTCGTCGCGGCCGTCGTCGACCATGTCGAACCCCAGCGAGGTGTAGAACGCCACGGCCGAGGACAGGTCCTCGACTTCGAGGACGAGTTCGAACAGGCCGGTGACGCCATCGCCGTCGACCGCCCGCTCGCCGAGTTCCACGCAGTTGCCCTGCGGGTCGTAGAAGTACAGCGAGCGCGCGTCCCCGAAGGTGTGTTCGACCAGGTCGAAGCGCTCGTCCAGCCGGCCGTACCAGTCGTCGTACTCCCGCTCGGGAATGGTCAGTGCGTAGTGGGTGTGGAGCCCGCCGCGCGGAACCGTCCCCGGCGCGCGGAGCCTGAGTTCGGTGTCGCCGGCCGCGAGCACGGCCTCGTCGGGAGCCTCTGAGAGTACGTCGAGTTCCAGAAAGGCCTCGTAGAACGCCGTTGCACGGTCCGGATACTTCACCTCCAGTGTGAGCCAGGCGGGCGATGAGAGCATATCGGCGCTTCGAACGCCACCGACAAAGCCCCTGTGGACGCCGTTTCGGAGGCGAAACAACCCCAGCACGCGAGTTTCCCGTTCTCGACCATTTATTCACGTCAGGCCCGTACTGAGGCGTATGCCAACCAACACTCAGGACGAAACGGCAGCGTGGCTGGAGACGAACCGCTGGGAGCGCGGCGTGAGCTACATTCCGTATCCCGACGAAATGATGGTCCGGGCGAGTCACGTCCTCGGGACGGATGCCGGCGTGTTCGTCGTCGACCCGATAGACGTCGACGGTATCGACGACCTGTTCGCCGAGTTCGGCGACGTGGCCGGCGTCGTCATCCTGTTAGACCGGCACAAACGCGACAGCGCCGCCGTTGCGAACCGACACGACGTGTCAGTGTACATCCCCGAGTGGATGTCGGGTGTCGAGGAAGACATCGACGCGCCGGTCGAACGCATGCACCGACAGCTGCCAGGCACGGACTACGGCGTCCACAAGATTATCAAGAACACGTTCTGGCAAGAGGCCGCGCTGTATGGCGACGAGGACGATACGCTGGTCGTCCCCGAGGCAGTCGGGGCGGCGGACTACTTCCTCGCCGGTGACGAGCGACTCGGTGTCCACCCAATGTTGCGCCTGTTCCCGCCGAAGAAGCTCTCTCGGCTGGACCCCGAGCGGGTCCTGGTCGGACACGGGGAGGGCGTGATGGAAGGTGCCGCCGAGGACATCGCGTACGCGCTCCGCGGGTCGCGCGGCCGGACGCCGGGCCTGTACGCGAAGAACCTCAAGTCGCTCGTGCTCGGCTAAACCGACGGAAGCGACGCCGTTTTACCCGGCCCGTGCGAAGGAGTGGCGTGGTCTACGTCACACGCGGACTCGTCGAGACGCTGTTACGGCTCGCCAGCGAAGCCGAACCTGACGACGTGACGATTTCGCTGGCCGTCACGCCGGCCGGGGAGCTCCCGGATGCTGATTTGCCGGACGAGACGCCGGTTTTCACTGATTTCTATCTCCCCTCAGCCGGGGCCTCGGTGAAGGCGGTGTTCGGCGTCGACCTTGGAACGCCGGCCGGCCAGACACAGGGCCGGTTCGTTTCCCACCCCGACGGGTACATGGGCGTCAGCAAGACCGACGACCTGCACGAGGTCATCTTCGTCGGCATCCCGCCGTGGGATATCGACGCCTTCGGGGCCTTCGACAGAGCCGGGCAGGAACAGGAGGTCACGGTTCTCGACGTCGAGCCTCCGGAAAAGTATCCGCAGTAGCGTTCCGTCTCCGGAGCGGTTACTCCAAGTAGCCCAGGTCCCGCAACTGGTCGGTGATATCCTGGAACTGCGCTTCGGTCAGTTCGCCTTCCCGCTGGTGCTGGACGACGATACTCCTGAGCAGGAACCGAACGAGGTCGGAGGTGCTGGAGAAACTCGTCCCTTCGATCGTCTCTTCGACGCGCTCCGCGAGGTCCTTCGGAATCGATACTGTGGTGTAATCGGACATATCGGCACGGAGGCATGCCGGCGGGATATGCGTTGTGTCCCAGCTTACCGCGGGTCCGTGGCCTCAGTGTCGAACTGGCCCATCGTGGCGTGATTGGTCGGCGAGAACATCTTCGGCGCACGGCGGGACTTGCTCTCCGCGTCGTCGAAGGGCAGCGTGGTTGTCGGGTACGAGTCGTCGTTTCGGGGGGTCGTGATTCGTGTTGTCATCCTGGGGGTCGTGTCGGCCGTCGTCGGTAGTTCGTGGGCGGTGCAGTGTCGGGTCGGCGCGAAAGGCGTACGTCGGATACAAGCATTGGGTACCCCCACCTTTCGACCCATTCATAATAAATGTTCATGATGGAGTTGCGGGAAATATAGGTGCATGGTAACAACCATCTTGGCAAAAGATGCTACATATTGAGACGGTGACCAGATGGAACGGCGCTGAAACGACCGGCTCAGACGACCAGCCGGACCTCGTAGTCGGTCAGGTTCTCGTACCCGTCGGCAGTGACGACGGCGATGTCCTCGATTCTGACGCCGCCCACGTCGGGGTCGTAGAGGCCCGGCTCGATAGTGACGATGTGCCCCGGTTCGAGGTCCCCACCGTTCGGTGACAGCTGTGGGAGCTCGTGGACGTCCAGCCCGACGCCGTGGCCCGTGCTGTGGATGAACCCCGTCTCCGTTCGTTCGTCGTCGCGCAGCGTCGGTTCGCCGGCGTCCTCGTACACGTCACAGACAGCGTCGTGTACGTCTTTGCCGGTCGCACCGGGTTCCAGCGCGTCGAACGCCGCTTCCATCGCCCGCTCAGTGAGGTCGTACCACTCGCGCACCGCGTCGCTCGGCTTGCCTTTGACGAACGTCCGCGTCATGTCGGCGTGGTACTTCGTCGTCTTGTCCTGCGGGAAGATGTCGATGATGACGGGCTCGTGAGCGACGAGCGGCCCGCTCCCGCGGTCATGGGGGTCCGCGGCGTCCGCGCCGCAGGCGACGATAGTCTCGTCCAGTGAACAGCCGTGTCGGAGCAGCGTCACCTCGATTTCCTCCTTCACGCGCTCGCTCGTCAACGTCTCGCCGTCAACTTCGAGCGTGTCGTCGGCAGCGATTTCCGCCGCTTCGAGCAGCGATTCGGCCGCCTGCATCGCCGCTTCGTTGGCCCGTTGTGCCGTCCGGATGTGGTCGATTTCGGTCTGGGTCTTCGTCGCGCGGATTTCCGTGACGATGCCGTCGGTGTCGGCCGCTACATTGACACCACGTTCCCGCAAGCCGTCCGCCGTCCGGAGCGGGAACCGCGGCGGCACGGCCACGCTGTCCACGTCGTAGGCCGCGAGGAAATCCGCGAGGACGTGTGAGACTGCCTCGTCGGGGCCGTACTCCTCGACCTTCCCCTGGTGGTCGAAGTCGACGTACCGCTCGACGGTCTCGGCCCGCGACTCGCGCTTCGCCCGGCCGAACTCTAGACTCCGCGGGAAGAGCAGATGCGTGTCGCCGTCGTACAGTGTGATGAACGGGTCCGGGGCGTCGAAACCGGAGAGGTAGTACTGGTCTGACGCCTCGGAATCCGCGTCGATGAGGTAGCCGTCGACGCCGGCGTCGTCGAGATACGCGTCCAGTGCGGAGAGGTCTGGTTCCATACGTGCCAGTCTGGCCCCCATCCCCATATACGTCTCCCACTGCGCCGCTCCGTATCCCGAGATGTGCCGACGAATACCATACCGATGCAGTTTGGCCGCCCATTTATTGACGCTCCAGCCCCTCAATACTAGTAATGAGTGACTTGTCCGGTGAAGACGTGACCGTCGTTGGCGGCGGCATCGGCGGCCTCTCCGCTGCGTGCTACCTGGCGGACGCAGGCGCGGAGGTCTCGCTGCTGGAGAAAAACGAGCAGCTCGGTGGGCGCGCCTCCCGACTTGAGGTGGACGGGTTCCGGTTCGACATGGGTCCGTCGTGGTACCTGATGCCCGACGTGTTCGAGCGGTTCTTCGCGTACTTCGGCAAGGAGCCGCGGGATTACTACGACCTCCAGCGGCTCGACCCCCACTACCGCATCTTCTTCAAAGACGGCGACCAAATTGACGTGACTGGCGACAACGACCAGATGGCCCGGAAGTTCGAAGAGTACGAGCCCGGCGCGGGCGAGGCCTTCCGGGACTACCTCGCAACGAGCGAACGGCACTACGAGACGGCGATGAACAAGTTCGTCTACGAGGACCGCTCGGAGCTGCGCGACTGGATTGACCTCGACGTGATGACCGCCGCTCCGGTCGGGCTCCAGCTCATCGGCTCGATGCAGGGCCACGTCGAGGACTACTTCGAGCACCCGAAGCTCCAGCAGATCATGCAGTACACGCTGGTCTTTTTGGGTGGATCGCCCCGGACGACGCCAGCCCTCTATAATATGATGAGCCACGTCGATTTCAACCTCGGCGTCTACTACCCCGACGGCGGCGTCGGTGCGGTCGTCGACGGTCTGGTCGAACTCGGCGAAGAACTCGGCGTCACCTACGAGACCGACGCCGAGGTCGACGAAATTTCCCGGCGCAAAGAGGGGTTCCTCGTCGAGACGGTTCACGGCGACACCACCCATCCCGACGAAGTGGTCGTCAACGCCGACTACGCCCACGCCGAGCAGGAGCTCCTGCCAGAACACGAGCGCCAGTACGACGACGACTACTGGGACGACAAGACCTACGCGCCGTCTGCCTTCCTCATGTACATGGGCGTCGAGGGCGACGTGGAGCCGCTGAAACACCACACGCTCGTCCTGCCGACGGACTGGGACCCCCACTTCGACGATATCTTCGAGGAGCCGGCCTGGCCCGACGACCCGGCCTATTACCTCTGTGTCCCTTCGAAGACCGACGACAGCGTCGCCCCCGACGGCCATTCGAACCTGTTCGTCCTGGTTCCAATTGCGCCGGGGCTGCACGACGGCGACGAGATCCGCCAGGAGTACCGCGAGAAGATTCTGGCCGATATCGCCGACAACACCGGCGTCGACCTGCGCGACCGAATCGTCTACGAGAAGCAGTTCGCCGTCTCCGACTTCGGCGAGCGGTACAACGCCACCGAGGGCACGGCACTCGGTCTGGCACACACGCTCCGCCAGACGGCCCTCTTGCGGCCCAACAACCGCTCGTCGGCCGTCGACGGCCTCTACTTCACGGGGTCGTTCACGACGCCCGGCATCGGCGTGCCGATGTGTCTCATAAGCGGGGAGCACACCGCGGAGGCGCTCATCGAGGACATCGCCTGAGTAATGCCAGAACTCCCGACCGACCGCATCGAAGCCGTCATTCCGCCGGAGGAGACGCTGGTGGGGTACCTGTTGCGCCTCTCCCGACCGCGCTTCTGGCTCTACCTCGGCGGCCCGGTCATCGTCGGCGTCAGCTACGCGGCCGACGGCCCGAACGAGCTGTTCTCGCCGCTGGCTGTCGCGCTGTTTCTGTACTTCACCATCCCCGGGAACGTGTTTCTCTACGGCGTCAACGACATCTTCGACGCCGACATCGACGAGCACAATCCCAAGAAAGACGACGGCCGGGAGGTCAGCTATCGCGGGGACAGCGCCGTCACAGCCATCGTCGTCGCCAGCGGCGCGCTCGCGTTGCTGTTCGTCCTTGGGCTGCCGATGCTCGGTGTCGTCGCCCTGCTCGCGTGGGTGGTGCTCTCGGTGGAGTACTCGGCCCCGCCGCTGCGGTTCAAGACGACGCCGTTTCTGGACTCCATCTCGAACGGCCTGTACATCCTGCCCGGTGTCATCGGCTACGCCGCTATCGAAGGCGTTGCCCCGCCAGCGACGGCGGTCACCGGGGCGTGGCTGTGGGCGATGGGGATGCACACCTTCTCCGCGATTCCCGACATCGAACCCGACCGCGAGGCCGGTATCCAGACGACGGCGACGTTTCTGGGCGAGTCAAACACCTACTACTACTGCGTGATGTGCTGGCTCACGGCCGCGTTCGTGTTCACGTACACGCACTGGGTGTTCGGCCTGCTGCTGCTCGTCTACCCCGGCCTCGTCTTCGGGATTCTCGGTATCGGCGTCGACATCGACGAGGCGTACTGGTGGTATCCCGCGATCAACACCGTCGTCGGCATGGGTTTCACACTCATCGCCCTGTGGGTGATGCTGTATGGCTAGCGGCGAAGACCGGACCATAGCGGGCTGGACACTCCCGGAGACGAGGACCGACGCGACCGCGCAGTTCGACCAGTTCGTCACTGAGAACCGCTTTACCATCGCCGTCGTCTTCCCGCTCGTCGGCGCGGTGACCTTACTCGCAAGCGCCGAGGGACTCTTACCCGACCCGCTCGCGTTCAACCCCTACTTCGTCCTCTTTGGGACGTTCGTGATGCGATTACCCCTCGTGGCCGGCGTGTTCCCGCTCGTGGACCGCCGGGCCGGGCTGGCGCTGGTCGCGCTGACACTCTATTCCTACGGCATCGAACTCGTCGGCGTGCGGACCGGCTGGCCCTACGGCGAGTTTACGTATGGCGTCGACCTCGGTCCGATGCTTCTGGGTGAGGTGCCGTTCGGGCTCCCGGTGTTTTTCTTCCCGCTGGTCCTGAACGCCTACCTGCTCGTCCTGCTGTTGCTCGGCAACAGAGCGGCGTCAGCCGCGGTGCGGCTGCTGGCGACACTGGCGACGGTGATGCTCGTCGACCTGGTGCTCGACCCTGGCGCTGTGGCAATCGGCTTCTGGATTTACGAGACGCCCCAGTTCTACGGCGTCCCATGGCAGAACTACGCCGGCTGGCTCCTGTCGGGGTCGGTCGCCGTCCTGCTGTTCGACCTCGGGTTCGACCGCGCGGGGCTCCGACGGCGGCTCCGGGACTGCCCGTTCATGCTCGACGACCTGGTGAGCTTCGTCCTGCTGTGGGGCGGTATCAACCTCTTTTACGCGAACTGGGTGCCGGTCGGCCTGGCCGCGCTGCTGGGGGCCGGCCTCCTCTGGACGGACCGCTTCGACTTCGACCTCTCGGAGACGCGACTCGGCCGTGCCGTCTGGCGGTGAGTCCTGTTGGCACGCCGTCGCTCCGCCGACCACGACCGAGGAGACAGGCCAAGCGTTTAAGCGAACGCGTAGGTAGGAGGACGTATGGAGCGAATCCCGTTCGGAATCCGGCAGCTCGACTCCATCATCAACGGTGGAGCGCCCGCCGGGAGCGTCGTCCTGCTCTCCGGCGAGGCCGGCGCTGGCTCCCGGGAGTTCATGCATACGAGCGCACTCATCAACGGGCTCGAACAGGTGGACGGGGAGCTACACGACCTCTACTACGGCGACCGCTCGGCCGACGCTGTTGCCCCCGAAGAAGTCCACTACATCTCTTTTACCGCAGGCGAGGCGCAGCTGGTCAGCGAGATGCGGCTAGCGATGGACGACGACGTGGTCGACAAGGGGAGCCAGGCGGTCGAGTTCCACGACCTCTCGGAGCGGTACTTCCACATCAGTCCGGTGCCGCGGGACTGGTACGCCAGCGAAACCGCGTCAATCACCGACCTCCGGGCGCGCCACGAGCGGGAGGACCTGCTCGGCACGCTCGGCATGGTCCTGAACGAGGTGGCGACGGGGAACCTCGTCGTCATCGACTCGCTATCCGACCTCGTCAGCGCGACGGACGAGGAAGTCAGCTGGTCGGACATCAGCTCGCTCGTCCAGGGAATCCAGAAGGCGGCCCACCAGTGGGGAGGCCTCATCCTCTTACACGTCAATCCGGAGACGCTGTCGTCGGTGCAACACGGGCAGCTCGTCGACGCATCTCACGGCACGATGGAGTTCGCGTGGGAGTCCGGCGGTTCCACCCGGGCCCGGACCCTCGTCGTCCAGCAGTTCCGCGGCGTCCTCTCGCAGATAGAGGACGAGGACATCGTACAGTTCGAGACCGAACTGGGCGATGCCGGCTTCGATATCAGCGACGTTCGTAAGATTCGATAACGATAGTCAGCGAACCACCCTCTGTAACTGTCGACAGAAAACAACGAGCGGCGTGCTGACGGTTCGCTCCCGCTCTCGGTATCTGAAATCGGCGGTAAACCCTTATCAGTCTTGTTCGTCAAGGGTGTCGTAATGTCCTCCGAGTCGACTGATGACGGAGGAGTGTACGTCGAGCTATCTGCAGATCTAGACGAGTGGCTGACCGAGCAGGCCGAGACGCTCGGCGTGCCTCGCGACGCCGTCATGGAGCAACTGCTGGCCGCATACATGACAGCGGCCGATTCGGACGATGGGATTGACGACCTCATTCAGCCATCGGCGGACGAGTTGGATGCCGTCGTCGCCGCGACCGTGGACGAGAAGCTGAACGGCTCAGTCGAAGCGGCGACCGAGAGCGCTGTCAGTTCACAGCTCCCCGACATCGTCGACACGGTGGAACGCCAACTCACCGAGCGGTTCGACGCGCTCGAAGCGGACTTTCAGACGAAAATCGAAGACGTTCGCGAGCGCGTCGTGCAGGTCAAACGGGAGGCCGACGCGAAAGCGCCGGCCGACCACGGCCACGAGGAGTTCGACCGTATCGATGCACTCACACAAGAGATCGAAGATATCGAGGCGGAACTCGCCGCGCTTCGGGGCGACGTGACCGAGTCGCTCGAAACAGAGAACGAGCGAGTCGCTGACATCGACAGCCGACTCGACGATGTCGAAGACAAACTCACCCGCGTCGCCTGGGTCGTCAGCGACCTCCGCGACGACCAGGGCGGCCGGGACCAGAATCAGAAAGCGGTCGACCGGCTGAAACGCGCCGCGGCCCAGGAGAACATCTCGACGGCACGCTGTTCGAACTGTGACGAGCAGGTCGAGATCGGACTGTTGACCGAACCCCAGTGTCCACACTGCAACACGACGGTGTCGGACGTCCGGCCCGAGGGCGGCATTATCCGCTCGAAGGCGCGGCTGGTGGCCGCAGCACAGCTTGAACCGGGCGAGACCAATGAGTGACGACGAGCAAGACCCCTTCGAGGAGCTTGACCCGGGCGACGACCGCGAGGGCGACCCGTTCGAGCGTCTCGGTTCGGAGCCTGACGACGCGGACGGCTCGACAGACGCACGCCAGCCACCCGACGACGGGTGGCCGGGCAGCGAACCGAGCGACGAACCGGCCGACGGTGCGTCCGAGGCGGAACCCGATGCAACCGATGCTGACGACCTGCTCTCGGCCGTCGACACGGAAGAGTTCCGTTCGGATTCGGCAACTGAATCAGACAATCCCCTTTCCGGGTCATCACCCGACCCGGACGACCCCTTTTCGGAAATGGACAGCCGCGGCGACGACCCCTTTGGAAGCGGTGAGAGCGTATTCGAGCGGGTCGACGTCGATCACATCGACGCGGACAAGGTGTGGGCGGAAATCGCTGCGGACGACGATAGCGAGACCACGCCGGAGAGCCGGTATGCGGAGGTGTCGAAACACCGCTACTGCGAGCAGTGTGAACACTTCTCCGCACCGCCGAACGCACACTGCACGAACGAGGGGACCGAGATCATGGAGTTCCTCGACATGGAGACGGTCCGGCTGCTTGACTGTCCGGTCGTCGCCGAGCAACACGAGATCGAGGACGAGCAGTAACGGCTTTTTGCCTCGATATCCGACGAGCGTGTATGCAGTTTTGCGACGACTGTGGCTCGATGATGCACGGCGACGGTGACGAGATGGTCTGTCAGTCCTGTGGCGCGCGGGTCGCGAAAGACGAGGACCGCGCGGCCGAGTTCGTCAGCACGGACGAACAGAGCGGCGACGAACTGATAGAGACCGAGGAGGGTTCGAACTTCGAGGGCAAGCCGACGGCTGACGACGTGACCTGTGAGGAATGCGGACACGGGAAAGCGTGGTACACGATCAAACAGACCGGGTCAGCCGACGAACCGCCGACGCGCTTTTTCAAGTGCCAAGAGTGTGGCCACCGATGGCGTGAGTACAACTAGAGCAACGAATCCAGAATCCGGAGCTCTTCCTCCTCGGATATCTTGTCGGAGTCCATACACGCGTGGACGACCTTGTGGACGAGTTCGGGGTCCTGAAACGGCTGTGGCGAGCCGCCGCCGTCGGTGACGGTTTCGACCTGGCCTTCGAGTTCGGCCAGTTGCTCGGAGAGGTCCTCGACGGTCGACTGGAACGTAGTCAGCGTGGTGTTCACTTCGCCGGCCGCTGTCTCGACTTCCGTTGGCGAGCGGTCGCCGTCGTCGGACGCAGTATCAGGGCCTGACGCTTGACTGTTGGCTCCGTCGGGGTTGTCTGTTGACTCCGGCGATTGGGTATCGGGTGCCTGGGTTGCTGAATCGTCCGATATCGTCGCTGGTTCGGCTTCTCCGTCGCTGAACACAGCGTTTGCGAACGCTTCTCGGTTCGCCCAGTCGAACCCGTCGATTCCGTTGACGCGGTTGCTCACCGTCGAAGCGGTGACGCCGAGCTTCTCCGCGAGGTCTCGCTGGGATGCGGTGGGGTGTTTCTGGATTGCTCGGATCGTCTCACGTTCTGTCGATGAGAGGTCCGCAGGGGCGGGGTACGACTGCGACTCGGCTGACGGTTCACTCTGTGACTGGTCGGCCGTTTCCGTCTCGTCGGCCTCAGCCGGGTCGCCGTGTTCCTCAAGAACTCGCTCGACCAGTTCCGCTGTCGCACTCGGTACTTCGGCCGCAAGCTCTGCGATGGATGCCTCGGGGTTCTCAGCCGCTACATCGAGTATTTGCTTGTGACGCATCGATTTAGGGGCCGTTCGGCCATTCGTTGATTTGCTCATTGATATCACCACGTAGGGATGGTACCGCCACCCGATCCCCCAACCTGATACACATTTGACTGAAACCAATGGAATTGTCAAAAGCTTTTGGTTAGTCACAAACATTAATTAAGATGTTATTTAATCTGACATCGCCTGCCTCATCAGCGACACAGACGACCCAGATCAAGGAGACAGGTCTATTCCGGGCCGAACTGGAAACAGTCGGTCAAAACTGAACCCGTGCCTTCTGAAAGCATTTATCGGGGGCAGGGCAACGCAGAGCCATGTACCGCCGTCGTGTTCTGGCACTCTGCGGACTGGCTATCACCGGTGCAGGATGTCAGGGTGAAACCGAGGACACCGGGTCAGTGACGCCGGTGCCGTCACCGGCCGTCAGCGAACCCGATACTGGGTCGCCGCCCGGTGTGGCTGTCACGGACGCCGTGGTGGCGCCGGGCGTCGTGATTCCCCGCACTGACTCTATCAGCGTTGAACCGACAGCCGGCCAGTTTCTCGTCCTCACGACGACCGTCGAGGGCTCGGGAGTGGACCGGGGCGCGTTCTCGCTCAGATTCGACGGGTCGACGTACAGCCCCGAGACGTTCAGGAACGGTCTGTATCGCGACGGCGAGTGGGGCCGACAGTTCACCGAGGCCGGCGGGCCGCTGGTCTTTGACCTGCCCGAAACCGGTTCAGCCAGCGACACCCGACTGTCCTGGCCCGGCGGGGAGTGGACGCCGCCGAAGACAGTTCAGAACAGACTCGAAGCACCGTTGCCGTCGTTCGACGTTACTCTCGACGGACCGGAGCGCGTCACTGAGCCAGCCATGCCGACGCTTGAGATAACAGTCACGAACGCGGGCGACACTGCGGGTCGGTACGTCCTCGCACTCAACCGAACCGGCCCGCGAGTCGCCTACGCGCCTGTCGGCCGGTTTGATAGGGTACTGGAGCCAGGAGAAACAGCGGGCATCACGCACGACGCTAAGACACCGTACGTCGACGATACGGAGCCGCGTGAAGTCACGTATCATCTGCGGGCCCCGGACGATAACAACGACGTGACACACCGGATCAAGCCGGTCGACGAGGAAACCGCGACAGAGTCGTAGCGACTCATCGGTTCGAAAGCCGTCTTTCCGTCGCAGAAAGTCACCGGGCAGCCGTGTGTTGGCGCAGGAGCGCCGCCTCAGACCCCTTCGAGGTCGGACCGATACTCGTTGATCTGGTCGTCGGCGTCGTCGATGGCTTCGGTCACGTCTTCCGCGTCGCCACTGCTGAGGTCGTTGAGCGCCGACTGGATGCGGGCGAGTCGGCCGTGGTCCGGGCCGCGTTCGTCGGTCGCAAGGGAGTCAAGCTGGGCAGCGAGTTCGGCGAGGCGCTCGCTCGCCTCGTCGCTGTCAGTGTCTTCGGCCGCCGATTCGAGCAGTTCACTCGCGGACGCGAGTTCGTCGCGTGTCATACGTGGGGATTTACAGATGGGGACTAAAACGGTTCGGCTTACGGAAGTGGGTTTATTTAAATAGATCAGTGGGCATCGAGCAGCCGGGTATGACTGGCCGGTTCGCTGCCATCGCGATGTCAATGACCTGCGGTCGACAGGACGGGAAACGTTTACCCCGCACCCGCCCGCAGACGCGCCATGGCAAATTTCCTCTTTTGTTCGTTGGACGCGGCGCTCATCGGCGACGTCGCCTGGCAGGTCAGCCGAGAAGGGCACGACGTCCGGTACTACATCGAAGCCGACAGCGATCAGGAGATTGCCGACGGATTCGTACCGAAAACCGACGACTGGCGGAGGGACCTCGACTGGGCCGACGTCGTCGTCTTCGACGACATCTGGGTCGGTGGCGACATCGGTACCGGCGAACTCGCCCGGGAACTCCGGGCTGAAGGCCACGCCGTCGTTGGCGGGACACCCAACACAGATGCGCTCGAAGAGGACCGCGGCTACGCCATGGAGGTCCTCGAAGACCACGGTGTCAACACTATCGAGCATCACGTCTTCGAGGACTTCGACGCCGGCATCAAGCACGTCCAGGAGAACCCTGCGCCGTACGTCATCAAACCGCTGGGCGAAGTCCAGAACGTCAAACGACTGCTCTACGTCGGCAACGAGGACGACGGCAGCGACATCGTGGACGTACTGGAGGCGTACAAGAAGGCGTGGGGCCATCGGATGAAGGGTTTCCAGCTCCAGCGGAAGGTCGAGGGCGTCGAAATCGCCGTCTGTGGTTTCTTCAACGGCGAGTCGTTCGTCGAACCGATCAACTTCAACTTCGAGCACAAGAAGCTGTTTCCGGGCAACATCGGTCCCTCGACCGGCGAGATGGGGACTTCGATGTTTTGGGCCGGCCGGAACGAACTGTTTGCGGAGACACTCGGCAAGGTGGAAGGCTGGCTCGCCGACGAGGGCTACGTCGGCAGCATCGATATCAACTGCATCGTCAACGAGGACGGCATCTATCCGCTGGAGTTCACGCCGCGGTTCGGGTACCCCACAATCACGCTGCAAGTGGAGTCGTTTGAGTCAGGGACGGGGCAGTTCTTCCTCGACCTGGCGAACGGGCGCGACCCCGGTCTAGAGGTACACCGTGGATATCAGGTCGCGGTTCGGGTCGTCCTCCCGCCGTTCCCGTTCGACGACCAGAAGACGTACGACGAGAACTCCCGCAACGCCGCGGTCGTCTTCGGATCCGACAGCCGCGAGGGCATCCACATCGAGGACGCGAAGCGCGTGTCTGTTGCGGGCACGGACCGCGCGACCGGCGAGAGAAGCGAGCCGGGAGCGGCGGTCGACGGGCAGTGGCGGGTCGCCGGCGAAAGTGGGATGCCGCTAGTCGTCACAGGCAAGGGCGAAACGATGCAGGCGGCGCGAGAACAGGCGTACGAACGCGTCGACGACATTCTCATCCCGAACTGCTACTACCGCGACGACATCGGCGAGCGGTGGATCGACGGCGACGGCGACCGCCTGCAAGCATGGGGCTATCTCGGCCCCGCTGTGTAGCGACGTACAGGATAGCGTTCCTGTCTGGCCGAGCTTTGGCACGCGCCGAACGTGGACCTTTATGTGTGTAACACATACCCATGATTGACGAATGGACGCACAAACTGAACGGTCGCCGCTACACGTCTCGCACACCGACCACGACGACGGCTGGACGGTCGCCGTCGACCTCGACTCGCTTCAGGTCAGCGACGACCATGTGACAGTCGATATCATCGGGACGGAAGCCATCGTTGCTGTCGACGCCCCGCACCTCCAGACCGAGTTCGATGTCGACCTGCCGGCAGCCGGCGCAGTCCAGACACTCAGGAACGGCGTGCTCACGCTATCGAAGCGGAGCTAGCGCTGTCGCGGGCCACTTGTTCAGCCGCAGTCTCGCAGTTGTGACAGCAGCATAATACGATGTAACTCCACAAGGGATTTGAGCGTGATGCTGGAAGCGTTCAGTGATGACCACCCCTCCCGACCGGGACCCGCCGACGGTTCTGGGCTCGGTGCCACCGCTTCGTGCGTGGATTCGAACGTTTCTCATCGGCCTCTGTATGGGCAGTGCGGACGGCGTCCCCGGCGTCTCCGGGGGCACAATCGCGCTTATCGCCGGGGTCTACGAGCGACTCATCGCCGCGATTACCGCCGTTACGCCGGGCCGCATAGTACGATTCGTCCGCGCGCTCACACCGCTAGACGGCGGTGTTGATGTACGCGGTGCGTTCTCGGAACTCCTCGAACTCGACATCTGGTTCCTCCTCGCGCTGGTCGCCGGCGTCGGCACCGCCGTCGTCATCGTGACACACATCGTCACCGTCGCCAGCCAGGAGACGCCGGCGTTGCTTTTCGGCTTCTTCTTCGGCCTCATCGCCGCCTCCGCGCTCGTCCTGCTACGCGGTCTCTCAATCGAGACGCCGCTCCAAGCCGCGGCGGGCGTCGTCGGGTTCCTCGTCGCCTTCCTAGTATCGGGTATCTCGGCTGGGGGCGACGGCACCGGCGGGAGCCTGCTCCTCGTCTTCGTCGCCGGGATGATCGGCGTCAGCGCAATGATCCTCCCTGGCATCTCCGGGTCGCTGCTGCTCGTCATCCTCGGTCAGTACACCCGGATGACGAGGGCGCTTAGCGAGTTCATCGACGCGCTCATCGGCCTCGCGACCGGCGGCTCGGTCGACGACGTGACCGCGACGGCCGTCCCCGTCGTGACCTTCATCGTCGGCGGACTGGTCGGCCTGTTCACCATCGCACGGGTCGTCCGCCGCGCGCTGGACTACAACCGTCGGGCAACGCTTGCCTTCCTCGTCGCGCTCGTCGTCGGCGCGTTACGCGCCCCGGTCGTTGAAGTACAGGATAAAGTCGGCTTCTCGACGGACGTTCTCATTGCGTTCGTTGCCGCCGCCGCCGTCGGCGCGGCCTTCCTGCTCGTGCTCGACTGGTACGCCGTGGACCTCGATCTCGACAAGATCTAAGGCCCTTAGAAGCCCCAGGCACGACGGTACTGCGGCGGCCCCTCGATTTCGTCGGTCGCGTCGAGTTCCCTCGCTGCGGTCATCGTGAAGTACGGGTCCCGGAGGTGTTCGCGGCCGACGATGGCCATGTCTGCCCGGTCGTTGGCGACGACGGCTTCGGCCTGTTCGGGCGTCGTGATGCCGCCGACAGCGCCGACGGCGATGTCGGACTCCGTTTCCTCTCGAATCCGCTCGGCGTACCGGAGCTGGTAGTTCGGGCCGGCGTAGTCGGGGCGGGACTCGGGGTGGATGCCGCCGCCGCTCACGTCGATGAGGTCCACGCCGATGTCGGCGAGTCGGTCCGACAGTCGCACGGAGTCCTCGACGGTCCAGGAATCGCGGTCGGGAAGCCAGTCCGTCGCCGAGATTCGGACGAACACCGGCTTGTCGTCGGGCCAGACCTCGCGGACGGCGGTCGTGATTTCGCGGACCAGTCGCGTGCGCCCCTCGAAGTCGCCGCCGTAGTCGTCCTCGCGCTGGTTCGTCACCGGCGAGAGGAACTGATGCAAGAGGTAGCCGTGGGCGGCGTGGACCTCTGCGACTTCGAATCCGGCGTCGAGCGCGCGCTCGGCGGCGGCGCGGAACGAGTCGATGACCGCCTCGATGCCGTCCTGATCGAGCGCTGTTGTCGGCGGTGCCTCGCCGTCTTCGTACGGCCAGGGGTCGTCACTCGGTCCGACGACTTCCCAGCCGCCGTCGTCGGACTGGAGCGGGTCGTGGCCGTCCCACGGTCGTTCGATAGAGGCTTTCCGCCCGGCGTGGGCCAGCTGGATAGCCGGTACGCTGCCCTGTTCAGCGATGAACTCCGTAATCGGTTCCAGCGCTGCCGCGTGCTCGTCGCTCCAGATACCCAGGTCCTCCGGGGAGATACGGCCGCGGGCTTCGACAGTGGTCGCCTCAGTCATGACCAGGCCCGCGCCGCCAACGGCGCGTGAACCGAGGTGTGTGCGGTGCCAGTCGGTGGCGAGGCCGTCGCGGGCCCCACAGGAGTACTGGCACATCGGAGACACCATGACGCGATTCGGGACAGTCGTCTCGCGGAGTTCCAGCGGTGAGAACAGTGCAGTCATCGACGGGGGTTTGCTGCCGAGACGGATAACCGCACTGGCGGCTGCAAGAGTCGTCGTTAGTGCCGGTAGCTCGTACTGAAAAGCCACACAGCCCGGCTTCTATTCAGTCAGTGAGGCACCGGTGTTCCGGGGCGCGACGACGCGAGCCGTTCCCTCGACGCCGGCCGCATCGAGTGCCAGTGCGCCCGCTTCGCGAGCCTCCGACTCGTAGTCTGCCGTCGTCAGGCCCCAGACGGTCGGTCCCCAAGAGCTCTGGCCGGCTCCGGAGATGACCGGGGCGCTCGACAGCGACTCGACGAGTGCGCCGGCGGGCGGGCGGTAGACGCCGCCCTGTTCGTCGGCGTACCACGCGCCGTTGAGCCGGCCCAGCCGCGCCGCGGCGTGGCCGAAGTCGCCGTGGTCTCTGGTGGCAATCGCGGGGAGCAGCCGCCGGGTCAACAGCGTCGAGATCTCGTCGGCGATGCCGGGGTCGGCGCGCTCGACGGCCTGCCGCATACTCTGGTCCTCCGCGCTGCCGCTCTGGCCGGGGTCGGTGTCCGGGACGACGATGACAAAGCGCCAGTGTGCGGGGATGTCGTGATGGGCCAGCACCGGCGGCACGTCCCAGTCACCTTCGGCTGGCGGTTCGGCAGTGAAGCGCTCCGTCGGGTGCCCGCCGTCGATGACAAACCCACCCGATTCAAACGCGGCCACGCCGACGCCGCTCCGGCCGCCCCGGCCCAGTTGCGGCGCGTAGGTCCGGGCGTCGGCGGTCCGGTCGTAGGCCCGAACGACGGCGATGAGCGTCGCCAGCGAGAGCTGCGTACCGCTCCCGAGGCCGACGTGTCGCGGGAACCGCTCCTCGACAGAGACAGCAGCGCCGGGTACGTCCAGCGCGTCGACCACGCGCCGGACGTACGGTTCGGCCGCCGCGTCGTCACACTGGACCGTGTCGGCCCGTGTCGCCTCGACGGTCAGCCGCGGCTCGTCGAGAGCGAGCCCAACGCCTCCGTAAAGGCGCTCGTGAGCGAGCGAGAGGTTCTGAAACCCGAAGTGGAGTCGCGCGGCGGTCGTGACCGTCGGCATACGCCGGCGGAAGTCCCCGACGGAAAAGAAGCTGCTGTCACCGGTGGGTTTCGCCGCGCTCTTGTGTGGGACGTTACCGCGAGTACAAGTTATTTAAGGTTGCTCACGGCGACGCTCACATATGAGCAAGCAGGAACGGCAAGAACGGCCGGAGAAGGACCCGGATCTCCGGAGTACCGAAGTGACAGAGGGCTACGAGAAGGCCCCTCATCGCGCGATGTTCCGCGCGATGGGCTACGACGACGAGGACCTGTCCTCGCCGATGATCGGCATCGCGAACCCCGCCGCCGACATCACGCCGTGTAACGTCCATCTGGACGACGTGGCTGACGCTGCCTACGACGGCATCGACGACACTGAAGGGATGCCAATCGAGTTCGGGACGATCACCATCTCCGACGCCATCTCGATGGGGACCGAGGGGATGAAGGCGTCGCTCATCTCCCGCGAAATCATCGCCGACTCTGTCGAACTTGTCACCTTCGGCGAGCGCATGGACGGCATCGTCACCATCGGTGGCTGTGACAAGAACATGCCCGGGATGATGATGGCCGCTATCCGGACGGACCTGCCAAGCGTCTTCCTCTACGGCGGCTCCATCATGCCCGGCGAGCACGACGGCCGCGAGGTCACCATCCAGAACGTCTTCGAAGGCGTGGGCGCGGTCGCCGACGGCGAGATGAGCGAGGGCGAACTCGACGAGATGGAACGCCACGCCTGCCCCGGTGCGGGCTCCTGTGGCGGGATGTTCACCGCCAACACCATGGCCTCCATCTCCGAAGCGCTCGGCTTCGCGCCGCTCGGGTCGGCCTCCCCGCCGGCCGAACACGAGTCCCGCTACGAGGAGGCCCGCCGGGCCGGCGAACTCGCCGTCGAGGTGGTGCAGGAACGCCGCAGTCCCTCCGACTTCCTCACCCGCGAGTCCTTCGAGAACGCCATCGCCCTGCAAGTCGCGGTCGGCGGGTCGACCAACGCCGTCCTCCACCTGCTCGCGCTCGCGGCGGAGGCCGGCATCGACCTCGACATCGAGACGTTCAACGAAATCAGCGCCCGGACGCCCAAGATCGCCGACCTCCAGCCCGGCGGCGAGAAGGTCATGAACGACCTCCACGAGGTCGGCGGCGTCCCGGTCGTCTTGCAGGCGCTGAACGACGCCGGCCTGCTCCACGGCGACGAACTCACGGTCACGGGCAACACGATCGAAGAGGAACTCGAACGCATCGACCCGCCCGCGATCGAGGACCTCGACGTGGACTACCTCCACACCGTCGAGGACCCGATCCACGAGCGCGGTGCGATCCGTATCCTCTCGGGCAACCTCGCGCCCGACGGCTCGGTCATCAAGATCACGGGCGAGGACCACCTCCATCACGAGGGTCCGGTCCGCGTGTTCGAACAGGAAGAGGGTGCTATGGAGTACGTGCAGGAAGGCCACGTCGAGTCCGGCGACGTGATCTGTATCCGCAACGAGGGGCCACAGGGCGGTCCCGGTATGCGTGAGATGCTGGGCGTGACCTCAGCCGTCGCCGGCCAGGGTCACGCCGAAGACGTGGCGCTGTTCACCGACGGCCGCTTCTCCGGCGCGACTCGGGGCTTCTCTATCGGCCACGTCGCCCCCGAGGCGTTCGTCGGCGGCCCCATCGCCGCGCTGGAGGACGGCGACACCGTCACCATCGACATCGACGACCACGAACTGTCGGTCGACCTCACCGACGAGGAGATCGAGCAGCGCCTCGAAGACTACGACCCTGAACCGACGTACGACAGCGGCGTGCTGGCGAAGTACCACAGCGACTTCGGCTCCGCGGCGAACGGCGCGGTGACGAACCCCGGCGCGAAGTGGGACTGAGACTGTACCGAATTTCGCTACCGCGAATATCTTGAGCTAGCCACAGCCAACAGTGTGGGAAACCGACGACAGTGGCATCGGGTAGCGGGTCGACCGACGAACGCCGCCGGAGCAGGTCACCGGCAGAACTAGGCGCCGTCAGAACCGAACGGAGTCGTCAGCGTGGCGGCACAGACTTATGTCCGTGTGACCGTGATGAGCCCCTCTTTGAGCGCCGCTTCGAACCGCTCGTCCAGTGTCATCTGGTCCCAGCCGTCCGGCCGGTCCTCTGTGGCGATCTCAGAAAGTGACTCGACCAGCGACCTGTGGAGGAACCGACCGTTCTCGCCGCACTCGCTGCAGGTCCTGATGATCGACCGAACCTCGAAGTTCCGCTCGACGGCGTCCTGGCATCGGGCGCACACGTACGTTTCGGACACACCTGACTATACGCCGCCCGGATACTCGGATGTTGTGACTCCTTTCATCTATATATCATGATCGCCTGTCGACTACACCGACGACGGCCCGTTCTATCGAATATCACCGTACAGTTCTCTTGTCGGGAGATAACCATCGTGACATGAGATGCGCCTATAGCGAGCATTTCAGTTCACTTAATGGTGCAATCCAGAAGGCGGCTGGTCGCTTCTGGCAGCGGTGTCCAGTATCGGCTGGAGGGGGTCGTTCCGCTGTTGTATCCTGTTTTATTTTCATCATGACTGCTAAACCTATTTACAATCCCGGGACAAATCGTGGGCGTGTTGATGTCCCCGCCGACCGTCCTCCTCATCGCTGCCGAGACTGCTGCCGGAGAGCAGTTACAGGCGGCACTTGAACAGGCAGCAATCGACGCAACGGTCGAGACGACAGAGCCCGAATGCGTCGATACGACACTGCTACGTACCGCGGTTGACTGCCTCGTCGTCCCGGTGACGTGTGGAGGGATGGCGGGCGGTCATCTGGCGGAGGCAGCCACCGGGCTCTACCCGAACCTCCCGGTGATCATGTACGGCAGTGAGGCGGACCGTGGAGATCACATTCGGACGGTCGACGACGATCTCGGGTCGCCGGAACTGGCAGCCGCAGTCGATGCAGCACTCGAAGACAGCGAGACGATGGCCGCCCGACCGGCTTCCCGGCCGGAGACGATTCTCGCCACGATGTTCGAACGGTACTCCGAGCACCTGTACGTGAAAGACGATGACAGGCACTATCTGTTGCTCAACGATTCGTCGTACGCCCCGCCGGAACTGCTCGGCCGGCGAGACGAAGACGGGCTCCCCGCCGGGGCGACGTATCTGGATGCAGCACGCGGTGACGACCTACAGGTCATCAACGACGGGGCCGACGTCCTGGACATCCACGAGTTCTCGCCGTCGATGGGGAAACACCTCCAAACGTCGAAGATACCCTGGTACGACGAGACCGGCGAGCTAATCGGCCTCATCGGTATCACGCAGGATATCACCGACCAGAAAGAGCGCGAACGTCTCCTCAGACAACAGAACGAACGTCTCCGGAAGGTGGCGCTGCTGGCCGCACACGAACTCCGAAACGAACTCCAGGTGTCGACCGGCCATCTCTCGCAGGTCGAGGCCGACGACGAACACATCGACGCTGTGGAGCGTTCTATCGACCAGCTCTCCGGTATCGTCGACAAGGTCGTCTCGCTGGCGTCGAGCGACTCGCCAGCGTTCGAGCCCGAACAACAGTGGCTCTCGACAGTCGTCTGGGACGTGTGGAGTTCGCTATCGCTCGAAGCCGCATCGCTCGAAGTGACATCGGACAGGAGACTGCTGGCGGACGCGGAGTCGATGCGCCTGTTTCTCGAGATTCTGCTCTCGAACGCCGTCGAACACGGCGGCCCCGACGTCGCGATTCGCGTCGGTGCCACGTCCTCGGGATTCTTTGTCGCGGACGACGGGCCTGGCGTCGACGTCTCGCCACCGGAGCGGGTGCTCGAAGCGGGGTACGCATCAGAGAAACAAAACAGCGGGTTCGGGCTCTACATCGCCAACCGGATCGCGAAAGAACACGGCTGGTCGCTGTCCGTCGATGACAGCGAGGCGGGCGGCGCGCGGTTTACCGTGACCGACGTGGAACGACCGGATTAAAGCTCGAAGCTCTCGTCGCCGTCGAGGACGTGGACCTCGGCGTCGCTGCCGGTGCCTTTGACCTCGTTCACGAAGTCTTGCGTTTCGATTTCGATTGGTGGGAACGTGTCGTAGTGCATCGGGAACGCGTGGTCGACGTCCAGCCAGTCGACGGCGACGGCGGCCTGCATCGGCCCCATCGTGAAGTGGTCGCCGACCGGCACCGCCGCGGCGTCCGGTTCGAGGAACGGGCCGATGACGTCGCGCATCTCCGTCATGAGACCGGTGTCGCCGGCGTGGTAGAACGTCGTCGACTCCGCGTCGCTGACCTGTGTGGGCTTCGTGTCCGAGATGATGAAGCCACCCGGCATCCCGCCGCTCGTGCCGTAGCTGGTGTCCATGCCGTTCGTGTGGTCGGCGCGGTGCATCGTGACGAACGCGTCGCCGATTTCGACGGTGCCGCCGAGGTTCATCCCCATGCCACCGACGGCGTCGAAGTCACCGAAGTTGTCTTCGCAGTACTCGACGATTTCCGGCGTAGCCACGAGCCCACAGCCCTCGTAGCGGTCCACGTCGCCGATGTGGTCGGCGTGGCCGTGGGTCAGCAACACGTAGTCCGGGTCCAGTTCCTCGGGGTCCGTGTCCGTCTTGGGGTTATCGAAGAACGGGTCGATGAGCAATTCGGTGTCGTCGACTGTTACGTGCCACGTCGAATGGCCGTACCATGTGAGCTCCATGTCGGATGCACGCTACTCCCGGCGTCCACTTAATACCACAGTTGCCCGGGGCGGACGATCATTCCTGACTACGCCCCGTCACCGTTCTCCGGCCGGACCCGCGAGAGCCGCATCGCGTTCCCGGTCACGGCCGTCGTCATGCCTGCGTCGCCCGCGAGCACGGCGACCCAGATAGGGACGAGGCCGAACGGGACAGCGACCGCCAGGCCGGCCTTGACCGCGAGACTGGCCCAGATGTTCTGCCGGATGACGCCGTTTGCGTCGTTGGCCAGTTCGTACAGGTACGGGAGCTTCGAGAGGTCGTCGCTCATGAGGGCGATATCGGCAGTTTCGAGGGCGGTATCTGTACCGGCGGCCCCCATCGCGACGCCGACGGTCGCGCTCGCCAGCGCCGGCGCGTCGTTGATACCGTCCCCGACCATCGCGACACCGTCGTATTCTTGGACGAGGTCGTCGATAGCGGCGACTTTCTCGTCGGGCAGGAGCTCGGCCTGGTAGTCGTCGACACCCACTTCTCGGGCGATAGCTCCCGCAGTGCGTTCGTTGTCGCCGGTGAGCATCACCGTCCGCTCGACGCCCAGCTCGCGGAGCCGTGAGACGGCGGCTTTCGCTTCCGGGCGCACCTCGTCGGCGACGGCGATAACACCCTCTATCTCGTCTTCTGTCCCGACGATGACGACCGTTTTACCTTCGGCCTGGAGTTCCGGAACCGTGTCCGCCAGCAGGTCCAGGCAGTTGTGGCGCTGACAGAGTTGCTGTGCCGTTTTCGTGACGACGCCGCCGTCGGTGGTCGCGTGGACGTGCGAGAGGTCGAACCCGAGGTCGTCGAACAGCCCCGGCTTGCCGGCGTAGTGAGGCGTCCCGTCGAGGTCCGCCCGGACGCCCTTCCCGGTGATGCTCTCGAAGTCATCGACTTCGGTACTTTCGACGCCAGCAGTGCCCGCCTCGGCGACGATGGCCTCGCCGATGGGGTGTTCGCTCCGCTGTTCGAGGCCGCGGGCGCACTGCAGGACCTCCTCCTCGGTGTTCCCGTTGAGCGGAATCACGTCGGTGACAGTCAGTTCGCCCTTCGTGAGCGTGCCCGTCTTGTCGAACGCGACCACGTCGACCGCGCCCATCGCTTCGAGGTGGTTGCCGCCCTTGATGAGCACGCCGTTCTTCGCAGCGCTGGTGATGCCCGAGACGACCGAGACTGGCGTCGAGATGACGAACGCGCAAGGACAGGCCAGCACCAGCAGGGTCAGGCCGTACACGACGGCGGTCGACCACGCCACCTCGAACACGGTGGGGGACGCCAGTGTCACAAGGACGGCGAACGCGACGACGACCGGCGTGTAGTACGCCGAGAAGCGCTCGACGAACTGCTCGCGCTCGGTCTTGTTCGACTGGGCGTCCTCGACCATCTGGACGATGCGCGAGAGCGTGTTGTCGCTGGCCGCCGCCGTGACCTGTACTTCCAGATACCCCTCCTCGTTGATTGTCCCGGCGTACACCTCGTCGCCCTCGGTCTTGTCGACCGGGACGCTCTCGCCGGTGATCGGTGCCTGATTGACCGCGCTGGTCCCCTCGATGACCGCCCCGTCCATCGGTATCTTCTCACCGGGCCTGATGACGACGACATCACCGACCTGCACGTCTCCGACGGCCATCACCTGCTCGGTGCCATCCCGCTTGACCGTCGCTTCGTCGGGCGAGAGGTCCATCAGTTCCGCCAGAGAGTTCCGCGCGCGGTCCATCGAGTAGCGCTCCAGTAGTTCCGCGACGCTGAACAGGAACGCAAGCGTGGCGGCCTCGAAGTACAGCGCCTCGCCGAAGGCCAGACTGGCTGTGAGCGCGCCCAGAATGGCGATGGACATCAGCAGGTCGATGTCCAGGTTCCGGTTTTTCAGGGAGTAGTAGCCGCCACGCAGGATTTCCTGGCCGCCCGTCGCGACCGCGATGAGAAACAGAATGTCGGCGGCGTGCAGCGGCGACCCGAAGACGCTCCCGACCTGCGCGTTCACGCCGGCCAGCAGGAACTCGAAGAGGAGGCCGAACGCGACGAACACGCCGCTGACCCACGTCTTCAGCGCCCGCGAGCTGGTCCAGAGCGAGCCGTTCTCGTCCGTCTGCCCGGTCGCCGTGTCGTCCTCGCCTGTCGTCTCCGTGACCTCGTACCCGGCGCTCTCGATTGCCGCCACGAGGTCGCCCTCCGTCGTCGCGTTCCGGTCGTATGTGACGACGGCCGTCCCGGTAGTCGGGTGCGTCTCGACGACTCTGAGACCGTCAACCCTCCCCAGCGCGCTCTCGACCTTGCCGGCGCAGGAGGCACAGTCCATATCCGGGACCCCGAACCGCAGCGTCTCGCCGCCGTCGTCTGCGACGGTGTAGCCCGCCGCTTCGACGCGCGCCGCTATCGCGTCCACGTCCGTTTCGGCCTCGTCGTACTCGACGGTGAGCCGGCCCGTCGCTACCTGCGCGTCGACGCCCTCGATGCCCGTCAGTTCGCGGACGCTCGATTCTACCTTTCCAGCACAGGAGGGACAGTCCATTTCGGGGACAGACAGCTGCGCGACGCGGGCCCCATCGTGTGAGCCCGTCGCTGTCGGGTGACTATCGGCATTCGAGCAGCCACATCCATCGCCATCCGAACAGCCGTCGGACTCCGTCATTACCGGTGCTAGGCTACCCGCTCTTATTAATTCAACTGCTAAAATCGGCGCTCTAAGTGGGATTAGTTAATAAATAAACTCGGTTTTATTATTAATCTGGCCGGCATCGACCGCACTGTTGGCTGTGCTGGCTGAGACATTTCCCTCAGTCGAACGGCGTCGTCCGGGTCGGCTTTCCCTGTGCGTAGCGGATCCAGCGTCGCATATGTCGGCCGACCGCCCAGAACAGTACCACAGTCATCGCCAGTAGGGCCGACAGGAAGACGATTCCCAGCCGTATCGGCTCCTCGGTCGGGAGGCCGATGAGCAGTACGATTGTCCCGACGAGTGCCATCTCGACACCACATCGCAGACCGGGCAACACGAACCCCGGTGTCGGCATTTTTGTTCCCGATGAATCCTCTGCCATGCCCCCCCGTATGCTATCGGGACGATTGTAGTTTATGCCCGTCTTCGAGGGCGAACTGAAAGTCACGACACACCGCAATCGAGCACTCGGGTGCGGTAGAGAGACCTGACCGTGCCTTTTTCGCAGCCCAGGCCTACGCCCCAGTATGAAACAGTCTTTCACGCGCCGAGCGATGTTAGGGGCCCTCGGGACGGCCGTCGCGGCCACGGCTGGCTGTCAGAGCCCCGGGACCAGCAGCGATTCGGACGGTAACGCCGCCGACCAGTCGGGGTCGGCCGACGCGGTCGCGCAGTCCGACAGCGTCTACGCCGACGTCTATCAAGAGGTCGCCGATGCCGTCGTCTCGATCAGGGTGTACGCCGAAGACTCGCGTGGTGGGCAGGGGAGCGGCTTCCTCGTCGACGACGAACACATCGTCACGAACGAACACGTCGTCGCGGGCGGGGACGAGTACTACGTCCGCTTTGCCGACACCGGCTGGCGTTCCGCTCCCGTCGTCGGCGCGGACGTGTACAGCGACCTGGCGGTCCTCCGCATCGGCGCGACACCGGACGTGACACCTCTCTCGTTTGTGGAGACCGAGACGACAGTCGGGACCGAAGTCGTCGCTATCGGGAACCCGTTTGGCCTCTCCGGCTCGGTGTCCGCGGGCATCGTCAGCGGCGTCGACCGCACGCTCCAGAGCGCGAACAACTTCTCCATCGCGGACGCGGTCCAGACCGACGCACCGGTCAACCCGGGGAACAGCGGCGGGCCGCTGGTCACGCTTGAGGGCGACGTGGTCGGTGTCATCAACTCCGGCGGCGGCGACAACGTCGCCTTTGCCATCTCGGCCCCGCTCGCCCAGCGTGTCGTGCCGTCGCTCATCCAGACCGGCGACTACGACCATCCGTACATGGGTGTTGGCCTCCAGAGCGTGTCGCCGCGGATCGCCGAGGCGAACAACTTAGACCCCGGGTCCGGGGTGTACATCACCCGTGTCGTCAGTGGTGGGCCAGCGGCGGGCGTCCTACAGGGAAGCGACGGGGCGACGACGATTTCGGGGACGGAGATTCCCACTGGCGGTGACGTGGTCAGACAGATGGACGACACGCCGACGCCGACGCGGCAGGCGCTTGGGAGCTTCCTCGCGCTGGAGACTAGCCCCGACGAGACGGTCGACGTACTGGTCGAGCGCGACGGGACACAGGAGACAGTCGAACTCACGCTCGGCTCGCGCCCGGAGCCGTAACGAGCGTCGGCGGCCGAATCTGCTGCTCCGACCGTGGTTACCGCGTCCGGAGCCCGCCCTGTTCGTTACGGCTGCCGCCGGTCAGTACGTAGCTGACGGCGGCAGCGAGGGGCAGTGTCACCGGGAGCCCCGCGACGAGCAGGCTGATACCGAGGCCCCTATTGCCGAACACGTAGAGCGCAACGCCGGCCGCAGTGACCACGACGAAGTCCGCGATGGTCGCCAACGCGGCCAGTCGGAGGCGGGCCGCGCGGTCGGAGAGTTCGCCCGCCGCCGCTCGGTCGCGGTGCCACAGCAGGACGTAGCCGGCGAGCAGTCCGGTCAGGCCGGCCGAGACGCCCACTGGCAGGCCGATAAGCAGCGAGAACTCTATCTGTGGTTCGAAGCCGGCGGTCACCGAGACGGTCGTGACGGCAAACGCAAGTACGCCGAGGAGCAGCGCGACGACGATGCGGACGTGCGTGTTCATACGTCTCAACTGCACGACTGTCCACAAATAGTCCACCGCTGTCACAGAACAGAATGTCGGGCGGTACTTCGCACAGCGGCCTGTTCCAGCCCGTCGCGTCGGCTTATTCTAACGGTTCGGCGGCGTCCTGTTCGACCAGCGGGTCGGCGTTGTCGGCCGGCAGCGTCACCACGTCGTCCGTCGAGAGGTCGTACTCGCGCTGGTCGACGCCGAATATCTCGCCCACGTCGTCCGTGATGCGGACCGTCCGTCGGTCCACGTCAGCGGCTCCAGCGGTATCTGAACTGGCTGGTGACTGCGGTCCGCCGTCGGCGTGCGTCGGGTCCGCCGCTGGTCCGGAATTGGACTCAGCGCCGGGTTCGGCCGGTGGGACCGGTACGTCGTCACCGGCGGCCGGCACGTCTGCCGGATCGGACTGACTGTCGACAGTGGGATTGCTGCCCGTATCCAGGTCCGGCGGCGTCGGTGTGTCGGGTTCCTCCGCTGGCTCCGACTGGTCCCCGCCGCTGCCCATCATGTCGGCCGCGTCGACACCCGTGTCCGGCGTCGATGGGGGCTCGGGCGGGTCGGCCGTGTCGGCTGCCGGTTCGTCCGCCGTCTGACGTGGCTCCGGATCGGGGGCCTGTCGCTCGTCCGAGTTCGGCTCGTCGCCGACCGCGCCGGTCGGGGCCTCCCCCGCGATGACGTCGAGGACGTGGCCCCGGTTGGACTCGATAGCCTCGACCATCGTCTCGAACAGGTCCCGCTCCTCGCGTGTGAGGCCGTCGTCCTCGGTCGGCATGTCCGCCGCGGCCAGCGACGCCATCTTGACGATCTTGCCGACGCGGCGTTCGTAGACGGCTTCGACGGTCTGCTCGGCGGTCTTGATATCGTCGGTCAGGCGGTTGACCTCGGGCGAGTCGAACGGGTCCTCGGCGCGCTCGGCCGCGCGGTCGCGCTCCGACCGGAGCTGTTGAATGAACTGGCCGGCGTCCTCGTAGAACGTTTCGCGCAGCTGCTGGAGCTGGTCGGTCTGGCGTTCCCGCGATTGGACGGACTGGAGTTCGTCTACGTTCATTCTTTCCCCTTCTCGGCGCGGCCACGGGCCATGAGAAACACGCCCACGTGCTCTGGTACAGTCTGATTACCCGCCTCCAGTGTAAAGCTATCGCCATCCAGCTCGACGAGGCCCCCGTCAGTCACCTCGACGGTGATGTCGTGGCCCCGGAACGTCTCCGGCACGGGGTCGACCAGCGGGTCGAACGCGTCGATGTCCTCGCGGTCGATGCGCTGGACTTCAAGCCCGCTGCCGCCGTGTAGCGACCCGGGCAGGCGGATGAGCCGGTTCGTGTCCGTCGTCACCGGTTCGTCTATCGGCGCGTTGTCCGCCGCGACGACCTCATGAAGGAGGATCTTCGCCAGCTGGTAGAACGCCGGATGCACGTCGATGTTGCCGGCCTCCAGTTGCTCGTAGTTCGACCGGGCCGCGTTCAGCGCCGCCGTCGCCTTCCCCTCGCCGATGCCGTCGTACTCCTGCAGTTGTTCGAGCGCGTCCGCCTCCTCCATCGCGAGGAGGTCGTCGACGACAGTGAGCATGTGGCGGTGCGCGCGGGCGCTCCAGCCGCCCTCCGTCGAGAGCGTCCGCTTCTGTGCCGGACTGGACCGGCCGGCCGTGCCGGCGACGGACTCCTCGTCGACGAGTTCGTCGAACTCCAGGCCGATACCGCGGACGTAGTCGACGATTTCCCGGCGGGCGTCCCGTTCGAGGCCGCGGATGCGCTCGTCTCGGACGTGGACGTGGTACCCCCGACCGCCGGAGAAGACGACGGTCAGGTCCTCGAAGCCGAAGTCGTCTTCCAGGAAGTCAAGCAGTCGAAGCAGCGCGTCCTTGCACTTTTCGAGCATCTCGGCGTAGGTGTCCTCGCCAAGCACCACCGAGGGCAGGTGGTCGGCGTCGAGGTCGAACACGAGGTCCGAGGAGCGCCAGCCCTTGTCCGACATCGTCGAAGCGCTCGGTTCGTCGTAGCGGCCCGCGGAGAAGTAGACGTGGCGGGGCTTCCGGCGACCGAGGAAGTCCTCGATCTCGCCGAGGTCCAGCAGCGAGCGATGGCGGACCATCGTCTCGCCGGGGCCGTCGGTCCAGGGAATGAATCCCCATTCACGTTCGTTCGCGGCCGGCGGCGGCGTTACTGACGCCTGTCGGTAGTGATCGCCGAACCGGCCACGGAGGTACGCGCGGGTCCGCTCTTCCATCGGCTACCTCGTTGGGGAGGTCCCTTGAAAAGCGTTCGCTTAGCTACGCAGGAACTTCGACAGTTTGTCAGTGATAGAGTCTTCGCCGAGCTTGAGGTAGTAGGCGTCGCCGCCGTCCTCGTAGTAGTTGTCGATGCGCCGCCGGATCTCGAAGCCGATGTGTTTGTAGAAGCCGATCGCCTCCCGATTCGTCGCCCGGGCGTGGCAGGTCACGCTGCCGTAGTCCTCGGCGACGCGGGCGACGAGTCGCTTGCCGAAGCCGTGGCCCCTGTACTCGTCGTCGACTGCGAGAAAGAGAATGTAGCCGTCGCGTCGAACCGCGGCGAAGCCGATGAGGCGGTCCTTGGACCGGTCGATGTAGAGATAGGTGGTCGACCGTCGGTAGGCGTCGCGAAAGAACCCCCGCCGCTGTCGCAGGACCCCGTCGGATTCGCGGATGTTTTCCTTGAGCCGCCACGCCGCGTCGACGTGTTCGTCGTCCCCGCGTTCGACGATCTGTGTCTCGATGTTGACGCTCACTGCCGTATAAGTAGTGGAGGCGTAGATATAATTCCACCGCCTACAGAGGTGGGCTGTCGAACCGGCAGGGAACGAACGAAGGATTAGGTAGCTAGCCCACGAATTGTCAGGTATGAAGACGCGTATCCCGAGTCTCGCCGGAACTGTCGCGCTCGTTCTCACTCTCTTTTCGCGACCCGCGGCGGCACACGTCGACTACGTGACCGGGGGGCCGGGGGAGGCCCTCGACGCGGTGGCGTTTGCGATATCCGTGCTGTCGAACCCGGTTAACGCGGCCGTTTTCGGCGCCTCGGGGTTCGCCGTGACTGTCGGCCTCGCGGCATATCTCTGGGTCCGACCCACGATTACGGACATCGTCATCCTCCGGGACGTACTCGTCGGCTACGCGGACCTCGTCCCGTGGATGCTCCGACTCAGCGTGGGGCTGCCGCTCGTCGGCGCTGGCTTCCAGGGATACCTGTTCGCTCCCACAGTGACGTTTGACCCGACCACGAACCCGCTCGTCCGTGCCCTGTTTATCGGGCTGGGGTTCACGCTCCTGTTCGGGCTCGCGACCCGTATCGTCACGACTATCGGGCTATTGACTTACGGATGGGCACTGACCGTCGACCCGGGCGTCGTGCTCGCTATGGAGTACGTCCCGGCCTTTCTGGCACTGTTGATTCTGGGCGGTGGTCGCCCGAGCGCCGACCACATGCTCCAGCAGGTCGCCAGCACCGACGGGACTTACTACGGCCGCGTCGACCCGGTCCACTATCTCAAGGGCTTTCTCGACTCGGCGACGGCACCGTACCGCGAGTACGTCCCGGTCATCGTCCGGGTCGGCATGGGTGTGACGTTCATCTACCTCGGACTGTTCCAGAAACTCGCCGACCCCGGCCAGGCGCTGCTGGTCGTCGAAAAGTACGATCTCACCGCCGTCGTGCCCGTCGACCCCGGCATGTGGGTGCTCGGCGCCGGCCTGACCGAGGTGCTGGTCGGTCTGGTGTTGATCTTCGGCTTCATGACCCGCGGGGCCGCGGCCGTCTCCTTTATTCTGTTCACCACGACGCTGTTCGGCCTGCCGGACGACCCGGTGCTCGCGCACATCACGCTGTTCGGAATGGCCTCAGCGGTGTTCACGATGGGTGCCGGGCCGCTCTCCTTCGACGACTGGTTCGGTCGGCCGGCACAGAGCGACCGTGAGACCGTCGCTTCGGCGGACTGACTGGTCTACAGCAGTACCGCCGTCAGTTCGCGCCGTCCCACTGGTCTAGCTGGGTCCGGTTCCCGCTCGTGTTGTGGTATATCGTAATCGTGTCACGGGCGCTCACCCGCCGCTCGTAGGCGTTCCCGCTGCTCAACTGCGCGATGTCGCCCGGACCGATCATCGCGTCGGGCTCCCGGTTCGCCACCTGTGCCCAGGTGACCGTTCTGCTCGGTCCTTCGAATTCGACGTTCCCCGCTTCGAACTCGTCGCCGCGGGCGTGTGTAACGATGAGCAGTTCGTTGTCCTCGACGTAGTCGTAGCTGAAATTCGCCTGCGGGCCGCCGCCGTCGTCGTCCTCGATGACGAGGACGTTCAGCCCGACGATAGCCGTCACGAGTAGCGTCAGTCCGATGAGCACGGCAACGCCGATGCCCTCCGTCATCCCGACGGTCTCAGTCCTGAACTGTCCCATAGCCGTCTATCACCCCTAATGTGAGACGGCGTTAAATGCTGTTCGACGGCGAGGGGAAGACACATATCGGTCCAACTCACAGCCACCGGTATGATAGACGAGACTGTCGAGGAGATCTCGGAGATGCAGACCCACAGTTCCTCCGTGGTCGCAGTCAAAGCCGCCCAGGCGCTCCGGGACCTGACTGACAGGGAGTACCCGACGGTCGAGGACTACCTCCGCTCGCTCGACCGGAACAGCAGCGCACTCCGGCGAGCGAACCCCTCCCACGCCTCCCTCCATACGACCCAGCACCGAATCGTCAACGCCGTTTCGGACGCGGAGCCCGAGGACGTGGCGACCGCCAAGGAACTGACTACCGAGGCTATCGACGACGTGATTGACTCGGTGGAGTCGTCGAAAGACCGCGCCGCTGCGCGCGCCGTGTCGGAGATCGCTGACGACGACGTGCTGTTGACCCACGACTTCTCCTCGACGGTCCTTGCGGCCATCGACGACGCCATCGAGGCCGGCCACAGCTTCGAGGTGTACGTGACGGAGTCGCGACCACGCTTCCTCGGTCGAAAGATGACGCGCCACCTCTCGAAACGGGACGGGGTCGACGTGACGCTCATCGTCGACAGCGCCGCCGGCCACTTCATGTCACAGGTCGACCGCGTGCTCGTCGGCATGGACTGCATCGTCGACGACACGCTGTACAACCGCATCGGCACCTATCCGATTGCGACGGCGGCGGCGGACAACGACGTGCCGGTGACGGTCGTCGGGGCCGCCGCGAAGTACGTCGACGGGGCCTTCGCCTTCGAAAACGAGATCCGGTCACCATCTGAGGTACTCCGGGAACCCGCGGAGGGGTTCGAGGTCGCAAACCCGGCCTACGACGCCACGCCGACGCACCTGCTTGATACGGTCGTCACTGACGACGGAATCCACGAGTACTGATACTGTCGGCTGTACGTCTGTAAAGAATTTCGCCACCCGGGGTGGCGAATATCTTAAAATAGTCACAGCCAACAGTATGAGGCGGACTGCTGTCTTTTCCGCATCCAGCAGGACGGGTCCCGGCGACGGAAAGCGGGGTCGAAGGTTCTTGTTGCTGGCAGTGAAGAAGCCACGTATGGACGACACTGCCCTCCTCCGCCAGACGATCCGTCGGTGTACCGCCGTACTCGTTGCAACGCTTTCCACCCTTGGAGTGAGTCTGCAAAGTCCTGAAGAAGCGAGCTACTTGCTCATGCTGGCCATCGTCTCAATGGTGTATCTCGCCGTCGAGTTCATCAAAGTGAGTCCGCCCGCTGAGAACCCGGGAAATCCCTCGTCTACAGACGGCGAGAAGTAGTTACGCAGTCTATCGCTGTTGGACGACGGTGTCACAGTCCGGACACCGGAGCTGTAGACTGTGTTCCGTTGCTTCGGCGGTCCAGTCGCCCGTCACTGCGCTCTCGTGACCGCAGTGGGGGCAAAACAGCGATGTCTTGGACCGCGTCTGTGGCGGTGGGTCTGAGTCGACCGCGCTGGTCGTGTAGATTTCGGTGGAGGTCATCAAGGAAAGGAACGCGCTGTACGCTGAAAAAGGTGTCGGCGAAATGTTTTATTGTTCACGCACAATGTGGAATTGATATAGTTTTAATCCACGAAAACATGGATGAACATCCCAAATTTTAGCAATTACATATACATTCGGTCATCAGACATTCGGTCGGAATCGGCGGCTTCCATCCGCTCAGCGAGTGCCTGATAGTGGGCTTCGATATTCGCGGCAAAGGCCTCTAGCGGACCGGTGTCGATCTGGATCGCATGGGTCTCTTTCAGTGCGGTGAGCAGTCTGATTGCGGCCGCAGCATCGGGCGCTTGCGGATGTGTCGGCGTTGTGAAAACGCCGGTCGAAAGCGAGCCGTCGATACCCATGGTGACAAGCTCCGCACTCAGTCCGTCGAGGAACCCGCTCCCCATCGGCCTGATGTCGGTATCGTCGAGATACGCTTCCCGATACGCTGGCGTTGCGATGTAAAACGGGGCGTGGTCGTCGGGCCCGTGCGCGATGGGGACGCCGGTGAGCATCGTAATGTTCGAAGCGTCCAGTTTTTCCCCGGCAGTCGTGATTGCCTCGGCAAGCGACTTGGCTTGGGCTGGTGGCACGAACCGTTCGCCGACTAAGACTGCAAACGACGCTGCTTCGTCGACATACAGCCGCGTGTGATGTCTCGGGGTTCCGTTCTCGAATGGGGTAATGAACGGCGGTCCCGGCGTCCGTAGATGACCGACCTCTCGCATCGAATGCTGGTCGGCGAGATAATCGACGGCCGTGAGGCCGGCCAAGCCGTACTCCGAGACGCCGACTGCCAGCGTATCGACCGGTGGTCGGTCGTCCGAGAGGACCACCGAGATGTCATCGGAAGACATGTTTTTTCAGACGGGCCGCAAGGGGTAATACTGTCGGCTGTAAGTCTGTGAAGAATTTCGCCACCTCGGGGTGGCGGATGT
This sequence comes from Haloarcula amylolytica JCM 13557, assembly GCF_000336615.1. Classification (GTDB taxonomy): domain Archaea; phylum Halobacteriota; class Halobacteria; order Halobacteriales; family Haloarculaceae; genus Haloarcula; species Haloarcula amylolytica. The sequence continues at coordinate 60,123 of NZ_AOLW01000018.1, forward strand.
CTTGAAATAGTTACAGCCGACAGTATAAGTAGTTCGGGAGGGGAACCCTTTTCTCGGGGCGGTGTCGATTCCATGGCATGCGTTTTGGCCCTGTCTGGCCGTTGCAGACACCCACCCCGACGCCGACCGAAGCCGCGACGGAAGTGGCGACAGAGGTAGCCACTGACATCGGAGGATTTCTCCCCTTCGAAATTCCGATGTGGATTGCCAACATAGGGAAATCCCTGATCGTCATCGGGCTGGCCATCGCGATCTCTCGCATCCTCGTTCGGCTCCTCGGTCGGCGGGTCGCACAGCGATTCCGCCGACCCAGCCTGACCCGGATGGCGCTCCGGGGAATCCGCGTCAGCGTGTACGTGTTCGCGCTGCTGACCATCCTGAACATCTACGGGTTACAGCTCGCCGACATTTCGCTGTTAATTACCGTCTTCTCGGCCGCTGTGGGTTTCGTGCTGGCACCGATCCTCGGGAGCCTGATTTCTGGGGTCTTCTTGCTGGCCGATCAGCCCTACGAGATCGGCGACATGATCGAACTCGCCGACCGGGGGCAGCGCGGCTTTGTCGAGGACATCACGCTGCGGCACACCAAGATGTTCACGCTCGACAACACCTTCCTCGTCATCCCCAACGGGGAGATGCGCCAGCGCGACGTGATCAACTACTCGGCGGAGGACTCCCGGACGCGGCTGTCGCTCGACGTCCTCGTCACCTACGAGAGCGACATCCCGGCCGCGCGGAAGCTGATCGAAGACGCCGCGCGCGAGGTGGACAACGTCATCTCCGGCGGGCCGGACATCCGTGTCGGCGCGGCCCGGTATCCCGCCTCGCCGACTGTGTATATCAACGAGTTCGCCGACCACGGCGTGTTGCTGACGCTCCGGTACTGGGTGACGGAACCGTACAAACTGCTCGCCGCACGCTCGAGGGTCCAGACGAACGTCTGGCGACGGCTCGAAGACGCAAACGTCGAAATCGCCTACCCGCACTCGCACCTGTACTTCGACGACACCAGCGGGGAGATGAACGTCTCACTCAACGACGGACTGAGCGGACTGAACAATGGTGGCCGGAGCCACGCGGCCACCGGTGACTCGCCCGTCCCACCCCGTCAGGACCCCGACGACCTCGCTGACGAGTGACGGCTGGACTGGGCATCCGGCTCGACAGTGACGATTTCGCAGTCGAGTTCCTCGCGGAGGAACTGTTCGACGTCGGGGTCGTCGACCAGCCGCCGGATCATCTGTCGCCAGCGACTCGCCTGTTTACTCCCGATAACGACGATATCGGCGTCCTGTGCGGCGACCTCGTCGAGAATCGTCTCTTCGACGAGCATCCCCGACCGGACGACGTACCGCGTCCGCGGGACGTGGCCGAACGACTGCTCGACGGCCTGTTTGAGTTCCGTCCGGTCGACCCGGTGGCTGTTCTGGTAGAGGTTAACGTGTAAGACGGTGAGGTCCGCGTCCTCCTCGTCGGCGATCTGAATGGCCTCCGCAAGCGTGGCTCTGGAGTTCTCCGAGAGCGGGTATCTGACTGGGACGACGACCTGTGGCATCGGCGAGATGTACCGTGCCGAGGTTTAAATCGCTAGCGACGAGTGAGTCGCCCGTCGACAGTCGGGGCGATATCGGTCTCGCGGACGTAGTCGGCCAGCGCCTCGTACTGTACGTCAGCGACGCTGACCCGATGAGACTCGGTCAAGACAGGAAATTCTCGCTCCGTGTAGTAGAGGTAGTTGCTCGTCGCGAGCGTGTACGTCTCGGTGTCACGGACCGGTCGGCCGTCGATTCGCAGTCGCTCGATAGTCTGCGTGTCGTCGTTCCAGACCAGCTCGACGCCGCTGAGGTGGGCGTGCCACCAGTCCGGTTCTCCGAACTCGACCTGTCGCCCGCTGCCCTGTCGACACAGCGTCCGGAGCTCCGCGCCCGTCAGTTCGGCGACGGTCAGGGGTTCCTCGAAGGGGACGATAGAGACCATATCGGCGACCGTGAGTGCCCCGTCCAGCGGGACCGTGTCGTTCCGGAGGCCACCGCTGTTCTGGAGGCCCACGTCCGCGCCCGTCGCCCACCGGTACGCGTCCGCGACGAGGTTGCCGAGGCGGCACTCACCGCCGTAGGTCGTCGCCCGGCTCCGGTCCAGCGGTTCCTCGACGTGCCCGACGACCTCGTCGAGTCCCGCAGCGGAGAGTCTGTCCTCGATGGCCTCTGCGACGTGGTCGTCGACGGGACCGTCGGCAGTCTCGCGGAACTCCGCAGTCGGTTCCGGCCCGCCGAGGTCGACCTCGACGACGGTCTTGCCGTTGGCTCCCGGTCTGGTGAGCAGTGTGCCGGCGACACGGTCGATGCGGCGCTCGTGGACGTGCCCGCCGAGGATGACGTCCACGTCGCAGGTGCGGGCCAGTTTCTCGTCAGTACGGCCCAGATGGGAGAGCACGACAACAACGTCGGCCCCGTCCGCTCGAAGTGCCGTGGCCGCCTCAGCGACGGCTTCGAGGGGGTCCGTGAACGTCAGCGTCGTCGCCTGTGGATTAGCTGCGGCCGTGTCGGGGTCGGTCACGCCGACGAAGCCGAGCTGTTGCCCGTCGACGGTCCGGCTCGCCCACGGCCGGGTCAGTCGTCGGGCGAACCGCTCGCCGTCCTGTTCGACGTTCGCAGTCAGCCACGTCTGGGGCGACCTGGCGATGATGTCCCGCGTCGCGTCGAGTCCGTGGTCGAAGTCGTGGTTGCCAAGCGTCTCGAACGCGGGTGTCAGCGCAGTGAAGAGGTCCAGCGACTGCTCGCCGTCGGTGACCAGCGACAGCACCCCCGGACCGGTGTTGTCCCCGGTGCCGACCACCAGCGCATCCGGGCCGTCAGCGGCGGTCACTGTCCCCGCAAATCGCCCGATCCGTTCGGGTGTATCGTACGCTTTCTCCACGTCGGAGTACTGGATGATCCGGGGACTCACACCCGCAGTTCAGGGGAACCAGCCATTAATGGTTTCCGCAGTGATTTAGCCGCTGGCCCGTCATGCGTACGTATGGACGCACTCGAAGGTCCCGACGGCGAGACGCTGTACGTCGACAGGAGCGACGGCGACATCGGCACGAAAGGCGCGTTTCATGTCGTCTACCGTGATGACGACCGCGAGCGACGCTGGGGCTACTTCTGTAGCAACTGTGAGACGTTCAACAACGCGATGGACTCGATGGGCCGCATCCGCTGTAACGACTGCTCGAACCTCCGCAAGGCTGAGGAGTGGGACGCGGCCCACGAGTAACAGTCGGGTCCGGGTGACAGACCCGTGCTGTTCTGCGTTTTTCGACGGCTGTGTCGCCGGCCCAACTGTCAGCCACATAGCTAGTGGGAACGTTTATCAGATAGCCGGTGGTACTGACTCTCAGATGGGGGCCGTTACCACATCACTCGACGAGCAGGCCCGGTCGATATTCGACGACCTCGGATACACCGTGTCGCGCACTGGCACCGAACTGCGAGCGGAACGCGACTGGCGCGTCGTCACTGTCTCAGTGCTCGACTCGCAGGACCCGATACCCGAGGGCGGCGATTTGCGCTGTTTCGTCACACGCACGGGCGAGGCAACGCACCTCAGCCGCCGTCTCACTCGACGAGACGTATCCTATGACTGGGCCGTCATCGGTATTACCGAGGACGGTGACTACGAGGTGGTCCGTCACCCCGGCGACACAGCCATATCGGCTGACGCCAACACTTAGGGGGCTCTCCGTCCACCATCCGGCGTGCAAGTCGGTGTCATCAATCGAGCGCTCGAACAGCTAGTCACGAACGTCGTCGACGCGCTCCCGCGCCTCATAACCGCGTTCGTCTTTCTCGCGATAGCTGCGGTCGGTATCAAAGCCATCATGTTCGTCGTCCGGGCGGTTCTGAAGCGGTCGCTGCCCGGCGAGTCGCCCGTGTACCGCCAGTTTCTCGGCGTCATCGTCCTCGTGTTCCTGTGGTTCGGCGTGGCGCTATCCTTCCTCTCTATCATCGGCCTGACCGCCATCGCCACGTCGCTGGGCACGGCGACCGGCTTCCTCGCGCTCGGCGTCTCCTACGCGCTCTCGGAGATGATCAAGGACGCCGTCGCCGGCGTCTACCTCCTCCGCGACCCCGACTTCAACCCCGGCGACACCATCAAAACCGGCGACACCACCGGCGAGGTGGCCGCCATCGAACTCCGGAAGACGCGGTTCCGGGTCGACGGCGATACTGTCGTCAGGGCCAACGCGGCCATCGAAGAACGCTGGACGAAAGTCGATTCCGCGTCCTGAGCGGGCCGAGTCCCGCGCTATCCCGTCACACATGGAGTTTAAGCGTATCGCCGTCGTACTCGGCGTATGTTCGTCGGGCACGCGCTGTTCGCGTTCGCCCTCGGAGGCCTCGCCGCGTGGTGGCTTGGACTCTCCCGCGAGCGGGCGGTCCAGTTGGGCGTCATCGCTGGCCTGTTCGCCGCGGTTCCCGACGTCGACATCGTCTACGCCCCCTTCGGGCTGCTCGTCGGGGCCGCCGAGAATCTGACGGCGGACGGCTTCTGGGAGACCGCGAACGTCGTCCACCGCGGGCCGACGCACTCGCTCCTGCTGGGGGCGGCACTCGCCGCCGCGGCCGGTCTCTGGGCGACCGAATCACGGCCCGCCCGAATTGCATCGCTGGCAATCGGCGTCGCAGCGACTGTTCTCACAGGCGTACTCAGCGGCCCCATCGCAGGGCTCGTGATGCTCGTGTTCGTCCTGGCCGTGCTCGGTGTCGCCACGGTCGCACAGTCCCGCGATATCAGCCCCCGGACGGTGGCCGGGCTGGCCCTACTTGGACTGCTCACCCACCCGTTCGGTGACCTCTTCACCGGCGGCCCGCCCCCGTTCTTCTACCCCTTCGACGTGAGCCTCGTCGCCGAGCGGGTGATACTCCACCCCGACCCGACGACGCACCTCCTGGCGGCGTTCGCTATCGAACTGGCGACGGTCTGGCTCGCCGTGTGGACCTACGTCCACCTCCGTGGATACACGCTGACCGAACTCGTCCGTCCCCGGGCAGCGCTGGGAATCGGCTACGGGGCGGCCGTCCTGTTCTTGCCCGCCCCGACGCTCGAACGGTCGGCGCACTTCGTGTTCAGCGTCCTCGCGCTGGGTGTCGTCGGGGCGCCGACCCGGCCGTTCAGTGACGGCGTCGACTGGCTGGAGACGGTCGTGACGGGGCTGGCGGCGGTGACCATCGCTGCGCTCGCGTATGCCATGGCGTATGGGGCTATCTGAACAGCCCACGCCGCCGGCATCGGTCGATAGGGTTTTTCGAGTCGCGGCTCACCTGACACTATGAGCCGAGACGTAGCGCGGTTGCTCCGGGACAGGCGCGTCAACGCCCTCGCGGCGTGGTGCATCGTCGCCATGCTCGCCGCCGTTTCTGTGACGAGTGCTGTTCAGGCCGACGTGCTGTGGGCCGGGTTCGCGGCTGCCGTCGCGGCACTGGCGCTGTTTCCGCCGGTTCTATTGCGTAACCGGGACGCCATGCTCCCCTGGGAAATCCTCCTGTTGGCGGCGTTGCCCGTCGTCGGCCGCCTGTTTGCGACGCTCTCGATGACCGGTAATCTCGCGACCTACCTCTCGGTCGCCGCCATCGCGCTCATCCTCGCCGTCGAACTCCAGCTCTTTACCCCCGTCCGGATGACGCCCCGGTTCGCCGTCGTCTTCGTCGCCATCACCACGATGGCCACCGCCGGCGTCTGGGCGGTCGTCCGCTGGGTGGCCGACCAGTTCCTCGGGACCACCTTCATCCTCGATCCGACGGTGTCAGAACACGTCATCGAGGAAGCGGTGATGTGGGAGTTCGTCGCGTCGACCATCGCCGGTATCGGCGCTGGCGTGGTGTTCGCGTACTACGTCCGACAGCAGGCCGGGACCAGTCGCGTCCCCGAGGAGGTCCAGCCGGACGTATGAAGGTCCGTGACCGCCTCCGAATCAGTCCGGCGACACAACAACTGCTCTCGCGGGCCCTGTCACTCGCACTCATCGGGCTCCTGGCGGTCGGTATCGAGCGGGGCAACGTCGGCATCATCGTCAATTCGGGTGTCGCCATCCTCGTCACGCAGCTCCCGGCGCTGCTGGAACGTGACTACGGCATCACGCTCGACCCCGCGCTGACGCTGTGGATTACGTCGGCGGCGTTCTTCCACGCGCTCGGAACTGTCGGGTTGCCTGGGTCCGAAGAGAACTTCTACGTCACCATCTGGTGGTGGGACCACTTCACCCACGCCCTCTCGTCGTCGGTCGTCGCCGCAGTCGGGTACACGACGGTTCGCGCACTCGACGAGCACACCGACGAGATCTCGATCCCCTCGCGGTTCATGTTCGTGTTCCTCCTCCTGTTCGTGATGGCCTTCGGCGTGCTCTGGGAGGTCATCGAGTTCTCGATCACGCTCGCCGCATCGGCGACCGGGAACGACACGATTCTGACACAGTTCGGTCTCAGCGACACGATGCTCGACCTCGTGTTCGACGCTATCGGTGCGATTATCGTGGCGATCTGGGGGACGGCACACCTCACCGGCGTGGTCGGTCACGTCGAGTCGTTGCTCGACCGGCAGTCGCAGTGACCTGTCCGTACTTTTATGCCATGTCCGTGTGAACAGGTCTCACGAAAATGGTTTTCAAGAAAATCACGCTGATCGGGACCAGTTCGGAAAGCTTCGACAAAGCCGCCGACGACGCCATCGAACGCGCGGAGGCGACACTTGACAATCTCAAGTGGGTCGAGGTAGAGGAACTCGGCGTCGAGATCGCCGGCGTCGAGGGCCGCGAGTACCAGGCCGAGGTCGTCGTGGCGTTCGAACTCGAAGAGTAGCTACGTCCGGAAGGACTCGCCACAGCCGCATTCGCTGACCACGTTCGGGTTCTTGACGTGGAACCCGGCCCCCTGCAGGCCGCCCTCGTAGTCGAGTACCGACCCCTCGATGTAGTCGATGCTGGCGTCGTCGACGAACACGCGGAGCCCGTTGCGCTCGAACACTTCGTCGTCTTCTTCAGGTGCATGCTCGAACCGCATCCCGTAGGAGAGGCCGGCACAGCCGCCCTGCTGGACGTACAGGCGAAGTCCGGATTCGTCGACGTCCATCCCCTCGCTTTCGAGGAGGTCCAGTGCCTCTCCCGCTGCCTGCTCGGTGACGGCTACGTCCTCGCCCCCGAGGTTCGGATCGCCGTCGTCTGCTGTGCTGCTCATACACAAGTATCCACGCCCGAACGTGTTAACAGTGACGCCGGTGGAACGGTTCGGAGAGATACACCCTGTTACTCTCTAGGAAAGCCCCGGAACCGCGTTACTCCTCGAACCGTTTGCGGACGCTCTCGGCGTGGGCTTCCAGCCCTTCGGCTTCGGCGAGGGTCGTAATCGTATCCGCGATGTCGTCCAGTGAATCCTCGGAGAGCCGCTGGACCGTCGTCGACCGGACGAACGTGTCCACGGAGAGGCCGCCGGTGACCCGCGCGTTGCCGCCAGTCGGCAGGACGTGGTTCGTGCCGGTAGCGTAGTCGCCCGCCGCAACGGGGCTGTACGGGCCGAGGAACACGGACCCGGCGGAGGGAATCCGTTCGAGGAGTGATTCGTCGTCGTCGGCCTGAATCGAGAGGTGCTCGGCGGCGTACTCCTCGGCGAAAAGGACGGCCTCGCTCATCGAGCGAGCGAGGAGAACGCCGGACCCGTCGTTGTCCAGTGCGGCGCGGATAACTGCCTCGCGCTCCCGGCCGTCGGCTTGCTCGTCAACGGCGTCGACGACCTGATCAGCAAGCTCTTCGTCGTCGGTGACGGCGACGACCGAGGCGTTCTCGTCGTGTTCGGCCTGGGCGACGAGGTCTGCCGCGACCAGTTCCGGGTCCGCGTCACCGTCGGCGACGACCATGATTTCGGAGGGGCCGGCGAGGAAGTCGATGGCAACGTCGCCGCGGACCTCGGCCTTCGCCGCCGTGACCCAGCGGTTGCCGGGGCCGACGACGATGTCGGTCGCGCTGACGGTCTCGGTCCCGTAGGCCAGCGCCGCGATGGCCTGTGCGCCGCCGACCTGATAGACGGCGTCGGCACCCGCGACGTGGATGGCGGCCAGCGTAACGGGGTTGACCTCCTCGGCCGGCGGCGTGGCGACAGCGACGTGCTCGACGCCGGCGACCTTCGCCGGGATGACGCCCATCAGCGCGCTGGAGGGGTAGGCCGCCGTGCCGCCGGGCGCGTACACGCCGGCGCTGTCGAGCGGGCGATAGCGGCGGCCGAGTTCCCGCCCCTCGAAGTCGTCGCGCCAGTCTTCGGGGACCTGCCGCTCGTGGAACGCGCGGATGTTCGCCGCGGCGTCCTCGATGGCCTCGCGCACGTCGTCGTCGATTTCCTCGTAGGCTCGCTCGGCGGCGTCCGTGATGTCGATGTTGCCCACCGACACGTCGTCGAACTCCTCGGCGAAGCGCCGGAGCGCAACGTCCCCTTCCTCGTGGACCTGCGAGACGATGTCGCGCACGTCGTCTCTGACGGCGTCGACGCCGGCGTCGCGGTCGAAGAAAGCGGCCCGCTCGTCGGGACCCAGGTCGGCTATCGTCCGTACGTTCATACCCCTGATTCGGGACGGGGCAAAAAACGGGTTTCCCTTCTCGTCAGCGTTTTCCGGCACTCGGGCGTACACCGCCTATGGCTTCAGTCGACGACCACCGTCGCCGGACGACCGACCTCCCTCCGGCGACGACCGAGTATTTCGCGCCCGAATTGGCGACTATTGATAGCTATCTGGAGACCGTCCCACCAACTATCGACACGGCGGCCGGCGACGCCGCAGTCGGCCCGATACACACCCTTCCGTGGTTCTACGTCGCCGACCTGACCGGCTGGCGCGGCAGCACGCTCGCCCGGCTGCTGGCCGCAGAGCGAGACGCCGCCTGCTATGAACTCTCGGCTGGCGCTGCGGACGCGCTTCCGGCCCTGTGGTCTCTCATCGACGAGAGCGGCGACGGTCCCGTTGTGCTCCATCTGGAACTCCAAGGCGAAGGCGGGCGGGTTGTACGCACGCTTCGGGAGGCACTCCGGCGCGGCTACGAACACAGCCCAGACGGCTGGGACGAGCCGGTGCGCGGCGAACCGGCGAACCTCTACGTCGTCTTCACCGATACGAACCCCTCGAAGCGACTGGCTGCGCCACTCCCAGCTGCAACCACGCCCACCACCGGCGCGGTCCTCTCGTATGCGCCCCGCCGGAGTATGCTTCCGGAACGGCCCGACGGGACGACCGTGCTCTCGGACCCGCCGGCGCTTCACGACCGCGAGGCCGAACTGGAGGGGTTCCTGCTGGCCGCGCTCGCCGAATACGGCGATGATGACGCTAGAGACCAGTACGTCGACCACGCCGTCGAAATTCTGTCGATCACCCACTCGCTCATCGGGAAGCGCGACCTGCTGTTCGACGTGTCGCCGCGGCCCGCACTGAAATACGGGGCTCTCTTGGACAGGCTTTCGGTCGGTGCGGCGACGGAGCGACTCGGGCGGGACGTGCTCGGGCAGGTGCCACAGAGTCCCGGGAGCGAGGATATTCGGGCGACGCTGCAGGACTTACTGCCGAAGTAGGTGGCCGAGAAGGCGGTTATAGCGCCGGCCGCACTCGCTCAGTTCGCGTCGCTCACGATTTTGATGACCGAGCCCTCCTCCAGTTCCGTCTCGTCGCTGATACGCCGGTTCTCGCGGGCGTCGACGGCGTGGATGTACCCGTCGCCGATGTCGGAGTGGACGGCGTAGGCGAGGTCTTTGGGCGTCGCGCCCTGGCGCAGCAGGAACGCGTCGGGGAGGACGTTCTCTTGGCCGTCGGTCCAGTGCGTTTCGTTCTGGACGGGGTAGGCCGTCAGGTGATCGAGCAGGTCGTAGACGGCGGTGTCTAGAGCGCCCTGGACGCCGGTGCCACCCCACTCCTCCATGACGCCGCGGATGCGGTTCAGCCCCTCGCGTTGCTGGTCGCTCACGTCGCCGACGATGTCGAAGTCCGGGTCGCCGGGGTCGTAGTCGATGACGCCGGCCTGCGCGGCGTTGCGTAGCGCGAGTTCGCCGTCGGCCGTCGCGGGCACGACCACGTCGGCGGCCTCCTGCAGGGCCTCGATGTTACCTTCCGGGGCGATGTCGGCCTTGTTCGCGACGACGACGAGCGGCTTCGTCCGCTGGCGGATCTCCGTCGCCAGCGCCTCGCGGTGCTCGTCGGTCCAGGCGATGGGGTCCTCGGGGTACTCCAGATCCCGCAGCGTCCGCGCCACGTCGAGTTCGGAGGCCCCGACGCCGGCCAACATGTCCACCAGCGACTCGTCGAGCTTGAAATCCGGCGAGCGGGACTGGCGTTCGATGGACTCCCAGTTGCGGTCGACGATGCTGGCGAGCCACAGGTCCATCTCCTCCTCGATGAAGTGAACGTCCTCGACGGGGTCGTGTTCGCCGACCTCGACAGGTTCACCCTCTGCATCAGTTCCGCCGGAGGCGTCGACGACGTTGAGAATTACGTCGGCGGTCGATAGCTCGTCGAGGAACTGGTTCCCGAGGCCGCGACCCTCGTGGGCCCCGGGGACGAGGCCGGCCACGTCGATGAGTTCCACCGGGACGTAGCGCTTGCCGTCCCGGCAGTTGTCGTCGCCACAGCGCTCCTCCCGGTCGAGACAGGGGCACTCCGTTCGGACGTGGCTGACGCCGCGATTGGCGTCGATGGTGGTAAACGGGTAGTTCCCCACGTCCACGTCGGCCATCGTCGCCGCTTTGTAGAAAGTAGACTTGCCGGCGTTCGGTTTGCCGGCCAGCGCGATAGAGAGCATGGCAGATTCTACCAGTGGCCGCCGAAAGGGGGTTTCGGTTCGTGGCCCTACAGGCTGATCCGCTCGCCGCGCTCGTCGCTCCGTTCGATAGCGTCGAGGACCCGCTGTGCGGCGAGGCCGTCGGCGAAGGACGGCTCCTGTTCGCCGCCGTCGGCGACGGCTGAGAGGAATTCGTAGTTCTCGTGGACGAACGTGTGCTCCCAGCCGATGACGTGGCCGGGTGGCCACCAGTGGTCGACGTAGGGGTCGTCCTCGTCGGTGATAAGCACCTGCTGGAAGCCGCGGTCGCCCTCGGTGAGCACCTGCAGTTCGTTCAGCCGTTCGAGGTCGAACTTGATTGCGCCTTTCGACCCCTCGATTTCGATGGTGTGAGCGTTCTTGTGTCCGTTGGCGACGCGGGAGGCCTCCAGCGTTCCCATGGCGCCGCTGTCGAACGAAACCTGTGCGCTGTAGGCGTCGTCGACGGTCACCGGGTGCGTCTCGTCGCTTCCCTCTACGGGGCGTTCTTCCGTGAACGTCTGCAGGTGGCCGCTCACGTCGGTTATCTCGCCGGCGGCGTCGCCTAGCAGGAACCGGGCGAGGTCGACCGTGTGCGAGCCGAGGTCGCCGAGTGCCCCGCTTCCGGCCATCTCCGCGTCGTTGCGCCAGGACCACGGCGCGTCGGGGTCGACCAGCCAGTCCTGGAGGTACTGCCCGCGGAAGTGATGAATCTCGCCGAGTGTGCCGTCGTCGATGAGCCCCTTCGCGTACTGGATGGCCGGGACGAAGCGGTAGTTGAACGCCGCGCCCGCGGGCACGCCAGCGTCCGCGGCGGCCTCAGCCATTTCCTCCGCCGTATCGAGCGTGGGCGCGAGCGGTTTCTCACAGAAGGTCGGCGTGCCGGCCTCCAGCGCCGCGATTGACGGCTCTGCGTGGACGTGGTTCGGGCCGAGGTTGTAGAACACGTCTACCTCGTCGACGATATCCCGCCAGTCCGTTGCAGTCCGGTCAAAGCCGAACTGGTCGGCTGCGTCGGCCAGTGCGTCCTCGTCGCGGCCGACGAGTACGTCCTTGTTGACCGCCGGCGCTTCGGGGAAGAACATGGGCAGGCGGTCCAGCGCGTTCGCGTGGGCCTTTCCCATGAATCGATAGCCGAGCATGCCGATATCGAGGGTCATGCCATCACCTCAGTTGTACCGCGAGTGAGCGAAGCGAACGAGCGGCCTTTTTCGCCACCGAAAGACTCGCGTCGCTCGTCTTTCGAGCCTTGCTTCACTTCGTTCAGCAAGACCACGTTTTTGCCGCGAGTGGTGGCCGAAGGCCACCCGAGCGGGAAAAAGGTGGCCGTGAATCGATAGCCGAGCATCCCAATGTCCAGTGTCATGCGCGGCTGTTCACTCGGGGCCGAAATAACACTCATGGTGACGGCAGGGCGGCGGGCCGCACCGAGGGAAAAGCCAAAACCGGATGCGTGCGTTGACAGCGCATGGCCACTGAAACGACCGTCCGCATCGAGGACATCATGTCGACGCCGTTAGAGACTATTTCTGCCGACGAAACCGTCAAAGCGGCTGCGACGCAGATGCAAGCGCAGAACATCAACGGCATCTTCGTCCCGGGGGCGCAGGCGGGCATCATCACGACCACGGACATCGTCGACGCCGTCGCGGCCGGGAAGGACCTCTCGTCGGCGACCGTCGGCGACGTGATGACGTCGCCGGTCGAGCGGGTGACGACCTCGCTCGAACTCGGCGAGGCCGCAGCGATGATGACGACCTACGACATCAAGCACCTCCCCGTCATCGACGAGCATCAGGACTACGTCGGCATGGTGTCGTCGACGGATATCACGAAGGCACTCTCCTGAAGACGGGTTTTCCGGCAAACTTCGGCGGGGCTCAGATAAAGTCGTCCAGAGCGGAGCGGTCGCCGTCGTTGTCGCCTGTTCCGGGCAGTGCATCGGCGATAGCCGAGGTGAACGAGCCGAGGCCGCGCGTCTGATACCAGACCGTTCCGGGGCCGGTGAAATCCATCACGATCCCTTCGCCGCTGAGTAGCGTCGATTTCAGGCCGCCGACGCGGTGGGCGTCGAAGTTGACCGACTCCTCCCAGGCGACGACGTGGTCGTTGTCGATGGTGTAGGACTCGCCGGCGTCGAGTTCGACGGTTTCCAGCCCGCCGAAGGCCTCGATGAGGACGTTTCCGGTCCCCTTTAGCGCCAGCGGCGTGATGCTCGCGCCGGCTAGCATCGACTTGATACCACCGAACTCGGAGTCGATGTCGATATCCGGGTCGGCTGCGAGGAACGCCCCGTCGACGGCGTACAACGTCTCGCCAGTGAGTTCGTGGTGGTGGACGTCACCGGGCGTCGGCGGCGCGAGGGTTACGGTCCCGGGGCCGCCCTTAGCAGTGAACTCGTTCGCCAGGAGCGACTCACCGCCGAGCATCGACTTCGCGGAGCTGAGGAGGCCGTCCCGGCTGGTCGTCGTCTCGATTTCGATGGTCGGCGAGTGGCTGACCATCGCACCGGGTTCCGCGAGTATCGATTCGCCGCTGTCGAGGGCAACGCGGACGTGCGTGTACGAGGGCTTGTGTGTGAGTTCGATGTCCATAACGTGTCACTGGATACGGTAATCCAGTCGGAATATCTCCCAGACAGTATATAAGTATGAGTGCCAGAAAAAGACCGCACTACCGCCCGTATCGCTTACTCAGCCCAGTAAGCGTCACCGGGCTGTGTCTCGAAGACGGCGCGGTCAAGCACGTCGACGGCCTTCTCCAGTCCCTCGCGTGCGCTGGTCAGCGAGTCCTCGTGTTCGATGGAGAGCGCGCCGTCGTAGCCGATCATCCGCAGCGTCGACACCACGTCCTTCCAGTGGGATTCGTCGTGCCCATAGCCGATAGAGCGGAACAGCCACGACCGGTCCGCTTCGTCTGTGTACGGTGCGGTGTCCAGCACGCCCTTCTCCCGGGCGTTCGACTCGTACACTTTCGTGTCCTTGGCGTGGAAGTGATGGATGGCGTCGTGTTCGCCGAGCAGGCGGATGGCCTCGGTCACGTCGATGCCCTGCCAGTACAGGTGCGACGGGTCGAAGTTCGCGCCGATGCGGTCGTTCGTCCGCCGGCGCAGTTCCAGCAGGCTGCGGGGCTCGTACACCAGCATGTTCGGGTGCATCTCGATGGCGACGTCCACGTCGTGTGCGCCGGCGTGGGCCGCGAGGTCCGACCAGTACTCGTCGGCGACGCGCCACTGGTACTCGTGGGCGTCGGCGTGTTCGGTTGGCCACGGCGCGGTAATCCAGTTCGGCACCTCGTCGTCGGGGCCACCGGCGGGCAGGCCAGAGAACCCCGTGACGGTGTTCACATCGAGCTGGTCGGCCAGCCGAATCGCTTCCCTGAGTTCCCGGTCGGCCTCGGCGGCCTGCTCGTCGTCAGGATGGAGCGGATTGTTGTGGGTCGCCAGTGCGCTCACCCGAAGGCCGTGCTCGTCCAGGAGTGCCTCGAGTTCGGCCTGCTTCTCCTCGTTGTCGAGATACGCCTGGCGGTCGAGGTGGTCGTCACCGGGGAAGCCGCCACATCCCAGTTCGACCGCATCGATCCCCAGGTCGTCGAGGTACGCCAGCGCCTCGTCGAGCGACTGCCCGCCCAGGGGAACCGTCAGTACACCGATATCCATGGCCGGGGATACAACCGGTGTTGAAAAAAACGTACTGCCGTCACCGCGCCCCATCTGGTCGACCAGCAAGCGGTACGGACCGGAGACAGGACCGTGATAGACTGTGGCGTAAAGGCTTAACCCGGGGCGTACAGTGGTTTACTCATGATTGTGGCCGTACTCGGCACCGGACGACGAGGGCGGGATATCGCACAGCGATGTGTCCGTGCGGGCCACGAGGTGCGTCTTCGGGGGACGGATGCGACGGCTGTGATGGACCGCGTCGACGAGATTCGGCACGCACTCAACGGGGATGTCTCGGCCGGTATCGACGGAACCACCGGACTCGAAAGTGCCGTCAGCGGCAGCGATATCGTCATCGACGCAACCGATGGCGAAACGGACAACCACCGGGAAGTCGTCGCCGAAACTGAGACGATGGTCGAGGATGAGACGCTCATCGCCGTCAGCGACACGTCGCTGTCGGTGACCGCAGTCGCGACTGGCCTGCTGAGTCCGGACCGAGCAGTCGGACTCAACCTCGTCGATCCACCAGATGGCGCTATCGTCGAGGTCGTCATCGCCGAGCAGACGACGGCGGCGACCCGCGACCGAGTCACCGACTTCGTCGAGAGCTTGGACGCGTCGCCGGTCGTCGTCCGCGACACGCCGGGATTTGCCGCGCTACGCCTCGAACTCGCTACCATCGTCGAAGCCGTTCGGATGGTCGAGGACGGCGTCGCCGGGATTCGGGACATCGACCGGACGTTCGAGCGCGGCGATTCGGACCGCGACGGGCCACTCGTCCGGGCCGACCGCCACGGGCTGGAAACAGTGCTAACCGCGCTCGAAGACCTCGCCGACCGGCTCGACGAGCGGTTCGAACCGCCGGCGTTGCTCCGACAGAAAGTCGAGGACGGGCAACGTGGCGCTGTCGCTGGCGAGGGATTCTACGTCTGGGAAGACGGTACCCCGACGGCCGGTGCCGAACCGGACCCGGACGTGCCAACACGAGATAGCGAGTCCGATATCAGATGAGTTCGCAGGAGGACCCACCGGCCGAACTGGACCCAGAAGACGACGAATTCGCGGCCCTGTTCGACGAACTTCAGGAGCTCGAACAGCTCGTCGACTCCGAGGACGAGCGACGGCAGGTCCGGGACGCGATGCGCGCGGCCGCGGACTCTCAGGACCACGAACCCGCGACCTTCGGCCGGGTCGTCTGGGGCTTTGGCCGGTCAGACCTCGCGGAGGCACTGCTGGGTTCGCTGCTGTTCGGGATTCCCATGGCGGTCGAGGGCGGAACTATCGACGCCGGCCGGCATATCGCCCAGCACCCGCTGTATCTCGCCGCGACAGTCGCTATCGCTGTCGGGCTGGTCATCTCCATTCTGTACGTGGCCGAGTTTCAGGACGTTCGGGTGGCGAACCCGATTTTCGGATTCATCCCGCGGCGACTCGTCGGCGTCACCGGGACGGCACTCGTCGTCTCCGTCGCACTGCTTACTGGCTGGGGGCTGGTCGAGTGGTCGACCGACCCCGCGGTCGTCTACGAGTCGGCCTGCATCTGTGCTGTGGCGTTCGTTCCGATGGCAATCGGCGCTGCGCTCGGGGACATCCTGCCCGGGAACTAGGGCCATGCCAGTCACTCGCGGTGGCGGTCGCGTTTGGCAATCGTTAAAAGCCGCGGTCGGATACGGAGTGGTATGAGCGAGAGCCAACAGAAACAGGCGCGCAAGTGCGTCTCGTGTGGCATCAACATCGCCGGCACGAACGCCGCCGCGTTCAAGTGCCCGGACTGTGGCCAGCAGATCTACCGCTGTGCCACCTGCCGGAAGCAGAGCAACCTCTACAAATGCCCGGACTGCGGCTTCATGGGGCCATAACAATGGGGAAAGTAGCAGCCAAGATCAAGGTCATGCCGGAGAGCCCCGAAGTCGACCTCGACGACCTGCAGGAGCGTCTCGAGGGCGTGCTTCCGGAAGGAACGAAGATCAACGGGTTCGAGCGCGAGGACGTCGCCTTTGGCCTCGTCGCGCTGACGCCGACAGTCATCGTCCCTGACGACACCGGTGGGACGGAAGCCGTCGAAGAGGCCTTTGCGAACGTCGATGACGTCGAGTCGGTCTCCGTCGAGAGCACCGGTCGCCTGTAATCGACTCGCCGCTGTAGTTTTCCACTCGGTACCGTAGCAACTGCAAGAGCGTGACCAGTGACGGTCGCGGAACGCACGTTTTATTAGGGCGACCGGATTAGCGAGGAGCAAGAATGCCTAGTTCAAACGGACCTCTCGAAGGAACACGAGACAAGCTCAAGAACAAGCCCCGCGACCGTGGCACCTCGCCACCACAGCGCGCCGTCGAAGAGTTCGACGACGGTGAGAAAGTCCACCTCAAGATCGACCCGTCAGTGCCGAACGGCCGCTTCCACCCGCGGTTCGACGGCCAGACCGGAACCGTCGAGGGGAAGCAGGGTGACGCGTACAAGGTCGACATCGTCGACGGTGGCAAGGCGAAGACCATCATCGTCACCGCTGCGCACCTGCGCCGACAAGAATGACGATATTCAAAGAGAAGGTCAGTGAGGAGTTCCTGACGGTCGCGGAGACCAAGGAGATACTCGAAGACCTCGAGATGGAGCGCGCGGCCGAGGAGGACCGCGAGATGCGCTACGAGCTCAAGCGGGCTATCGAGCACGTCAACCGCTTTGCCGTCCTCGACCCCGAGGAGTCGCTGCAGCTGGTCGAAGACCTCGAAGAACTCGAAAAGGTCGACACGCCGACGGCCTACAAAATCGCGAACCTGCGGCCGCTGGACCGCGACGAGCTCCGCGCCGTGTTCGCCAAGGAGCGATACACGCTCGATGGCGACGAACTCGACGAGATTCTCAACATCGTCAAGCAGTACGCGTAGCGAGGACAATCGTCAGTTCGGCTCTTCGCCGCTCTATCCCTACTTTCACGGACGAGCAGCTACGCGGTCGAGATCTAGTTTTCGCTGCCGCTGGACCGAAGCGAAGATAGCGACGGCGCTCCGTGCCGCGGTTCGGGGCATCCACCGGCATTAAGTGTGCTGTGGTCGTACTGCCTGGCATGACTGAATCGGAGAGCGGCGGCGACTCTATGATGGCGGCTGTCCTCGATGTCCTCCCACACGGGCGGCCCGGAGACGACCGGCCACAGCACCAGAAGGAGCCGCTCGCGTATGCGCTCGACGTCGAGGAGTTCTACATTTACGAGCTCCAGCTCGACGACAAGGACGTCGATATCGCGTTCGGTGACCGCGTTGACCTGACGGAGTTCGGCCGCGTGACGGAAGTCGAGTTCGAAGATATCCCGAGCGGCGCCCGTTCGGAACTCGACTACGCTGTCGAGGAGATCGTCGAAGCGAACGAACAGCGGTTCGTCGACTTCTACAACGACGCCCAGCCGATCACGCTGCGGCTCCACCAGCTGAACCTCCTGCCGGGCATCGGGAAGAAGCTCCGGAACACGCTTCTCGACGAGCGGAAGCGAAAGCCCTTCGAGAGCTTCGAAGACCTCGAAGAGCGCGTCAGCGGCCTCCACAGCCCCAAGGAGACGCTTGTCGAGCGGATACTCGAAGAGCTACAGGACGACGACCTGAAGTACCGGCTGTTCGTCCGGCGCGAGGAGCAGTCCTCGTAACACTGTCGGCTGCAAGCAGCGAAGCTGACAGCCACCAGTATAAGGCGACCCTTTTCTACCGCGACCCGCTACGGCTCGCTAATGACTACGACCGAGACTGGGAGTCGGGATCCTGACGCGCTCGTCCGGCGGGCCGGCAAACGGGCCGATACCCGACAGGACCAGCACTTTCTCGTCGACGACCGGGTACTGGACCGCATTCCGGAGTACGCGATGGACGCGGACGTCGACCTCTCGCACGTACTTGAAATCGGTGCTGGCCCGGGTGCACTGACGGACCGCTTGCTCGCAACGGCTGAGACGGTGACCGCAATCGAACGCGACCCGGACTTCGCGGCCCACCTCCGCGAGGAGTTTACCGAGGAGATAGCAGCGGACCGCCTCGCCGTTGTCGAGGGCGACGCGCTCGAAGTCGACCTGCCGGATTTCACGGCCAGCATCTCGAATCTCCCCTACGGCGCGTCCTCGGAGATCGCCTTCCGACTGCTGCCCGAGCAGCGCCCGCTCCTGTTGATGTTCCAGCGGGAGTTCGCCGAGCGGATGGCCGCCGACCCCGCGACGGACGACTACGGGCGGCTCTCGGTCACAGCAGGCCACTACGCCGACGTGGAGATTGTTGAGACAGTGCCGCCAGAAGCGTTCGACCCGCAACCCCGCGTCACCAGCGCGCTCGTCCGGACGACGCCGAGGCAACCCGACTACACCGTCCCCAGCGACGAGTTCTTCATGGACTTCCTGAAGGCGGTGTTCACCCAGCGCCGGAAGACGATGCGCAACGCCGTCCGGAACACGGCCCACATCTCCGGACTGGGCGACCCCGACGCGGTGGTCGAGGCCGCCGACGAGGACCTCATGAGCGCCCGCGCCGGAAAGCTCACGCCGGCCGACTTCGCTACGCTGGCGACGCTCGCCTACGAAGTCGGCCAGCCGGAGGCCTGAGATGGGTGAGGAGTCCGACGGTCGGGATGCGGCCGACGGAGACAGCGGCACCGGTGACCGTCCCTCGTTGGCTGACCAGCGGGGCGTAGAGTCGGTGTACCAGCCCGCAGAGGACTCGGACCTGCTGGCGCGAACGGCCCGCGAGCGAGTCGATGCGGGCGACACCGTCCTCGACGTGGGGACGGGATCCGGCTACGTCGCCGCGACACTCGCCGACGCCGGAGCGCGGGCGGTCGGCATCGACGTGAGCCCGCTGGCCTGTCGAGAAGCGGCAGACAACGGCGTCCCGGTCGTTCGCGGCGACCTCGTCGAACCGTTCCGGACGAATGCCTTCGACCTCGTAGCGTTCAATCCGCCTTACTTGCCGACGCCGTCCGAACAGGAGTGGGACGACTGGATGGAACACGCGCTGTCGGGCGGGGACGACGGCCGTCGCCTTGTCGACCCGTTTCTCGAAACCGTCGAGCGCGTGCTGGCTCCGGGCGGCGAAGCGCTCATGCTCGTCAGCAGTCTCACGGACCCGGACGCGGTACGAGCGTACGCGAGCGAACACGGGCTGGCGAGCGAGCAGCTTGCGAGTGAGAAACACCCATACGAAGCGCTCGTCGTCCTGCGGTTCTATCGAGATTGATTACTGCTGGGCATTTAATCGAATAGGAAATATTAAAGCCCGTCATTTCCTACTCCACGGCAATGACACAGGTAATCGCCACGACCCCTGGGCTCTTTCCGCTCCCGGACTGGGCCAAGGACGAACTGGCAGATCTGAAAGGCCATCAGAAGACCGACCTCATCTCGGGCGACGAGTCCGGCGAGGTCGTCGCGGCCTACGACCAAGCGCGCGAGGAAGTCATCTCCATCCAGCAGGACGCCGGGCTCGACCGCGTCGTCGAGGGCCAGTTCCGCTGGGACGACATGCTCGCGCACCCGCTCGCGGTCCACGACAACGTGGAGACCAAAGGTATCGTCCGCTACTACGACAACAACAACTTCTACCGAGAGCCGGTCGTGCAGGGCGACCTCGGTGCTGACGGCGGCGACGTCGCCGCAGACCTCGGTGCCGCAGCCGACCACGTCGACGACGGCCTGCAGGCTGTGCTCCCTGGCCCGTACTCGCTTGCGGACCTGGCGACCGACGAGCACTACGGCGACGACGCCGAGTTCCTCGACGCCATCGCCGAGTTCCTCGTCGAGGAAGTGAACGCCTTCCCCGACGTGGAGACGCTGTTCCTGCTCGAACCGTCGCTAGTCGAGAATGCGCCCGAAGACGGTGAGGACGAGCGTGCCGCCGACGCCATCGACGCCGTCGCCTCGGCCGCCGACGCCGAGGTCGTCGCTCACACCTACTGGGGTGCAATCGAGGAGAAGGCCTACGCGCACCTGATGGACGCCGATGTGGATGCCATCGGCTTCGACCTCGTGGCGAACCACGACCAGACAGTCTACAACGTCCAGGAGTACGGCACGAAAGACGACGTGGCGCTGGGCGTCGTCGACGGCCAGAACACGCTGGTCGAGTCCCCGGAGACGATTCGAGACCGCATCGACTGGTTCGAACAGCAGACCAACACCGCCTACGACACCGTCTACGCGACGGCGAACACAGAAACGTTCTATCTCCCGGTGAACAAGTTCGAAGACAAACTCGAAGCGCTCGCAAACGCCGCGGACCTGGAGGCGGCGGAGGCATAAAACGATGACAGGACCACGAGACCAGTTCAAACCGGCGGATCACCCGAACGACCACTTCCTGCTGACGACCGTCGTCGGCTCCTACCCCAAACCCAAGTGGCACGACCGTGCCCGCGAGCTGTTCGAGGACGAGGACGCCGACTTCGGCGAGGACGAGTGGGAGGAATCGAAAGACGACGCCTCGCGACTCATCACCCACGAGCACGAGCGAGCGGGCCTCGACGTCATCTGTGACGGCGAGATGCGCCGCAACGAGATGGTGGAGTACTTCGCTCACCGTATCGACGGCTACGAGTTCAACGGCCGCGTGAAGGTGTGGGGCCACAACTACTTCGACAAGCCCAGCGTCGCCGACGAGGTCGAGTACGGCGAGCAGTGGCTCGTCGAGGAGTTCGAGTTCACCGACGAGGTCGCCGAGCGGCCGGTCAAAGTCCCGATTACGGGCCCGTACACCCTTGCGAACTGGTCGTTCAACGAAGTGTACGACAGCGAGGAACAGCTGGCCTACGAACTGGCTGACCTCGTCAACGAGGAGATCGAGGCGCTGGTCGAGGCCGGCGCTCGCTACATCCAGATCGACGAGCCCGCGCTGGCCACGACGCCGGACGACCACGCCATCGTCGGCGAGTGTCTGGAGCGCATCGTCGACGAGATCCCCGACGACGTGCGTCTCGGCCTGCACGTCTGTTACGGTGACTACTCGCGCATCTACCCCGAGATTCTGGACTACCCGGTCCACGAGTACGACCTGGAACTCGCCAACGGCGACTACGACCAGCTCGACGTGTTCAAAGAGCACGAGTTCACGAAGGACTTCGCGATGGGCGTCCTAGACGCACACACCGCGGAGGTCGAGTCCGTCGAGGAGATCAAGGAGAACATCAAGAAGGGGCTGGAGGTCGTCCCGCCGGAGCGACTCACCGTCTCGCCGGACTGCGGCGTGAAGCTCCTGCCCCGCGAGGTCGCCCGCGGCAAGATGGAGAACATGGTGCAGGCGGCTCGCGAAATCGAAGAAGAGCTGGACGCCGGCGAGCTAGAGGTCGTTGCGAGTGGTGCGGAAGCGCACGCTGACGACTAGCGAGATTCGAGCGGAGCGAGAATCTCGGATAGCGAGCGGGGAGAGCGAGGCGCACTGCGCCTCGAAAATGAACGGCGGAGCCGTGAACGTAGCGACCCGCGAGCAGCGCGGTTGGAGCGGTCAACAGGAGTCCAAATGCAGCGTGGACCCGACTACCCGTATTTTCGACGAAGGTGGGCTGTGATTTCGGCAGCTATCGAATATTCTCGGGCGCACCGGTCACGGAACCGGCAAATGTAGCAGACACGTATGCGACCATCCCCGGTGCGGGATCGAGCAAGACATGTGGAGCCTCTGGCCAGCGTGACCTCGAACAGGTCATCACGGGGATGCTTGAACACCAAAGCCCCGAATAGACAAGTATACGATTGCTTATAAATTTGTGAATTACTCGTCCCAACTGAAAGGAACTGGCCACTAATTTGTTCGACAGATATCGAAATCAACATCGACCTAAGAGGAAAATAATTGTTGACGTACTAATAATATAAGGGGCTTCCGTATTCAGGTAAATACCCCATATTATGAATATAGAGGCACTAATACCGCTGATTCTCCATTCCCAAATTATGTTATATGCTAGCATGTAAGTCTGGGAAAGAGTTTTGAGGGTCTCTGGAGAAGCTAGCGATGTGAAAGCTATGACAGGGGACACACATCTTCGGGCGGAACTGTATCTTCGTGGAGATACCTACGGCACGTTCGACGCCCAACAGCAGGTACTCAATCGGGTCAAGCGACTGGAGGCCAACGGCGTGTTCAGCGAGTCGATGGTCGCCGGTGAGTGGCAGCGGATCAGGACGATGGCGGAGGACAAGCGGTCGGAAGCCATCCAGACCTACGAGGAGTTCACAGACTGGGCAGGCCAGAACGGCCACTCGCTCGAACCGGCCTTCGAACGACGGAATCGGAGCTACGTCGGGATGGACCGCGTCGACGACGTCGTCGTGTTCCCGGTCGTCTCGCTTGCGATCTACGACGGCGACGACCTGGAGGGCGTGTTCCCGTGTTCGGACAACGAACGGACCTACACCGTCGGCGACGCGCTGGAGGCCTTCGAGCGCGGCGACGAAAACTGGCTCGCGCAGTTCGACTCGCTGTCGGTCGACCGGACCGACCCGTTGCTGGAACCGGGCGTCGACGCGACGATCTAACCGCGTAGCGCGTCGACCGGTTCTTCGCTCGCCGCTTTCCAGGCCGGATACAGGCCGCTGACGATGGCCGTCAGCACGCCGAACGTAAACGCCGCGCCGACGTACCAGGCGTTTGGCAGCCTGAAGACGGCCATCGCGTCGCCGACGGCGTAGTGGTTTATCGCCAGCCCGGCACCGACACTCAGAATGACACCAGCGATGCCGCCGAGGAACCCGAGCAGCGTCGCTTCCATCAACATCACCTTGAGGACATCCCGCTTCTGGTAGCCGACCGCTCTGAGGACGCCGATTTCCTCCCGACGTTCGACGGTGGACATCAGCATGACGTTGAGAATCGAGATGCCGGCGACGAGCAGCGAAATCGACGCGATGCCGGCGAGGACGGTGTTGATGATCTGGAACTGCTCCTCGATGGTGTCGACGAGCGAGCCCAGTTCCTGCACGAAGACCCGCTCCTCACGGTCGTTGAGCGCGTCGCGGATCCCCATTGCCGTCTCGTTGGCCCGTGTCCCGGTCGACTCGATAACGTACACTTCCGAGTAGCCACGCTGGCTGAACGACGTCGCCGGCATGATGATTCGGTTGTCGGGGTTCGTCGAGGAGAACGGGTCACCTTCTTCGAGCACGGCCCGGATACGGACACTGGTCCCGTTGACGGTGATCTGGCTCCCGGGATGCAGGTCGTGCTCCTCCGCGACGTTCGACCCGACAAGCGCACCGGACCGGAACGGCGAGACCCGTCCCTCCTTGGCCTCGTACAACGCCGCCGGGTCCTCGACGCCGTATATTTGTTCCCTGACAGCGTCCTCGCGGTTGTACGACACCGGTTCCGTGCGCGTCTTTACCGGCGAGACAGTCGCCGTCGGACTTGCCTCTCTGCGGATCGTCCGGATATCGCGTTCGGTGAGTTCAGTGATGTTTTCGCCGGAGTTCGGGTACACCGTGAGCTGGTTGCCGACGTTGCCGAGGTTCTGGGTGAACGAGTACTGGAGCGCGACGCCGAACATCCCCAGCGAAGCGATGGCAACGACGCCGATGACGATTCCCAGCGACGCCAGCAACGACCGCATCTTCGTCCGCGTGAGGTTGCGCCGCGCCATCAGCGCGGCCGGGAAGAACCTACCTGCCATTCTTCCGTTCCCTCCCGATGGTGCCGTCGACCAGATGGACGGTCCGGTCGACGTATTCGTTGACCAGGTCGTCGTGGGTGACTGCGACGATTGCCACGTCGTCCTCGTCAGCGATGCGGCGGAACTCGTCGAGTATCTGTCGCCCGGTTTCGCTGTCGAGATTGCCCGTCGGTTCGTCGGCGAGAACGACCTTTGGGCTGTTGATGAGCGAGCGCGCGATGGCGACGCGTTGTTTCTGGCCGCCGGAGAGTTCGTCGGGCTTGTGGTCGAGTCGGTCACCGAGCCCAAGCCGCTCAAGGAGCCTTCTGGCCCGTTTCGTGACTTTCGGGTCGCTGTCCAACAGCAAGGGTACTTCGACGTTCTCGACGGCAGTCAGCGTCGGCAGGAGATAGAAGTGCTGGAACACGAACCCGATCGTTCGCTTGCGGAGCGCGGTCCGCTTGCTGTCGCCGAGTCCAGTCACGTCCTGCCCCTCCAGCAAGACGGTCCCTTCCGTCGGCGTATCAAGCAGTCCGAGGATGTTCAGCAGGGTCGTCTTGCCACTGCCGCTGGGCCCCATAATCGAGACGAACTCGCCGGCTTCGAGGGCGAAGTCGATACCCGCCAGCGCGTAGAGGGTCTGGCCGCCGGTACGGTAGCGCTTGACCAGTCCCTGTGCGTCGATGACCGTCATACCTCGATATCGTCGTCACCGCGGCGGTAGCGACGCACGAGGACACCGACGACGACCAGTAGCGCCAGACCACCGGCGACGAACACCGGCAGCATGCTGTTCTGGTCACCGCCCTCGCTGTCGCCGTCCTGCTCCGGCTGCTGTGCCGAACCGCCCATCCGGTCGAGATCGACGTCGAACGTCTGTCGCTTCCGCGTGTCGTCGACGAGGTACGTTACTTCGAGTGGCACCGACGTGACGTTCCCCTCGGTCCGTGCGTACACGTCGAAGGAGACGAAGTCGCTGGCCGGGACCGTGCCGACGAAGTAGTCGCGGTTCGGCGTCGCCGGAGTGACGGTCTCGGTATCGACGACACTGACGAGGACGCTGTCCGCATCCGTCGACCCGACGTTGCTCGCACTCCCAGAAATCTGCAGTCGACCGCCTTGTCGGATTACGTCCAGACCAGTGAGGTCTATCGTTCCCGGGACTGATCGGAGCGTCGTTTCGGTGGTCGTCTGCTCCGCTTCAGTTCCGAGTTCGTAGTTGGCCGTGACGGTGACGTCCGCCCGGGGCTCGTCCATCGTGGCGTTCAGTCGCACCTGCCGGGTCGTACTGGCCGAGATGTTCTCGAGCAACACGCGCTGGAACGACGCGTTCTCGGACGTTGCACTGATCATGACATCCGAGAGCGGAGCGTTGGCCCCGTTAGAGACAGCGACTCGCAGCGCGCGGTCGGTGCCGCTACCGACCGCAGACGTATCGAGTTCCACGCTGTTCCGGAGCGGGTCCGACTCGATGACTGTCGTCCGGGTCGTGTTGCGAGTGGTATCTCCGTCAACGGTGTAGCTGATCGTTGCAGTCAGCGGATGTTCGCCGGCGGATTCAGGTCGGAACCGGAACGGGGCCGTAACCGACCCGTTCTGTGCGACGCTCGACCGGACCGTCCGGCTCTGTGTCATCTCGACGCCCTCGCCCTCGACGACGACTTCGACGTTCGTTATCTGGGTGTCGAGCCCGTTTGCGACAGTGACTTCGCCGGTCGACTCAACGCCGGCGACGGAGTCGTTGGCCGTGATATCTACCTGCGGGTGCCGGTCCTGAACGTTCAGTTTCACCGGATATCTGAGTTCGACGTTCTCGCCCGTCCCGCGGTCACGGCCGTACACGATCACGCGGAGGTCTTTGCTGCCGGACGAATCAAACGATGCAGTCAGGGGTACTTCCAGCGTGCTGCCCGGCGAGATCGAGCCCAGATTCGAGACGCGCTCGTATTCTGTGACTCCTCTTCCGCCCGACTTCCGGATCGCGATGTCGTTGATTTCGAGCGGGGCGTCGCTACTCTCTAGATTTCGGACAGTCGTGTCGAACGTGATGGTTTCGCCCGGTGCTGGCGATGACGGCGACACCTCGACGTTCGATATCGACGCGTTGACGCTCGCGCCGGCGACTGAAAGCGGAAGCGAGCCGACGACGACTAAGCAGGCGAGTACAGCCACACCGTGGCGCATCACGCAGTCACCTCTACCTGCCGTAGTCGTCTGCTGGCCCAACCACTCCTCGGGAGGACGCTATCGGGGACCGTTGCCATGTGCGCCGGTCCGTTCTGGGCAATGTTAAATATGCTGCATATCTCTCGTACGGGCTGGTGTCGCTATGTCCCTCCCGGGAGTGGGAAGGGGCGACACCAGCCCGTATCAGTGGGAAACTGCTATCACAGCGCCACCCCCAGCGGTGGACATGCGCGTCATCTGTGCCGGCCACGTCAACTGGGACGTGACGCTCCACGTCGACCACTTCCCGAAGCCCGACGGCGAGGGGCGCATCACCGACCGGTCACAGTCCAGCGGGGGGAGCGCGTCGAACGCGGCCGTCGCACTCGCCGGACTTGATGCGGACCCGCTGGTCCTCGGGAGCGTCGGCCGGGACGACCACGGCACCAAGGCTCGGGGCGAACTGGCGGCGGCTGGCGTCGAGACGCTACTGGTCGAGTCGGACGAACCGACGGCGGTGAAATACCTCATCGTGGACGAGAACGGCGACGTCGCGGTGCTTGGAAACGACGGGGCCAACGAGGCGTTCTGCGCGTCGGACCTCCCGGCCGAGACCCTGGCCGAGGCGGACCACCTCCACCTGACCGGTCAGGACCCCGCAACCGCTGCGACACTCGCTCGCGACGCCGCGGCCGCGGATGTCCCGGTGAGCTTCGATCCCGGCCGCCGGCTCCCGTTCCGGGATTACTCGGCGGTGCTCTCACACGCGGATATCCTGTTTTGCAACGACCGGGAGGCCGACCACGCCGAGGACAGCGGCCTTTTCGACACAGTGCCGACGGTCGTCGTCAAACACGGGGACTGCGGCGCGACAGCCTATATCGACGACCGGACAGTCACGAACGCCGGGTATCCCATAGAATCTGTGGACACCGCAGGCGCGGGGGACGCGTTCGCCGCCGGGTATCTTCTCGCCAACGCACAGGCGACCGACCCGGAGCGGGTTCTCGCGGTCGCCAACGCCTGTGGCGCGCTCGCAGCGCAGTCACCCGGCGCACAGACGACACTCGACTGGGAGTCTGTGTGGGACCTGGTCGACAGCGGGCAATCACCCGAAACGGCCTAATCCGCCTGTATCTCCTCGACGAGCCGCTCGAACTGCTGGCGGTACTGGGCTTCGGCGCGAGCGGCGGCGAGACCGGACTCGTCGGCGAAGACGGCCTCGAAGCCGGCCATCCGCCACAGGAGCGTCGAGAGCTGATAGAGGGGGCGTCGCTGCTCGTAGCCCTCGTCGAACGCCATCGGGCGCATCTCCTGATAGCCCTCGTGGAACACCGTCCGGAGCGAATCGCGCAGCTCCGGGTCCTGAAACGACGAGTCGATGAAGAGGAATTCGGTCTGTGCGAGGTTGTACTCCGGCAGCGCCGCGAGCACGTCCTGCCAGTCGAGGACGGCCGTAATCGGCGCATCCGCCGTCTGCTCGAACATCAGGTTCGCCGGCCTGAAATCGTCGTGTACCAGCCGCGGAACGCCGTCCTCGGGCACCATACTCAGGGCCGGTTCGATACAGTCCCACGCCCGGTCTGTCATGTCCTCGAAAGGCGTCCCATCGAGATGAGAGAGGTGGGATCTGGTGAGGCTCTCGAAGTACTCCCGCCAGTTACCCATCCAGTCACTCACGATGATCCGGTCGTCGTGGAGCGTGAGTCGGCCGAACGCTTCGAATCCGATTTCGGAGTGCATGTCCCCGAGAATCCGCCCTGACTGGGCGAGCACCCGCCGTCGGTCCTCGGTCGAAAGCCCGGCGAACTCTTCGGCCAAGTTCTCGCCGTGGATGCGTTCAGTGACGAAATACGGCGGCACGTCGGCGTCGGGGTCGTCCTCGTAGACGAGGATGCGTGGAACAGGGACGTCGGTCCGGGCGGCGACGAAGTCGTGGAGACAGGGTTCGACGGCGAACGGGACATCGCCCTGTGGCTTGAATTTCACGACCACCTCGTACGCCTCGCCCTTGTGGCGTAGCGTCACCATGTAGACATCGCTCTGGTGGCCCCCACCCGGTGTCTCGAACTGAAACCCCTCGTAATCCGGGCCTGACTCTGTCAGCACGGCTTCGATGTCCTGTTCCGGAGTCTGCACTGGCGTACCATATAGCGGGCGAGCAAATAAATCTGTCAATCCCGTCGCCGACAGCACTGATACCCGATTCAGGCGTTGTCGGTCGACCCGGTTCGGACGCTGTAAGTCGCCGTCTCCGCGCTACCAGGAGTGGAACGGTGAAACCGGTTTCGTCCCGTCGGTCACTTCGAATCGTGCGCCGCCGGCCCTGCTCTCTGTCACCGAGATGTCCCAGCCGTGGGCGTCGATTATCTGCGTTACGATAGACAGGCCAAGGCCGGTGTCACTCCCTGAAAAGCTGTCTACTGAGAGAAGGGAGTCTAGTTCATCGGAGGGGATGCCGGGCCCGTCATCAGCGACGTAGAAGCCGGTCACGCGGCCCTCGGTTCGCTCGTCTGCAGTGTCTATCTCGGTTGTCCCGTCGTCGAGAATCGGACCGACCCAGACGGTCACGTCGTCGCCCGCGTGGTCCGCCGCGTTCCGAAAGAGGTTCTCGAACACCGGTTTGAGGCGGTTCTGGTCACCGAACACCGGGGCGGACCCTTCGACCCGCAGCGTTGCGTCAGCCGTTCTGGCCATCTCCCAGGTCTGTTCGACAATGGTATCGAGCGAAATGGCGGTTCGGTCTTCGACCGCATACCCCTTCTTTGCGAGGGTCAGCAGGTCGTCGATGAGCGCTTCCATGCGAGCCACACCTTCCTCCGCATCTTCGAGATGGGACAGGTCGCCGGTCTCTCGCACGAGTTCGAGTCGCCCCTCGACGACGTGGAGGGGATTTCTGAGGTCGTGGGAGACGACGCCGATGAACTGTTCCATCCGGTCGCGCTGGACGCGGAGGTCGTGCTCGCGCTCGGCTTTTTGCAGTGCCGCCTGGACGTGCGTCGCGTACATCCGGGCGAGTCGAAGCGTTTCGCCGTCAAACGTAACGGGGGCGAGGGACCCGATGTTGATAACGCCGTACTCGGCAAGCGGCAGGATTATCTCGCTGCTGACGGGCGAGTTCTCGTTGTACTGGCGCTGCTCGTCGTCGAGTTCGGAGTACGTCCGAACTTCGTCCTGCTCGAACGCCTCCCACGAGAGACTGTTGCCGGGCCGGTAGGTGACCGGCCAGTCGAATACCTCGTCCGCCCGCTCCGTCGACGCCGCCAACTGCAGTTCCGACGCGTCGCTGTCATACAGCCACAGCGCTCCGAGTGGCAATTCGAACACAGACGAAATCCCCGACATTGCGATCTCGCATATCTCACGCTCGGACTCCGCAGCCATCAACTGCTGTGTTACGGCCTCGAACGAATCGAGATCGAATGCGACCATTAACTCCCCACCCATCCCGTATAATTCATGCAACTGTATATATAAAACGCGGTGATCTCGTGTCAGTGATACGTACCATAGCGTCGTCGGTCCGCCGATGTCGCGGGACCTTTGTATCCACAGTCCTCAGGGAGCGGTATGCGAACGGTCGAAATCGACGGCCTCCCGGTGGGTGATGGGCACCCGACACGCGTCATGAGCGTGTTGAACATGAGTTCGAACTCCGGGTACAAGCCGAGCGTGTATCTGGACCCCGCGGAAGCCGCCGAGGCTATCGAGGAGAACCTCGTCCCCGCCGGCGCGGACATCATTGATGTCGGCCTCCAGTCGGCCAACCCCAAGTACGAGTCCAAGCCGGTCGAGATGGAGAAAGACCGGCTCGAAGAGGTCGCGCCGCTCGTCGACGAACTCGACGCCGACGTGCCGCTGTCGCTCGAAACTCGGTACGCAGAAGTCGCCGAGGAAGCCATCGGCCACGGCTTCGACCTCATCAACGACGTGTGTGGCTTCGCCGACCCGGACATGAAAGGCGTCGTCGAAGACCACGACATGCCGGTCGTCAAGATGGCCAGTCCGCCGGACCTGGCCCGGCCCGGCGCGCTGAAGAGCATCGACGACATCTTCGAGGCGCTCCAGCGGGACGGGTTCACGGACAAGACCATCATCGACCCCGCTTTCGGCGGCTGGTACGACGGCAAGGAGTTCGAGGACAACTGGGAGATGTTCCGCCGTCTCCGGGAGTTCCGCGCCTTCGACAGACCGATGCTCACCGCGACCAACCGCGAGGACTTCCTCGGTGACCTGGCCGACCAGCCCGAGACGGAGAACCAACTCGCCGTGTCACTGGCCGCGGCGACGATGGAAGTCGAACGCGGGGCGCACATCATCCGCACGCACGACACACGCGAGACCCACGACGTGGTCAAGGTGGCCGACGCGCTCGGCGACGAGCGGACGACGCGAGCGGAAACCGAACCCGGCCCCACCGTGGCGGAACTGACTGACGTGACACTACGGGAGGTGGCTCGCCATCAGGCACTCGGTGAGACGGTCGCCGGCGGCACCGACGACGGCGCGACGCTGACGTTCCTGCTCGGCGACCTGACCGACGCCGCACGAGCAAGCCTCCGGGCCGTCGCCGAGGTGACCGACGTAGTGGTCGTCGAGAAAGACGGCGACAGTCTCTACGTCGGCGGTGCCGCGGCCGCGCTGAAAGTCGTCACCGACAGCCTCGCGGAGGACGGCCATCGGGAACTCGCTGGCGAACTGCGAGCGTCGCTGTCGCGGCGCGTGTAGGTCGGTTCCGGGGCCGACTTTTACACTAGATCGTCGTGGAGGTCGTGGAACGACCCGATAGTGAGGTCCGGCTCTCCGGCGAAGGCGTCCCACGGGCCGTCGTCGCGGTTGACCCAGACGCCCTGCATCCCGGCGTGCATCGCGCCGTAGACGTCGAAGTAGCCCGCGGTGACGTGGGCGATTTCCTCGATATCAGTCTCCGTTCGCTCCGCTGCGTGGCGGTACAGTTCGGCCGCCGGCTTGAACGTCTGGATCTCGTCGGCGCTGACGGTGTCTTCGAGCAGGCCACCGATGCCGGCGAAGTCGACCATCGATTCGAGCATCTCGGGGTTGCCGTTCGAGACGACATAGAGGTCGTAGCCGGCGTCGTAGAGCCTGTTCATGCCGTCCCGCACGTCGTCGAACACGTCGAGTTCGTGGTAGACCGCGAGAATCTCGTCGCGCTCCTCCGTCGTGATGTCGACGCCGTGGGCGTCCAGCGCATACTGGAGCGCGTCGCGGTTCATCTCGTAGAACGGCTTGTAGGCGTCGATCTGGTTGGCGAGGAACGTGTACGCCAGCGAGCGGGAGCGCCAGAGCCGGGACACCGGCTGGGGGTCGTCCACCCGGTCGGCGAGGGCTTTCTGGGCTGCCTCGACATCGACGATAGTGCTGTACGAGTCAAAGGTAATCGTCGTCACGCGGTCCGGGTCGAACGGCATAGGTACCCGTAGAAGCGGGTGCCTCATATAGCCGGTCGCCGAGTCGAGCGTCCAACCGTCCGGTACGGGCACACTCTCAGCGTCATGTGTGACGTGACTGCCCCCTGCTCAGTGGGCAGACATCTCAGACAGGACGCTGACACAGTACACGTCGACGATGATCCGAAGGATGCCGACGGCACCGGGATTAGCTCCTCTAGAGACGCTAGCGACCCGGCCACCGCGCTGTGAATAAACCGCGGACAACGGGCGACACTCCCCCTCTCATGTGGCTTTATCTCCCGTGCGGCCGCACTGCGAGCCATGTCTCAGGTACGTACGTTCCAGTCGCTGACAGGCGTCCAGCCAGTCGTCGCTCGACGCGTGGAGGGCGGCAGATGACAGCGCGGGATGTCTATCTCCCGGTCGCGGCACAGCCGTCGGTCGACACGCTTGTCGAGATGAGTCAGCAGGCCGAGGACAGTGGCTACGACCGGGTCTGGCTCCCGGAGACGTGGGGGCGGGACGCGGTGACGACGCTGACTAGCATCGCCGAGCACACGTCGACGGTCGGCCTCGGGTCCTCAATTCTGAACGTGTACTCGCGGTCGCCGGCGCTGCTCGGCCAGACCGCGGCGACGCTGCAGGAAGTCTCGGACGGCCGCTTCCGCGCCGGTGTCGGCCCGTCGGGCCCTATCGTCATCGAAGGCTGGCACGGCCGTGAGTTCGAGAATCCGCTCAAGTACACGCGGGAGACCGTCGACATCATGAAACTGGTGCTCTCCGGGGAAACCGTCGACTACGACGGGGACATCTTTTCGCTGTCCGGGTTCCGACTGCGCTGTGAGCCGCCCGAACCCGCGCCGCCCGTAGACGCCGGCGGCCTCGGCCCGAAGTCGGTCGAACTCGCCGGTCGCTTCGCCGACGGCTGGCACGCGCTGATGCTGACCGCCGACGGCCTCCGAGATCGACTGGAAGACTTCGAGCGCGGAGCGGATCTCGGCGACCGCGACCGGTCAGACCAGCGGGTGACGCTGTCGCTGACGTGCTGTGCGATGGACGACCGGGAGCAGGCCCGCGAACTGGCCCGTCAGCACGTCGCGTTCTACATCGGCGGTATGGGGACGTTCTACCGCGACGCGCTGGCCCGCCAGGGGTACGAGGACACCGCCTACGAGATCGCCGAGCAGTGGGGATCGGGCGACAAAGCGGCTGCCGTCGACGCGATCAGCGACGAGCTACTGGACAGCATCGCCGTCGCCGGTACGCCCGAGGATTGTCGCGACCACATCACACAGTTCGAAGACATCGATGGCGTGGACGCAATCAACATCTCGTTCCCCCGCGCTGCCGAACCGGACACTATCGACACGACCATCGACGTGTTAGCGCCCTGAGTCGGGGACTCGGCGTCAGTCGGTAGCGACTGGCTCGATGTCGTCACGTCGGCCGTCGAGCACGTCGAAGCGCTCGCCGCGGCGCTGTTCCAGCCAGTGGAGCAGGCGCTCGGCCCAGCGGAGTTTCTGTCGCTTTTCCGCAGTCACGGACGGGTCGTCGAAGTCCCAGCCGGGGAACACCAGCGAGGCCGCGCCGAAGTGGTCCGCGAGGAACGCGGCGCGGTCGCCGTCGGTGAAGCCGCCGTAGTTGTGGACCGGCGGGGCGGGGGCCGCCTGTGTCGTCGGCACGACGAACTCGCTGTCGTAGGCCGGAATATGTGTCTCCAGTGCCGGGATGTTGTCGCCGTGGGCGTGGGCGACGACCGGCGTCCCGTCGGCGGTCAGTTCCCGTCCGGTATCGGCGTTCTTGTCCAGGTCCGTGATCATGCAGTCGATGGCCACACCTTCCGTCTTGAGGCGGTCGGCGGCCGTGGAGGCCGCGAAGACCACGTCAGCATCGACTGCCCGGTCGGCCTCGGCTTCGAGTGATGGGCCGGCCCCGGCGACGGCAACCGTTGCACCGTCGAGTCCGAGTCGCGCCGGGTCGTACGTGCTGTCGTCGCCGAGCAGGTCACCGAATCGGTCGCGGGCACGCTCGTCGCCATCGCGAGGATAGCCGAAATCATCGAGGATATCCTCGTACACTGGTTCCCAGGTGTGAAATTCCATCTGTTGTCAGACACCACGGAGTGAACGTGCTTCTGTCTTGTTCACCTAGCCAGTCATACCGCTTTCACACTACCAACGCCCCACAGCGTAGCTGTCGCTATCGAATTCGTGTCCAGATAAACCGAGTTGAGCCGAAATGGCACGTCCGTGTACCCCTACCCGGGTGCCCTTTCGGCTTTCACCCCTTTCTTTCGAGGCCTCCGGTATAAGTTTTCTCTTACCGTCAGACATGGAGGACAGGCGTCACAAGCCCGAGGACTTGTTACGTTGGGAACACGATTCAGTAGTCCACGACAGTCTCAAGGCAGGGCAGCACTTACCGCAGGCAAATGGTCTCGGAACTGTCAGTAAACGCGCAAGACGGTGCAGTTCCGGACTCGCTGGTGGTCGTTTCGAACCGTGAACCGTATAGCCACGAGCGGGACGACGACGGCGAGATACGGGTCCAGTCCGCGGCGGGTGGGCTGACGAGCGCACTCGACCCGGTGATGCAGTCACGGGGCGGCACCTGGGTCGCCTGGGGCAGCGGCGACGCCGATATGGCCGTTGCCGAGGAGGGCATCGTCGAAGTGCCGCCGTCTGCCCCCACATACGACCTGAAGCGCGTCCCCCTTTCCGACGCGGCGGTGCAGGGCTACTACTACGGCTACGCCAACCAGGTGCTCTGGCCCCTCTGTCACGAGGACACGGGCCGAATGTGGGCCGAACCCGCCTACTGGGAGCAGTACCGCGCCGTCAACGAGCAGTTCGCCGAGGCCGTCGATGCGGTCGCCGACGCGGGCCAGCCGGTCTGGTTCCAGGACTACCACCTGGCGCTGGCACCCAGACTGGTCCGACAGCGGCGACCGGATACGACGCTGTTGCAGTTCTGGCACATCCCCTGGCCTGCACCGTCGGTGTTCCGGCACTGCCCCCACAGCGACGCGCTCCTCGACGGGTTGCTGGCCTGTGACGTCATCGGCTTCCACACGGCGGCCTACGCCGAGCAGTTCCTGCAGTGTGTCGACAGCGCGTTCCCCGGGGCGAGCGTTGACACGGACAGCGGGACGGTCACCCGCGGTGGCGACAGGACACGAGCCGTCGCGAACCCGCTGGGTATCGACGTCGAGGCGGTTCGGGACCGGGCACAGGACGCGGACGTGACCAGTATCCGAGATACCGTGCTTGGCGGCAGTCGCTCGGACACGTCGATCAGCCTCGCGCTCGGCGTCGAACGGCTCGACTATTCGAAGGGCATCCCCGAACGGATCGAGGCGCTGGCACACCTCTGGGACCGGCGACCGGACCTGCGAAGCGAATTCACGTACGTCCAGAAGGCGAGCCGAACCCGGGAGGGGATCGCCGCCTATCGCCGGTACCGCGCGGACGTGGTCGATGCCGTCGAGCGCGTCAACGACCGCTTCGGGACCGACGACTGGCAGCCCATCGTCTACACCGAGGCCAAACTCGACAACGAGACGCTCGCCGGGCTGTACCGGGCCGCCGAGGTCGCGGTGGTCACGCCACACCGCGACGGGATGAACCTCGTCGCCCACGAGTACCCGGCGGCCTGTGTCGACGGCGACGGCGCGCTCGTGTTGAGCGAACTGGCCGGCGCGGCGACCCATCTCGACGGCGCGCTGACGGTCAATCCGCACGACATCGAGGCGATTGCGGACGCCATCGAGCGGGCGCTTGAACTGGACGAAGCGGAAACAAGGGACCGGCTGTCGCGTCTTCAGCACGGCGTCGAGGCGCTCGACAGTTCACAGTGGGTCGCCAGGCAGTTCAGCGCCGTGCAGTCGCCGTAGTTTTCCCGTCGTTCGTCAATTCGCTGCGTTTGACAGCCAGTCCGGTTCCGCGACGGTGGTGTCGTCGACCTTCGAGACGGAGAGCGACAGCGTCACCGTCACCGGCCGGCCGTCCCGCTCGGTCGTCACGCGGTACTGGAACGACCGGACGACGCCGTCCTCGTCGACGAGGACAGTCGCACTGGCCGAGTCCGTCGTCCCGTTGGCCGAGACGTTCGTCGAGACAGCGTCGTCAGCCGCGAAGCCGGTGACGTCGCTCCCGGTCGCTTCGAACCGCGAGACGCTGTCACCGTCGACCGTCTCGGTTCCGGCGTAGGTCCAGTTGATGTCCGACCCGAGCGACTGCAGCAGCGAACGGTCGATGACGCTGCTTTCGTTGACGGGCTGGACCTGGCCGTCGTACGGCGGTGTCGCGGAGCGGTAGTCCGTCATCGTGTCGTCACCGCGGGTGAGAACTCGACGCTCGGCGGTGGTCCCGTCGGCCGTGTAGGTCGTCGTCGCCAGCGTGTCGCCGCTGGCCTGGACCAGTTCGCCCGTCGACAGCGACCGGTCGCTGTCGCGGTCGATAGCGACGGTCCGGTTGATGAACACCGACCGGTTCTCGCCGTCGCGGACCGTCGAGAGCTGGAACGACAGCGAAGTGGTGAACGACGAGTTCGACAGCGTCTCGAAGTGCCCGCGTTCGATGGCCGCCGCGTCGAACCCGGACGACCCGGGTGCAGGGCCGTTGGCATCAATCTGCGTCGCCGTTACTTCGGTGTCCGTACCGTCTGTGCCCGGATCAGTACCCAACAGCCCGCTACAGCCGGCGGACACTGTCAGTAGCACTACGAGTGCAAGCGAGAGGTGGCGGCGTTCGAGTAACATACCGGAGCCACTGTATCGGTGAACTACTTCGTTATGGCCGTTCAGCTGTCACGTTCTGGCTGTCAACGGGTTACGCACAGGCCTACCTGAGGGCACGGCTACCGGTGCGAATCCATGATTCGTGCCGGCCACGTCGGACCAGCGTCAGACGCGCGTCATGCGCGTCATGAGGGTTTAAGACCGACGAAACCGCTATGTATACCGTGCCTCTCGGCTCCGACCCGCTGTCCGAACTCGACATTCCCGACGGGACGACTGTCGAGGAACACGACCTGGTGACCGACGGTGACGTCATCGTCGGCGGCCAGTCGACCGTGGAGTTCGGCGTGCGCGGGCGGACGGTCATCGCCGACGAGCGGGTCCGCTTTGGCGGCCACATCGAAGCCGAAGGTGACTGTCGGCTGGACATGTGGTGTGATGTCGCGGACAACGTCCTCGTCGGTGAGGACGCCTACATCGGCGAACGGGTACACATCGGCGGCGAACTCCGTGTCGCGGGCGACCTGGATATCGGCGACGACGTGGACATCGAGAACGGGTTCGAGGCGAACGGCTGGATCGTCATCCGCAATCCGATGCCGACCATCGTCTTCCTGTTCGTCTACCTCTCGCAACTCCTCCGCATCGGCGAGGAAGACGCGGCCGAGGAAGTAATCGACGAGATGCTAGACGACGGCGGTGACGAGCACGACCCGGTTCTGATTCCACGCGGTGCGAGCGTCTCGGACGACGCCTGGCGCGTCTCGACGCCGGCGACGGTCGGCGACGACTGTCGGCTCCACGGCAACATCCGCGCGAAGTCCCTCGAAGTCGGCCGTGACACGGTCGTCTTCGGGAGCCTCCGCGCGAAAGACGATATCGTGGTCGGCCGGGGCACGGAGATCAAAGGGGACGTAACGACCCGCAGCGGCACCGTCCGCGTCGGCCCGGGCGCGAAGATCTGGGGCGACATCTCGGGGACGACCGTCGAACTCCACGAGAACGCGACGGTCGACGGGACAATCCGCACCAGCGAGGAGATGCGGATGCACACCGAGGCAGTGCTAGACCGCCCGGACGAATCCGCTGCGGCGATGGCCGAGATGGCCGAATCGCTCGAAGCTGACACTGACACTACGGAGCCAGCCGACGAACGAAGCGATTCAGACAACAGCGAGTCGGCGGCCGATGCAGCAGCCGACGACCCCGCCACTGCGGACAGTGCGGCAACCGACGGTGGGGATGCAGACGGAGTGACAACCGGCAGCGATGCTTCCGAGGACGGTCCCGACGTCGAAGAGGCGGCGGAGTCGGCAGAGTAACCGCTCGGACGCTATTTTGCGTGGCGAACGCTCGCTACACAGCGTCAGCGTTCAGTCGCGTCACTCACGGCCGTCGGCGGTGAAACCCCGTGTCCCGGTCCGTCGATATCGATATCCGGGCCGAACGACATCGACGGCGGGCACTCGTCAAACAGCAGGTGGCCGTCCAGATCGACGTAATCGAAGGCACCAAGCCCAGCGGCGAGGTGGGCGCTCGTCGCGATCCCGGTCGCGCCTTCGAGCATGCAGCCGAGCATACAGTCGAGGGAGGCGGCCTCGGCGATGTTCACAATCGCCGCTGCCCCGAGGAGCCCCGATTTCCCGAGTTTGACGTTGATCACGTCGGCAGCCCCGTCGCGAACCACGGCCGTTGCGTCTGCCGGCGTGAACACGGCCTCGTCCGCGGCGACGGGAACCGGGAGTCTGTCGCGTGCCCTCGCAAGACCGCGAATGTCGTCTTTCGGTGTCGGCTGTTCGACCAGGGCGAGGTCGACCCCGGCCGCGGTCACCTCGTCGACAAACGTCGCTGCGGCCTTCGGCGTCCAGCCCTGATTCGCGTCCACCGTGATCGTCGCGTCGGGCGCTGCATCCGCGACCGCAACTGTTCGGGCCACGTCGGCGTCGATTTCGCCGCCGGTTTTGACCTTGATGTGGTCGAAGCCGGCAGCTGCGGCGCGTGTGGCTCGTTCGGCTGCCGCGTCGGGCGAGACTATCGGAACGGTGATATCAGTCGTAACTGTGGTCGGCGCGCCGCCGAACAGTTCCGAGAGCGGGATACCACGGTCACGACAGTACGCGTCCAGCAGTGCCGTCTCGACGGCGAACAGCGCCGAAACCGCTCCGGGCACTGCTGCCCGCAGGTCACTGACAAGTTCGCGGTAGTCGGCGAGGGCCGCCCCCTCAAGCAGCGACGTAACCGACCGGGCAGTCGCCACGGCGGCCGCCTGCGTCTCGCCGGTCACCGGCGGCAGCGGGGACCCCTCTCCGTAGCCGACTACACCTGAGTCCGTCTCTACTGCGACGACCAGGTTCCGCGCTTTCTCTCGGGTTCCGAGCGAAATTTCGAACGGTTCGTGGAGTTCGTGGTCGAGCGCCTCGACGGAGACGCCGTCGATACGGGTCATAGTTCCTCCAGAACGGCCGCGAGGAGTGTCTCCGGGCCGTCGTCGTCGTAGATGTTCGCCGCCCGGAGGCCTGTCCGAGCTGTTTCTTCCTCCGGGTCGCCCCAGGTAGAGAGGGCGGCGACTGTCGTCTCTGTGAGGTCGGTAATCGCACGGCGTTCGGCCTCGACACCGGCCACAGTGAGGTCATCGAAATGTGACCGGGCCTCCCGGGAGGGGTCGTCGGCCAGCACGACTGCATCGGGGGCCGCCCCGTGAAGCAGCCCGAGCGTCACCCCGCCGTAGGCGGTGTGCGTGAGCGCGGCCTGCCCTTCGACGAACACGATATCGTGGTCCGCTGCGACGTCGAGCACCATGTCCTCGACGACGCCCGAAACGAAGTCGGCCGGAACCCGGTCGATGACGACACCGCGGTCCGCGCCGACGAGGATACCGGTCTGTCCCGTCGCGACCCAGCCGGCGTCGAGTCCGGCATCGGTCGCCGCCCGGTACAGTTCGAAGGTCGTCGTCCGCTTCCCGACCGCACAGTCGGTCCCCATCGTCAGGACGACATCCGCGTCGGCTTCGCTCCCGCGGCCGTCACCGAGCGTCAGGTCGGCGACGGACGGCGGTTTCCGGACGTCGACGAGGTCGACACCGTGTTGCTGGGCGCGCTCGGTCCAGGCTGGGCGCTCGCTCAAGAAGACGTGCAGGCCGGAGACGACGTCACAGCCCCGTTCCATCGCACGCTGGATAGCCTCGACCCAGGCCGCCGGGAGGTCACCGCCGGCGGGCGCGACGCCGATGACGAGGACGGCCGCGTCCGGGGCTCGGTTCAGCGCTTCGGTGACGGTTTCGACGACCGGCACGTCGTCGGCCGCCGGCCAATCGAGGGCCGCGCCGGCGTTGGGGCTCGGACACGTCGAGTCCACGACGGCCTGCGCGTCGAACAGCTCTCCGTGCATGACGATCCCGTTGGCCGTCTTGCCTTCCGGTTGTCCGAACTCCCCCTCTGCGAGCACAACGGCGGGCGTGCCTTCGTCGTATTTTCGACGCAAGTCCATACTGATGTAGATCGCCGACGTGACTGACAAACCAGAGCCTTACATGTGTGGCACCCGGTGAGACCACTGGAGGACGATTCCCCGTGGTGAAAGCAAACACAGCCAAGCACGGTCACGCCGCAGAACCCGGAGAGAACGATGGGAGTTGACAGCTCCGATGCGACCGCTAACTCGGCCAGCGGTGGTCTCCAGCTGACACTCGAACTGGAGCATCCCGACTGCTGGATGCGGGAAGTGACGGCGGCCACCTCGGCCAGACTGCTGGTCAACGCGGCGTATCTAGTGGGCGAGCAGGTCAAGGCCCACGTCGTCGCATACGCGGAGTCGGCGGACGCAGTCGACGCGCTCGTTGCGGCGACTCGGGCGTCCGATCACACATATGCGGTTACAGAGATGGACACCCGTCGCAGCTTCGGCGGGATATCGGCACCGGTAAACAAAGCGACGAGCACGCTGCTCGTCGAGTACGGCCCCGAGGAGAGCATCCACGACGCGCTGGTCTCACACGGGTTCATGAATCAGGAGCCGATCCGAATCCGCGACGGGACCGAGTACTGGACGGTCGCCATCGACGAATCGCGGGCGACGATACAGGAGAAACTCGACGCCGTGTGTGCACAGAAGGACGCGTCGATCACCGTCACACAGATTACGTCCGCGACCACCGGGAGCAGGGAGCGCGACGGGCTGGCTATCCGGCAGCTTTCGGACAAGCAGCGGGAAGTGTTCGAACTGGCCCGCAAACGCGGCTATTACGACTACCCGAGAGCGGTAAGCGGGAGCGAGTTGGCCGACGAACTCGGTATCGCGAAGACGACGTTCCACGAACACCTCCGGAAAGTCGAGGCCACGCTGCTCGGCCCGAGAGACGCTGACCGGTACTGACGACGGGACGGCGTCGACCCGTGCTTCGCCTTGCCGGGTCCGGACTGTCAGAGCCAGCGTCCCGGTCCCTGTTCCGTATTTGTGACCCCAAGCACAACTGAACGCCTACTGGACCGCGAGCGCGACTGAACGCCTATTGCACTCCGAGTTCCGACTCCAGTTCCTCGACGACGTCCTGTAACATCGACGCGAGTTCCTCGTTCGGCGGCAGCCGATACAGCGGGCCGGAGATGTCCAGTGCGCCGAGGACGCCGCCGTGTGGAGCGGTGACCGGCACGCCGACCGAGCGAAGCCCCTCGACCGCTTCCTGATCGTTCACCGAATAGCCGCGCTCGTTCGTGCGTTCGATATCTTCCATGAGGGTTTCGCGGTCGGTGATTGTATACTCTGTCTCGGCGGGCAGCCCCCACCGGTCGAGAATCTCGTTGACTCGGGTCTCCGGCAACGCGGCGAGAATCGCCTTGCCGACTGCCGAGTTGTGCAGGTAGTAGTACCGGCCCACCTGGAACCCTTTCGAGGGGACGTTTGCGACGACGTTGAACAGGGTTATCGCACGCCCGTACTCTTCGACGGCGAACGTGACTTCCTCGCCACAGCTATCGGCGAGTTCGTGTGTTTTGCGACGGGCGACCTCGTACCACTCGTTTCGGGTCCGAGCGCCCTCTCCGAGGTGGAACAGCTTCATACCGAGTCGGTACTGCTCGCCTCGTTTGACCAGATACTCCTGATCTAGGAGTGTCTTGAGGTGAACGTGAATGGTACTCGTCGAGAGGTCCAGCCGGTCCGCAAGCTCACTCATTCGAGCCTCCCCCAGCTCGTTTACCGCATCGATGATCGCGAGGGAGGTTTCGGTCGTCTGGAGACGACGACCGCTAGAGCTGTCCATACCACTGTGGACTTGGTAGTAGTATAAAAAGGTCCGGACATAGTGGAACCGGTTCTGTGGATATTATGTGTAGATGTGATAGCTACTGAGAGGGGAAATTACCTAAGGTTATATTTTATAATCTCACGCCCGAAATTAGTCCGTCTCCCCGGATTTTGTGCGATATATAAGGTTAGGACGCTGTCCGAAATCCAATAGAAGTGGACTTTTATATAGCCACAGCGGCCGGGACGAGACAAGACTTCACCAGAGGCGGCACCTGTGATTTGTTACCGGAGAGATAGTTATTATCATGATCTTTTGCGTGTGTATCTGACGAGGCACAGAATGCATGTCAGACACGGATAGTGGCGATGGGACAGAGATCGAGGAGATCTCTGGTCCGGACGTCGAAGCAATCGAGTTCTACGGCGGACGGTGGATGAGCGTCATTCCCATAGGGTTGTTTATCCTGTGGGCAATTGTCCAGAGTGGCCTGTTCGGTATCGGGGACACGACTGGACTCGTCGCGGGGATGCTCGTGGCGCTCATCGTCGGGATGTTCTTCGCCAAGGGAGACTGGAAGAACTACGCGAACACCATCTTCGATGGGATGACGAAGCGGGTCGCCGCGACGGCAGTCGTCGCGTGGCTCTGGGCAGGAATGTTCTCGAACACGCTGCAGGCAGGTGGCTTCGTCGGCGGACTCGTCTGGGCAGCGAACGCGGCCGAAGTCGGGGGCGCGCTGTTCCCCGCCGCCACCTTCATCCTCGCTGCGCTTTTCACGACCGGTATCGGTACCGGGTACGGCGCGGCAGTCGCCTTCTCGGCGCTGTTCTTCCCGGCCGGCATCCTGCTCGGTGCGAATCCGGTGTTGTTGTTCGGAGCAATTCTCTCAGGGGCTGTCTTCGGCGATAACCTGGCACCAGTCAGTGATACGACAATCGTGAGTGCGGTGACGCAGGACGCCGACATCGGCGGCGTCGTCGCCTCGCGGTTCAAGTACGCCATCATCGCTGCGGTGCTGGCGCTCGCGGCGTACGTTTTCGCCGGGAACGCGATGCCCGGGCTGGACATCTCCCAACAGGCGCAGGACCTGTTCGTCCAGAACAGCGAGCCGGCGGGACTGTTGCACCTCATCTCCATGCTCGTCGTCATTGTGACGGCAGTCATGGGCCGACACATTGTTGAGGCGATCTCGTGGGGACTCATCGTTGCTGTTGCCTTCAACATCGTCTTCGGTCTCGCACCGCTGAGTGCCGTGTTGCTGTTCAAGGTCCCGGAAACGTCAGCAGCCGCGAGCTGGGCCGGCTCGCTTCCCATCGCGGAAGTGGTCGCGCCGCAAAACGCCGGCGTCACCGGGTCGATCTACAACGGTGCAGCCGGGTTCTTCCCGCTGATCGTGCTCGTGTTGCTCATCGTCGCCGGGTCAGAGATCATGATCCGTGGCGGTGGCTTCGAGGCGATCCAGGAGTGGCTCCTCGAAAACGTCGCAACGGGCGTTCGCAAGGCCGAAACGACGATGGTGGTCGGCACTGCCCTCGTCAACTCGATGATCACGATCAACACGGCCGCAGAGATCGCGATCGCGCCGTACATCGCCCGCATCGGCCAGCGGTACAACATCAACAGCTACCGTCGAGCGAATATCCTCGACGCGAACACCTCGGCGCTCGGGTACATCTTCCCGTGGGGTGGCGGCGTTCTCATCGGCTTTGCGACGCTGCAGGGCCTCCCGAACCAGTACGAGTGGTTCACCAGTGCGATGGTTGTCAACCCCATTGATGTCTGGCCGTACGTCTTCCACGGCTGGTTCCTGTTCGGTGTGTTCCTGCTCTCCGCACTGACCGGCTTCGGGCTCGAATACACCACTGACCGCAAATCCAAGGATGTGACCCGTCTATGAGCATATTCAGTAAGTTCCTCACCGGAATGTCCTTCAGGACGACCACGCCGACGTTCGAGGCGGGCGAAGAGATAGAGGTGTACGTCACGGAACTCGACGAGGAATCCGGCGAGTTGGTCGCACTGGTCGGCGAGACCCGCCTCTACTTCGAGAACGGTGAGGCAGACATCGTCGGCTGTCGCGTCCTCGCGAAGGTCGAATCGTTCGACGACGCGGAGCACCGCGGCCGTCTCACCCACCTCAAGACGCTGTCTCGGGGGTCGTTCTAGGATTGCCAACGAGCGCCGAGACGGATATTGAATCAGTATAGCGCGATCGAATAAACCGATATCACAGATTCGAACCACTATGAGCAACTCACTATATTCGACAGCACGACAGGACAATCAGACGACTATCGTCCCCAGTACGGACATCGAGGCGGCCGTCGAGATGGCCGACCTCGTGCCGGCCATCGAGGCCGCGTTCGCCGCATACGAAAACGACACGGCGCAGATGCCGCCGAAGTCCTACATCGACCTGCCACAGCACAACGGGGACTTCCGGTCGATGCCGGCCTATCTCGAAACGGACGACTGGGAGGCGTCGGGCATCAAGTGGGTGAACGTTCACCCGGACAACCCCGACGAGTTCGACCTGCCGACCGTGATGGGGACGCTCGTGTACACGGACCCCGAGAGCGGCTTCCCGCTTGCCGTGATGGACGCCACGACGCTGACGATGAAGCGAACCGGGGCGGCCGCCGCCGTGGCGACGGACCACCTCGCCGTCGAGGACGCGTCCTCGCTGGGCATCATCGGTGCCGGCGTCCAGTCGTACACGCAACTGGAGGCCATCTCGCAGGTGCGACCGATTGAATCCGTCGTCGTCAGCGACCTCGACGACGACCGCGTCCAGCGGTTCATCGACACCTTCGGCGACGAGTTCGACGTGCGAGCTGGGACCATCTCCGAGGCGGCCCAGTGTGACGTCCTGTCGACGGTCACGCCGGTCGAGGACCCCATCGTCACGCTCGACGACCTCGGAGAGCACACTCACGTCAACGCCATGGGTGCCGACGCCGAAGGAAAGCAGGAACTCCACACGGAGGTCATCCGCGAGGCGACCCTCGTCATCGACGACTTCGAGCAGACGACCCACTCCGGCGAGATAAACGTCCCCTGGAGCACGGGCGAAATCGACGAGTCTGATATCGACGCCGAACTCGGCGAGATCGTCGTCGGGAACGCGCCGGGCCGCGAGGACCTGTCCGGGATTACCGTCTTCGACTCGACCGGGCTCGCGATTCAGGACATCGCTGCCGCACGCATCGTGTACGAATCGCTCGGTGACGATAGCGGCTACCGCCTCGAAATGGTGTAACTCCGGCGGTCTGCAGTATCGTATCAGCTGGCCGTTCACCCACTGCTATCG
Organism: Haloarcula amylolytica JCM 13557; assembly: GCF_000336615.1. Lineage (GTDB taxonomy): Archaea > Halobacteriota > Halobacteria > Halobacteriales > Haloarculaceae > Haloarcula > Haloarcula amylolytica. Next base: position 105,070 of record NZ_AOLW01000018.1, read on the forward strand.
AGTGACGCACAGACAACTGTGGCACGCAGTTGTGGCCCGGAACGATTTATATGTGCCATACGACGAGGGCGTATGCGACGCGTCATCATCGACACGGACACCGCGGGCGACGACACACAGGCAATTTTGCTGTCCTGCCTCAGTGATCGAGTTACCGTCGAGGCAGTCACAATCGTCGCCGGCAACGTGCCCTTCGACAGAGAGGTCGAGAACGCGAAATACACGCTCGATCTCGCCGATTCTCTCGACGTACCCGTCTACGAAGGGGCGAGACAGCCGCTTCTCAAGGAGTTCGAACACGCGACGTACATTCACGGCGAGGACGGCCTCGGCGGGGACGTGTTCCCCGACACCGGTATCGAGTCGGCGGCAGGGTTTGGCCCCGACGAGATCGTCGACCGCTGTCGAGCGGCCCCGGGTGAAATCACACTGCTCTGTATCGGACCGCTGACCAATCTGGCGCTGGCGTACGCCCGTGAGCCCGAGCTTCCAGACCTCGTCGACGAAGTGTGGGTGATGGGCGGGAACGTCAACTGTGAGGGGAACATTACTCCCGCCGCGGAGTTCAATCTGTGGGTCGACCCCGATGCTGCCAAACGCGTGTTCGACGACTTCGAGGTGACGCTCGTCGACTGGGGCGTGTGTCTTCGGGATGCGGTGTTCGGCACTCCCGAGTTCGAGGCGGTCTCGGCGTTCGACACGGAACTGGCGTCGTTCTTCGAGTCGGTGACCGAGAAGGCCCGGGCGTTCAACAGCGAGGGTCCCGACGACCCCGGATGGACGGCACTCCCGGACAGCGTCACCGCCGCATTGCTTGCGTACCCGGAACTCCGCGAGGAGGTGTCGACGTACCACGTCGCGGTGGACGACCGCGAGGGGCTCACCCGCGGGTACACCAGCGTCGACGTCAACGGCGTGACCGACGGCGAGCCGAACACCCACGTCGTGGAGTCCGTCGACAACGACGCCTTCCAGTCGGTCATGTACTCGCTGCTCCAGTCCCGGGACCCTGACAGCGGCATCGCCGAGTGAGTCATACTGCCGGCTGTACGTCTGTGAAGAATATCGCCACTTCGGGGTGGCGAATCTCTTGAAATAGTTACAGCCAGCAGTATCAGGAGCGGCGTCGGGAGCGATAGTAGCGAACGGTGTGTGTCGTCGTTGCCGCTGTGCGAGACCTGTGGCGACGGTCCTGTCGCCGCGTGTTGTCCCTGGTTTTTACTGGGGGCCGGAGGGATGTCAGGGTATGACGCTTACAGACCGTCTCGACCAGTACCGCCGGACAGCGGGGCTCGAAGCCGTCTGGTTCGCCCGACCGAACTCCTTCGCGTGGCTAACCGGAGGTGGAGACAACGTCGTCGACCGGGAGGGCGACGTCGGCGTCGCCGCCGCTGGCTACGACGGTGACGAGGTCCGGGTCGTCACCGACAACATCGAAGCGCCGCGGCTACGTGACGAGGAACTCGGCAGCGATGTGGCCGTCGAAACGTTCGACTGGCACGCACAATCGCTGGCCGAGGCTGTCGCCAAAGCGAGCCCGACGCCGGCGGCGGCGGACTTCGACGTCCCCGGTTTCGAGTCAGTCGACGCCACACAGCTCCGACAGCCGCTGACCGAGACCCAGATCGAGCAGTGTCGTGACCTCGCGCGAGACACGGCTGAAGCAGTCGAAGCAGTCGCGCGGAACGTCGAGCCGTCCCACACCGAACTCGATGTGACCGCCGTGCTCCGACAGAAGCTCGAAGGCCGAGGCATCGCTACGCCCGTCGTACTCGTCGGTAGCGCCGAGCGGGCACAATCCTACCGCCATTACACCTCGACCGAAACTGAACTCGGCGACTATGCGCTCATGTCGGTGACCGTCCAGCGGAACGGGCTCCACGTCAGCACCACCCGAGCGGTCGCGTTCGACCCGCCGGAGTGGCTGGTGGAGCGAACCCGCAAAGCCGCCTGCGTCGAGACCACTGCACTGGCCGCGACACAGGCAGCCGGCCAGAATGGTGGCACAGCGGGCGACGTGTTCGACGCTATCCAGAACGCCTACGCCGAGGTCGGCTGGGAAGGCGAGTGGCAGAACCATCACCAGGGGGGTGCGACGGGCTTCGCCGGCCGGGAATGGATCGCCACGCCCGGAAGCGGGGTCGAGGTCGCGTTGCCACATGGGTACGCGTGGAACCCGACTATCGACGGCGCGAAGAGTGAGGACACCTATCTCGTCTCGGCCGACGACATCGAACTCCTGTCCGCGACCGGCGACTGGCCGACCGAGACGGTCTCGGCAGTCGGCTACGACCTCGAACTGCCGCGACACACGGTGCTGGAACTGTAGCGGTACTGCAGCCATCTCTAGCCGGCGAGTTAAGAGTTTACAACGGGTGTTGTATGAACCCGTGGATTTAAGCAACGCGTCAGGCTACCCCTCTGTATGACCGCAGAGCGCGCCTGGTGGAAGGAAGCAGTCGTCTACCAGATCTATCCCCGAAGTTTCAACGACAGCGACGGCGATGGCGTCGGCGACTTGCAGGGCATCATCGACCGCCTGGACTACGTCGCCGACCTCGGCGTCGACGTCATCTGGCTCAATCCGGTGTACGACTCCCCGCAGAAGGACAACGGTTACGACATCAGCGATTATCAGGCCATCTACGACGAGTTCGGGACGATGGCCGACTGGGAAGCGCTACTCGAAGCGGTCCACGACCGGGATATGCGGCTCGTCATGGACCTCGTCGTCAATCACACGTCGGACCAGCACGAGTGGTTCCGGAAGTCCCGCCAGCGCGACCCGGAATACGAGGACTACTACATCTGGCGCGAGGGCAGAACAGACGAGGACGGCGAGCCCACGCCACCGAACAACTGGGAGTCCTTCTTCGGGGGCTCCGCCTGGGAGTACGACGAGGAGCGCGGCGAGTACTTCCTCCACCTGTACGACACCTCACAGCCGGACCTGGACTGGCGCAACGACGCCGTCCGACAGGACGTCTTCGACACTATCGAGTGGTGGCTGGAGAAGGGCATCGACGGCTTCCGGATGGACGTCATCAATCTCCTGTCGAAAGTCGAGGGGCTGCCCGACGGCGATCCGGACAGCGAGTGGGTCGGGTCCGAACAGTTCATCGACGGGCCGGAGATGCTGTCGTATCTCGACGCAATGGACGACGAGGTGCTGTCGAACTACGACGTGATGACCGTCGGGGAGATGCCACAGCTCACCGTCGAGTCGGCCCGCGAGTACGCCGGCGCGGACGGCCCGCTGGACATGGCGTTTCACTTCCAGCACACGAAACTCGACTACGCTGACGGTGAGCGGTGGTCGGTCGGCGACTGGAGCCTGCCGGAGCTGAAGCGTATCGTCGACCGCTGGCAGGACGGGCTGGCGGCGGACGGCTGGAACACGCTGTACTGGGAGAACCACGACCAGCCGCGGAGCGTCTCACGCTACGGCGACACCGAGAACTACCGCCGGGAATCCGCGAAGCTGCTCGGGACGTTCATCCTCACGCTCCGTGGCACGCCCTACATCTACCAGGGCCAGGAACTCGGGATGACTAACGCCGACTGGGACACGATGGACGACCTCCGCGACGTGGACGCCATCAACCACGCGCGGGAGCTACTCGACCGGGAGGGCGTCGAGGGCTACGAGGACGTGAAAGACGTCGTCGGCTACCGGACCCGCGACAACGCCCGAACGCCGATGCAGTGGGACGACTCGCAAAACGCCGGGTTCACCGACGGCGACCCCTGGATTCAGGTCAATTCGAACTACAGGGAGATCAACGCCGCCGACCAGCAAGCCGATGCGGATTCCGTCTACAACTACTACCGGCGACTCATCCAGTTGCGCTCCGACAGGGACGTGCTGGTGTACGGGGACTACACCGACCTGCTCCCCGAGCACGAAACCGTCTTCGCCTTCACGCGGTCGCTGTCGACGGACTCGGGAACCGAGAAAGTCCTCGTCGTCCTGCACTTCGACGACGCGACGGAAACCTTCGACCTCCCGGTCGAGTACGCCGATGCGACGCTGCTAGCGTGCAATTACGACCACGACGACCCGGACCCGGAAACGGTGACGCTCGCGCCGTACGAGGCTCGCGTCTACGAGCTGTTCGATTGAGTCCTTCGTACTACCTGAATCCCGCCGCGGGGCCGTGGCGAAGCACAGATTCAAGGCGCGTCCGTCACCAGCAGTGGTATGTACCTTGCCGACGAGAACTGGCCGGACCTCGGCGACTATTTCGAGACGGAGTCGCTGGCGCTCGTCCCGCTCGGATCGACCGAGCAACACGGGCCACATCTCCCGCTGGCGACGGACCACCTCATCGGGGAAGCCTTCGCCCGGGAAGCCGCCGACAGGACTGGCTACCTCTGTACCCCGACGATCAATGTCGGCGTGAGTCCCCATCACAGACAGTTCAACGGGACAATGTGGGTCGACGCACCGGTGTTTCGTGACTACGTCGAGTCGTTCACCCGGAATCTGGCGTACCACGGCATCGACCGGGTCATCTACGTGAACGCCCACGGCGGGAACGTCGAGCACCTCCGGGAGGTCGGCCGGCGGCTCCGGGACGACGAACTGCTGTACGCCATCGAGTGGATGTGGGACGAGAGTATCCCGGACCTCGTAGACGACCTGTTCGAGCAGAACGGGCCACACGGCGGGCCGAAGGAGACGGCCATGATTCAACACCTGCGCTCCGAGCTGGTTCACGACGACCGCCTCGAAGACGCACGGGACGGCGGGATTCCGAGCGTCGAGGCTGCGGAGACAAAGAAGTACGGTTCGCGAACCTTCTACGACGCCGCTGATAACACCGGCAACGGTGTCCTGGGCGACCAGACCGACGCAACGGCCGAGAAGGGGGCCGAGATGTTCGAGGCCGCGACCGAACAGCTCGTCAGGCTCTGTGAGTGGCTGGACGCCCAAGCGTTCGACGACCTGCTCCCAGAGCCACACGTCTAACGCCGGGCTGTCGGCACCCGAGAACGATTCCCGCTCTCCGGGGCTGCCGTTCGATAGCCAACCCCCGGTAGTTGGGTTTTTGCGACAGGCGGGAGTACGGGATGTATGGCCCTCCTCCTGTTTCCCGGGATGCCCGGTACTACTGAACTGTTCGTCATGCTCGTCATGATGGGGATGTTTCTCGTCGTTCCCCTCGCACTCGTCGTGGCCGCGTATCTGTTCGGCAAGCGCCGCGGCAGAGCCGAAGTGAGCGAGTCGGGCGATTCATAACCAATCGCCAGACGGCGGCCAATCGGCGTGTAATGGGCCTGTCGCGGCGAATCGACTCGTTTATCGGTCCCACTCTATGAGGGAGATGTGTGTCCCCACCGAGTCCCCATCCCGAGTCGCTTCGTAGCCGAGCGTTCGAAATAACGGTTGATGACGGACGAGAGACCTTCAACGCGCTCAGTATCGAGCACGCCGATTGTGAGACGGAATGGATCATCTCCGACACGGTGTATGCGCTCGAAAATATGCGGTAACAGGTAGCAAACTGTTGCGTTGTGGCGTTACGATAGTGGACCCAACTGCGTCGGAACGGTGACGCCGCTGTGTCTGTACCGCCGGTTCTTCGTGTGAGTCATTCCGCCGAGAATCGCCGCCAGACTGGCATGAAGACGCCGTAGAACGAGCCAAAAACCAGGACACCAGCCGCGATAGCTAATTCTCGCCCTGCCACGCCGAATACGTCGTACAGAGTCCGGAGGACGATGAATACCCCGAGTCCCCAGACAGCGAAGGCGGCACGCTCTTTCCAGGAGAGGCCACTTCTGTGGAACACACGCTGTCTCCGCAATAGACGGTATCAAAGCCTGTGGTTCGACGCGATATCGGACCGCGAGTATGAGGGGATGATAACACACGCTGCACAGATCACAGCAGCTGTAACTGGGATGGGTCGTGCTGGTTCCACAGAAGTCCGTTCCCGCCCTCACTCGGTCGGGATAGGGCCGGTCCCGATGACGTCCCGAACCGCGCTTTCGAACTCCTGACGGTCGGCGAAGTACGGGATGTCGACGTCCTCGAGCACCGTTGCGAGTTCCTGCGGGCCGTCCGGCGTCCGAATCGTCGTGTCCCCTTCGCGGCTGACGATGGTGCTGTGTTCGATGCCCCAGGTGAGCCGGGCCGAGACGCGGGCCAGCGGCGCACCGGCAACGTCTGGTCCGTCGCCGAGTTCGACAGCCGGCTCCTCCGCGTCCTCGCTTTCGTCGTCGCTCATACCCGAACTGTTCCCGTGGGTCCGATTAGTGCTTTCGGAACGGCTCGCGCACTTGGTGAATCACGCGCGTGCCCGCGTCATGCATCTGTCTGACGGGTAGTTTTATCGGATGTAGCAGTAGTATACTGCATGACTAGTCTCACCGACGTGTACGAAGGGGAGGTTGGGCGCGTCGCATCGCGCCGCCAGCAACTCGTCGGGACAGCCCTGTTTCTCGTTGGTGTTGCCGGACTCGTCGGGGCAATCGCGCTCGCAACGACCGGCATCGGAAACAGATACGGGCTGGACGCCTACGCAGCCAGGCGGATCGCCGGCGTCATCGCCGGGCTCGGGCTGCCGTCGGTCATCCTCGGCGTGTTCGCGGTGTTACCGGCCAGTCGTCGAATCCGGCTGACCGCCCTCGGTGGCACGGGCGTCGCAACAGTCGGCGTCGTGCTGTTCCGGTCGCTGTATCCCTACAGCTGGACCAGCAGCGACCCGCTGCTGGCACTGCTCACCGGCGTCGTCTACTTCGCCGGTATCGTGACGACGTTCTGGTGCCTGTTCGCGTCGCTTGCGACGTTCAAGACGCGAAACGACCCCGGCGGGACGGCACGCATGGAAGTGACCGAGGAAGGGACGATCCGTCTCGTCGAGGAAGCCCGGACGCTGCCGGGACTGGGCGGCATCGGGTTTTTCGGACAGGACCCGGACGGCACGGTCGAGACGCAGACGAACCGAGCGAGTGCGACCGACGAGGGCGCTGTCAGCGACGGCGGGACCGGACAGCGCTCGGGCACTACGCGCACGGCCAACGGCCGCAGTCGGCAGCCGACGGGCGGCACGCAGTCTGACCGCAGCACGCGGTCCAAGCGACGGTCGGACAGCGGCACGGCGACGGAGCGACAGTCGGACCGTCGGGCGACCACTGGCTCGAACACCGGCCAGCAAAACACCGCGTCGCGTGGGACGAACCGAACCGGCCCTTCCGAGAACGCGCTCGACCCGAAAATAGCCGAAGCCGGTCCGGAAGCGTCGCCGTCGACCGACGGCGGCACGGCGAAGACGGGGCACGACGCGATCACCGAGACGGCGGTCCACCAGGGCGAACCGGACACCTACTGCGGGAACTGCCGGCACTTCGAGTACGTGATGCAGGACGGCGACATCGAGCCGTACTGTTCGTTCCACGGCGAGGTCATGGACGACATGGAACCCTGTTCGGCGTGGGTTCGCAACGACTGATACCGTCGGCACTCCGATTTTGCTAAGCTTCCGCACTGCACAGCGATGGGGACCGACAGAACGGCCTGGGCGAAACCGGGTATTTAACACGGTCGGCAGGCAAACGGTGGTACTACAATGGAGTTTTGCGACGAATGCGGTTCGATGATGAAAACGGACGACGAGCGCTGGGTCTGTGGCAGTTGCGGCTACGAGAAGGCTCGAAACGCCGAGACCGAACAGGAGATGGCCGTCACCACGCAGGGCCAGGAGGAGTCGGAAGTCGTCGACACCTCCGAGGTCGACGCCGAAGACATGGGACCGACGACGGGCGCACGCTGTCCCGAGTGTGGCAACGAGCGGGCCTTCTACGAGATGAAGCAGATCCGCGCGGCCGACGAGTCCGAGACGCGCTTTTTCACCTGCACCGAGTGCGAACACAAGTGGCGCGAGGACGACCACTGAGGCCGGACCGTGCCCACTGACCCCGCGTTCCCGGACGTTCCCGCGGACCGGCTGTGCGACGGCGGCTGGGAGCTCGTCGACGAGAGCGTCGAAACCGTCTTTCAGTTACCGACGGCCCGCGTCGAGGGCGTGACGAAAGTGTACGACGACGCCGAAACGCGCGAGGCGGTCAGAGACGCGGTCGGGTTCGACCACCAGTGGCGGTTCTTCTTCGCGACCGCGCTATCGTTTACCCCGCCGCTCGCGCCGGGTATCGGACCGGCGATGATTCTGCCGACAGTTCGCTCAGAAGCGCAGTCGGCCTTCGCCGAGGAGTTGGCCGACAGAGGGTTCGTATCAGTCGAGCGCGGGCGGAGCGAGCGGGTCCGCGTCGACAGCGGCGACCGGGCGCGGCTCCGGACCTACAGCGCCGAGCTCGACCTCGAAGCGGTCGATGCGACGCTGTCGATCACCGGGTGGGTCGGCGTCTGGCACGGCGATGGGTTCCGTATCGCCGCCGGCGCGTACCCCGACCAGTCGCTGTCGTCACTGCTCGGCATCGAGACCCCCCCTGACCCCCTCCAGCGGTCGCCGTCGGACTACCGGGCCGAACTGCTTGACCTCATTCGCGCCGTGGCGTAAGCGCCAGAAGCGCGCCGTCGAGGAACAGCTCTATCGGCCCGAGACCGAGCCGTTTTGCGAGCGAACTCGGAACGGCGTCCGCGCCGAGGCGGGCCACGGGCGCTCCGCGAACGCGGATTTCAGCCGTCAGTCCGGCCGCAGTCAGCGCCGCGGCGGCGTCTCTTCCCTCGACCGGTCGGTCCCGCCAGAGGGCGAACGCCGCCCCGAAAGACGGTAGGTCGACGGCGACGAGGTCGTCGTACCCGCGAACGCTGAACGCGACCCCGTCCCGCTCGACGGTCAGGTCGGCGTCGACGAGCAGGTCCGGCTTTCCCTCGACCTGGTCGAACAGATCACCGACCGCCTTCGCCGTGGTGACCACTGTCAGTCGTTATCGCGTGTCGTGATAGTCAGCGTGCCATCGACCCGCCAGCGAGCGTGCTCGGCGTCTTCGCCGGCCTTGCTCGGGACGTCGACTTCCATGTCGTCGAAGTCGTACGTTATTTCCGCATTACGACCAGTCAGGCGGTCATAGAGCCCGATCGCGAGGTCTGGCCAAGTTGTCGTCTCCATCGGCGTTTCTGATTCGCTCATGCAGTACAGTGTACGTGCTACTACATGTTTAAAGTCGACCCCAACAAGAGGGGTTGAGAGGGGTGACCGGAGCCGTCAGGGCCGCCGCGCGAATGTCAGGTAGCCGGTATGCCCGACGCCACCGGTCGATGGGCGGGAGCCGCGGTCGTCGAAGTCCATCTCCCGCTGGATGGTGTCGAGCGTCTCGACGCCGTTGAGGCCGACCTCGGTGGCCGTCGCCACGACCTCGCGCGTGTTCTCCACAAACGGGGAGTACACCGCCAGCGATCCGCCCCGGTCCAGCAGCGTCGGCGTTCGCTCGACCACAGTCGGGGCGTCCTCGGTGTCGAGGGTCAGCACGTCAAAGCCCGAGAGGTCGTCGAGGTCGTCGGTGATGTCGCCGGTCCGGACCTCGACGGTGTCCGCGACGCCAGCGATCTCCATGTTCTGGCGCGCTACCTCAGCGAATTCGGGGTCCTGCTCGTAGGTGACCACGTCAGCGCCAATGCGGCCCATGTACGCGCTGAGGATGCCGGTCCCGGTGCCGGCGTCGAGGACGCGGTCCGCCGCGGCCACGCCGGTCTTGCCGACGACCAGCCCCACGTCGCGGGGCATCATCGGCGCGCCGGTGCGTTCGAGGTGGGTGAACAGGTCCGGGCCGCGCAGCCGACGGACGGTGAAGCCGGTCCCCAGATGGGTCTCGACGACATCGCCCGGTTCCACGTCCTCGGGGACCTCCAGAATTCCGAGGTCGGACTCGAAGCGCTCGCCGGGGTCCAGCAGGTACTCGCGGTCTTCGTGGACGAAGAGATACGCCACGTTACTCCAGTTCGTCGACCGCGTCGGCGAGGTCGCCGTCGTTGGCTTCCAGCGCTTCTCGCGCAGTGTCTTCGTCGACGCCCGCCCGCATCGCGACGAGTTCGACGTCGTCCTCGTCGACGCCGGAGTCGCTGCCGCTCTCGTCTGCGTCGTCCGCAGCCGCCGCGGCCGAGCCCTCGCCGGAGCCGAGTTCGCGGCTCTCGGGTTCGCCGACGACCTGGTACGTCTTCTGGCCCTGCGCTTCCATGAGCTGGACCTCCGCGTCGTCGAAGACGAGCTCCTCGTCCGGGGTGCGGATAATTACTTCCTGCGCATCGATGTCCTCCATGTCGATGCCCATCTGTTCCATCATCTGCTTCATCTTGCGCGGGTTCATCCCGCCGCCTCCGCCAAACATACGTGTGACTGGCGGGGCAGGGCAGAAAAGCGTAGCGACCCGGGCTCGGACTGGAGTCCGTCGCGGGGCAGGCCGGTCGACCGGGCGAAACCGGCACGCTCCCACGGCTTCGTAACGATTCTAAGGCTCGCCCGTCCATCCCCGCCGTGTCACTGCTGTCCATCTTCGCCACGGCCATCCTCCCGGTCGTCGCCGTCGCTGCGGCCGGCTTCGCGCTCGGCCGGGTGAAAGGTACGGACCCGGACGCGCTCAACACCATCACGGTGTACGTCCTCGCGCCCGCGCTGGTGGTCCACAGCCTGACAACGTCCTCGCTGGCCGGCGATACGATTCTGAGCGTCGTCCTCGCTGTCGTGCTGTTCACCGCGGCGATGCTTCTCATCGCGGAGGGCGTCGGCCGCCTCACGGGGCATTCGGAACCGCTGCTCGGCGCGTTCGTCCTCGTCGCTATCTTCCCCAACACCGGGAACTACGGCATCCCGCTGGCGGATTTCGCCTTCGGCGCGACCGGGCGTAGCACGGCCGTCCTCGTGACCGCGCTGCAGGGCGTGCTACTCTACACCGTCGGCATCTACATCGCCGCCCGGGGTAGCGGCGACAGCCCGCTCGCGGATATGCGCCGTGTGTTCGGCGTGCCGCTCGTCTACGCTGTCGTCGTCGCGCTTGCACTCCGATGGGTCGGCGCAGTGCCGCCCACAGACTCGACAGTGATGCAGACACTCGAACTGCTTGGCAACGCCTCGATTCCGGTGATGTTGCTCATTCTCGGCATCCAGCTATCGAACGTCGACGGGAACAGCGATTTCCGGTCGGTCGGGATCGCCAGCGCGTTGAAACTCCTGCTGGCGCCAGTGCTCGCGTTCGCCGCGGTGCTCGTGGTCGGGTTCCAGAACCAGACAGTCGCGCGGGTGGTCGTGCTCCTGTTGGCGACGCCGACCGGCGTGACGACCATCATCCTCGTCGGCGCGTTCAGCCATCAGACTGGCGACCGCTCGCCAGGCGAATTCGTCAGCGCGACCGTGTTCCTGACGACCGTCGTCAGCGCGGTGACGGTGACGGTTCTCGTGTGGCTGCTGCAGTCCGGACTGGTGCTGTGACTACTCCTCCCAGTATATCCGTATCTCCTCGGCGGTGATGTCGACGAAGTGGTTCGAGCCGTTTCTGACCGCGAACCGGCCGATAGGCCGGTCGATGGTCCGGCTGGGGCCACCCTCCACCTGGACAGTGATCGTGTATTCGCCGGTCGCACCGATCATCGGGTCATACTCGACCGACTCGCCGGCAGCCAGCGTCGCCGTCTCGTCCAGTACCGCCGTTTCGTTTCTCGTGATAGTGAGTGTGACAGTCTGCTCGCTGTCCGTGTCGTTGTCGACGACAAACAGGATCGGGTCGTCCGGAGCGGGCGTTACTGTCGGCGTCGGCGTGTCCTGCCGTGTACTGGTCACTGCCGTTGTCGGCTGTTCCTGTGGCGTCGTTGTGGCTGTCGATGATGTCGAATCGTCCGTCGACGTGTCGTCACCGGGCGCACTGCAGCCGGCAACTGGGGAGAGCGCAAGCGCGGCGAGGAGCGTGCGGCGGCGCATATCGCTCGTCTCGAAGGGAGCAGCAAATGCTTTCTGTCATACTAATCCTTGTCGACCATCCTGGATAGTGCCAACCCACGAGGGCGGCACGCCCCGGCGATCGCCACAAAACCCGTCAGTCCTCTGCGCCCTGCCGGACCTTCACGGCCATCCCCGTCTCGAAGTCGTCCATGCCGCTGCCGGGCAGTTCCGCGCGGCCGACGGCGAGTAGATAGCCGTCCTCGTGGACGACGAGGGCTTCGTCGCCCGGACGGAGAGCGCTGTCGGCGGACTGGACGAACTTCGCGAAGGCGTTGCGGCCCTCACGGATGAAGGGCTCGCTCTCGTCGCCGACGACCACGCGGTGTCGCGGCCCGTCGAAGGCATCGAGGAGTCTGCTCCCGCCGGCGAGTCCGAGTCGGAAGCGTCCGTCGTCGCCGTACGTGGCGATGCGGCCGTCCGTGGCATGGACCTGTCGCGGCCGGCCAGAGCTTGTGTGTGTTACGTCGAGGGCGTCAGCGCCGGTGAACAGCGCTGTCCCGCCGCCACCGCCGAACTGGTAGTCGGCCGCGCGCCGGAGCCCGCGGAACTCGTCGTCACTCATTGCCCGTGTTCGATGCCGGGTGATAAACCGCCTTTCGGTTCTGTCCGTACCACTGTCCGGCGCAGTCTGAAATGAAATGGTCGCCCAGCCGTGGGTGCCCGAACCACGGCCGACCGAAATCGTGTGGCGATGGTGAATGCCACTCCCCCAATCCGTTCCGAATCAACGGTCCGGCCCTATGGGTGACGGAGTCCCGAACCGGAATGCCATTGGTTCGCTCCGTCAGTCGCCCCGGCCCGAGTACACGGGGCGTGTGCCTCTGTATCCGATCCGCGGTCAGCGATCCGACCACGACGCCTGGAACTGCAGTGGGTCTCCATCTCGCGCCTGTTCCGTGACGAGCGCGAGGGTGTACCGACTATCCTCAGCATATGACAACACGCCGTCTCTGTGACCCAACTGGTCGGGGGAACTACACGGGGATGTGTTTGCTGCTTCAGTTATGCAGGGGGGCCGGAATTTCCGTTCTGCCGAGCCGGAGCGGTGGCGTCTCTCAGGAACGATGTGGGCATTGCTTCCTAGTACCATACTTTCCTCCGTCGATTTTGGGGAAATTTATACCGGATGCCTTCCAAGTGACGGGTGACATGGCTACAGACACGCGAAAAGTGATTCTGGGCGCTGCGCTGCTGGCGATCAGCACCGTGCTCATCCTTGGTACTGGGGCAATCGACATCGGCATCCCGGCCGCTGCCGGAGCGCTGGCTGCACTGGGACTGGCCGCCGGAGCCCTCCTCGTTGGAACGTCAGAAGACGGTCGCCCGGTCTGACCGCGGAGGTATTTTTCCGTCGAGGGTAACCCAGATGAGAGCAGCTGTGAGGCCGTCGCACTGTGAGAAGGTATCCGGTACCGTGGTTGGCTAACGGAGACACGGTGGCAGAGTGAGCGCCCACACTGGGTGGGCTATAGCAGGAACCGGTCGGAATCGTCGCTCATATCGATAAACCCGTCAACGGCCGCTTTGAGATCTTCAGAGGACGACTCCTCGAATCCCATCGCTTCGACACGACAGCCCTCGTGGCGGAGATACCGACACACGCGAGCGAAGTCTCCGTCGCCAGTACAGAGCACGACCGTATCGACGTGATTCGCCAGCGAAACCGCGTCGAGGCTCATCCCGACATCCCAGTCGGCCTTCTTCGACCCGTCCTGAAACGTCTTGATGTCCTTGATACGCGTCTCGAAGCCGATGTCGACGAGCGCTTCGAAGAACGACTCTTCTTCGGGTGAATCCGCGCGGATGACGTAGGCGATTGCGCGGGTCAGTTCGCGGCCGTCAACGGCCTCTTCCAGTAGTGCCTCGTAGTCGATGTTCCGCGAGTAAAGACTCCGGGCAGTGTGATAGAGGTTTTGCGCGTCGGCCAGTACGGCCACGCGCTGTCCCGGCTGGGAAACTGTCATATCAGGTATTGGCTACCGCCCGGAATATGCTTTCGGGATACAAACGTGAAAGAACGGCGTAATTATGCCCCAACTAACCAGTTGTTGTCGCTTCAGCAGTTCTGGTCGCGGATAGAACCTGTCAATAAAAGGGGCGGAGTACCGAGGCGTGCAGTCAACTTAGTGAGCATTGCGTTTCACTCAGACAAGCGCGGAACAGCCTACTTCTGGAGGTCGAACGCAACTGCTACCGGAGTAGCTGTCCAGTAGACGAACCGATACCGACCGGAGACGAGTTCAGGACACACAGTAAAATCTTTCTCGCCGGGAACCACCCCATCTTCGGTCAGACGGAGCGACCATTCAAATACCTCCCCGGGTGCTGCCTCAGTACCCATATCCACGTATTGAAACTCATCGTCCCCGGTCTGTCCACGGACATCTTGCCAGCCATCTTCAGTGAGCAGTTCGATCTGGTACATATACTTAAGACCCAGAGTGAGGGTGCTATCAGACGTGTTTGTCAGCGTAATTTGGGCTGTGTCACCGTATTCAAACGCTGTCCCATCAATCCGTAGTGACACATATCCAGTATCTCCCCACGGAACGGAGCCTTCGTCATACATTGGCGGGTGGCGAGTGAAGTTGCCCTTCTCACACGAGAGGTCTTTTACCGGGGACTCAGGACTCTCAGCTGGCCGAATGTGACCACTGAGTTGACGCTCTGTCATCTCTTCGGTATTTCCAGCTGTTTGTTGCTCAGTGTTCTCGGTTTCCGTTTTTGCAGCTGTCTCGGTCGGATCACTGCTGGTACTCGAACAGCCGGCGAATCCGAGGACGCTGGAGGTGGCTAAAAGATAGTGTCTTCGACGCATACCTGCCGATATTATGTACCTTGCAGTATGTGTTTTTTGACCGATACTTATGTGTTATTGTCAGAATGTAATGTGTACACCTCTGACCGCTTGTTTCAGACAGGACGCAAATACCAAAATACAGTCGGGCCTGCTCCAGCAGCGTCTCCCAGACAAGCCGAGGGAAACGCTGGCGTACTGCCACACGATGGGGGTCCCGCCGTCTCCATGCGACGACTCGATAAGGCTTCGAATGCACTGTGAAAGGCGACAGCGAGAACACAAAAGCTAAGTCGGTCACGCTTGGTTACTCAACCATGCGACGACGCCGTCAGTCCGGAACCGTTTCGTGGCTCCCCGGCGAGGGCGTCGTCCGCGCGAAACGCAAGCCGACGTTTTAGCGGCTCGTGGCGGACGTGGCGACTCCGTCTCGGGCCAGGTCGTTTGACACACAACAGCCGGCGGTATCGGCCGGCTATCGCACCGTTTCCGACCGGACAACCGAACCCACAGCGACACCACACACTCAGCAATGACAGCTATCGACTTCCGCGGCGTGTTCCCGGCGATGTGCACGCCGTTCCACCAGGACGGCAGTATCGACTTCGAAACGCTCCAAGAGGACGCCCAACGGCTCGAATCCGCCGGCGTCGACGGCCTCGTTCCGGTCGGCTCGACCGGCGAATCGGCGACGCTCTCCCACGACGAACACATCGAGGTCGTCGAGGCGGTCATCGACGCCGTCGACGACGTGCCGGTTATCGCCGGCTCGGGGTCGAACAACACCAAGGAAGCACTGGAGCTGTCCCGGCGCTCCGCCGAGGCCGGCGCTGACGCCCTGTTGCTCATCTCGCCGTACTACAACAAGCCCGAACAGCAGGGGTTCGTCGACCACTACACGACCCTGGCTGACGCCGTCGACCTGCCACAGATCGTCTACAACGTCCCATCGCGGACGGGCCAGAATATCGAGCCGGATACGGCGGTCGAACTCGCATCCCATCCGAATATCCGGGCCTACAAGGCCGCGAGCGGGGATATGAACCAGATTTCAGAGATCATCGAGCGCACCCGGGACGAGGACTTCGCGGTGCTGTCCGGCGACGACGGCATGACGCTGCCGATGCTGTCGGTCGGCGGGACCGGCTGTATCTCCGTCTCGGCCAACATCGAGCCGGAGCGCACCTGCGCGATGGTCGGTGCGGCGCTGTCCGGCGACTTCGAGCGCGCCCGCCAGATTCACCACGAACTCGGCCCGCTGTTCCGCGCGATGTTCGTCGAGACAAACCCCATCCCGGTCAAGGAAGCGATGCGGATTCGGGGCTACGGCCCGGCACATCTCCGCTCGCCGCTAACCCGCCTGTCCGACGAACACCTCGACCACCTGCGTGACGTGCTCGCGACGCTCGAAACCGAAGACCTCGAAGACGAGTACGCGGAGGCCGAGCGATGACGCGGGTGGCGGTCAACGGCGTCACCGGGCAGATGGGTGGGGCCGTCGTCGAGGCCGCCACCGACAGCGAGGTCGTGGTCGGCTTTGCGACCAGCGAGACGGACGCGGTCGACGGCGTCCCGATCGTCGACCCCGCCGATGCCGCCGAGGCGCTCCGGGAGTACGACGTGGACGTTGTCGTCGACTTCGCCGTCCCCGAGGGCGCGCTGACCGTCGCCGAGGCCTGCGTCGAAGCGGGCGTCCCGATGGTCGTCGGAACTACCGGCTTCGACGATGACGGGCTGGCCCGACTGCGAAACGCCAGCGATGAGATTCCGCTGCTGAAGGCGACCAACTTCTCGCAGGGGATTCAGGTCCTCCAGCGCCTCGTCAGTGAGGCGGTCGCCACGCTCGACGACTACGACCTCGAACTCATGGAGACCCACCACAACCGCAAGGTCGACGCGCCGTCGGGGACAGCCAACAGTATCCTCGACGTGATCCAAGAGGAGCGCGACGTAGAGCCGGTGTACGGCCGGGAAGGGCACGCACCGCGCGACGACGACGAAATCGGCGTGTTCGCCAGGCGAGCCGGTGACATTCGCGGGGAGCACGAACTCGTGCTGGCCGGCAACGACGAAGTCCTCTCGCTGTCGCACCGGGCCGAGGACCGCGGCGTGTTCGCCGCCGGCGCACTCGATGCGGCGACGTGGCTCGTCGGCCGCGACGCCGGCTGGTACGAGTTCGGCGACGTTGTAGACGCCTGAGCGAGAACGGGAGGGAAACACGGGACGGTTTTCAGTGGTCTACTCGCGGCAATTGATTGCGGTTCTATAGTAACAATTGAAACGATTTACACACTGATCGCACTGCCGTCGTGCGATCAGGTGTGCATTGATTTTCAATGGCTACTATAGACGGATCGGTGAGCGGCTCCCATATCGACACCCGGTGTTCGGAAAATATGAATATGTGATAATACACACTCGAATACCTCTCTCAATACCACGGTCAGCCTTATATGCCGGAGTTGCCGCGTATCGTGTATGGCTACGAACCAGCGCGTACAACTACCAGCGACCGATTGCCCGCGATGTTCCAGCGAATTCGAAGCGACGGCACCGCGCATCAGTATGTGCCGGGAATGCGGGTACATCCCCGGCCGCGGGTCCGACTGAGAGAACGACAGACGGAAAATGCGGCGTGGTAACACACCCATCCCGAAACCCCGATAGGTAAGCCCCCGGCGTCGCAACCGGGTGGTATGAGCCTCGAAGCCGATATCGACGACCTCTGGCAACGGAAACAGGACGGGCTGACGGCCGCCGAAGCGACCGACGACCACCTCGCCGTACTCGATGAATTCCTCGCGGCGCTGGAAGCGGGGGAGGTCCGCGCCGCGGAGCAGTCCGGCGGCGAGTGGGAGGCGAACGCCTGGGTCAAGCAGGGCATTCTACTGAACTTCGGCCTGCGCGAAACCGTCGCCCGCGAGTACGGCGGCGTCGACTACCACGATGTACTCCCACTCCGGGAGACCGAGGACCTCGGCGAGCGCGGGACCCGCAACACGCCGGACGGCACGACCATCCGCCGCGGCGCGTACCTCGGCGAGGACTGCATCATGATGTCGCCATCCTTCGTCAACGTCGGGGCGTACGTCGGCGACGGCACGCTCGTCGACTCCTGTGACACCGTCGGCTCCTGTGCGCAAATCGGCGAGAACGTCAAACTCGGCGCGAACACGCTCATCGGCGGCGTCCTCGAACCGGTCGAGAACGCGCCGGTCATCGTCGAGGACGAGGTGTCGCTGGGCGCTGGCTGTCGCGTCACCAGCGGCTTCGTCGTCGGCGAAGGCTCGATTGTGGGTGAGAACACGCTCCTGACGCCGCGGATTCCCGTCTACGACCTCGTCGAGGACGAGGTACTGTACGGCGAACTGCCGCCGGAACGGCGCGCGTTCCAGCGCTTCGTCGACTCTTCGGTCGGCGAGAACGATCTGATTCCCGGCGGAGCGTACAAGCCCGCTGTGGTGGCAACTGATGTCGAGCAGGAGACGCTGGAAGCGACGGAGAGAGAAGACGCGCTTCGGGAGTAGCGAGGAAGCGACCGTAGGGAGCTTCCTCGACGGAACGGCGACCAGCGGGAGCCGTGGAGCAGCGAGGGCGGCACGAAGTGCGGTCCGCGGTAAAGCGAGCGGAGCGGGACCGAAGGGCCTGCAGGCAATCGGGCGGTATCACCGCCCGACGACAATGCGCGAAGCGAACAGTGAGCAGCGAGAAGTGACCGCAGGGAGCACTCTCGGTATCATCTCGTCCGGCGGGCAGTGGAGGGTGCTTTGAGTACGCTCGTCCGGCGGGCAGTGGAGGGTGCTTTGAGTACGCTCGTCCGGCGGGCAGTNGGGTGCTTTGAGTACGCTCGTCCGGCGGGCAGTGGAGGGTGCTTTGAGTACGCTCGTCCGGCGGGCAGTGGAGGGTGCTTTGAGTACGCCGAGTTCATCGTGAGAATCCACTCAACGAAATCAGTGGGCATTCCGAAAATACGGGGATAAACCGTGGATATCGAAGCGGAACCCTTGTTAGCCACCGACGCCGTGGTTTCCCCAATGAGCCACGATTCGCCGCCGGTCCGCCGCCTCGCGGACTGGGACCACGAGCGCCTCGAGGCGGTCGCTGCCGAGCACGGCACGCCGCTGTACGTCGTCGACCTCGACCGCGTCGCCGAGAACTACGAGCGGTTCGCCGCGGCGTTTCCCGACGCCCACGTCATGTACGCCGCGAAGGCCCACACCGGGCAGGCTGTCCTCTCGAAGTTACTGGAGACGGGGGCCGACATCGAATGTGCGGCATGGGGGGAACTCCAGCGGGCCATCGACGCCGGCGCGGACCCGAACACGCTCCAGTACACGGCCGTCAATCCGCCGGATCACGACCTCGACTACGCCGTCGAACTGGCTGCAGAGCATCCCGGACTGACGATTACAGCGGGTGCGCGGGACACCTTCGACCGCCTCGAAGAGCGCGGCTACGACGGCCGGGTCGCCATCCGCATCAACCCCGGCATCGGGACGGGCCACCACGAGAAGGTCGCCACCGGAAAGGACGCCAAATTCGGCATCCCCTACGACGAGGTGCCCGAGGTCGCGGCTGACGTACGGGAGCGCTTCGACCTCGTCGGCCTGCACGCTCACGCTGGCAGCGGCGTCCTCCATGACGACCTCGACGACCACTGCCGTGCCATCGCCAAGGTCGCCGACATGGGCCGGGAGGTCATCGCCGATGGCGCAGATCTGGACTTTGTCGACTTCGGCGGCGGCTTCGGCGTCCCCTACAGAGAGACTGTCGAGCCGCTGGACATGGATACCGTCGGCGAGAAGGTCCGCGAGGCGGTCGGGGACCTCGACGCACAGGTCAAACTCGAACCCGGTCGGTACGTCGTCGCCGATGCCGAATGCATCCTCACCGAGGTCAACACGGTCAAGGAGACGCCGGCGACGACCGTCGTCGGCGTCGACGCCTCGCTGGCGACGCTCATCCGGCCGGCGATGTTCGGCTCCTACCACCCGATTCGGAACGTCACCGCGCCGGACCGCGAGGCCGAACCGGTGTCGGTCGGCGGCCCCTGCTGTACGAGCGCCGACGTGTTCTGCACCGACCGGCCCATCGCACGGCCCGAACGGACTGACCTGCTCGCCATCGGCAACGCCGGGGCGTACGGCTACGAACTGGCGAACCAGTTCCACTCCCAGCCCCGCCCTGCCGAGATCGCCTTCGAGGGCGGCGAAACGCGGCTCGTCCGCGAGCGCGAAGATCTGGCGGACGTGACCCGCATGGAACAGTAATGGCGTTCGACATCCCCTCGTTCCACCGGCAGGCCGTCGAGACGCCGTCGCACGAGAGCGTCGAAGACATGCGCTCGCTGCTGGTCGACACGCTCGAAGACGCCGGGGAGTACCCGGACGTAGACGACCTCGGGAACGTCGTCGCCTCACGAGGTGACCCCGACGGGACGCATATCCTGCTTAACACGCACATCGACACCGTGCCGCCGCATCTGCCCTACGAGCGGCGGGCGGAACCACCGGGGCTGGACGAGACTGTCGATGGCACCGGCGGCGATGGGGACGGCGACATCGTCTGTGGCCGCGGGGCCTGTGACGCGAAAGGCCCGCTCGCGGCCCTCCTCGATGCGTTCCTCACCGTAACGCCCGACGACGGCCAGGTCACGCTGGCGATTTCTACAGACGAGGAGACGACACAGACCGGCGGCGCACACCTCGCCGAGACCATCGACGCCGACGGCTACATCGTCGGCGAGCCGACCGGCCTCGACGTGTGTACCGCCGCTCGCGGCCAGTTCGAGGGTACGGTCACCATCCACGGCGAGAGCGCCCACGCCGCCGACCCCGGCAGTGGTCACAACGCGATCCGTGCCGCCGCACCGATTCTACAGGCGATGGAGTCATATGATGACAGCGAGGCGCGAAGCGCCTCGGGAACCGCGAGCGGTGACGAGGAGGAACCGCGAGCCCGGGGCCCCGGCGAACACGAGACGCTCGGCTACCCCATCCTCACCCCGTCGATGGTGGAGGGCGGCGAGGCGACCAACCAAGTCCCAGCCGAATGCACCATCACGTTCGACCGTCGGAGCGTCCCGCCGGAGACCAGCGAGTCCTTCTGTGCTGACCTGCAGGCCCACCTCGAACAGTGGCTCCCGGATTCGATGAGTCTCACCGTGGACCTGATTCGCCCGGACACGCCGTTCCCCGAGGCGTTCGCGACCGACACCGACGCAGAACTGGTCCGCACGCTGCAGGAAGCAAGCGGCGGCGTGGTCCGGCAGTTCGGGGCCGCGACGGAAGCTTCGTATTTCGCGAGCAACGGGCCGACCGTGGTGTTCGGTCCCGGCGACCTGAGCGACGAGAGGGGGGCTGTCGCTCACTCGAAACGGGAGTACGTCCGTCTCTCAGAGGTTCGGACGGCCGCGCGAGCCGTGCGGGAGACAGTCGAACGGCTGGTCTGATACGGATTGTTGTAGATTATTTCCGGATAGCTCCGACCCCGGGGTCGGCGCATAGCTGTAAATTGCTCCAACAATCCGTATGAGGCGGACAATCACGACCTATGCTGACCGCCGCTGGACGAGGTCAGAGAGCGCCGTCGTCGCTTCTTCGTCCGTCACGGTCTCGAACTCCTCGTAGTAGTCCGCGGTGGCCTGGAACGCTGCCGGTTTCAACGGGACGACGACGTCGTCGGCCCACCGCTGTACCTCCTCGAGCACGTCTGGCGGCGCGACGGGGGCGGCGGCGATAACCTCGTCGGCACCTGCTTTCCGCAGTCGCTGGGTGGCGACGCGCATCGCCGCCCCCGTCGGAATCCCGTCGTCGACCAGCAGGACCCGCTTGCCGGCCACGTCGAGCGGCCCCCACGTCTCGCCATAGGCGACTGCCCGGGTCTCGACGGTGTCGCTCGCGTGTGTCTTGGCTTCCTGAACGTACTCCCAGTTCACGTCCAGAAACCGCATCATCGGGCTGTTGATCCACGAGAAGCCGCCCGGCGCGACGGCCCCGATAGTCAACTCAGGGTGGTTTGGAGCACGTATACGTTGTATGACAATGACATCCATCGGGAGTCCGGTCGCGTCAGCGACCACGTTGCCGACGGGGACGCCGTTCGGTGCGAGCGTGACGACGATATCGCCGACGACATCCCGCCGGCGCAGCGCGGCCACGAGCTGTTGCGCCGCATCCGAGCGGTCTGTGAACATACCACACTATACGGAATCGTACATCCTAACCATTCCGGTCAGTTGTCACCGGGGCTGGCGGCCGACCGAGCGGGTGGCTGCGTCACCGGCTCAGTCCTGTGGTGCCGGCTGCTCCGGCTCCTGGCCGAGGTCCAGCGTCTCCTCGACCTGCGTGTAGGTCAGCACGAGTCCGACGAACGCGAGCGCGGCACCGGCAGTGAAGGGCGTGCTGAACGACCCGAAATTGTACAGCAGGCCCGACGCCAGCGGTCCGACAGCGACGCCGAGGCCGAACGCCATCGTCAGGACGGACAGCGTCGTCCCGGACCCGCGCGCGCCGGCCAGGTCACCGGCGAGTGCGAGCGACGGGGCGAACACGAGCGCGACGGCGATCCCCTGGATGAACCGCGCCAGGAGCATGAGCCACGGGCCAGTCACGACACCCTGTGCGAACACCGACGGGACGAGGATGACGAACCCGGCGACGATGAACGGCCGCCGGCCGAACCGGTCGCTCGCTCGGCCGATGGGCACCTGAAAAACGACGTTTGCGATGACGACGGCGGCGAACTGAACACTGAAGAACAGCGTCGACTCGTCCAGCCGCATTCGAACTGGCCCTTCGAGCGTGGCAAACAGGGCGATAGTGGCCGCCATCATGAACGTGCCGACGCCGAGGACGAACACTGAATCGAGCCCCTCCCCCTCTCGGTCCAGAATCGCTATCGAGAGGTCTTTGCCCGCTTCGGCATCGACCGGCGGATCCTGAATCAGGGCCCACACGAGGACGAAGCTCACGACAGCGCCCAGGACGGCGATGGCGAAGGCGGCGGTGAAGCCGGAGACGGCGGCGCCGGCGAACCGGTAGGTCACCACCTCGTTCGCGGCGAGTCCGCCGGTGATGACGACGCCGGCGATTATCGGCCCGAACCCGAAGCCGATGAGCCGGAAGGTGTTGAACACGCCGAAGTTCCCCCCGCGCTCGGCGTCGCTCGCGGCGTAGTCGTTGACGAGTGCGACCGTCGCCGGAATCGTGAACGCCGCCCCGATACCCTGAAACGCCCGGGCGGCGAGGACCGTCCAGTACGAGGAGAGGAACGGGTAGGCCGCGCTGCCGATAGCGAACAGCACCAGCCCGGTGAGGACGAAAACCCGGCGCTTGCCGGTCCGGTCAGAGAGCCGCCCGGTGAAGGGCTGGCCGAAACTGTTCAGCAGGCCAAAGAGGGAGAGCACCAGGCCGATGAGCGTCTCCGTCTGAAGCGTGAACCCGAGCACCTGTTCGCCGACGATACCCGCAAGGGACACCTGCCCGCTGGCGATGTACAGGGGGAGGACGATAATGAGAAACGAGTTGCCCAGCGCGTCCGCCATCCGGGCGAACGCGAGCGTCAGGACTCGCGTGTCAGTGCCGAGGACCATCTACCCCTGACGAAGGCGGCCACGCCCCTCATAGTTGCGTTCGCCGCGGTGGTACGTCGACCCGAAAACAGCACCGGCGAGGCAGCGACTCTCAGATGTCGTCGGCCTGCTGCGCCGCGATGCCCGTATAGTCGGTCGGCGTCAGCGCCTCCAGTTCGGCTCGTACCTCGTCGCTCACGTCGAGGTCGGTGAACATCTCGTGGAAGTCCTCGATGGAGACTTCGCGGCCCCGAGTGGCCTTCTTCACCTGCTCGTAGGCGTCGGCGTACCCCTCGCGCCGGAGGATCGTCTGGACGGCCTCGCCGATGATTTCCGGCGTGGCGGCCAGGTCGTCGGCCATTACCTGCTCGTTGGGGACGACCTTCGCCAGCCCGTTCTGGCACTTGCTATAGCCGATGAGGCAGTGAGCGAAGGCGGCCCCGATGTTGCGCTTGACCGTCGAATCCGAGAGGTCCCGCTGGAGCCGGGAGTTCGTGACGTAGTCGCCGAGGAACACGAGGTCGGAGTTCGCCTTCGAGAGGTTCCCCTCGCTGTTCTCGAAGTCGATGGGGTTGACCTTGTGTGGCATCGTCGACGACCCCGTCTCGCCCTCGACGGCCTCCTGGCCGAGGTAGCGGTCCGAGACGTACAGCCACACGTCCAGATCGAGGTCCAGCAGGATGTTGTTCGCCCCCCGGAGCGCGTCGAACAGGACCGCGAGGTCGTCACAGGGGTTGACCTGCGTCGTCAGCGGTTCGTGGTCCAGACCGAGGTCGCCGACGAAGGACTCTGCAAAGGCCTGCCAGTCCACGTCGGGGTAGGCGGCGACGTGGGCCGCGTAGGTTCCCGACGCGCCGGCGAGCTTTCCGGAGAGGGCGTCGGCGGCGCGCTCTACGCGGCCGATGGCCTGGCCCAGCCGCGAGGCGTAGACGGCCATTTCCTTGCCGAACGTCGTCGGCGTCGCGGGCTGGCCGTGGGTGCGGGCCAGCATCGGCACGTCGGCGTAGGCGTGGGCCATCTCCACGAGCGTGTCCCGAATTTCGCGGAGTTCCGGCACCAGCACCTCCTCGGCGGCAGGCTTGACGAGCAGCCGCTGAGCGAGGTTGTTCACGTCCTCGCTGGTCAGCCCGAAGTGAATCCAGTTGGCGGCGTCGAGGTCCTCGGGCATACCCAGCCGGATGAAGTACTCGATGGCCTTCACGTCGTGATTGGTCGCCGCGTACTCGCCGTAGCCCTCGGTTTCGAGCTGTTTGACGACGCTCGCGTCCTCGTCGTCGAACGCCTCGTACAGCGCCCGGAGCGTCGCGCGCTGGCCGTCGTCGATTGACAGCGACGTGGCGTCGAGGTCGGCGAGCGCGATGAGATACTCGACTTCCACTTCGACGCGGGCGCGCATCAGCGCCCGCTCGCTGGCGTACGGGACGAGCGGCTCGGTGTAGCGGGCGTATCGGCCGTCGAGCGGCGAAACGGCGGCCAGTGGCCCTCTCTCGGTCATACCGGAGTGTGCGCGGGAGGCGCGAAAAAGCGTGTCGTTCTCCCCCAACGGCGACGCGGTGCGACAGCGACGCGTGGCGTGGCGGCGGGAAGGGTGGAGAGTCGGGGTTCGGGTAAAAAGGAGGTGCGTCGTTAGTTGCTGAACTCGTTACAGACCGGGATACCGACCGTGTTGTAGTCGCTCATCGCGGCCAGTTCGTCGGGCACTTGGTGGATGTCGACCGTGTCCTCGACCAGCGCGGTCGGGTCGAGTTTGCTCGACTCCACCATGTCCAGCATTTCGCTGTACCGCGATGGCTGGAGGCCGAGCGACCCCTTGAAGTCGATTTCTTTCGCCACGAACTCGTCGGTCGGGAGCGACACCATCCCCTCCTCCTCGCTAGTGGTCAGTCCGATCTGGACGTGCGTGCCGCCTTTGCGGAGCGAGTTCACCGCGTTCTGGCAGGTCGTTGCGATACCGAGCGCGTCCGCAGACACGTCGGCACCGCCGTCAGTGATGTCCCTGACCTCCTTTGCGGGGTCGTCGACCTCCTGTGCGTTGACCGTGGCGACAGCGCCGAGGTCTTCCGCACGGTCCAGTTTCTCGTCCATCAGGTCGACCCCGATGACGTTGCCGCCGAGGGCGTTCGCGATGTGGACCGCCGAGAGCCCGATGCCACCGCAGCCGTGGATGACCACGTCGTCGCCGGCACTGACCGGCGCGCGGTGGGCCATCGCGTGGAACGAGGTCATGAACCGACAGCCCATTCCGGCGGCCGATTCGGCGTCGATATCGTCCGGGAGCGGAACGGCGTTGAGGTCGGCGTTTGGAATGTGGACCTCCTCGGCGAACGCGCCGGGAGCCTGGTTCATGAACCCGAGGCCGATGTGGTTTTCACAGATGTTTTCGCGCCCGTTACGACAGAGGTCACAGGTCCCGCAGGCGAAGTTGAACGGGATAGCGACCTCCTGGCCCTCCTCGACGTTTTCGACGTCCTCGCCGACGGAGACGATTCTGCCTGTCGGCTCGTGACCGAGGATATGTGGCGGGTCAGGCCGGTAGCCGAACCAGTCCCAGTCCCCCTGCCAGCAGTGCCAGTCGGACCGACAGATACCACAGCCGATGACCTCGGCGACGGCACCGTCCGGCTCGGGCTCGGGGCGTTCGACATCCTGTACTGTTAGCGGTTCCTGAAACTCTTCTAGTAGTACTGCTTGCATTACAGTATTAACATTGAATATCTTACTAATGAATATTATGGTTTTTCGACTACACTATTTTTATACGAAGGAAGTGTCCTGTCCAGAGTATCGGAGATATCTGGTGGCTGCCGAATAAGTCTAGATATATTTAAAAAGGCCAGCCACTACTTCGAGGACCAGTAGTATATGTCAACGATATCTATGTCGGCTCAATCGGAGGAGCTTCGAGAAAGCAGGCGAGAAACGATTGCGTCAGCGGGCAATCCTCAGTTCAGCCAGCCGTAGTCGCCGTCGGCGTCGCCAAAGCGGCCATCCGGCGGGTCGAAACGATAGAGGTCCTGTCCGAGTGCGGCCCACGCGAGGCCGTAGACGGTTGCCGTTGCTGGCTGGAGTTCGAATCCGAGAAACGCGATGGTCCCGACTCCCAGCAACACGCCCAGCCAGGGTGGCTGGATGCGTGTCCTGACGAGGCCGGCAGCGACCAGTATCGACCCGCTGACCAGCACGAGCACGCCGATTCCGATGACCGCCTCGCCACCACCGTCGAGGAGGCGGACCAGTTGCCCGGCCGCGAAGACGAGGCCGCCGAGGCCGCCGACCCACGCGCCAACGGTCCCGGGCCGCTTCATCCGTGCGCCGTAGAAGTCCTCGACGGCGTAGTGGCCGACCACGATACCGAGTGTAGAGATGACGATACCGGCTATGATTGGCAGGTTCGTTGCTGTCTGGTCGGTCGCGGACAGCGCAACGGCCCAGCCGATCCAGACGATACCGCCAACGGCAGCAACCATACCAGCGCGCTGACACCGTAGCTTCGCCATACGGGCGAGTTGGCGGCGTGCTACAAATGCACACCGGACCTGTAAACGGCGTCGCTGGTGACCCGGGTTCGGTGTGGCTCGGTCGCACGCCACAGACCGGCCGGGGGTTTCGCAACAACTTTGCACTGGCCGGTCCGTCGGTCCCACATGAAACTCGCCGGCATGGCCAGCAACCGCGGCCGAAACCTCATGAACATCGCGGACCGCGCCCCGGGCGGGGCGTCCTTCGCCGTCGTTCTGACCAATGACGCCGACGCGCCGGTGCTCGAAGCAGCCGCCGAGCGCGGCATCCCGACCGAGGTCGTCGAGCGTGACGCGGACGAGTCGCGCGAGTCCCACGAGGAGCGCGTTCTCGACGCGCTCTCGGAGTACGACTTCGACCTCGTCACGCTGGACGGGTACATGCGCGTCCTCAGCGAGACGTTCCTCGACGAGACACCGACCGCGTTGAACGTCCATCCGAGCCTCCTGCCGAACTTCACCGGGGCGAACGCCCACGAGCAGGTCCTCGACGCCGGTGTGAAGGTGACGGGCTGTACCGTCCACGTCGTCGACGAGAGCGTCGACGGCGGCCCCATCGTCACGCAGGAACCCATTCCCGTCTTCGAAGGTGACGACGAGGACAGCCTCAAGGAGCGCGTGCTCTACGAGGGTGAGTTCACCGCTTACCCGCGCGTCATCGAATGGTTCGCCGAGGACCGCGTCACCATCGACTGGGATGCAGGCACGGTCTCAGTAGAGGGCGACGAGGGCGGCGACTTCCCCGCCCGCCGCATCGTCTCGGACGACCTCGCGTCGAGCCTGCGCTACGGGGAGAACCCCCACCAGGACGCCGCGCTGTACACCGATACGACCGTCTCCGAGGCCAGCGTTGTCCACGCCGACCAGCTCAACGAGGGCGCGAAGGCGCTGTCGTACAACAACTACAACGACGCCGACGGCGCGCTGAACCTCATCAAGGAGTTCGAGGAGCCCGCCGCGGCGGTCATCAAACACACCAACCCGGCCGGCTGTGCGACTGCCGACTCCGTGGCCGACGCCTACGAAAAGGCCCTCTCGACGGACCCGATGAGCGCTTTCGGCGGCATCGTCGCCTTGAACCGCGAGTGCGACGCCGCCACCGCCGAACAGATCATCGACTCGTTCAAGGAGGTCGTCGTCGCGCCCGGCTACACCGACGCCGCGCTCGACGTGCTGTTCGAGAAGGACAATCTCCGCGTGCTGGATGTGAGCCCCGGGGACGGCCGGACGGGCGAGTCCGGTCGGTCCGACAACTTCGAGGTCACGGACAGCCTGACCGAGAAGCCCCTCGTCGGGGGGCGACTGGTTCAGGAGCGGGACACCCAGCACCTCTCGGCCGACGATCTAGAGGTCGTCACCGAGCGCGAACCGACCGACGAGCAGATCGAGTCGCTGCTGTTCGCCTGGCACACGCTCAAACACGTCAAGTCCAACGGCATCCTCTTCGCTGACGGGACAGAGACGGTTGGCATCGGCATGGGGCAGGTGTCCCGGGTCGACGCCGTCCGGCTGGCCGCGATGAAGGCCGACGAACACGCGGAGGGGAAGGACGCCGAGGGCGCGGTGATGGCCTCGGACGCCTTCTTCCCGTTCCCGGACGGTATCGAGGAGGCCGCCGACGTCGGTATCGAGGCGGTTATCCAGCCCGGCGGCTCGAAGAACGACGAGAGCGTCATCGAGGCCGCCGACGAACACGACATGGCGATGGTGTTCACCGGGCAGCGGTCGTTCAGACACGACTGAGCGTCAGTCTAATACTCGATAGACGAGTCCAAAGTCTATCGGTGGTTTAGACGGACTGACAGCGGGCTCTTCCGCAAGTCTTCTCCGGGCTGACTGTCGGCAACGAAAGACGTTTCATACCGGCTATTCAACCAGCGACCGATGGCAGACAACAACGATCGGGAGGAAGCTGTCCGCGACGCTGTGGACGTCTCTCGGAGCGGTGCCCCGGCGGGTGGGAGTGTCATCCGCGACCGGTTCTCCGCGGACGAGATCTTCCAGCGCATCATCGTCGCGGCCGACGAGGAGGTGACAGTCGGGACTCGCGAGATGTTCTTCGCCGGTGTCGCGGGCGGGTTCGCTATCACAGTGACGTTCATGCTGTACGCGTCATTGTACGCGAAGACCGGCGGCGACCCGATACTGAGCGCGCTGTTGTACCCGCTCGGGTTCGTTTTCATCATTCTCGGGGATTACCAGCTCTACACCGAGAACACGCTCCCGCCGGTCGCGCTCGTCCTCGAACGGCTGGCGAGTATCCCGTCGCTGCTCCGTATCTGGGTCGTCGTCCTGGTGTCGAACGTCTTCGGCGGAATGCTCGGGGCGCTCGCGCTGGCGACGACCGACGTTCTCTCCGACGACGCGGCGGCGGCCGCCGCCGGCTTCGCCCAGAAAGCTATCGCGACCTCACAGCTAACGCTGTTCTCGAAGGCGGTGTTCGCCGGCCTCATCGTCGCCGGCGTCGTCTGGGTCGACTACTCGCTGCGGGACAGCATCTCCCGACTCGTGTTGATCTACATCGCCTTCCTGGCGATCCCGTTCGGGAACCTCTACCACGTCGTTGTCTCCGCGACAGAGATGTTCTACCTCGTGTTTATCGGCGAGCTGGCACTGTCGGTCGGCCTCTGGCAGTTCGTCCTGCCGGTACTTCTCGGCAACTCCGTCGGCGGCGTCGTGCTCGTGACCGTCGTCAACTACTTCCATACGACCGAACGGCGGCTCGAAACAGCGCGGGATCAGGGGTCCAAGCGCCAGCTCACCATCCGGGAGTGGATCTGGGGCGGGTGGTCCGCTTCGGGCCGCTCGTACGTGCCGGCGACCGACGAAATTCCCCAAAGCGATCCGGAGTCGCGAGAGAACGAGCGCTGACACAAACCATTTCAACGCCCTCCGGCTATCGTTGGTGTGAACTGGGTGAGAGATAACCGGCTGCTGCTTCTGTTTGCCGCCGTCGTTCTGACGACGCTGGGGGCTGTCGGGCTGGGAATCGTCGGTGTCGTCGCGACAGTCGGGGCGCTTCTCGGCGGCGGCGCGGTCATCGAGACCTTCGCCGGGTTCCTGCTTGGCACATTGCTCCTAGTGGGCGTAGACATCGTCTTCTCGGTCGCGCTGGTCCGTGCGCTGGCCCGGCGGGCGTCGGTGCCGAAGAGCCAGCGCGTCGCTGGTGGGCTCACCCGTCTCGAATCAGTCGTGCCACCGCTCGCGTCGCTCGGCCTCTCCGACGTGTTCGCACCGCCGGAGCCGACAGTTGAGGAGCGACACGAGGCGTTGACGCGCCGGTACGTCGAGGGGGACCTCTCCGAGGCCGAGTACGAGCGGGAACTGCAGGCGCTTCTCGGCGAGTCAGAGAACCCGGATTCTGAACTGCTGGACGCCGTCGACATGGAGACCGACCTGTCGCGGACCGCGGCGACCGACGCCGAGTACGAACCGGCCCGGGAATAGCACTGAGCGGGTTTTACATAGTCGCCCGACGACGGGTCGCGTATGGACGCACCCACGTTTCTCGAAGTCGAGGTGGAGCGGGACGCTGTCGCCTCGGCGCTCGACGCCGTTCCCGGCGTCGCCGTTGCCGACGACGACGCTGCTGTCCCATCACCAGCGGGGCCGGACGGAGCCGAGGATTCCGGCCCGGGTCTAACGGACCGCCTCAAGTCGCTGTGGCGACAGTGGGGACTCCTCGGCACGGGGCTGTCCCTCATCGCGCTCGGCGCGGCAACGGCCGGGCTCTGGTGGTACCGCCGCCGCAACGCCGACGGAACCGATGCCGGGAGCACCGCCGGGGACGCGTCGGAATGGGCCACGGAACGTCCGGACGAGACGCCACCACCGGCTGAACCGAGCGTTGACACGCCATCACCGGCCGAGACGGAGTTCGAGCCGACAACCGTAGTGGAAGATGTCGACGAAACGCCGACTCCGGAGGCGCAGGAAACGTCGCTGGCCGCAGAGATGCCACAGACTGAGTCCGAGTCCCGACAGCAAGACACTGAGACGGGTTCGGAGCTATCTGGCGCTCCCAAGTCAGAGACCGAGACGGACACTCTGGAGCAAGCGGAGACGGAGCCCGCTGAGACGGATACGGACGAGCGACCGGAGGCGAAGATCGACCCGGCACCGCTGCTGGGTGCCGCGTTCCTGATTCTGTCGAGCGCGCTCGGTCGGTGGGCCACGCGCGACCGCAGCGACCAGCCGTAATTTCACCGGCAGGTCAGTGGGGGACCAGTTGGCTACGCGGGCTGTTCGTGGCGTCTTCGCGGCGGACACACGTAACAGTCCGACAGGCTAAAGCGAACGGCTCCGATAGCCCGACCATGGAGTTCCACGAGGCCGCGAACTTCCTCTTCGAGTTGCGCCGGTTCGCCTCGCGACCCGGTACTGCTGCCACGCAGGACCTGCTATCGTCGCTCGGTGACCCACAGGAGGGGCTTCGCTGCGTCCAGATTGCGGGGTCCAACGGGAAGGGGTCAACCGCGCGAATGGTCGAACGAACGTTGCGGGAGGCCGGCCTCGATGTCGGACTGTACACGTCCCCGCATCTCGACGACGTGCGCGAGCGGATCCGGATCAACGGAAGGAAGCTCTCCGAGGCCGCGCTCGTCGAGTTCGTCGAATCGGTTCAGGCGTACGTGACCGAACAGGGCGCGGCCAACGATTCGCCTACCTTTTTCGAGACGATGACCGCGATGGCGCTGTGGGAGTTCGACCGCCAGGACGTAGACGTTGCAGTGCTGGAGGTCGGTATCGGCGGCCGATACGACGCCACGAGCGTGGTCGACCCGGTCGCAAGCGCCGTCACGTCCGTGACGCTCGAACACACCCACATCCTCGGCGATACCGTCGAGGAAATCGCCCACGACAAGGCCCACGTCGCCCCGGACGGCAACCCGCTTGTGACCGGCACGACAGGCGACGCGCTCGCGGCCGTCCGCGAGTTCACCGACGATGTCGTGACCGTCGGGAGCGCCGTCGAGACAGACCAGAACCCGTCCGAGAGCGAGGCCGATATATCCGTGAGCTACGGCGGTCGTGAAGGCCTGGAGGGGGCGGTCTCGGTCGACGGCCCCGACTGGAGCGTCGATACCTCCCTCCCGCTGCTGGGCGCTCATCAGGCACAGAACGCCGGAATCGCGGCCACACTGTGCCGTCAGGTCGCGGACGTCTCGCAGACGGACCTCGAACGCGGACTCCGAAACGCTCACTGGCCCGGTCGGTTCGAGGTGATGAACGAGTCGCCGCTGGTCGTCCTTGACGGGGCACACAACCCCGGGAGCATCGAGCGCACCGCGGAGACGCTGTCCTCGTTCGACTACGACGACCTCCACGTCGTCATCGGCGCGATGGTCGACAAGGACCACGAGCGTATCGCCGCGGCGTTACCGGGCCCTGACCACGTCGTCGCTTGCCAGCCCAACGTCGACCGGGCCGAGTCCCACCACGTCGTCGCGACCGCGGTGGAGAACACGACCGACGCCACCATCGAGACGCGAAGCGACGTCTCCGGGGCGCTCGATATCGCACTCGACGCCGCGGACTCCGGTGATGCAGTCCTCGTGACCGGGTCGCTGTACGCCGTCCGGGAGGCCCGGACCGGCTGGTCGCGCTCGCTGATCCCCAAGCAGGTCGACTCGCTGGCCGAGGCCCGCGAGACCATCGAGAGCGCCCACGTCACCGATACCGGGGCCTGGCGGATGCGGGGGAAGGGCGTCCACCGCGTCCTGCGCACCCGCGTCCAGCCGCGACAGGCCCAGTACCTCAAGGAGGAACTGCTGTCGCTGGGCGGCGAGTGTGCGATTTCCGGCCTGAACGACCAGGACGAGGAGTCCCTCGACGTGGTCATGATGGCGACGATGGCCCAGTACAAGCGCCTCGCGGAGAAGTTGGACGGCCAGCCCTACGGGCTCGCGTCGTTCGCCGACGAACTGCGGGCGGCGCTGTCCATCCAACAGTCCGAGCCCGACACGTCGGCAGCGTATCCCTGGGACGACGGGACGGCCGTCATGGGTATCTGCAACATCACGCCGGACTCCTTCCACGACGGCGGCGAGTACAACGCCGTTGAGGACGCTGTCGCCCGCGCTGAGCAAATGGTCGAGGACGGCGCGGACATTCTCGACATCGGCGGGGAGTCGACCCGGCCCGGTGCCGAACCGGTCCCGGTCGAGGAGGAGATCGACCGCGTGGTGCCGGTCATCGAGGCGCTTTCGGAGCTGGACGTCGCCATCTCCGTCGACACGCGGAAGGCCCCTGTCGCGCGGGCGGCACTCGACGCCGGGGCAGACATCCTGAACGACGTGTCCGGCCTCGAAGACCCCGAGATGCGCCTCGTCGCTGCCGAGTACGACGTGCCGGTGGTCGTGATGCACTCCATCGAGACGCCGGTCGACCCCGACAGCGACATCCACTACGACGACGTGGTGCAGGACTGCATCGACCAACTGACAGAGCGCGTCCTGCTCGCCGAAAAGGTCGGACTCGACCGCGAGCAGATCATCGTCGACCCGGGCATCGGCTTCGGGAAATCTGCCACGGAGAGCTTCGAACTGCTCGACCGCCTCCCGGAGTTCGAGGCACTCGGCTGTCCCGTCCTGGTCGGCCACTCCCACAAGTCGCTGTTCGGACTGGTCGGGCAGGAAGCGGGCGACTGTCTTGAGGCGACTATCGCCGGGACAACGCTGGCGGCCGAACGGGGGGCCGACATCGTTCGCGTCCACGACGTCCCGGAGAACGTTGCCGCGGTTCGGGTCGCTGAGGCAGCTCAGAACCCGGAGAAATTCGAGGACTGAGCGGCGCTGTTTGTCCGTAATGCCACCGGACCGAAAGCACTTACGCCACCACCGAGCACCGCTGGTATGGATCAGCGAGACGTTGTCCGCGAGGGGTACGACGAAATTGCGAGTACCTACGCCGAGAAGCGGGACGGGAACGGTCGCGAACGGACCCTTGTCGAATCGCTTGCAACGGCCCTCCCTGATGGTAGTCGTGTCCTCGATGCGGGCTGTGGTGCGGGTACGCCGGCAATGGAAGTTCTCGCCGATCAGCACGATACCATCGGACTGGATATCTCAGCCGAACAGCTCCGTACCGCTTGTGATACTGTCGACTCCGACGGACTGGTCCGTGGTGACCTGGCGACGCTCCCGTTCGCTGACGATACGTTCGACGCTGTTGTCTCCTACCACGCCGTCATCCACGTCCCGAAAACCGAACACACCGCCGTCTTCTCGGAATTCAACCGCGTGCTCCGGTCCGGGGGACGACTGCTGGCCGCACTCGGTGACGACCCGTGGGAGGGTACCAACGACGACTGGCTGGACACCGGTACCGCCATGGCCTGGAGCTTCCACGGGCGAGAGCGTAACGCTGACCTGCTGACTGACGCCGGCTTTCACATCGAGTCGGCCGAGTCGGTCGACGACGAGCTTGGGGGGACCTTCGCTATCTTTCAGGCACAAGGGTAGAGCGCCAGCGTTCCCAGACTCCGGGCAGCCGTATCAGAAGGACCGTCCGAATCGCGATTGGTCGGGAGATTCCGTTTCGAATTACTGACGAATATGTATGATACCACCATCCCACCCGTAATATTCGGGGTGTCCCTCGATAATACTTTCAACAATGAGAATCGGGAGCGAACATATAAGGTTTGTATCGGTGGAGGTCCGTCATGGAATTACGGGACGGGAGTAAGAACTCCCGAGAGCGTATCAACTCTTCTGACAGAAAAGGGGTCGACGGCGGAACGCTTACCGATCGTATCGGACTGGACGCCGAAGAGATCCGCTGGCGGAAGGAATTCACTGGATTTGACGAGTCGGATATCGATAATCTCACTGCGATGGAGGCGAAGACGAACGCCCGGGCCGAATCTGTCGTCGACGACTTCTACGATCACCTCGAATCGTTCGACGAAACCGTCGAGATTTTCGGGCGGTCCACCAAGTCGGTCGACCAGCTCAAAAACACCCAGTCGCAGTACCTCCGCGACCTCGTCGCCGGGACCTACGACAGACAGTACTTCGAGAACCGGGCCCGTATCGGGAAGATTCACGACATGCTCGACCTCGGCCCGAAGATCTATCTCGGGGCCTACAGCATCTACTTCGAACATTTCCTGCGGACAATCGTCGAGGACTTGCAGTCGGGCGACGCCGCCCGGGACGAGGCACTCGAAGAGATGCGGTCGCGTGCGCTGTCCGTGTTCAAACTCCTCAACCTCGACCAGCAGGTGGCGATGGATACCTACATCGACTCGTACAGCCAGCGCCTGGAATCGGCAATCGACGACCAGCAAGCGCTGATGGAGGAGGTCGAGAGCGGACTCCAGCAGCCAATCGACGAACTGAGCGCCTCAGCCGAGGAAGTCGCCCAGACGAACCAGCAAATCACCGACACAGCCGAGACACAGTCCGAGTCGATGGACGAGGTGGCGGGCGAAGTCGCGGACATGAGCGCGACCATCGAGGAGATCGCCTCGACTGCCGAGGAAGTTGCCAGCACGAGCACATCGGCCGAGCGGAAGGCTGAACGCGGAAACGAAGCCGCACAGCAGGCCGCGGCCATGATGAACGACGTCGACGACGCCGTCGATACGGTGTCCTCAGACATCGCCGGTCTGCAAAAGCAGGCCGACGAGATCGACGACATCGTCGAGGTGATAAACGACATTGCGGACCAGACCAATATGCTCGCACTGAACGCGTCCATCGAGGCCGCACGCGCCGGCGAGGCGGGCGACGGGTTCGCCGTCGTCGCCGACGAAATCAAGACGCTCGCCGGCGATTCACAGGACCACGCGAACCAGATCGAAGACACCGTCACGGAGATTCAGGACGAGACCGTCGACGCCGTCGAGAGCCTCGAAACCGTGACAGAGCAGGTGACGGAGGGCATCGATCAGGTCGAGACGGCGGCCGAACAACTCGAAGAGATCGTGTCGGCAGTCAACGAGGCAGCACAGGGCATACAGGAGGTCTCGGCGGCCACCGACGACCAGGCGGCGTCGACCGAGGAGGTCGCCAGCATGATCGACGAACTGTCGAGCGGCATCGACGACATGACGGCACAACTGGACGACCTCGCGGCGACGAACGAAGAACAGACGGCGAAGATTCAGGACGTGGCCGAGACCGCGCGCCGGCTCGATACCGACACGGAATAAGATCGACCTACAGTCAGCGCGTCTGGCTTACTCCTCGACTTCGGGCGGCTCGACGGCCTCGGCCTCCGTCTCGGTCACGCGGATGCCCTTGGAAGCGAGGTGGCGCATCTGCCGGCGGACGAAGTCCTCTTCTGTCGTCCCCCGCGTCGCGAGAATGACCATCCGGGCGTCGCCGGCGGGGCGCATCGTCCGCCCGGCCCGCTGTGCGCCCTGCCGACGTGACCCTCCCAGTCCAGACGCGACGAGCGCGAGTTCGGCGTCCGGCAGGTCGATGCCCTCGTCGCCGACGCGGGAGACGACCAGCGTGTTCAGTTCGCCGCGGCGGAACTCGTCGAACAGCTTCTCCCGGCGGGCGTGTGGCGTCTCGCCGCTGATAAAGGGCGCGTCGATGGCCTCGCTGATGGCCTCGCCCTGGTCTAAGTACTCGATGAACACGAGCGCCTTCGCGGCCGGATTCTCGGCCAGTGCGTAGCGTATCTCGTCGATTTTCCCGGTGTTGCTGGCGGCGGTCTGCCGGCGGTCGTGGCCCGACGTGGAGCTGTATTCGGACTGCTCGGTCTCGTTGCCCCACGGTACGAGGCGGATTTCGACCTCGGGTTCGGCCACGTAGCCCTCGTCGAACAGTTTCCCCCAGTCCGTGCCGATTGGCGGGCCGATGAGCGTGAATATCTCCTCCTCGTCGTCGCTCTCTCGGGTCGGCGTGGCGGTCAGGCCCAGGCGGTGTTTGGTCTGGAGGTCCGCGCTCCGGCGGTGGATGGGCGACGGGACGTGGTGGACCTCGTCGAAGACGATGAGGCCCCACTTGCGCTGGTCGAACAGTTTCCGATGGCGGTCCATCCCGGCGGTGCGGTAGGTAGCGATGGTGACCGGCCGGATGCTCTTTTCGCCGCCGTGGTACTCGCCGATGTCGTCGTCGGTCAGGGAGGTGTGCCGGACCAGTTCGTCGTGCCACTGGGTCGCGAGCTCGCGCGAGGGGACGAGAATCAGCGTCTCGCCGCCCACGGCGGCCATCGCGCCCATCGCGGCGACGGTCTTGCCCGACCCCGGCGGGCCGACGAACACGCCCGAGCCCTGCTCGGTGAACCGCTCCACCCAGTCCTGCTGGTAGTCCCGCAGGCGCAGGCGGAGGTCCATCTCGATGGCGTCGCCGGTCTCCAGGTTCCGGTCGTCCCGGACTGGATAGCCCGCCTCGTACAGCGTGCGCTTGATCTCGGCCGTGGCGTCCTCGTTGACCCACGACTCCGAGTCCGAAATCGGAGCCCGGAGGTGGTCGTCGTCGAGTTTCGGCCGGGCGACGTTGCCCATCAGGTCGTCGCTCTCGGCTTCGAGGACGACGTAGCCGTCCTCGTGGGTCTTCAGGCGGAACTTCCGGGCGCGTTCCCACTGGCTCGTCACCCACTCTTCGAGGTGGGGCGAGCGCTCGCCCAGCACGTCCCGCATCGTCGTCAGGAGGTCATCAAGGGACTCGTGGGGGGCGGCCCAGATGTCCTCCTCGCGGAGTTCGTACACGTAGCCGCCCGAACGGTTGGTGTCCTGCAGGCGCGCGAACTGTGAGAGTTGCGCCCGCGTGAACTGATCGGGGTGTTCGACAACGACTTCGCGGCGGTCGGGAAACAGGACGACGCGTTCGCGGTCGGTCACCTCGGCGATATCTGCCGGATACCATACAGACTCGACCTCGGACACGTCCTGGCGCTCGATGTCACCGTCGTCGGCGAGGCGGTCCAGTGCTTCCCGCGCCTCGTCGGGCGTCAGATCCGTCTTCCGGGAAAGTTCTGTCGCCGTCAGGTGTGGACGGCCGACGGCGTCGATAGCGTCGTAGACGGCGTCGAGTTCGAGTTCCGCGAGGTCCGAGTCGTCGTCTCGGTCGGCTGGCTCCTCGGCTGTCACTACTGATTGGTGGGTGTCGACGCTCAAACGGGTTTCGTCTGGGCGACCGCCCCGTCGGTCCGAACACGTACATTAATATAGCGCCACTTAGACCTGCCGGCATGGTTGAGGGAATCGCGGCTGGACCGTGGTCGATCGTGCCTGCGCTCGTCGCCATCGGTCTCGCCTGGTACACCCGGGACGCCCTGATCGGGCTGTTCGTGGGCATCGTCATCACAGGCGTGCTGGTCGGCGCGTTACATCCCCAGGCTGTTGGGGTCCCGTCGGACCTGATCACCGCTGGCGGTGAGGTGGCGACAGTCCAGCCACAGGCCGAGGACGGCAGTCCCTGGACGGTCGGCGTCGGTGGTATCGTACTCGGAGCGATCTTCGGGCTGAAGCTCGTGCCGGAGATAATCGCCACGGCCCCGCTGTTCGGGGAGTGGTACGTCAAGAACGTCCTGCTCGCCATCTTCGCAATCGGCGGGCTGATCGGACTGATGATCCGAGCCGGGGCGATCCAGGGCGTACTGGAGGCGCTGGTGGCGCGGGCCGACTCCGCCGCAGACGCCGAGAAGGCCGCGTTCCTAGCCGGGATCGCCATCCACATCGACGACTACTTCAACTGCCTCGTGGTCGGCTCGATGATGCGGCCGCTGACCGACAAGTTCGACGTCTCGCGGGCCAAACTGGCCTACTACGTCGACTCAGCGGGGTCGCCGGCCTCCCGGCTCGCGTTCTACTCGACGTGGGGGGCGGCGATGGTCGGCTTCATCGGGGGCGGCCTCGTCGAGGCACAGCAGCAGGGGACGCTGCCCTCGGGCATGACCAACTTCGTGAACACCGGCGGCGAGCAGGTCACCGCGGCGACCGGTGCCGTCTGGCCGCTGTTTTTCAACACGCTGTTTACCGGCTTCTACTCCTGGATCGCGCTCGGTCTCGCGGGACTCGTCGCGTGGCAGGTCGTGCCAAACATCTACGGGATGGGGACGGAGGAATCCCGAGCGAGAAACGAGGGGAAGGTCGTCGGCGACGACGCCGACCCGATGATTTCCGCGGAGATGGACGAGTACGAGGTGTCAGAGACCGCGACGCCGGACTGGCGGAACTTCGCCTGGCCCATCCTCACTATGATCGTCGTCGGCCTCGGCGCGATGTTCTGGCGGGCCAGCCCCGTCATCTACGTCAAGGGGAAGGAAGGGATGGGGGCCACGCTGCTCCAGCTCGGCAGCTGGCAACTCATCACGCCCCCGAGCGGTCCGTGGGCGTTCAACATCGGCGGCGTCCAGTTGGGTCTCGCGTCCTTCTCGGCACTCATCCTCGCCTTCCTGCTGTATCGCTGGAAGGGCGACATCCCGTCCAACGACGATGCCACCGACGCGATGATGGTCGGCTTCAAGGGCATCCTCCTCGCGGCTGTCATCCTGATGTTCGCCAGTTCCATCCAGAACGCGGTGACGATACTGGGTATTTCGTCGTTCGTGACGAACGTCTTCGGCGGCGTCCCGGCGTTTATCATCCCGGTCGGCGTCTTCCTCGTGACCTCGTTCGTCAGCTTCTCCGATGGCTCGTCGTGGTCGACCTACGGCATCATGTTCCCAATCGCCATCCCGCTCGCGTTCTCGACGGGCGCGAACCTCCCGCTCGTCCTCGGTGCGGTGTTCAGCGGCGGTATCTTCGGCGACCACACCTCGCCCATCAGCGACACGACCGTCCTGGCGTCGTCGACGAGCGGCAGCGACCACATGGTCCACGTCCGGAGCCAAGCGCCTTACGCTCTCATCGCGGCGGGTATCGCGGCCGCGCTGTTCCTCGTGTTCGGGCTAGTACTCCCCGAGGGGTTCCGCGTCATCCCGTACTGACTGGTGGCGGTTTGTCCCCGTCGTCAGCGCGTCTGAGCGGTGTTCCGATTAGAAAAGACCGGTCTCCTCGATACGCGACTCGTACAGGTCCTCGTACTCTGCCCGGACCTGTGCGTGGTCGAACTCGGCGCAGGACTCGTCGACAGTCCGGCGCTCGAAGTCGGCCGATTCGGCGATTTTGTCGGCGATCTCCTGCGGGTTCGTCACCCGGAACGCGCGGTCGCGCTGCTCGATGAGTTCGTGGGCCGACGACTCGGCCTGGTACTCCACGATACCGATACAGCCACAGGCCATCGCCCAGAGGAGATCCGTGGCAAAGCACTCCCGAAACGCCGTCTGGACGAATACGTGCGCGCCCTTGTAGATCGAGACGCGCTCCTCGATGTCGCACGCGCCAGCGAAGGTCACGCGGTCGTCGATACGGAGGTCGGCCGCCTCCTGTTCGTAGTACTCCCGCTCCGGGCCGTCGCCGATGATCGTCGCCGACCAGCCCTTCTGTCTGAGTTCCGCCAGCCCGAGCAGCAGCGACTCGACGTTCGCGCTGCCGTCCAGTTTGTGGGCATACACCACGTCGATCTCCTCATCCGTGTCAGCGTCCCGGACGAGGTCCATGTCGATGCTCTGTGGGAGGACCGTGGTCTGGTCCGCCGTCGCTCCCCGCTCTCGGACCCGCGTGCGGACGAGTTCGGAGGGGGTGACGAGACAGTCCGACGCGCGGAGCGCGAGGTCGGCCCGGCGGCTCTCGGGCACGTCTTCGTCCCCATACCACTCCGTGAGAAGCGGGGCGCGAGACAGCGTTGCACCGGTCTTGGCCGCGAGTGCGACCGACGACGGCGTCGGGTGGACGTGGACGACGTCCGGGCGGAACCGGGCGAGCATGGCCGGGAGGCGGACACAGAAAGAAGGGACAGTCGGCGAGACGGTGACGGCGCGGTACGTGACGCCGTCGCGCTCGCGCTGATTGTCGAACCCCGGCCACCACTGCGAACAGAACACGGTCACGTCGTGGCCGGCAGCGGCGAGTTCGGTAGCCACCCGCTCCAGCCGGGTCCGGCCCACTGTGTCCCGGTACTGACTCGTCTCCATGGCGACGACCGCGACACGCATACAGGTGCGACGACGTGGCCGCTCAAAAATCCACCCGTTCGCGGTTGACGGCGACAGATGGCGGATTGGCCGCCGGAACTGTCGTTCGACTGGATGTTTATTACAGCGACCGCGCA
This sequence comes from Haloarcula amylolytica JCM 13557, assembly GCF_000336615.1. GTDB lineage: Archaea > Halobacteriota > Halobacteria > Halobacteriales > Haloarculaceae > Haloarcula > Haloarcula amylolytica. The sequence goes on from NZ_AOLW01000018.1 coordinate 145,965, forward strand.
ACGTGTCAGTGTATGAGTGATGATGACGACCTCGAAGCGGAAGTACGGGACCTCCGCGCCGAGGTCGATGCCCTCCAGACACGCATCACCGCCCTGGAATCGGCACTCGACACCGACCCGCCTCCGTCTGCCGGGGACGAAACTGCAACCACTGAAGCGGACGCAGCGGCTCCCGGATCGGAGGCCACACACGGTTCGGAGTCAGGGACAGCGACCGGCGAGACAGCCGACAGCGGAGCGCCGTCCGGCGAGCGGAACTGGGAGCGCGACATCGGGATGAAGTGGCTCGGCGGGGTCGGCGGACTCGCGCTGGTGGTCGGCGTCGTCTTCTTCATCCGCCTGGCCATCGAGGCGGGCTACCTCGGTCCGCTCGGGCGCGTGCTAATCGGCACAGCAGGCGGGCTCATACTGCTCGCTGGCGGCCGGTACGCCGCCGAGCGGCAGGGCTACGACCGGTGGGGCCGACTCGTCGCGGGAACCGGCCTCGCAATCGCGTATTTCAGCGTCTACGCGGCCTACGGCTTCGAATCGTACCGCGCCGCCATCGGAGCGCCGCTGTGGGTGGTCATGCTGGTCCTGACAGCTCTCGTGGCCGCCACAGCGGTCGTCTCGGTGCGGGACCACGCGCCGGCCGTCGCTGGCGAGGCGTTCCTGCTGGGATACGTCACTGCCTACGTCGGACTCGACGCCGGTTCCTTCGTCGTCTCGCCGGCCTACGTCGTGCTTCTCACGGCCGGGCTGGTGACCATCGCAGCCGTCCGGCCGTGGAGCCGGCTCGTCCTCGGCAGCGTCGTCCCGGCCTACGTGCTCCACATCGCCTGGATGAACAGGCTAGAGCCACCCGAAGCGGTTGCCACCGCCATACTCACCGCGACGTTCGCCGTCTACGCCGCTGGTGTGTACGTGCTCCGTGCGAGCGACCGAACAGACCGATGGCACCGCCGACTGGTGGAAGCGACGACCGGTCTCAATGCCGTGTTCGCCGCGATCCTGCTGGAAGGCGTCGTTCGTCGACTCATCCCGACAGCGCCGGACGGAGTGGCTGTCGGCGCAGTCGGACTCGCCCTCGTCGGCGTCTACGCCGTCACGGGGTCACGCCTCGGACAGCAAGACAGCGCCGCTGGGATGCTTGCCGTCGTGCTCCTCGCCGTCAGCGTCGTCCTCGCGGCCGACCCGTTCTTTGCGACCGCCGGACTTCTCGGCCTGCTCTGTGGGGCGCTAGCGCTCGGATCTCGCCGCGACGCGAGGGCAGTTCGTATCGGCGGGCACCTCGTCGCCATCGGGACCGTCGCCAAACTGCTCGCTGTGGACGCGACCAGATTACCGGCGTTCTCGCTTGCAGACCCACTTGTGACCGTGACGGGCCGTCCGGCCGCCTATCTGCTGGGAATCGCGGTCTTCTACGCGCTCGGTCGGTGGTTCGGCGGGGCATCGACGACGGTTCCCGGCATTGACCGCGAACTCTCTATGGCTGCTCCGTACGCCTGGACAGCGACCGGGCTCGCGGTGGTGTTCCTGGGACTGGAGCTTTCGGGGGCCGGGCTATCGGTCGCATGGGCCGTCCTGGGGCTCGCGTTCGTCGGGGCTGGCCTCGCGTTTGACGCCCGCAGTCGCCGGCTCCAGGGCGTCGTCGTCCTCGGCCTGGTGACAACCAAGGTGTTCCTCTACGATACGCAGGGGCTCGATACGCTCGCCCGGACCCTCTCGTTCCTCGTGCTGGGTGGCATCCTCCTCGTCGCCTCGTACGCGTACGCCCGGTGGCAGGGTGAGGAGCCGCTCAAGCGGCTTTCTGGGTAACAGCCGCCGCGTTCCGCTGAATCAGACCACGGCCGCCACAAAGGGTTTTGCCGGTCCCTGCCCTCCCTCCGGTTGTGACCGCGTACGACCTTTCGCGCTATCTCAACGTCCGGAGCGCCTACGGCAGCTCGTTCGCGCCGGACGGGACGCTCGCCTTCCTGATGAACACGACCGGCGTTGCCCAGCTCTGGTCGCTCACCGAGCCCCACGGCTGGCCCGAGCAGCTGACCTTCTACGACGACACCGTGAGCTTCGTCGACTTCTCGCCCGAACGCCAGGAACTCGTCTTCGGCATGGACGAGGGCGGCAACGAGCGGGCGCAGCTATACCGGCTCGACGCGGACGGGCGCGTCCACGAACTCACCGGAATGCCCGACGCGAAGCACCGCTGGGGCGGCTGGTCGCCCGACGGCGAACGCTTCGCCTTCGCGTCGAACCGCCGCGACAAGGCCGTGTTCGATATCTACGTGCAGGACCGCGCCGCGACCGGCGACGACGCGGACCTGGTCTGGGAGGGCGACGGCTGGCTCTCCGTGGGCGGGTTCTCGCCCGACGGCGAGCGCCTGCTGGTCAGCGAAGCCCACTCCAGTTTCGACCAGGACATCTACGTGCTGGACATCGACAGCGGGGACCTCAGCCATCTCACGCCGCACGAGGGGAAGGTCCGCTACACGAGCGCGTCGTGGGGACCAGACGGCGATTCGGTGTATCTTGTGACCGATGCGGAGAGCGACACGCTCGAACTGGCCCGCCTCTCGCTCGACGGCGACCTCGACGTCGTGCGCTCAGACGACCAGTGGAACATCGACGGCGTCGCGCTGGACGAGGACAGCGGCCGCCTCGTGTACTCGCGCAACGTCGACGGCTACAACGAACTCACCGTCGGCGAACTGACGGGGCCGACGACCATCGAGACGTTCCCGACGCCGGACCTGCCGGGCGGGCTGGCTGGCGGCGTCGCCTGGGGACCCAACGCCGAGCGTTTCGCCGTTAGCGTCACCGGGCGGCGGGTCAATACCAACGTGTTCGTCGTCGAGACCGAGACGGGCGAGAGCGAGCAGTGGACGGCCGCTTCGACGGCCGGCATCCCGCGCGAGACGTTCATCGAGCCAGAGGTCGTCCGGTTCGACTCCTTCGACGGGCGAGAGATTCCGGCGCTGTTCTCGCTGCCGGACGGGGCAGCTAACGGGGCCGGTGCTGACGGCGACACGCCCGTCATCGTCGACATCCACGGCGGCCCGGAGAGCCAGCGCCGCCCGTCGTTCTCGGGCCTGACCCAGTACTTCCTCTCGCGAGGCTACGCGGTCTTTGAGCCCAACGTCCGCGGGTCGACCGGCTACGGGAAGGCTTACACGCACCTCGACGACGTGGAAAAGCGGCTGGACTCGGTGAAGGACCTGCGGGCCGGCGTCGACTGGCTCCACGCCCACCCGGCCGTCGACCCCGACCGAATCGTGGCGATGGGCGGCTCCTACGGCGGCTTCATGGTGCTGGCGGCGCTGACGGAGTACCCCGACCTCTGGGCGGCCGGCGTCGACGTGGTCGGCATCGCCAACTTCGTGACGTTTCTTGAGAACACCGGTGACTGGCGACGCGAACTCCGCGAGGCCGAGTACGGCTCCCTTGACGAAGACCGCGAGTTCCTCGAATCCATCTCGCCCATCAACAACGTCGACCGCATCGACGCGCCGCTGTTCGTCCTCCACGGGGCCAACGATCCGCGTGTTCCAGTCGGCGAGGCCGAGCAGATCGCCGAGCAGGCGGCCGAACGGGGAGTTCCCGTGGAGAAACTCGTCTTCGACGACGAAGGACATGGCATCAGCAAGCGGGAGAACCGCATCGAGGCCTACACCGCTGTCGTCGAGTTCCTCAACAAGCACGTCTGAGAGGTCCGACCGAATGCTGTGACGGGCGGTATTACAGGGAATCACAGCCGGCGCACAGGGTAGTTTCAAACTATGAGAGCGTTCAGGCGGATTTATTACGCTGCCGAAGCACCGTTTCGTATGGAGATAGCCGAGCGCTCGCGAGCGCGGGTGCAGGAACGCCTCGCCCGGCTCGAACAGGAGTTCGGCTCGACGCCGGTGGACCAGACCACCTTTTCGGTGGGGGCGGAGGGGTACCAGCGCGCTGTCGAACGCTCGCGAGAGGGGCAGGTGGATGTACACGCGTTCGTCCACAACGAGTCGGGCGACGTGCTACTCAGCGACGCCGACGGGTCCTGGGAGATCCCACAGGGACAGACACAGGGGGCCGAGCGGCCGGCGGCAGCGGCCGAACGAGTCGTCACCGAAACAGCCGGCGTCTCGTGTACCATTCGGGACGCGGTTCGGGCGACCATCTGTGGCGTGCGAAACGAGACAGATCAGGACGCCGAGACGGTGTATCGACTCAGTATCGTGTTCGACGCCGAAGTCAACAGCGCCGCGCCCGGCGGCAGTGACGCCGAGATAGCCGAGGAAGTCGACGCGTCGATTCGATGGGACGACTCGAGCGATGTCGCGGTCGCAGAACTAGTTTAGATAACACCAGTGACTGTTGCTGCTTCTATCGCCGCTTCTTCGCTCATCCCGTCCCCGAGTACCGTGTAGCGGTCCCGTATCTGGTGGGCCGTGGTCAGCGCCTCGATCACTGTCTCGTCGTCGATGCCGAGCTCGTCCGCCGTCGTCGGCGCGCCGATGGCCGCCAGCGCGTCTCTGGCGTCTTTCCACTTGCCTTTCTGGCCGCTGTGGAGGTACTCGGTCATGATCGAGCCGACACCGACCTGATGGCCGTGGAGCGCGCCGTCGGGGACGAGCCGGTCCAGCTGGTGGGAAAACAGGTGTTCCGCGCCGCTTGCCGGACGCGAGGAATCGGCGATGGACATCGCGACGCCGGAGGAGACGAGCGCTTTCACGACGATCCACGAGGACTCCTCCAGACCCTGTTTTATCGAATCGGCGCTCTCGACGAGCATCTCGGCAGTCATCTGGGAGAGCGCACCGGCGTACTCGGAGTAGTGGACGTTTTTCAGGCGGTGGGCAAGCTGCCAGTCCCGGACCGCGGTGTAGTTCGAGATGATGTCGGCACAGCCGGCGGTCGTCAGCCGCCAGGGGGCCT